>JBGAOU010000010.1:0-117472 GCA_044221625.1 Pyrinomonadaceae bacterium | reverse complement strand
CGCCGCGCAGCCTGGCAATATCGGCGGAGAATTTCGTTACAGCCGATGTCATTTGAGCTACCTCTGCGATGCCCCCATATGCCAGCATCGACAGGTCAAACTGCTGCTTCAACCCGACCGCCGATGTCTTGACCCGCGGATCCATACGGACCGTCAGCTTTTGGCTGAAGGTTTTGCCGTCAACGGACAACTAGACCGTGTATTGTCCGGGCATAACGGCCGGGCCCTGCGGCACCCACGGCGTGTCCTTGTAGATCGCCGAGATCGGCAGGTCGTAGCCGTCCGAGGGCGGATTCGGGTACAGAAGGTCCCAGGTGAATCGCTGCATTCCGGCCTCGTTCTTCAGCGGCTGAAATGGCCTGATCCAATACGAAGGCGGATTTATCCTCGAGTTGTTGACGTCAAGCGGCTTGTCGTCGCTCGCAAACCTGCGTACCAGCTTTCCGGCCGTGTCCGTGATCTCGAGAACGACCGGACCCTTCGACGGCTGTTTCAGGTAATAGTTGATGACCGCTCCGTCGGGCGGATTTTGTCCGGCCGGCTCCTCGGGCGGAAACGGCGTATCGGTATGCAGGCTGCGTTTGACACGCGTCGCCAGTTGCGGGGCAAACAGAACCGCGTTTTCGCCCTTTATCGCAGGCGTGATCTGGCGAAGCGGCGTAATGTCGTCGAGTATCCAGAAACTTCGTCCATGTGTCCCGACGACCAGGTCATCGTCCTTGACCACGAGGTCGCGTATCGACGTCGCGGGCATATTCAACCGCAGCGGCTGCCAATTTTCGCCGTCGTCGATCGAAAAATAGACCGCCTGCTCGGTACCGCAATAGAGCAGGCCCTTGCGAATCGGATCTTCGCGGACCGCGTTGACGATACCGCCGGCGGGAATGCCGTTGACGATCTCTTTCCACGTTTTGCCGCCGTCATGAGTGCGGAAAATATGCGGCCGCAGGTCATCTAGCCTGAACGTGTTGATCGCCGCGTACGCCGTGTTCGCGTCGAAACGGCCGGCGTCGATAAGCGACACTTTGGCCCACGACTTTAGTTCGGGCGGCGTGATATTTGCCCAGTTCCGGCCGCCGTCGCGTGTTACGTGAATGAGGCCGTCGTCGGTGCCGGCCCAGATCGTGTTGATGTCCTTGTAGGACGGTGCGACCGTGTAAACGACGCCTCGTCGCGGCATCGTTTCCATTTCCTTGGTGGCGTAAATGCCGACGTTTGCCGGCACGTCCCACTTTTCACGCGACAGGTCGGGGCTGATCACGCTCCAGCTTTGGCCGCCATTCAACGTCTTGAAAATGACATTTCCCGCGTAGAAAAGGCTCTTTTTATCGACCGGCGAAAATATTACCGGTGCAGTTCGAAGGAAACGGTATTTTCCGGTCCGGACGGCCTCGGGGGCGATGTTCTGAACATGGCGGGTACGCCGGTCAAAACGCGTGATCTTGCCGCCGTAAACGATATCGGGGTCGAGCGGGTCGGGGGCCACATAGCCATACTCCTCGACGCCGACCGTTTCCCAATCCCACGCGCCGATCGCACCGGTCCGGCCGCGTGACGATACGCACGCCGAGCCGCTCTCCTGCTGGCCGCCACAGACGCGGTACGGATAGGCGTTGTCCGTGTTCACGTGATAAAACTGCGCGGTCGGCTGATTGTACCAACTGGACCACGTCTGGCCGCCGTTGACCGTGATCGTCGCACCCTGATCTGTCGCAAAGAGCATCACGTCGGGGTGTTCCGGGTTGATCCAGATGCGGTGGTAATCGTCGCCGCCCGGAGCACCCTTAAAGCTGGTAAATGTCTTGCCGCCGTCGGTCGATTTGTGCGACGAGACGTTTGCCACAAATATCGTGTTCGGGTCGGTCGGGTGCACACGCAACTCGGCAAAATCACTGCCGCGGCCCCACAGCCGTGGATCGCCGTTGACCAGCGTCCAACTTGAGCCTTTATCGTTCGAGACGTAGATGCCGGCAAATTTAGGATTCGCGTCAACCGTCGCATACAGCTTTCGCGGGTCGGAACGCGAGATCGTAAAACCGATGCGGCCCAATCCCTGTTCGACCGTCGGCAGGCCGTTGGTAAGTTTTGTCCAGGTGGTGCCGCCGTCCGTCGATCTGAACAGGCCGCTCTCCTTGCCCTGCCACGCACCGTTTTCCCACGGGCCCTGACGCCCGGCCCACAGATCGGCGTAGATCACCTGCGAATTGCCGGGTTCAAACTCGACCTGCATCGCACCTGTATTCTCATCTTTGTAGAGAACCCGTTCGAAGGTGTCGCCGCCATTGGTCGAGCGGTAAATGCCGCGTTCCTCATTCGGGCCGTACGGATGGCCGAGCACCGCGACGAACAACCGATCGGCATTATTCGGGTCGACCGCGATCGACGCGATCTGCTGGCCTTCGCGAAGCCCTAAATGGGTCCAAGTCTTGCCGCCGTCGCGCGAACGGTACATTCCGTCGCCGGTCGCGAGATCCGGCCGCTGCAGGCCCTCGCCGCAGCCGACATAGATAACGTTCGGGTCTGAGGGTGCGACGGCGATGTCGCCGATCGACCCGGTCGGCTGGTCGTCGAAGATCGGGTTCCAGGTGCGGCCGGCGTCGGTGGTCTTCCAAACGCCGCCGTTATTGACGCCGATAAAGAAAACGTTTGGCTGCGAGGGTATCCCGACCGCACCGACCGTTCGCCCGCCGCGAAACGGCCCGATCATTCGCCATTTCATACTCTGATAAAGCGAAGGGTCGACTTTCTGGGCCGACATCGGGGCACCGTCGGCAAAGATGATCAGAAACAGCGAAACCGCAAAAAACAGGACGCGTCCCATTTTTGAATGAGTGATCGGCATTGGTTTTCTCCTTGGGGGTCTATAATCAACGAGATTATCAGAAATAGCGGTTTTGGGGTATCGCCGCGGCGTCCGATGCCGGGTATTTCGCTTCGGTGAACATAACTTTGTTCGAAAATCGTGTCCGAATAGACATATACTCTCTAAAGGCCGCCTTTCGATTTTCCAAATCAGGCCCGTGACGTGTTAAAATCTCAAACGATGAAGCCCGATGTTTTGATCATCAGACTAGGATTTGTCCTGCTGCTCGCCCTCGGCGGGTACTTTCTAAATCCGCTGTCAAAGAGCAGTCACCTGACCGAAATGGTCGGTGACAGCGTCCGGACCAAGCAGGCGTTTTCCGCCCTGTTCGGGGCACTGATCGCTCTGATGATCATCGGTTTTGAGGTCCGTGCCAGACGGGCGTCGCTCAAGACGCTGATCGGTGCGGCCGTCGGGTCGATCCTCGGCATCGTAGGTGCATACCTGATCGGGATGCTGATCAGCACCCAGGACATTAACACCGTCCCCGGCGAGCTAAAGACATTTCTGACCATCGCCCTCGCGTTCTTTATGGGCTACATCGGCCTGATGGTCGGTGCTGCAAAGGGCGATTACATCGACCTATCGGCGCTCGGCGGCATTTTCAGCGACAAGAACGTCAAACGCGATTACAAGATCCTCGACACGTCGGTCATCATCGACGGCCGCATAGCCGATGTTTCCGAGACCGGATTTCTCGGCGGCACGCTCATAATCCCGAATTTTATCCTCGCCGAGCTTCAGCAGGTCGCCGATTCGGCTGACTCGTCAAAACGCCAGCGAGGACGCCGCGGGCTGGATATGCTGCAGCGGCTCCGCAATAACAGCAGCCTCGATATCCAGATCGTCGAGACCGACTTTCCGGCGATCAAGGAGGTCGATCTCAAGCTGATCGAACTCGGTAAACAGCTCGACGCGGTGATCGTCACCAACGACTTTAACCTCAACAAGGTATCGCAGCTTCGCGGCGTTTCGGTGCTGAACATCAACGAACTCGCGAACGCCCTCAAGCCGGTCGTTTTGCCGGGCGAGGCGATGCGGGTCTTTATTCTTAAAGAGGGCAAGGAATACAATCAGGGCGTCGCCTATCTCGATGACGGCACGATGGTCGTGGTCGATAACGCCCGCCGGTTGATCGGCAAGACCGCCGACATCGCCGTGACCAGCGTCCTCCAGACGACCGCCGGCAAGATGATCTTCGGCCGTATGTGGGAAGAGAAGGATGACGCACCCGACAGCCACGTCGCGATCCACGATTCGCGGTCGATGGGCTTTCGCAAGGCTACACGCGAACTCAGACAGACCACCATTATTGAAGAAGTGGATTGATCGGCCCATACTCGCCGGACGATGAATACAGCCATCATTGTTGCAGCAGGCAGCGGCACCCGATTTGACTCGGCCACGCCAAAGCAGTTTCTCGACCTCGCGGGCAAGCCCGTGCTGCTTCATTCCTTGCAGACGTTTCAATCAAGCAGTTTGATCGACCAGATCGTCGTTGTCGTAAGTCCCGAGCACGCCGAAAAGCTGAACGAGATCCTCGCTGCCGCACCGATATCAAAATTAAAAGCCGTCGTCGCTGGCGGCAGGACCCGCAGCGATTCGGTTAAAAAGGGGTTTGAAGCGGCCGACCCGGCGTCGGTCATCGTCTGTGTGCACGACGGCGTGCGGCCGCTCGTCACGGTTGACGAGATCGATCGGACCGTAAAATGCGCTGAGGAATTTGGGGCCGCGTGCCTCGCCGCACCGGTCGTCGATACGATCAAGTCGGTCGATTATGGCATGATCGTCGGCACTGTCGACCGCTCGACGCTTCGCCGGGCACTGACTCCGCAGGCGTTTCGGCATTATGTGCTGAAAAGGGCACTCGAACAGGGCGACGCCGAAGATGCGACCGACGAATGCGTTCTCGTCGAACGTTCGGGCGTGATGGTCAAGACCGTCGAAGGCAGCCCGAGAAATATCAAGATCACCCATCGCGACGACCTTTTGATGGCCGAGGCGATAATGAGAGGAACAGCCGAATGAGCGATCTGAGAATAGGATTTGGGACCGATATCCACCGGCTCGCGGCCGGGCGTCCGTTGATCATCGGCGGCGTCGCGATCGAGTCCGATCTCGGTGCCGACGGCCATTCGGACGCCGACGTCCTGCTTCACGCGATCACTGACGCGTTGCTCGGGTCGCTTGCGCTTGGCGATATCGGCACCCATTTCCCGAACAGCGATCCGCGTTGGAGCGGTGCCGACAGTATGGTGTTCCTGCGCCACGCGGCGGGCCTCGTGGCCGAAAAGGGTTACGGCGTCGTCAATATCGACTCCGTCGTCTATCTCGAAATGCCCAAGCTGAAACCGTTTATCGTGCAGATCCGGAATAATATCGCCTCCGCACTCGGCATCGAACCTGATCGGGTCAGCGTAAAGGCAAAGACCGGCGAGGCAGTAGGCCCGGTCGGCGAACGGCAGGCACTGACCGCCGAGGCGGTGGTGTTGGTCGAGAGGTTACGATAAAACGGTCAAGGCCTCTGTAATAACGCGTGTTAAATCGGTTAGACTGTTCTCGTAAAACGTTACGAAAGCGGTCTTTTTTTCATTTATGCGTCCACAGGAAATAATCGCAAAAAAACGCGATGGCAAAGCTCTCTCCGATGCCGATATCGGCGTTTTCGTCGAGGGGGTTTCGACCGGCGAATGGGCCGATTACCAGATATCCGCACTCGTCATGGCAATGTTCATCAACGGGCTCGATCAACGCGAGCAGGATGAACTGACGCGGGCGATGATCTACTCGGGCAAGGTCCTGGACCTGTCCTCGGTCGACCGCCCGGTGGTGGACAAACACTCGACGGGCGGCGTCGGCGATAAAACGTCTTTGATAATCGCTCCGGCCGCAGCCGCGTGCGGGCTGGCGGTGCCGATGATCTCGGGCCGCGGCCTCGGCCACACGGGCGGCACGCTCGACAAACTCGAATCGATCACGGGGTTTGACGTCGGCCTCTCGATGGCCCGATTTACCGAACTCCTCGGGACCAACGGTTACGCGATGGCGGGCCAGACCGGCGAGATCGCACCGGCCGATAAAAAGCTCTATGCCCTTCGCGACGCGACCGCGACGGTGCCGTACATACCGCTGATCGTCGCCTCGATAATGTCCAAAAAGCTCGCCGAGGACCTCGACGCGCTCGTGCTGGACGTCAAGACCGGTTCCGGCGCGTTTATGCAAAAGTATGACGATTCGGTCAGATTGGCCGAGGCGTTGGTGCAGACCGGAAAGGCGTTCGGCGTAAATACGCAGGCGGTCGTTTCGGATATGAGCCAGCCGCTCGGCAAATTCGTCGGTAACGCCCTTGAGGTCTACGAGTGCATCAAGCTGCTTCGCGGCGAGGGTGACGACGCGATGTCGGCGACGATGGAACTCTCGGTCGAACTGACGGCGAGGATGCTGCTGCTTGGCGGCGTCGCCGATTCGATGGCGTCGGCCGTGGCGATGGTCGGCGATTCCCTCGATTCAGGCGAGGCACTCGCGAAATTCAAGCAAAATATCGAAGTTCAGGGCGGCAATGCCGCGGTCTGTGACGACCCGGAACTGCTCGTTGACCCGACTCTGCTGCGTGTGCCGGTCGGTGCCGCCGCGAGCGGATATGTGGCCGCGGTCAATACATTTGCCGTCGGCCGGGCGATCTGCGATATCGGCGGCGGCCGCATCAAGGCCGAGGACGGTGTCGATCACGCAGTCGGGCTCGAGTGTACGGTCAGGATCGGCGACAAGGTCGAAAAGGGCGATCCGCTCGGCATAATCTACTGCCGAACTCAGGCACAGGCCGATTCGATTAGCGAAATTCTGCAGAATGCGTATAAAATAACCGAGGAAATCCCCGATATACCTAAATTGATCAGAGCGACGGTTTAAGAATCAATGAAGCTTCGAACTCTTTTAGCGGCAGCGTTGGCAATTTCGTTTTGTCTGTTTGCGACTTCTTGCACAAAGCAGGCCGAGGCTCGCCGCGAGGGCTGCAAGATAAAGGTCGGCATCGTTTTTGACATCGGCGGCAAGAATGACCGTTCGTTCAACGCGGCCGCCTGGGAGGGCGTCAAGCGTGCCGAGCACGACCTCGACATCTGTCTCTATGACGTCGAGCCGGGCAATCCGACCTCGATCGAACCGGCGATGAGGGCGTTTGCCGAAAAGAATTTTGATCTCATTATCGGCGTCGGCTTCGCCCAGGGCCCGATCATGCAAAAGGTCGCCGCCAATTATCCGAACATCAAGTTTGCGATCGTTGACGGCGTCATCTTTGAGGACGACGGCAAGACGCCGATGAAAAATGTGGCGTCGCTCGTGTTTCGCGAGCACGAAGGCTCATTTTTGGTCGGCATGATCGCCGCCGCAAAATCGAAGACCGGCGTGCTCGGCTTTGTCGGCGGAATGGACATCCCGCTGATCCACAAATTTGAGACCGGCTACGCGGAAGGTGCCCGTTCGGTCAACCCGAACATAAAGGTCATCGACAACTATGTCGGTGTCACCGACGGTGCCTGGAATAATCCCGGCAAGGGCAAAGAGCTATCGCTCGCGCAAATCGAAAAGGGAGCCGACGTGATCTTTACCGCGGCAGGGAACTCCGGCCTCGGGGCCTTTGACGCCGTCGAGCAGTACGGCAAGGACGAAAAGGGCCAGGCCCGCAAATTTGTGATCGGCGTCGACTCGAACCAGAACATGGTCAAGCCCGGGTTTGTCCTGACCTCGATGGTCAAGCGGGTCGATAATGCGGTTTACGACGTCGTGAAAGAGGTGCTCGAGGGCAAATTCCAGGGCGGATTTCACTCGTTCGGGCTCGAAAAGGACGGCGTCGCCTACGCGATGGACGAAAATAACAAGGGCATCATTCCTGATGACGTGATCCAAAAGGTCGAAGAGGCTAAAAAGAAGATCGTCGCCGGTGAGATCAAGGTCACCGATGCGATGGCAAAATAATATCGATGCTAGAACTCCGAAATATCAAAAAGGCCTTTGGCGATTGTGTGGCGAATGAGGACGTCTCGATCACCGTAAAAGGCGGCACGATCCACGCGATCGTCGGCGAGAACGGTGCCGGGAAATCGACGATCATGAAGATCGCGTACGGATTTTACAAGGCCGACGCGGGTGAGATACTCGTCAACGGCCAGCCGGTGACGATCCGAAATCCGCACGACGCCATCGCTCTCGGTATCGGGATGGTCCACCAGCATTTTATGCTCGTCGATACGATGACCGTCGCCGAGAACATCATTCTCGGTGCCGAGACCGGGACGACCGCGAGCCTCGACCTCGAAAAGGCAAATCGTGAGATCCTCGCCCTTTCAAACGAACTCAAGCTCGACGTCGATCCCCGTGCTTATATCGAGGACCTTTCGGTCGGTGCCCAACAGCGTGTCGAGCTGCTAAAGGCACTCTACCGCGACGCTAAACTGCTGATCCTCGACGAACCGACCGCGGTGCTGTCGCCGCAGGAGGTGGAAGAACTGTTCGGCATCCTTCGCCGGATGAAAGAGCAGGGAAAGACCATTATCATCATTACCCACAAGCTCGATGAGGTGCTGGCGGTTTCGGACGAAGTGACCGTTATGCGCGACGGCCGATCGGTCGGCAACGTCAAAACCTCGGAGACCAACGCCAAGGATCTGGCAAGGTTGATCGTCGGCCGCGACGTTCTGCTCCGCGTCGAAAAAACTGACGCAAACCCCGACGGAACCGTACTCGAGGTCACCAACCTGCACATTTCGGGCAAGATCGGCCCGGCGGTCAAGGACGTATCGTTTCGCGTCCGGTCGGGCGAGATCGTCGGCATCGCCGGCATCGAGGGAAACGGCCAAACCGAGTTGATCGAGGCACTTTCGGGTTTGATCAGGTCGTCGGGCGGCCGCGTCGAGTTTGACGGCAAGGACATCACAAACAGATCGGCCCGCGAACTAAAAGAACTCGGGATCGCGCACATTCCGGAGGACCGCCATAAACGCGGCCTGCTGCTCAACTCGGACCTGGCGGAAAACTCGGTCCTCGGTGTTCATTACCGTCCGCCGATCACATCGGCCGGCGGTATGATGAACAACGCCGAGATCGGCAAGCGCGTCGGCGAGATAATCGAGAATTTTGACGTGCGTCCCGGCGACCCGACACTTTCGGCCAAATCGCTATCGGGCGGTAATCAGCAAAAACTGATCATCGGGCGCGAATTCGAACTTGACCCGAAACTGCTGCTCGTCTCACAGCCGACCCGCGGCGTCGATATCGGGGCGATCGAGTTCATTCACCGCAAACTGATCGGATTACGTGATGCCGGTTCGGCGATTCTGCTCGTTTCGGCCGAGCTTGAAGAGGTAACGGCACTGGCCGATCGCCTGCTGGTGATCCGCGAGGGCTCGATAGTCGGTGAGGTCGATCCGCGGACGACCTCGATCGAGGAGATCGGGCTGATGATGACCGGCGGCGAATAAGGCCTGCAAGAAATTATGTTGAGCGGTGCGGGCTAGGACTTGCGGCCAAACAGCTCGGACATAACCGAGATCGCACGTTCGAGATTCTCCATCGACGTCGCGTACGAAAATCGCAGAAATCCGTCCGCGCCGAATCCGGCACCGTCCGTAACGACGATCTTGCCTTCATTCAAAAGCATCGTCGCAACGTCGTCAGACGACGCGAACTTATCACCCAACAGGCCGCGTACGTCCACAAAAGCGTAAAATGCGCCTTCCGGCATCGGGCAGCTAAAGCCGTTTATCTTGTTGAGTTCGGGGATCAGCCAGTTGCGGCGGCGTTCGTACTCGGCGGTCATCGCCGTTACTGCCGCCAGCGTTGCGTCGCGGTCCTGCAGGGCCTTGGCACAGGCGTACTGCACGAATGACGTTGGGTGCGTCGCCGAGTGGCTCTGGAGCTTGACCATCGCCTTGGTCCATTCGGTGTTGGCGACCGTGTAACCGATGCGCCAGCCGGTCATCGCGTACGTTTTTGAAAAGCTGCCGGCGATGCAGACGTAGTCGCGGAGTTCGTCAGGCAGCGATGTCAGTGAGAACGGCTCGGCCGGCGGATAGGCGAAGAAGAGATAGCAATCATCGCTCAGGACATAAACGTCGTTCGCCGCACAAACCTCGACGATCCGCCGCATTTCATCCGGCGGGATGACGCGGCCTGACGGGTTGCTGGGGCTGTTGATGATCAACAGGCGGGTCTTTTCGGTGATCGCATCGGCGACCTGATCGGCCGTTAGGACAAAATCGGTCGATTCGGTTTCGATAAAGACGCTGTTCGCCCGGCAAAACGTCGCGATCTCGGGGAATGTGACCCAGTACGGCTTCGGTATCAGCACGTCGTCGCCCGGATTGAGCAATGTGCAGGCCGCGTTGAATAGAGCCTGTTTACCGCCGCAGGCCGCCGCGACATTTGAGATATCAAAGTGCGACCCGAACCGATGGGCGAAAAAATCAACGATCGAACTGCGAAACTCGGCCGTTCCGGCGGTCGCCGTATATTTCGTGAGGCCTTTCTGCAGGCCTTCCCATGCGTACTGTTTGATAAATTCGGGCGTGTCAAAATCCGGTTCGCCGACCGACAGGTCGATCACGTCGATACCGCGGGCACGCATATCGGCCGCAGCCTGAGCCGCGATAAGCGTCGACGAACCCTTCATGGCCGCAACATTTTCGGAAACGGGGAAAGTCATAAGAGGATTTTAACGCAGAGACCGCCGAGAACGCAGAGATGAAGAACAAAAAATAGCAATTAAGAGAATTCCGGCAATTTCTCTGCGCTCTCGGCGATCTCAGCGTTTATAGATTCTTTTCCCTCATTCGCTGTTCGACGAGCTCGGGGATAAGGCCCGCGACGCGGCCGCCCAGCTCGAAGACCTGTTTCATCAGCGTCGAGGAAACGTATGAGTATTCTTCGCCCGCCATCAGAAAGACCGTTTCGATCGTCGGCTCGAGCCGGCGGTTCATCAATGCCATTCTCAGTTCGTACTCGTAATCGCTGACCGCACGGATACCGCGAACGATGGCCGTTGCTCCCGATCGTTTGGCAAAATCAGCGGTCAGGCCCGAAAAGCTGTCAACGATCAGCTTGCAACCGTCAGTATCGACGGTCGGCAATATCTCGCGTATCATCGCGCAGCGTTCTTCGACTGAGAACATCGGCCGCTTTTCGGCGTTATTGAGCACCGCCACGATGATCTCGTCAAAAAGCGGCGATGAGCGTCTAATGATGTCCAGATGACCGTTGGTTAACGGGTCAAACGACCCGGGGAAGATGGCTCGCCGCATAATTGCCCTAATCTTGTATGCACAATGTAATTACAATTTGTAATTAATTTGTCACTTCGCCGCTGCTGACCTACCAAATCGCGGCAAAAGGTGCTAGTATCTTGTCTATTCTGACAAAAGGTTATCGCCGTTTGGCGTGAATAACATAGCACAAGACCGGACATGAACAAAAACGGACAGGCGGCGGCATTTTACGATCTCGAGGGCACATTGGTCAGCACCAATCTGGTCCATACGCTGGCATTTTACGCCAAGCGGCAGCAGGGCCTCTGGCAGACGGCCAAAAAGAGCGTCGGAACGCTCGCAAAGCTGCCTTTTTTCGGCGTCACCGACCTTTATTCGCGAAACGTCTTCAACGAAGTGTTCTTTCGCAGCTACTCGGGCTTTTCGCAGGACCGTCTGCGTTATTTCTCCGACGAGCTATTCGAAGAGGTCTTAAAGCCGGCGATATTTCCCGGCACGCCGGAATTGATCGCTCAGGGCAAGAAGATCGGCCAGCGTCAAGTCGTACTGACCGGCGCTCTCGATTTTACGATCGAAAAGATGATGGATTATCTGGGCATCGACGATTACGTCGCCAACCGTCTCGAATTCGTCAACGGTTACGCTACGGGCCGCGTCCTGCCGCCGGTGATGGCATCGGCGACCAAGGCTCAATGGATCCGCGAATACGCCGAACGCGAGAACATCAATCTGTCCGACTCGTACGCCTATTCCGATTCGATCTCCGATCTGCCGATGCTCTCGATCGTCGGCCATCCGGTCGCGGTGTGTCCGGATTTTCGATTGAAACAGACCGCCCTCCAACATGACTGGGCGATATTGGATCTGAAGTAATCGGACCCGAACTCGCGATTGATCAAATTTATGAAACGATGTCCGCATTGCGGCCGGGACTATGACCTGACAATGAACTTCTGCCTCGATGACGGCAGCGAACTGCTCTATTGTCCGACTCCGGGCGGCGACACGGAACACGCCTTCGACCGATCGGTGCGATATGGGCTCAACGAAGCCAAAACTGAAGTGCTGAACGTCGGGCACCAGTTGGTCGAATTTCCCGCGACAAAGATCTCAGTTGCGTACGAGGGGTTTTGGATCGCGGTTATGCCGTTTAGATTTCAAACCGGGAATCATGAGATGGAATCGTTGGCGGAGGGGCTGGCGGAAGAGATCGTGACCGGACTTTCACGATTTTCGTATATTCGTGTCATTGCCCGGGGTTCTGCGTCCCGCTTTTCGAGTCCTTCGATCGATATTCGAACGGTCGGCCGTGAATTAGGGGCACGGTATCTGATGGCGGGCAGTTTACGTCAGTCGGGGCAACTTCTGCGGGTAGCTGTCCAGGTTTATGATGCGGCGACCGGCGAGCACCTCTGGGCGGAAACCTATGAGAGAAGATTCGACCCGACGAAGATCTTCGAAGTTCAGGATGATCTCGTGCCCCGAATTGTTTCGACAGTAGCGGACTGGTACGGCGTCCTCCCAAAAAGCATGAGCGAGTCGATCCGCGCAAAATCGCCGGAATCGTTCACGCCGTACGAAGCCTTGTTGTACTTTTTCGGATATAACCTTAGGGTCACGGAGGTTGATCATCTGACGGCACGCGTCGGCCTGGAGCAGGCGTTGATCGCGGATCCGGCGGACGCCGATTGTTGGGCGATGCTCGCGAATGTTTATCTCGACGAATACAAATTCGGTTACAACCCGGAGCCGGAACCGTTGGAACGAGCGTTAAATGCCGCCTCGCGAGCGGTTGAGTTGGTGCCGTCCAATCCCTCGGCCAACTGCCAACTGGCACATGTGCGCTTTTTTCGGCGGGAAATTGCAGCTTTTCGCGAAGCGGCAGAACGGGCGATCGAACTTAACCCGTTAGATGGCGCCATCGTGGGCTACATGGGCGTGTTGATCGCATGTTCCGGCGACTGGGATCGCGGTTGCGAACTTGCCGGGAAGGCGATTGAACTGAATCCCAAACATCCGGGATGGTTTTGGGGACCATTCCTGAATCGGGCCTATTTGGTCGAGAAGGACTACCAGAAAGCGTTGAGCTACGCCTTGAAGCCCAATTTGCCCGGTTTTTTTTACTTTCATTTGAATCTTGCCGCGATCTATGGACAGCTTGGCGAGGAGGAACTTGCCGGGCGGGCCTTGTTGCGACTAATTGAATTGAAACCGGATATCGCGGCCACGGTGAGAAATGATGTTGGGATGTGGCTTGATCCAGATTCGGTTGAAGCCTGGATAGTTGGGCTTCGCAAAGCCGGATTGGCGGTACCGGACATTCGAAAATAAAGTTAGAGTGAGAGACAACAGATCACATATATATGGCACTTCACTTAAGACGTAAGACACACGAATCGATCGTTTACATCGACAAAGACTCCGCGCCGCGGATCATGCCGTTCGGCGAGGATTTTATCCTTAACGACATCCCGGTCGGGACGCGGGTCATTTACCCGAATCCGCCGATCAAGGGCCTGCCGAACCGCGAAGCGGCGATACGCTACGCGGTAAATCACCCGATCGAGATGGAGCCGCTCTACGCCCTGCTCGAGCCCGGTATGCGCGTGACGATCGCGATGGATGACATCAGCTTACCGCTGCCGCCGATGCAGACGCCCGACCTGCGTCAGACGATGCTCGAGGTCGTGCTGGATATGTGCGGTGCCAACGGCGTCGACGACATCCATCTGATCATCGCAAACTCGCTCCACCGCAAGATGACCGAGTGGGAGATGAAGCGGATGGTCGGCACGGCGATCTTTAACGAATATTATCCCGACCGCTATTACAACCACGACGCTGAGGATGACGACAATCTCGTCACGCTCGGCCACACGCGGCACAACGAACCGCTGCGGGTCAATAAGCGTGCGATCGAGAGCGACCTGCTCATCTATCTAAACATCAATCTCGTCCCGATGGACGGCGGCCACAAATCGGTCGCTGTCGGCCTGTGCGACTATGAATCGCTGCGTGCGCACCACGAACCGCAGACGATACGCGACTCGCATTCGTACATGGACCCGCCCGCGTCCGAACTCAATCACAAGGTCGTGCGGCTCGGTAAGCTGGTCGACGAAAACTGCAAGGTCTTTCACATCGAGACGGCTATCAACAACCGTATGTTCCCCGAGGGGTACGACATCCTTACGCGGAACGAGGACGAATTCAGTTTTGCGGACCGACTCAAATGGGAGGCGATGGCGCGGACCTTTTCAAAACTGCCCAGGGCCGCCCGCCGCAAGATGCTGCACGCAATTCCGGCCCAGTACGAGCTGATCGCCTGTTTTGCCGGCAAGACCGAGCCAGTTCACGAGAAAATTCTCGAAAAGAACTATCAGCAGTACGAAATTCCGGTCAAGGGCCAGTGCGACATCCTGATCTCGGGCATTCCGGACATCTCGCCGTACAACGTCTATTCGGCGCTCAATCCGCTGCTCGTACAGGTGATGGCTCTCGGGTATCACTTCAATATGTACCGCAACAAGCCGCTGCTCAGGAAAGGCGGCGTGATGATCATTACGCATCCTTGCTTTGACGAGTTTGACCATAATTTTCATCCGGCGTACATCGAGTTCTTCCATCGCTTGCTGCCCGAATCGCGTGACGCGTTTTACCTGCGTGAAAAATACGAGCGTGAATTTGCGACCAATCCGGCATACATCGAGATGTATCGCCGCGGCAACGCTTACCACGGGGCACATCCTTTCTTTATGTGGTACTGGGGCGAGAACGGCCGTCAGCACATCGGCAAGGTGATCGTCGCCGGTGCCGAGAATGCGCACGTGCCCGAAATGCTCGGCTGGGAACGCGCCGACAACCTGACCGACGCCGTCGCCATGGCCCGCAGCTATATGGGCCGCTCGGCCGAGATCACGATGCTGCATCAGCCGATCATCGGGCTGTGCAACGTTACGGATTAGATCGCAGATATTGGAGAGAATTTGTGAAGAGTAAAGTAATATCAGCCGTTCTTTTCATCGCGGCACTTTTTGTCGGCGGAGCAGCAGCCCAGTCCGGCGGTCCGCGGATGCCGTTTGTCGATAAAGGTGCGTGCCCTTTCGAGTGCTGCACGTATCAACAGTGGACGGTCGAAAAGCCGACCGTTGTGCGGACAGCGATGCGTGACGGTTCGTCGATCGCCTTTCGCCTGAAAAAAGGCGAAAAGGTCCGTGGCGTCACCGGCACTGTCATCACCACGCGTGCGGGTATCGTCCGCGTTCTCAAAAACACGACGCTCGACAACGTCAAACTCAGACGCGGCGACAACCTATATCTGCTCACTTATCTCGGCGAGGGCTTTAGCAAGATCTGGTACAAGGGCCGCATTTTCGAGAACGACCTGAATGATCAGACTCTATTCAAGCAGATCCGCTTGCCGATCGACATCTGGTGGGTAAAGGTCAAAAACGGCCGCGGCCAAACAGGATGGAGCCGCCAGCCTGACAACTTTGGGAACAAGGATCGGTGCGGAAATTAAGCGGCATTTAAGGTCCTTGTAACGATGAACTAGACGAAATAGCAGGGAACATCTCGCCGGCGGAACCTGTTTGAGTGCGGACACTCTTGTCCGCATGAGTGCCGTCTCGGCACGAAAGGTCTTTGTACCGATGAGCGAGAAGCAATAACAGGGAATATGTCGCCGGCTGAACCGGCGATGCGGACAAGAGTGTCCGCACTCCGTGATGAAATGAAACTATCACCAACAGAAATATTTAAGGGTAAGAAGATCTTCTTTATCGGCGGGACCGGCTTTGTCGGCAAGGTCACGTTGTCTATGCTGCTGCACAATTTTCCGGAT
Source organism: Pyrinomonadaceae bacterium (assembly GCA_044221625.1). Lineage (GTDB taxonomy): Bacteria > Acidobacteriota > Blastocatellia > Pyrinomonadales > Pyrinomonadaceae > OLB17. The sequence goes on along the minus strand of JBGAOU010000010.1, from coordinate 101,508 downwards.
ATCGGAAAGGTGTATGCGACCGTTCGTGCACGTGACGCCAACGAGTCGAAGATCAGATTTTGGACCAGCATTGTGACGAGCCCGACCTTCGATCCGCTGCGTGAAAAGTACGGTGACGGTTTCGAGGATTTCATCAAGGCCAAGGTCGTACCCGTCAACGGCGATGTCGGCAACGAATTTCTCGGCCTCGACGAAAAGGACGCGAAAAAGATCATGCGTGACACCGACATCATCATTAATGGTGCCGGCAACGTGACGTTCAATCCGCCGCTCGAGTCGGCTCTCAGGACCAATGTCGTCGGGTCGAACAACATCATCAAACTCGCCCGGATGATGAAAAAACCGCGCGTCGTGCACGTTTCGACGTGTTTCGTCGCCGGCAAACGCAGCGGGCCGATCTGGGAAAACGAACCGGTCGTCGGTTATTTTCCGCGTAAGAACGAGCTGGTCGGAACGACATTTGACGTCAATCGCGAGGTCGAGGACTGTGCCCGTTTGAGCGAACAGGCCCGTCAGGAGGCGGACGACGCCGTCCAGGCCGCCAAGTTTCGCGAGCAGGCACGTGCAAGATTTATCGAAGAGGGCCGCGATCCGGACGACGAGGCCGAGCTGAAATCGGCCATCTTTCGCGAGCGCAAGATGTGGATCCGCGAGCGTACGACCGAACTCGGCTCAGAGCGTGCCGAGTACTGGGGCTGGACGAATATTTACACGTATTCCAAGTCGCTGGCCGAGCAGATCATCGCTTCGCAGGACGACATCGTCAAGGTGCTCGTCCGCCCGTCGATCGTCGAATCGTCACAGGCGTATCCGTTTCCGGGCTGGAACGAAGGCTTTACGACGACCGCTCCGCTTATCCTGATCGCGCTTCGGGGCCAGCCGATCATTCCCGTCAACGAAAAGCTGATCCTCGACATTATTCCGGTCGATATGGTCTCGGGGGCGATACTGGCAGCGGCCGCAAATGCGCTCGTCGATGACAAGCCGCCGCTCGTTTTTCAGGCGTCGTCGGGCGATTCGAACCCGAACGATATGAAGCGTATTGTCGGGCTCGTCGGGCTTTACAAGCGACAGCATTATCAGGACAAGGAGACCGGCAACAAGTTCGTCAACAAACTCGCCGGCATGGTCGAGACGCAATCGGTCACGAACCGGACGTATCAGCTTACTTCCGCCCCGATGCTGAACAAGTTTGCAAAGCAGGCCGATAAATTGCTGGATAAGGCAAGTCCGCGTTGGGGCGGCGGCCGGATCGGCAATATCGTCTCGGACCTCCGAAAGTCGGTCGAGTCGTTCGAGCAGACGACCAAGGAAACGATGGACGCGTTTGCGATGTTCAAACCGTTCATGATCGACAACGAGTATCTCTACCGATCGGATAACGTCCGTGCCCTGCACTCGATGATCCGCGAGAAAGAAAAGGCCTTGCTGCCCTGGTATCCGGAAAAACTCGATTGGTACGATTACTGGCTCAACGTGCACTTTCCGGGCATGCGAAAGTGGGTGTTGCCGACGCTCGAAGAGGAACTGAAGGCAGTCGAAAAGCGTTCCTACACTTACAAAGATCTGCTCGACCTGTTTGATACATCGGTCAAGCGATTTCCGACCCGCGTCGCGATGCGAATCGAACGCGGCGGCCGCAAGGAACAGTACACCTACGAGGACGTTCGCGAACTGACGATGCGGGCGGCCGGCTATCTCGCCAGCCACGGCATCAAGAACGGCGACCGGGTCATCCTTTTCTCAAACAATATGCCCGAGTGGGGAATGACGTATTTCGGCATTCTCAAAGCCGGTGCGACCGCCATCCCGATCGATCCGGCAAGTTCGGTCACCGAGATCGTCGCCTTTGCCAAGGCCGGCGAGGCGTCCGCGATCGTGGTTTCGCCCAAGCTTGCCGGCGAAAACCCTGAGATCGCCGAAAAGCTCAAAGAGGCCGGGCTGGAAGTCGCCGTCTGGACCTTTGACGAGGTGTTTGAGATTCAGACCGAGATCGAGGAGGCAAAACGAAACGCGCTTCTTCCCGCAAAGGTCCATTCGGGTTCGGTCGCGTCGCTGATCTTTACTTCCGGCACGACCGGGACGCCGAAGGCGGTCATGCTCTCGCACAAAAATTTCGTCAATATGATCTCGATGCTTTCGAGCGTGCTCGATATGGACATCACCGACGGTGTTTTGTCGGTATTGCCGATGCATCACACGTTCGAATTTTCGGCCGGTTTCCTCACGCCTTTCTCAAACGGAACACAGATCACGTACCTCAACGAACTAACGGCCGAGGACCTCTCGCACACGATCGAGAACGGCCACGTGACCGGTATGGTCGGCGTGCCGGCACTGTGGGAGATGCTCCATCGCCGCATCAAGACCCGCTTGCGCGAACGCGGCGACTGGATCGCCGACCTGGCGGACAACGTCATCGAGTTTAACGCCTGGATCCGCGACAATACGCCCTTCAATCTTGGCCCGATCGTGTTTTTCCCGATCCATCAGGGCATGGGCGGCAAGATGCGGTACCTTATCTCGGGCGGCTCGGCGCTTAGCGAAAAGGTGCAAAAGGACCTTCACGGGCTCGGGTTTACCGTGCTCGAGGGTTACGGCCTCACCGAATCGTCGCCGGTGCTGACGGTTGCCCGGCCGGGCAACAAACTGCTTCGCGGCAGCGTCGGAAAACCGCTGCCGGGCGTCGAGGTCAAGATCGACTCGCCCGATGAGAATGGCGTCGGCGAGGTGCTCGCACGCGGCCAGAACGTCATGCTCGGCTATTACAACAACGAAAAGGCGACCGATGCTGTCCTGCAGGATCGCTGGCTGAAGACGGGCGATCTGGGCAAACTCGACGAGGACGGCAATCTGTATATTGTCGGACGGTCGAAGGACGTGATCATCGACTCGAACGGAAAGAACATCTACCCCGACGAGATCGAGGACCTTTACAGCAAATCGAGCTTTATAAAGGAAATGAGCGTCGTCGGGCTCCAGGACGATGACGGCGGCGAGAAGATCGCGGCCCTCGTCGTGCCGGATTATGAGTTCGACATCGCTCTCACTCGTTCTGAGGCAAATAAAAAGGTCGAAGAACATTTCCGCGAGGTTTCGGCCGGACTGCCGTTCTTTAAGCGTATCAAGGTGCTGCATATCACGCCGTTCGAACTGCCGCGGACGGCTACACGCAAGGTAAAGCGTCCCGAGGTGGTCGAGATGCTGCAGACGCTCGAGGACCGTGCCAAGTCCAAGACCAAGACGGTCGTCGAAGCGAAAGGCGACGACAACGCCCTTTGGATACGAAAGATCGTCGCCAGCGTTTCAAACCGTCCGCTGTCTGACGTCGTTATGGAAGACAAACTGGCCGATCTCGGGTTTGATTCGCTGATGTTCGTCGAACTGCAGGCTGCGGTCGAGGACGCGGGCGGACGTGTCGCCTCGCCCGATACGCTGAGCGAGGTCCAGTCGGTTCGCGAGCTTTTGACCGCCGTGCAGCGGGTCGATAAGTCCAAGAAAATGGTCGACGAACCGCGTGTCGAGGAGAAAAAGGACGAAGAGGAGATCGTGATCCCGTCGATCGTCCGCCGGGTCGGCAACGCGATCGTCGATTTTGCCCAGGATACTTTGTACGAGGGTGTTTTGGACACCCGGATCGAGGGCGAGGCCAACGTCCCGCAGCATACCAATTTCATCGTCGCGCCCAATCACACCTCGCATATCGATACGGGCCTTGTTAAAAAGGCGCTCGGCAAGGACGTTGCCGAACAGACCGTGGCGGTCGCCGCGGCCGATTATTGGTTCGACACCAAATACAAGCGTGCGTATATGAATAATTTTACGACGCTTGTTCCGATCGAGCGCACCGGCAGCCTGCGGCAATCGCTCAGGCATGTGACGCAGATCCTCAGCGAAGGCTACAACGCCCTGATCTTTCCCGAGGGCGGCCGGCAAGAGTCAGGCCAGATCACCGAGTTCAAGCCGATCATCGGCTATCTGGCGCTGAACCAGAAGATCGGTATCCTGCCGATCTACATCTGGGGCACGTACGACGCGTTTCCGAAGGGAACCATCATCCCCAAGGGCAGCAGCATCGGTGCCAAGATCGGGGCCAAGGTCGGCAAGTTCCTCGAATATGACGAACTCGCGAAAATGGTCGAAGGCGTTCCAAATACCGAGGCTTACCGGCTGATCGCGGCCCGCGTCCAGCACGAGATCGAAAATATGCGTGACGGTAAACGTGACAAATTTGATGTCGAGGCGATCCGCAAGGTCTGGAAGGCCGAACGCCGTAAGTCACGCAAACAGGAGCCCGTGATCGATAATTAGTTGGCGGCGGCGATAACCTTGCCGTTTCAGGTACGTAATAGATCCCGGCGTCAAGATCCGCCGGGCAATAAATATGAAGATTCTAAAAGCAGTCGTTCTTGTCTCGATCGTTTGTGTTTCAGTTCTGTCGGCGGCCGCGCAAACTGCGGCCAACGGCCCTTCGTTCAAGGTCGATTTTGAGAAGTTCACGCTTCCCAACGGCCTGCAGGTCATCTTTCACGTTGACCGCTCGGATCCGGTGGTGGCCGTTTCGCTAACGGCCCACGTCGGTTCGGCGCGTGAAAAGGCAGGCAGGACGGGCTTTGCGCACTTATTCGAACACCTTTTGTTCCTTGAGTCCGAGAACCTTGGAAAGGGCGGGCTCGATAAGCTGACGGCACGTATCGGCGGGTCGGGAGCCAATGGCTCGACCAGCCGCGACCGCACGAATTATCTTCAGACCGTGCCCAAGGACGCACTTGAAAAGATGCTCTGGGCCGAGGCCGACAAGCTTGGATGGTTCATTAACACGGTGACCGAACCTGTCCTGGCGAAAGAGAAGCAGGTCGTCAAGAACGAAAAGCGGCAGGGTGTCGATAACAATCCGTACGGCCACACTTCGTATGTGATCGACAAGGCACTGTTTCCGGCCGATCACCCGTACAATTGGCAGGTCATCGGCTCGCTTGAGGACCTTGACAACGCCAAACTCGAGGACGTCAAGGAGTTTTTTCGCCGTTGGTACGTGCCGAACAACGTGACGCTGACCGTGGCGGGTGATTTTGACACCGCCCAGGCGAAAAAATGGGTCGAAAAGTATTTCAGCGAGATAAGGCGCGGTGAGGACATCACCCCGCTGCAAAAGCGTCCGGGCGTGGTCAAAGAAACGGTTAAACTTTATCACGAAGACAACTTTGCGAACGTGCCGGAACTGACCATGGCGTGGCCGACGGTCGAGGATTACAACCCCGATTCGTACGCGCTCGATGTGCTTTCGTCGTATCTTTCACGCGGCAAGCGTGCACCGTTTTACAAAGTGATCGTCGAGGAACGCAAACTCGCGCCGAACGTCAACATTTTTAATTCGACGTCCGAACTCGCCGGTAACCTTGAGCTTTCGGTGCGGGCCTATCCGGACAAGGACCTCGACGAGGTCGCTGCCGCCGTGAGCGAGGCTTTTGCCAGATTCGAACGCGAGGGCATCTCCGAAAAGGATCTGAGCCGCATCAAGGCCGGCCAGGAAACCCAGTTTTACAATTCGCTCTCGAGCGTCCTGGGCAAGGGCGTTCAGTTGACGCAGTACAACATTTTTGCCGGAGATCCGGGTTTTGCCGAGCAGGATATCAAGAATATCCTCGCAGTAACGCCCGCCGACGTGATGCGTGTTTATCAAAAATACGTCAAAGGCAGGAATTTTGTCGCCACCAGTTTTGTGCCGAAGGGCAAACCGGCTCTCGCTCTTGAGGGCTCAAAAAAAGCCGAGGTCGTCGAGGAAAAGATCGTTCAGGGTGCCGAAAAGGCCGTCGATCCGAATGCGGCCGCCACATATCAGCGGACGCCGTCATCGTTTGACCGCACGATCGAACCGCCTTACGGGCCCGCACCCGAGGTCAAAGTGCCGGCGGTCTGGACCGACAAATTGTCGAACGGAATGCGGGTTTTCGGCATCGAGAATAACGAGGTGCCTCTTGTCCAGTTTGAGATCGCTATCGACGGCGGCCTGTTGATGGACGATATCAAAAAGGTCGGCGTCGCCAATCTTACGGCTCGTATGATGACCCAGGGCACCGCCCGCCGGACCCCTGAGGAACTTGAAGAAGCGATCCAGCAGCTCGGCGCCGCCATCAACGTCAGCGCCGGTACTGAAGACGTGCGGATCTCGGTCAACACGCTCGCCAAGAATTACTCCAAGACGCTTGAGCTGGTTCAAGAGATACTATTGGAACCGCGTTGGGACGCCAAGGAATTTGAGCTAACCAAGCAGGCCGTGCTGAGCCAGATCCGCCAGCAGCAGGCCAACCCGAACGCCATCGCCCAAAACAATTTCCAAATGCTGATCTACGGCAAGGACAATATTCGTTCGCGCAGCCCGCTTGGCACCAGCGAGTCGGTAAACGCGATCACGCTCGATGATCTGAAGGCGTTTTACGCCGCGAACCTCTCGCCCTCGATCGCCCGGATGAACGTTGTCGGAGCGTTGAATAAGGCGGCTGTCGTCAAGTCGCTCGACGGCCTCGCCAGATCGTGGAAGGCGAAAAAGGTCACTGTCCCGGCCTATGCGACGCCAGCTCCGCCGGCAAAGTCTCAGGTCTATTTCTACGACGTTCCGGATGCCAAACAATCGGTTCTCAGATTCGGCTATCCGGCACTTGCGGCCACGGATAAGGATTTCTACCCGGCGACCGTGATGAATTACATACTCGGCGGCGGCGGATTTGCCTCACAGCTTACGCAGCAGCTTCGCGAAGGCAAGGGCTATACCTACGGGATCAACTCGAACTTTGCCGGAACCAAGAGCGCCGGGGCGTTTACGATCGCCAGCGGCGTCCGGACGAATGTCACTCTCGAATCGGCACAGCTGGTCAAAAATATCCTGCTCGATTACGGCAAGAACTATAACGACAATGACCTCGAAACGACCAAGGGTTTTCTGGTCAAGAGCAACGCACGGGCGTTTGAAACCGCCGGAGCCAAACTCAATATGCTCGAGAATGTCGGCAAGTACGGCTGGAAGCCGACTTACGTCAAGGACCGCGAACTGATCGTCAGGAACGTGACGGTTCAGCAGATCAAGGATCTGTCGGCCAAGTATCTCGACGCCAATAAGATGATCTGGCTCGTCGTCGGCGACGCAAAAACCCAATTACCGCGACTCAGGGAACTCGGCTTTGGCGAGCCCGTTCTGCTCAATAAATAGGTCGATCTATGAAAGTGCGTAAATTCATCCTAACGGCGTTTTGCCTGCTGGCGGCCCTTGCGGCGGGCCAGGCGGCAGCTCAAACACCTCCAAAAGTGGATCGCGATGCGGCGGCCAAACAGGTCAAGGCCGAGTTTATGCACGCCTGGAATGGCTACAAAACGCATTGCTGGGGGCACGACGACCTCAAGCCGATATCCAAAACGTGCCGCGATTGGTACGGCCAATCGATATTGATGACGCCGGTCGATTCGCTCGACTCGCTGTATCTGCTCGGGTTTAAGGATGAGGCTGACCGGACTCGCGAGTATATCGTCAAAAATCTGTCGTTTGACAAGGATATTTCGGTCCAGAATTTTGAGATAACCATCCGCATCCTCGGCGGCCTGCTCTCGAGCTATCAGATGACCGGCGACAAACGCCTGCTCGCTCTGGCGGACGATCTCGGCCGTAGATTGCTGCCTGTCTTCGATTCGCCCACCGGTCTGCCGTACAAAAATGTCAATCTCAGGACCGGCAAGACCTCGGGAGCGGTCTCAAACCCCGCCGAAACGGGCACGCTGCTGATCGAATTTGGCACTTTGGCGAAACTGACCGGTAAACAGATCTATTACGACAAGGCGAAACGGGCGCTCGTCGAGACCTATGCACGCCGCTCGCCGATAGGCCTGGTCGGAACAAATATTAATGTCGAAACCGGCAAATGGACCAATACCGACAGCCACGTCAGCGCCGAGATCGATTCGTACTACGAGTACCTGCTCAAGGCCGCGATCCTTTTCAACGACAAGGAATGCCGCGATATGTGGGAAGATTCGATCGCCAAGGTCCATTCGTACCTGGCGGACGAAGGCCCCGGAATGTCTAAGCCCAACGTACAGGGCCGCGAGGTCAATGCCGATCTGTGGTACGGCCACGCGGATATGAATACCGGCAAACGTACCGAAACGACGACTGGTGCGCTCGACGCCTTTTTCCCCGGCCTGCTGGCGCTCGACGGCGATCTTAATCGGGCGCGTGCTCTGCAGGATTCGATGTTCAAGATGTGGCAGGCCAACGGCATCGAACCCGAGGTCTATAATTACCGGACCGGCAAGGTCGAGGCCGCGGGTTACCCGCTGCGGCCCGAGATCGTCGAATCGGCATATTATCTCTATCAGTACACCAAAGATCCGAAATACCTGGCGATGGGCAAGCAGATGTTCGACGATTTTGTAAAGCACTGCCGCACGGATGTCGCCTATGCCGGACTAAAGAGCGTAGTGACGAAAGAAAAAACGGACTATATGCACAGCTTCGTGCTGGCTGAAACGTTTAAGTATTTCTACTTGTTGTTCGCTCCGGAAAAGACCCTGGATCTCAAAAAGATAGTATTCAACACGGAGGCGCATCCGATACAGAGGAAGTTTTGAGGAAGTATTAACCGCAGAGACCGCCGAGGACGCGGTCTCCGCGTTAAAAACACAAGTATGGCCAAGTCGAAAGCGATAGCAAAAACAGAAAAGCGTATTCTCATCACCGGCGGGACCGGGTTTCTCGGCACGCACATCGTCCGGCAGTTCCTGGACGCCGGCGAGACAAATCTGAAGGTCATGGCGTCGCGCGTTCCCGAGTGGATGAAGGACGCGGGCATCAAGGCGGTCGAGGGCTCGGTGACCGACCGCGAAGCGGTGGCCAAGGCGTGTAAGAACGTTTCGGCTATTTTTCACCTCGCCGGCAAGGTCTCACGCGACAATGACGACGCTGCCGCGATGAACAAGATCCATCTCGAGGGAACACGCGTCCTGTGCGAGGCCGCTGAAGAGGCGGACGTCAGTACGCTGATCCTGGCGTCGTCGAGCGGAACTATCGCCGTGACCGAGGACGAACAGATCGTCGATGAAACATACCCGCAGCCGATCGACATACTCACCCGCTGGGCGTATTACGCCTCAAAGTACTATCAGGAAAGGGCGGCGATCGAAAATTTCGGCGGTGAGGGCCGGCGGCTTGTCATAATGAACCCGTCACTGTTACTCGGGCCCGACGACGAACGTCTGAGCTCGACCAAGCCGGTGCTCGATTTTCTGGGCAAAAAGGTGCCGTACAGCCCGGGCGGCGGATTGAATTTTGTTGACGTTCGCGACGCGGCGGCGGCGTTTATCTCGGCCTTGGAAAAAGGGCGGCATCAGGAAAGGTACCTGCTCGGTGCCGAAAATATGACGTTCGAGCAGTTTTTCGGCCGGCTCGCCCGACTCTCGGGCGTTTCGGCGCCGATGCTGAAGGTGCCCAAGAAATTCGCGATGGCCGGTTCGAGCCTGATCAGTTCGTTTTATAAAAATTGGGGCAAGACGTCGCCCGTTATGCCGAACGAGGTCGAGCAGGCCGAGTATTTCTGGTATTTCGACTCGGCAAAGGCGGTCGAGGAGCTCGGTTTCAGCCCCCGCGACCCGCAGGAAACGCTTCAGGACACGATCACATATTTGCGGCGAAACTTTCTCGGCGAAGGCGTCTTTGCCTAAACGCCGCAGCCGATCGTCATCACTTTGATGTGTTTCGGCCGGCCGCCGGCGAATTCGAACGAAGCGGTGCCGGCTCCCTCGTAGTATTGTGAATAGACGACGATCTCCATCTTGCCGTCTCCGTTCAGGTCGGCGATCGCCTGCACCTCATATTGGTTCGGAGCCCCAAACTCGGTGCTGTTTCGGATAAATTCGCCATCGACCAGCAGGTTTGTCGCCCTGCCGCCGACGATACGGCGGATCATCACAAATGAATAGTCGCCGACCGATGTGCCCTCGTTGAACCCGCGTTTTGAGTACGTCGCACTGAGGATCGTCTCGCTCGCACCATCACCGTCGAGATCGGTGCTGTACGCACCGGTAACGACGACCTTCGACCGTGTGATCCGTTTTGTGCGGAGCAGGGCCGCCGCGGCTGCCCGATTGGCGGGCGTGTCCATACTGATTTTTCTTACCGCCCGCGGAACCGGATTCCAACCGGCCGAGGTGCCGATCGCGATCCCGCTGCGAGGCTCGATGCCGAGTTCCATTCGGTAAAAGTCTTCGCAGACATCCTCGACCGGCCCGCGTTTCAGGGCGATCGGCGAGGCTTTTTCGACGCCGCCAAAACCGACCAGCTTGACCTTCGACGCCTCGGTCAGCGCCTCAAACGCAAGGCTCGGCTCGACCCATTTGCCGTCGCGAACGCCTCCGAGCAGGCCGCCGCCGCGAAGTTCGACGATCGGCACTATCGCTGATTGGCCGAATACGGCCGACGAGATCACACAGGCCAGCACAACTGCGGCGAACGCTCTTGTCATAATGTCACTTCCTGAAGAAGAAAAAGAAAAATAGTGCAGCGTGCCGCTGGTCGACATCCTTGGCGTAGCCGATCGTGCGGCGTGAACTGTCCTCGACCGTCCCGTTCGAATTGACGTAACCGATCGTCGAACGGCTAGAATTTTCGACCGTGCCGTTCGTGGTGATATAGCCGATCGTGCTGCGGCTGCTGTTCTCGACGGTGCCGTTCTTGGTCAGATAGCCGATCGTTCGGCGGCTGCTGTCCTCGACCGTGCCGCTTGATGAGATATAACCGAGGGTTCGGCGGCTGCTGTCCTCGACCGTGCCGCTCGACGAGATATAGCCGATCGTTCGGCGGCTGCTGTCCTCGATGGTCTGTGCCCCGGCAAAGGCCGCGGCGGCCAGAATTGCGATAATGATGAGTAGTGGTTTCTTCATATTGCAAAGAACGGGCCGCCGGTCAATTCTTGCCGCGAAGGCGGGCTGCGTTTGACGCCGCATCCTTAAAAGCCGGATCCGCGGCGGCGGCTTGGTCGTAGTATTGAAGCGCGATGCCGGTCTGGCCGCGTTTTTCCATCGCCATGGCAAATTCGTTCATCACGCGGGCGAGCGTCGGCCGGTTTACGCTGCCGTCGGTCGAGGCCTTGGCGATCGCGATCTCTTTTTCGGCCTCGACGGTCCGTCCGGCCTTCGACAACGCCATCGCCAAATGAGCGTGAAGTATGCCCCAATCGGGCCGCAGTTTTATCGCCTTTTCAAAATACGCGATGCCGTCATCGACGCGGCCGGTCTCGGTCCTCAAAAGGCCGAGGATGTTGTACCCTTCGGCGGTCGGCGGCGTCGCCTCGAGCAGCTCGGTACATTGGCGTTCGGCGATCTCGACCGTACTATTTTTAACATAATAGAGGCAGAGATTGGTCATCAAAAAGTAGTTCTTTTTGGTAAATGACAGCGTGTGCGTATAGAGCGTCTCGCTCGTCCGCCAATGCGACGCCTGGACGTACGCGACACTGCCGAGCACGCAAACGCCGATCGCCGCAGCGGCCGCGACCGCCCGTTTGTCTATTCGGTATTTACCCACCAACTCGCCCGCGAGCCCGGTAACGATCAGAAAAAGCCCGAAATACGGTATATATGTGTAGCGGTCGGCATGGCTCTGGAGCCCGACCTGCACGAGTCCGATCACCGGAACAAGCGTCCCGAGAAACCACAGCCAGCCCATCAAAAGGTACGGCCTTGCCGATCGCTGCGTCCAAAAGAAAAGGCTGGCCGTCAAGATCAGCAAAACGCTGCCGATGGTCTTGAGCGGGTCGATCGCATCGTCCATCGGATACCAGAGTCCGAGATTCCTCGGGTAAAACATCATGATGATGTATTTCGCGTAGGCCTGCGATGAATTTGCGAGACGCTCGCCGATCGGCATTTGTTCGAGCGCGACGGTCGCCCCGGCGGATGACTGAGCCAGAAACGTGATCACGCTCGACGCGGCCGTAAGGGCAAAAAGCGGTATCTTTTCGACAAACAGGCCTTTAAGGTCGCCGATCTTCTTCAGCCGGCCGAGGCTCCAAAAATCGCACAGGATCAACGCGAAGGGCAGCGTCACGAGCATCGGCTTGGACATCAGCCCGAGGGCGAAAAACACCGTGGTTACCGCCATCCAGAGCGTCGGCGAAGAGGACCGTTCCCTGATCGCGTCGCTGTACCTGAAATACGCGAGCATCGTCAGCATCCAAAACACGACGCTCAAAACGTCACGCCGCTCGGCCACCCACGCGACCGACTCGACGTGCGTCGGGTGCACCGCAAACAGAAAAGCGATTATCGCCGCCTGGCCGACGCTGCCGGTGAGACGCTTAAATGCAAAGTACGCGAGTACCGACCCGATACAGTGGAACAGGACGTTGGCCGCGTGATGCATTCCGGCATTCTGGCCGAAAAGCGTCACGTCGAGCATATGCGAGAGCCAGGTCACGGGGTGCCAGTTGCCCGAGTGAAAGGCCGTCAGAGCCCAGTACATCGAACGGGAATTGAGGCCGCTAAGGACCGCCGGATTCTCAAAAATGTACGCCCTGTCGTCGATGTTGATGAATTCAAAACCGAAGGTTTGAGCATAGATCGCGAGACACACGGCGACGAGGCCGGCCGCGATCAGCCACTCGGTATATTTGGCAAAAAAGCCGCCGTTATTTTCTTGCTGGTTCGACATCTGTCAGTGATCACTTGGCCGGCAGGCCGCCCGCCGACTTTATTTTCGAGGCCCTCACGACGAGTGTGCCGCCGCGTCCGCCGACGGCGTCGATCAGCACCATCGGGAGCGAAACCGCCGAAAACAAAGCACCCAAAACGAAGTTTACTACACGGCCGCCGACTCCGGCACCTGTCGGCCGGCCGGCGAGCGTGCGAAAGAACACGTCCTGTGCCGAAAACATACGGTTCAGCAGGCTTTGTGCCCAGCCCATCACGTCATACTCAAATTCGTGATGCGACATCCCGCCGATCCTGAATCCATGATCCGTTAACAACCGGCCGAGCGAGTCCGGCCCAAAATGATAAAGGTGCCGCGGCACATCCAGATGCAGCCAGTACCGGCCGAAAATGCGTGATTGGCGGCCGTGATAGTCCGGAACCGCGATCAGCAGCACGCCGTCGTCCGCCAAAAGGCCGTGGATCTGATCGAGCAGAGCGGCCGGATCGCTAAAATGCTCGAGCGTGTGCCAGCAGGTGACCGCATCGAATGCCCCGCCGCCAAACGCCGTTCGAACCGCGTCCAGGTCCGCAAAGACCGCGATGCCGTCGTTGTCGTCGAGCCGGGCGTTTCGCTCAGTTCCGACGGTTGTCCAGCCGCGGCGTCTGGCCGCCCGCAGAAACGAGCCGTCGCCAAAACCGATATCGAGCACCATTCGGCCGCCGCCCTTTGGTGCAGACCGCTCGAGCCTGTGCAGCCGCCGATTCGCACGATAGTCGCGTGTAAAACCGTGTCTGCCGCCGTAATAGTCTTCGTAGTGCCGGTCGAGGTCGTCGGGCTGCGGATCGAGAACGCCCAAGCCGCACTCCTCACAGTCGAGTATCGTGTAACCGGCGTCCTCGCCCGCGGGGACAATGTCCGATATGGCCGCCGTCAGCCGGCCGCCGCAAATGATGCATTCCGTTGGACTTGAGGGAACTGACAAGGGTTACTGCTGATCCGGGCCGGCCGCAGCCGGGTTTGCCGCAAATTGCCGCCACGCCCTATTGGCGAGAAAAATGGCCACACCGACCACGATCGTAATTATCACCGCCAACCCCTCTTTGCGAAAATCGACGTTCGTCAAAAGCCAGACGATCAGCCCGAGCGAGATCATTGCCGAAATGACGCCCATCGGTGCCGCGAACGGCGGCGAGGGCATTCCCTCGCGGCGGCGAAAGATCGGCAGCGATATCAGCGTCGTCGCGTAAACCAGCAGCCGCGTAATGGTCGCGATCGCGACGGCGGTCAGAAACGATGACTGGATAGTGAGCACCAGGATCACGGCCGACGTGGCGAGGATCGATACATACGGTGTCTTAAATTTGGAATGTGTCTTTTCGAAGACCGCCGGCAGGTCACGTTGTTCGGACATGGCAAAAAGCAGCCTCGTCGAACTCAGAACGCCGACGTTGAGATTGCCGAATATCGAGACCAGGGCACCGAGCGTGATCAGCGCCGCCCCGAACGGCCCAAGGAAAGCAGCGGCCGCGTCGGCGATCGGGCGTTCCGAGGCGGCGAGTCCGGGCAGCGTGCCGATACTGACGACCTGGACAAAGATATACAGCACCGCGACCACTATAAGCCCGGCCACCAGGCCGAACGGGATCGTCCGCTGCGGCTCCTTGGTTTCGCCGGAAAGCACGACCGACGCCTCAAATCCGACAAATGCGTAGATCAGCAGCAGCACGGCACTCGAGAACGAGCCGTATTGCGGCAGTTCGCCAAAGCTGAAGTTCGCGGGCTGGATAAAGAATGCGCCGACCATCACGAAGATCAACAGCGGCAGTATTTTGCCGACGGTGAAAATGTTGGTCATTACCGCTGATTCACGGACGCCGATCAGGTTTACGACCGTGATGACCGCGACCACGAGACAGACGACGATAATGCGGGGGACACCCTCGTTGGCACCCGGAACAAAGAATCCGAGATAGGTCGCCAGCAGGTTGCAGTTTGCCGCGAACGTGGCCACGCGAACGACCCAATAGAGCCAGCCGACCTCGAATCCGACGGCCGAACCGAATGCCTCGCGTGCATAAAGGTATGGCCCGCCGGTCGCCGAAAACCGGCTTGCGACCTCGGCGTAACACAGGACGATAAGGCCGATGATCAGGGCACAGGCAAGAAAAGCCGCGAGGCTGTACGAGCCGATCTGCGCAAAAACCTTTGCCGGCAGGCCGAAAATACCTGCTCCGATGATCGTGTTGACGACCAGGGCGGTAAAATCCCAGCGTCCGATGCCTCGTACGAGCTTTTCTTCTGTCATCTGATTCTTTTAGGACCGCTTTTCGTTTATACTCTGAAAAACACCTTGCGTAAAGAATTGCCGGAGAAAAAGTGCATGAAAAAGCTGCTCACTTTCGCGTTTTGTTTGGGACTTTTGTGTTCGCTCGTGGCCGCTGCGTCGGCACAACGGACCGCGGCGGGCGGCGAGATCGTTCCGTCCAAGGGCTACAAACCGCCGGTCATCCGCGATTCGCCCGAGCTCGAGTCGATACTTAACGCGTCGATCAAGGCGATGCTGGCAAAATACCCGTCGGTCGTCTTCAAGCCGGGCGAACTGTCGGCGACGCTGCTTGACCTTCGCGATCCGCAAAATATCGGCCGTGCCCAATACAACGGCGAGTTAAAGCTCTATCCGGCGAGCGTCGTGAAAATGTACTATATGGCGGCCCTCGAACGTCAGCTCGAGGACGGCAAGGTGACGATGACACCCGAGCTCGCCCGCGGGCTCAAGGATATGATCGTCGATTCGTCCAACGAGGCGACGCAGTACATTTTGGACGTCCTGACCGGCACTTCGAGCGGTGCCGAGCTGCCGCAAAAGGAGTTTGACAAGTGGCAGTACAAGCGAAACCGCGTTAACCGGTATATGGCGGCAATGGGCTACACCAACATCAACGCCAATCAAAAGACGTTTTGTGAGGACGCCTACGGCATCGAGCAGCAATCACGCCGATACAAGGGCGAGAACCGTAATATGCTGACGACCAACGCGACGGCCCGCCTGATGGCCGAGATCGTCCTCGGGCGGATCGCCGGCCCGGCCGGTACCGCCAAGATGATGGAGCTGATGAAGCGCGAGCCTTTTGCCCCAACCACGGACAACGACGATCAGGCTCACGGATTTACCGGCAAGATGATCATCGACCGCAAAATGACGGACGCGATGCTCTGGTCTAAGGCAGGCTGGACGAGCAAGTCACGTCACGACGCGGCTTATATCGAAACCGTCGACGGACAGAAGTTCGTCCTCGTGATCTTTACCGAAAATCACGCAAACGAAAAAGGGCCGATCCCGACGATCGCCTCAGGGGTCATCGACGGCCTGCGAAAGGGGAAATAATAAAATGAAAAAGATCCTCGTATTGACAGCATTTGCCGCGTGCATCGCATTTTTTGCCCAGGATGCCGCAGCACAGACAAAAACACGTGTCAGATTTGCCCGCGGGACACATTCGGCGACCGTCTCGGCGACGGTCCGCGGCTTTGCGTACCGCGACTATATTGTCGGATCGGGCGCCGGCCAGACGATGACCGTTTCGGTCAGCGGCACCAATTCGGCGACCGTCCTGACGGTATTTGCACCCGATGGATCCAACGTCGACGGTGCGGCCGAGACCGATAGCTATTCGGGCGAACTGGCGGCGTCGGGCGACTATGTTATCCGCGTCGGGATGATGCGTTCGGCCGCCCGTCGGCCCGGGGCTTCGACGACATTTAAGTTAAAGATCACAGTCCAATAAGTCAGAGCTATAAAATGCAAAAGACATTTGGTCGTATCGCGGCGGCTTTGGCCGGAAGCCGGTAGTCAGTAGTCGGTAGTAAGTAGTCAGTAGCCAGTAGCCGGTAGCCAGTAGAGCCCGCGTGATGCGGGCTTTTTTATGTCTTGTTTTAATGAGTTGCCACTAGCTTTAGCTAGTGGATATCGTTTAGTAATTGAATCTCGCGTGGTTTTGCTATTGCGGCGAACATTATTTATTTTAGTAGCATGAGAAAAACAATTCTGTCGGTCGTTGTCGTTCTTGCGGTCAGCGCAATTGCGTTTGGTCAGGGTTCTTATGAAAAGCCGCCAAAAGAGATAATGGACGTGCTGAATGCTCCGGCTATTCCCGCGACGTCGATCTCGCCGACGCGGGATCGGCTCGCGATCTTGGAGCCGCTTCGTTATCCGCCGATCGCCGATCTTTCGCAGCCGATGCTGCGGCTGGCCGGAACGCGGGTCAATCCGAACAACAACGCCCCGCATCTGACGCAGTACGCGGTAAAACTGACGCTCAAAAACGTCAGCGACGGACGCGAGACAGCGGTCGCGTTGCCCGCGGGAGCCAAGATCTCAAATCCGCAATGGTCGCCCGACGGCAAGTATATTGCGTTTGGTAATATCGCGGCGGCGGGCGTCGAGCTGTGGCTCGTCGATACGGCGACGGCAAAGGCGAGACGGCTCGGGAAGGACTATGTCAACACGGCATTTGGCGGCTACGGTTGGGAGGGCTCGACGCACATCAGCGTGACGCTCGTCCCCGCCGGACGCGGCCCTGCTCCGCAGTATCGCGACCTCGTTCCCACCGGGCCGAACATCCAGGAAACTACCGGCCGACGCGGCGCCGTCGCCACCGTCCAGGATCTGCTCAAGTCGCCGAACGACGAGAAACTGTACGACTATTACGCGACTTCGCAGCTTGCGTTGGTCAGCCTTGACGGCAAGGTGAAGAACGTCGGCCAGCCCGCGATCTTTGACCAGAACGTGTTTTCACCGGACGGTAAATACGTGCTTGTCTCGCGCATCGTGCGTCCGTATTCGTATCTGTTCCCGTCGTCCCGTTTCCCGAAGAAAGTCGAGATCTGGGATGCCAACGGCAAGCTCGTCCAGTCGATGCCCGACCAGCCGCTGCTCGATAATATCGTCAGCGGCGGCGTTCAGACGGGGCCGCGAGGATATTCCTGGATCCCGATCGAGGGCTCGACCGTAAGCTGGACCGAGGCGCTCGACGGCGGCGACCCGAAAGCAAAGGTCTCGCATCGCGACAAAGTCATGACGCTGGCGGCTCCGTTCAACGGCCAACCGACCGAGTTGCTCAGGACGGAGCATCGCTTTCAGGGACGCTCGTTTGGCGAGAAAGACGGCATGATGCTCTACTTCGATTTCAATCGAGATACGCAGAAACGCCGCATTTTCCTGGCGAATTATCGCTCGGCGTCGAATGCGAAGGTCATCTCCGACCTCAACATAAATGATCGCTACAACGACATCGGCCAGCCGGTCATGCGTGTTCAGCCGAACGGCGTTTCGCTGATCCGGCAGAACGGCGACGAGATCTTTCTCACCGGAGCAGGCTCAACGCCGCAGGGCGACAAGCCGTTTCTCCGCCGTATGAACCTCAAAACGCTGGAGATGACCGAGATCTTTCGCTCGGGAACCGAGGAATACGAGACTTTCGCCGGCATGATCGGCGACAACGGCGCACAGTTCTTCACGCGAAAAGATTCGCCGGTGCTTCCGCCGAACATCTATCTGCGGCAAGTGTGCCCTCCGGGAACTAACTGTCTGGCGGTTCAGAACAAGCAGATCACGAATTTCGCCGATCCTGCTCCGCAGCTCCGCGGCATCAAGAAGCAGCTTGTAAAATACAAGCGGGCCGACGGCGTCGATCTGAGCTTTACGCTCTATCTGCCGCCGGGCTACAAACAAGGTACGCGGCTGCCGACGCTGGTCTGGGCGTATCCCGAGAGCTTTACCGACGGCTCGCTCGCCGGTCAGGTCTCAGGTTCGACCAACAGATTTACGCAGATCGGCGGCATTTCGCACCTGTTCATGCTGATGCAGGGCTACGCGATCCTCGATAACACGTCGATGCCGATCGTCGGGCCGCCCGAGACCAAGAACGATACGTTCATCAAACAAATTGTCGATGCGGCACAGGCCGCGATAGACAAGGGCGTCGAGATGGGCGTCGTCGATCGCGACCGGGTCGGCGTCGGCGGGCACAGCTATGGTGCGTTCATGACGGCAAATCTGCTCGCTCACAGCGACCTGTTCCGTGCCGGCATCGCCCGCAGCGGAGCCTACAACCGCACGCTCACGCCGTTCGGTTTTCAGGACGAAACGCGTAATTTCTGGGAGGCGACAAACGTTTACACGAGCGTCTCGCCGTTCTATTACGCCAACAAGATCAACGAGCCGATCCTGTTGATCCACGGCGAGGCCGATAATAACCAGGGCACTTTCCCGATCCAGTCCGAACGCCTCTTTGCCGCCATCAGCGGCCTCGGCGGTACGGCCCGTTTGGTGATGCTGCCTTATGAATCGCATGGTTATTCGGCCAAAGAGTCGACCGAACATACGCTCTTCGAAATGGTCCGTTGGATGGACAAATACGTTAAGAACGCCAAGCCGCGGTAAAGCGTGGGTTTGGGAATTGGAGAGGCCGCCCATATGTTCGGGCGGCCTTTTTATTTTGCGTGGGGAACGGTTATGACCGGACAGTGAGCACGATTGACGATCTCGGTCGTCCTTTCACCGAGCGATCCGTCTGCGAAAAGGTCGTGGCTGATGCCGATCACCAACAGGTTAGCGTTCGCGTCGTCAGCCTCGGCCAGCACTTGCCCGATGACATCGCCGCTTCGCACGATCTGCTCGAGCTCGCATCGCTGTTTGGCTGATTCGTCAATATTCGCGCACACGGTCGATATCCATTCGCGGATCTCGCTGTCTTTGCCGTCGGCCGCGATGCCGACGACCGTCAGTCGCGAGCCGAGCTTTTCGGCCAGGCCGACGGCGTAACGAAGGGTTCCGGCGGCGTCGCCATCGGGCTCGATCGCACAAACTATGCTTCTGAGATCGAGCGAATCGGGCATTTCGATCGAGGGATTGACCGTCAGGACCGGCACGCGGCTCTCACGAAGGACGGTCTCGGCGACCGAACCGAAACGCAATTTTTCAAGGCCTCCGCGGCCGTGAGTGCCGAGTGCGATGAGCAGCGTATTTGCCCGGGCGGCTTCGTCAAGGACCGACTCGGCCGGCGAACCGTCCACGACCATGCTCCGGGTCGCCGTTTCGTCACCGATCGCAAACTCAACAAATTCGTCCAGCTCGGCCGCCTCGGCGTCATCGGCACGCCGCTCTTCGCGGTCGACCTCGTCCATTTTCGACGCGGTCACATACGTCGGCAGCTCGGCCTCGCGGGCGTGCAGCACCGTTAAGGCCGCACCGAACGCCCGGGCGATCGCGTTCGCAAATTTTAGCGCGATCAGCGACTGCGGGCCGTGATCGGCGGCGGCGAGGACCGTCGGTTCACTCGACACGACCAGCTCGCCGGCGTGCTTTTTACGTTCACTCAGGTAAAAGAGCACCGGAACGGCCATTCGCGACAGCAGGAGAGAAGCAACTTCGCCCGCCATTAGCGAGATCGCCAGTCCCTGAAATATCGGGTCGAACAACATCACCGCCGAACCGACGATGACCGCCGCCGCCGTGAGCAGCATCGGCCTAAATCGCACCGCACCGGCGTCGACGACGGCATCGACCAGCGACATGCCGTGCTTCATACGCAGTTCGACAAAATCGACCAGAATGATCGAGTTTCGCACGACGATGCCGGCTCCGGCGATGAAGCCGATCATCGATGTCGCCGTAAAGAACGCACCCATCAACGCGTGAGCGGGTAGAATGCCGACCAATGAGAACGGGATCGCGGCCATGATCGTCAGCGGCGTCTTAAATGACTGGAACCACCCGACCACGAGGATATAGATCAGCACCATCACCGCGGCGAACGCGATACCCATATCGCGAAACACCTCATAGGTAATGTGCCATTCGCCGTCCCATTTCATCGAATATTTGTCGGTCAGGAACGGCTGCGTCGCGACAAAACGCTCAAGCGCGTAGCCCTCGGGCAGTTTCATCGCCTCGATCTTGTCATTGAGGCCGAGGATGGCATAGACCGGGCTCTCGATCGCACCGGCGACGTCGGCCGTGACATAGACGACCGGCATCAGGTTCTTATGGTAGATGCTCTTGTCGCCTTTCGTTTCGCGGACGTCGACGAGTTCGCCGATCGGTACGAGATTGCCCCGTGCGCCGGTGACCTTGATACGTTCGATATCCGCGATGCTCGAACGGCTCTCCCGCGGCAGCCGCAGATTGATATTGGTATCTTCTTTTTCGCTCGGTACGTGCAGCAGGCCGACGTTCATTCCGTCGACGGCGACCCCGATCGCCTGCGTGATCTGTTCGGCGGTGATGCCGTTAAGTGCGGCCTTTTCGCTGTTTACCTTCAGGCTGTATTTGGGCTGATCGTCCTCGACGAACCAATCGACGTCGACCACGCCGTCGGTCGAGGCGAAAATGTCGCGGATATTGCGGGCGATCTCGATCTGCCGTTCATACGTCGGGCCGTAAACCTCGGCGACGATCGTCTGTAAAACGGGCGGGCCGGGCGGCACCTCGGCGACCTTGACGCTCGCGCCGTATTTGGCGCCGATCTTATTCAGGAAAGGGCGGACCCGTTTGGCGATATCGTGGCTCTGGGCCGAACGCTCGTCCTTTGACGCGAGGTTGACCTGGATGTCCGCGACATTTGAGCCGCGACGCAGGAAATAGTGCCGCACCAGGCCGTTGAAATTATAGGGCGACGCCGTCCCGACATACATCTGATAGTCGACGACCTCGGGGACGGTGCCGACGTACGCGGCGAGTTCGCGGGTGACGGCGGCGGTTTGCTCAAGGGTCGCCCCCTCGGGCATATCGATAACGACCTGAAACTCGCTCTTGTTGTCGAAAGGCAGCATCTTGACCTTGACCGCCTTGAGAAACAGCAGCGACACCGACGCGAGCAGCAGAACGATCACACCGCCGAGGAACGCGTATCGCCACACCGGCCGCAGGATGATGGTGTTCATCACCTTTCGGTACAATCGCGTCGTAAATCCTTCGGCTCCGTGTTCGTGCTTGACGTCGCGTTTCAAAAGCTTAAGGCTCGCCCACGGCGTCACGACAAACGCGACGATCATCGAAAAGATCATTGCGGCCGACGCACCGACCGGGATCGGCCTCATATACGGGCCCATCAGGCCGCTGACAAACGCCATCGGCAGGATCGCGGCGATCACGGCAAATGTCGCGAGGATCGTCGGGTTGCCGACCTCGTCGACGGCCCTGATCGCGATCTCGACCAGCGGCCGGCCCTTGTTTTCGGGTAGGGCGTAATGGCGGGTCATATTTTCGACGACGACGATCGCGTCATCGACCAAAATGCCGATCGAAAATATTAGTGCAAAGAGCGTGATGCGGTTGAGCGTATAACCGTAAAAGTAAAATACCGCCAATGTCAGGGCGAGCGTCACCGGTATCGCCACGGCGACAATGCCCGATTCGCGAACGCCGAGCGTCAGCAGGATCAGCAGCGAGACCGACGCGATGGCGATCATCATATGCCAGAGCAGCTCGTTGGACTTCTCAGCCGCGGTCTCACCGTAATTGCGCGTCGTCGTCACGCGGATATCCGACGGGATGAATCTGCCCTTGAGCGAATCGGTCTTTTCCAGGACGCGGTCGGCGATCTCAATGGCGTTGGTACCCTTTCGTTTTGAGACGGCGATCGTTACCGCGGGTTCGATCGATGTCGCCGCCGGCGTTGCACTATTTTCATGAGCCGCCGCCGCGTTTTGGCCGTAGAGCACGTAATCGGTCGGTTCCTCGGGCCCGTCGATAATGCTCGCGACATCGCGTAAAAAGACCGGCCGGTCGCCAAAGGCTCCAACGACGACGTTGCCGACATCCTCGGCCGACGACAAAAACTGTCCGGTTTCGACGATCGCCTCGCGATTGCCCGCCGACAACTTGCCGGTGATCTGCTGCCGGTTGGTCTGCTGCAGCATCGGGATGATCGAGGTCGGCGACACGTTTCGGGACGCCATTTTGGCGTCATCGAGCAGCACGCGGACCTGACGCCGCTGTCCGCCGATCAGCTTGACCTCCGAAACGTCGGTGATCTCCTTGATCTGGTCGGCGACCTCGGCCGCGACACGGCGGATCGTAAAATGATCGTACTTGCTGCTCGAAAGCGTCAGGGCGAGGATCGGCACATCGTCGATCGAACGCGGTTTGACGAGCGGCGGCGTCGCACCCGGCGGGATCATATCCAGATTGGCGTGCATCTTCTGGTTGAGCCGGACGATCGCGTCTTCTTCGTTCTGTCCGACCTTAAACCGCACGATCGCCATCGACATACCCGGCGACGATGTCGAATATACGTACTCGACGCCCGGTATCTCCCACAGGAGCTTTTCCATCGGGCCGGTGACGCGTTCTTCGACCTCCTTTGAGGTCGCACCGGGCATTTGGACCATCACGTCGATCATCGGAACGATGATCTGCGGCTCTTCTTCGCGGGGCAGCATAATGACCGCTCCGAGGCCGAGCAGGATCGCCGCCGCGATGATGAGGGGCGTGAGTTTGGACTGTATAAATGCTCCGGCCAGTTTGCCGGCGATGCCGATCTCGTTCATTGCCTTACCTGACCCTCGTTCCGTCGGTGATCGTCGCCGTGTCGGACGTGACTACCTCGTCGCCCTCGGCAACGCCGGTGAGCACCTCGGCCTTTCCTTCGGACGACTTGCCGAGCGTGACTATCCTGAACTGTACCGTGCCGTCGGCCGCGACGACATAGACGCCCGACAGCTGGCCGCGTTCGACGATCGCCGTCAGCGGGACCGTGATCGCCTCTTTTTGCGCCGTCGGAAACTTAGCGACGCCGAAAAGGCCGCTCTTTAACATCGGGTTTGCCGGAATATCGATCTTAACGGTGTAAGTGCGGCTGGCCGCGTCGGCGGTCGGCATCACCTCGGCCACCGATCCGAGAAACTCGCCCTCGCTCACCGCGTCGATGCGGACGTTTACCCGGCTGCCGATACGGACGAGTTTTCCGCGTGATTCGTCGATACCGACCTCAAGCCGATATTGCGAACTGTCCTCGATCGACAGCAGCGGCGATCCCGGGCCGGCGGTCGCTCCGGCTTCGGCAAACTTCTTGACCACGACGCCCGAGACCGGCGAAGCGATCCGCGAATAACCCTGAAAAACGCGGGTCGAGGCGATGTCGGCCTTGGCCTGGTCGATGCGTGCATTGAGCTGTTTTTTCTTTGAAAGTATGACCTGGACGCCGGCTTTTGCCCGTTCGAGTTCCGAGCGGGCCATTTTCAGCCGCGACTGAGCCTCGTCAAACTCCTGAGCGGTCGCCGATCGCCGTTCGTACAGTTCCTTGTAACGGTCGAAAGTGGTCTGGGCCAGGTTTCGATTTGCCTCGGCCGTCTGAACGGCCGCGTTTGCCGCCTCGACCGACCGGTCGATCTCGACGAGTCCGGCCTGGGCCTCACGCATCCCGGCCTGGGCCTTTTCGTACTGTGCCTGGCTCTCGCGATCGTCTATCTCGACGAGGATCTGCCCCTTTGTGACAGTGTCGCCCTCCGAGACGGGAAACGAGACGATCCGCCCCATTATGTTCGCCGAGACCTGTGTCGCGGTCCGGGCCTTGACGGTGCCGGTCGTTTCGTAAAAGTCTTCGATCGACGATCTCGTGATCTTCGCCGTTGAGACGTTTCGGATCTCGCCCGACGGCCCGGCCGGTTTCGAATGTTCGTCGGCCTTGCCGCAGCCGGCGGCAAACAGTGCCGCCGCGGCGAGCGAAAGGGTCAATGCGGTCTTTGTCATCATTTTCATCACCGTTCAATCAAATAGCCGTATGTCGTTCAACTGCCCGGTCGCGAGCAGGATCGACGCAAATCCGACGTAATATTCGTATCGGGCCTTGAGGATGTTCTGCCGTGCCGCGACGACCGCGGTTTCGGCTCTGAGCACCTCGTTAAATGTCGTGAGCCCGAATTTGTACCTGTCCTGGACGATCCTCAGAGCTTCTTCGGCGTACGCCGTGCTCTTGATCGAGACCTGTATCTTGCTGCGGGCAAGTTTGTAATTTTCGAGTGCTTTGATCACATCCAGCCTGATGCTGTCTGCGAGATTCTGTTTTTCGAGCCCGGCGAGCGAAACGGCCTCGGCCGCCTGCTGCGTCCGTGCCTTGCGGCCCGCGTCGAAGATCGTGTAGGTCAGATTCACGCCGACCGTGTAGTCCGAACTGCCGTTAGTGATGTACGGCGAGCTGTAACCGACGTTGCCGAAAGCCTCGACCCGCGGCAGTTTTTGGCCGCGGAGGGCGTCAGTTTGAATTCGGGCGTTCTCGGCCGCCAGCTCGGCACGCCGGTAATCAGGCCGGTTCTCGAGAGCGATGCGTATCAGTTCCTCACGGTCGGCGAGCGGAAAGTACTTTTCCCTGAGGTCGGCGGAGAACTCGAGCCGCCGATCGGCTGCGTCGCCGAGCATAAGATTTAGTGCCGAGACGGTCGTCCTCAGGCTGCTCTCGGCCTCGAGCCGATGTTGTTCGGCACTTGCCACCTCGACCTCGGCGGCCAAAAGGTCGGCTTCGGTCGTCATGCCGACGTCCACCATATCCTTTGTCTTCTTGCGGTTTGCCTCGGCCGACCTGATCGCGTCGGCGCTGACCTTGATCATCTCGGTCCCGAGCACCGCTCCGAAATACGTATTGATAACGTCAAATCTGAGCTTTTGCCTCACCGCTTCGACCTGTAGTTCCGCCTGGCTCTTGCCCGCCTCGGCCTGCTTTACCCGATAACGAGTTTGATATTGATCAAAGATCGGCACCTGTACGCCGGCCGTCGAACGAAAATTAAAGACGCCCTTCGGGTGGTTCAGCAGGTCGATCTGAAAATTCGATGCACCGAATCGGCCCTGTTCCAGCAGCGAGCCGAAAACGAAGACCGGATTGTTGCTTCGGACCGCCGATTGGCTAAATTGCACGAATGGCATCTTTCCGGTCTTGGCCTCGGCGACCTTTTCCGCGGCGATCTTGACGCCCGATTCGGCGATCTTCGGCTGGACGTTCTTTTCAAGTGCGGCGTCCACCGCGTCCTTGAGGCTGAGTTTGACCGCCGCTGCCTGCGAAAACACCGGCAACGCCGCCGCGGCAGCGATCACCAGCGTCGATGCCGCCGCAAGTATTCGTTTTTGTATTGAACCGTTCATTGCTGAAAGCACCAAACTTGCCGCCAAAAAAGGCAGCGGCGTGCGGCCTAGTTTTCCTTGAATCCGGCCGCCCGAAGTATCGAGATCATCGGGCACCACTGCGTAAATGCCGACTGGACAAGGTTGAGTCCGACAAAACCCGTGAAATAAAAGAAATACGGGCTTACCCAAAAACCGAGCACTACGCTCAGGAAAATAAAGCTGCCGGCGATCAAATGGAGCATTCTGTCGACTGTCATAATCATTCCTCCTTACCAACAGACTTTACTATATAACGATATAGTGATATAGTCAAATCAACTCGCGGGATTTCAGCAGAAGTTTCCGGAACCCCAACGACACGCCGGCGGCAAGCCTATCGCTCCGGCGGCAGATTGAAGTAATATGGAATTAGCGTCCGACAGCAGTAACACGTGTTTTGTCAGCATTCCCGGAGGAGGCCGATCGTTGATGGAGAGAAATGATATAGATGATGCGGCCCTGGAACTGATCGCCAGCCGGTTTCGGCTTTTGGCCGAGCCGATGCGGCTCAAGATCCTGCACGTCCTCGGTGACGGCGAGATGAGCGTCGGGGAACTGGTCGCCGCGACCGGTGCCAACCAGGCGAACGTTTCAAAGCACCTCGGTATTTTGCTTGACGCCGGCGTCGTCGCAAGGCGAAAGGACGGATTGCGTTCAAACTACCGGGTCACCGACGAGTCGATCTTTGCCCTCTGCGACGTCGTTTGCTCGCGGCTCGAGCGCCAGCTCGACCTTCATCGCGAAGCTCTTGCCACCATCCGCCAAACCTAATATCCGCATTGCCCGCGGGCGTTAAAATTGAAACTTTTCGCCGCAAATTTCGAATTACTCATTAGCAATTTTTAGCATTTCCATTTCAGGAGTGATTATGAAGACATTTCTTCGGCAATTTTCATTGGCCGCGATGATCGCGATGATCATTATGTCGCTCGTCGGGGCCGTCCCGGCACAGGCGTCAAAACCGGCCGCCGGCATCAAGGTGCCGGTGACGTATTACAAACTGGCGAACGGGCTCAAAGTGGTGCTCTCGCACGAGCATTCGGCACCGCTCGTAACGGTCGCGGTGTATTACAATATCGGGTTCCGCATCGAGCCGCGTGACCGCACGGGGTTTGCCCATTTGTTTGAGCACCTGATGTTTCAGGGTTCGAAGAACCTCGGCAAGATGGAGTTCATCCGCCTGGTCGAGAGCAACGGCGGCGTGCTCAATGGCTCGACGCGATTTGATTTCACCAATTATTTCGCCGTGATGCCGGCCCACAAGACCGAAACGCTGCTCTGGGCCGAGGCCGACCGCATGCGCGGGCTCGACATCACCCAGGAAAACCTGACCAATCAGCAGGGCGTCGTCGGAAACGAGGTCAAGGTCAACGTGCTCAACCAGCCGTACGGCTCGTTCCCGTGGATCGACCTGCCGATGGCGGCTTTCACCAACTGGTACAACTCGCACAATTTCTACGGCGACCTGAAGGACATCGAATCGGCGACTCTCGCCGACGCCAAGACCTTTGCGAGCAAATATTACCAGCCGCAAAACGCCGTTCTGGTCGTAACCGGCGATTTTGACGAGGCGTCGGCCAAGGGATGGATCGAAAAATACTACGGCAATATCCCGTCGCAAAAGGCCGAGCCGCTCCCCGACCTGACCGAACCGCGTCAGGAACAGGAAAAGACGGTCAGCCGCACCGACAAACTTGCCAAAAAGCCGGCGGTCGCCTTTGGCTATCAGATGCCCAAACGCGGCACGCCCGAGTATTACGCGATGGGCCTGATCGATCAGATCCTCGTCCAGGGCGAGGACAGCCTGCTCTACCGCGAACTGGTCAAAAACAAGAATTACACCAGCGGTGTGTCCGGCGGCATCAACTCGGGCCTCGGGAATATGTTCAATTACAACGGCCCGATGCTGTTTGACGTCAATTTGATCCACGACGACAAATTCACCCCGCAGGAAATTTTGGCGTCGGCCGACACCGTTATCGAGGGGCTGCAGAATAAGCCGGTGGACAAGGCTTTGATCGATCGTGCGATCGTCAAACTTCGTTCGGGACTGTATGACACGATGACGCAGTTCGGCGGATTCGGCCGGGCCGACCTGCTTGCCAGCTTTGCCCTTTTTGACGACAGACCCGAGAACATCAATCAGATCGAGGCAAATTTTAGAAAGGTCACGCCGGCCCTGATCCAAAAGACGGCCAAGGAATATCTTAGAAAGACAAACCGGACGGTCGTCATTCTGAACATCGAAAAAGCGGCAGGAGGCGGTCAATAATGCAAAAGTCTAAATTCAAAATGAGAACGTTGGTAAATCGGTATCAGCTTTTGTGGGTCGCGGCATTTGCGTTGACGCTGCTCCCGGCGATGACATTTGGCCAGAAGGAAACCCCGCCTGCCGGCGGCAAGCCAAAGGCGTTCGTATTTCCCAAACAGGATACCTACAAACTGCCGAACGGAATGAGCGTTACGCTCGTGCAATACGGCGCGGTCCCGAAGGTCGCGATCCAGGCCGTGATCCGTGCCGGGTCGCTCAACGAAAGGGCGGAGAAACGTTGGATCTCGGACATGGTCGCGACGATGCTTAAGGACGGCACCGCGAACCGCACCGCCGAACAGATCGCCCGCGAGACCGCCGATATGGGCGGCAGCATCTTCACCTCGGCCGCGACCGACAAGACGACGGTCGGCGGCGAAGTGCTGTCTGAATTCGGCACGCGGTTCATCGGCCTGATGGCGGACGTCATCCTTAATCCGAAGTTTGCCGCCGCCGATCTCGACAAGAACCGTTCCAACAAACTTCGCGAAAATGCCATCGGGCGTGCCCAGCCGTCCAACATCGCCTGGGAAAAATTTCGCAAGACGATCTTTCCGGGCCATCCGTACGGCGATATTTTCGCCTCCGATGAGGTTATCAAAGGCTACACGCTCGACGACGTCAAGGCGTTTTACGGCGAGCAGTTCGGTGCCGCCCGCACGCATCTTTACGTGGTCGGGCAGTTTGACGCGGCTCAGATGAAGTCTGAGATCGCCAAGGCGTTCAGCGGCTGGCGACGCGGGCCGGACGCGATCCGGAACGTACCGGCACCGTACTCGGGCCGTTCGATGACGGTGATCGATCGTCCGGGCGCACCGCAATCGACGATCTATCTCGGTATGCCGGCGGTTTCGCCGTCGGACGCCGATTTTGTTAAGTTCACGGTCATGGATTCACTGCTCGGCAGTTCGTTCGGTTCGCGGATCACGTCAAATATCCGCGAGGCCAAGGGCTATACGTACTCGCCCGGCAGCTTTATCTGGAACAGATACAAGACCGGATACTGGATCGAGAGCGCCGACGTCACGACCGAGGCGACCGGAGCGTCGGTCAAGGAGATTCTCTTTGAGATCGAACGTCTGAAGAACGAACCGCCCAGCGAGGCCGAACTGCAGGGTATCAAATACTATCTTGTCGGCATCTATGTGCTGCAAAACTCGGCCCGGACCGGCGTTATCGGACAGCTCGAAAACGGCAATTACAACGAGTTGAGCAAGGATTATCTCGACACCTACGTCCAGAATCTGTCGGCGGTCACGCCGGCGGACGTCTCGGCGATGGTCAGGAAATACCTTTCGGCGGACAAGATGACCCTCGTGGTCGTCGGCGACCGTTCGAAGATCGACGCCCAGCTCAAACCTTACGAAAAGTAAGGCACATTGGCATAAAAAAGAAAAAGGCTGCCGGTGCAGGGCAGCCTTTTTCGTTTGTTCGCGATCGGTGACACGGCGCGCGGTCACCAACGGCGAAACAAATTGAACCCGATGATCAGGTTTTTCGGCGACAGCACCAGGTTGCTTGAGTTGTATCGGCTAGTGGTCGTCGTTTGCGTGTTTGACAGCGTCAGCGTGAACGAGTGCTTGCCGACCGAGTATTGAAACCCGATACCCATCGACGGTTTCGAGACGTTCTTAAACCCGGTGACGTTAAAATTCTCGTCGTAGAGCGTGTCGATCCGCCCCAGCTTAAATCCGGTCCGCGGCGTGAATTCAAAGATGCCCATCAGGCTCGGCGTGATCCTGAACGAAGCTCCCATTCCGAACGAAGCGCCGTGCGTCGGCAGTTTGAATGAATTAGCGACTGTCGCTTCCGGATAATAATCCTCGGGCCGCGGGTTAAACCGGTGCTGGCCGTTTGAATTGAGGTGGATCGCCGGCGAGAAGAAAAGGAACAGCCGCTTGCCGAATCGCCGCGAGATCATCGCCTGCAGGTTGTAAGTGTATTCCTGAGTAAAGTTATAGTTGCCCTCGGCACTGGCATAGACCGACAGTGCGACCGGCGACTTTTTATTCTGGTCGGTGAAATGATAGCCAAATCCGACCTCGATCGTCCGGCACAGGCCCCGCATACACAGCGGCGAACGATAAGCGCTGACGTAGAGCTTGTCAGTGATGCCGTAGCTGACGCCGAACGACGACGCTGACATACTGTCAAAACCGAGCAGCAGAGGGCCGCTCTCGGATAGCGGGTTTAGCGGCTTGGAAAAACGATGCGTGAAGTTGATGTTCCACGTGCCTTTGGGGACCTTGCGCGGCGTCGGGACGTTGACCAGGCGAGTGTCAAAGGGCTCGTCGCCTGATTCGTAGGCGTAAAAATCCTCTTTCGGCTCGTCGGCCGCGGCGGCCGGTGTCGCCGGCGTCGTTGGTTCGGCCGGTTTCTCGGCGGCGTCCGCAGGCAGCTTTTCGACCGATTTCGTGACCGTATTCACCCGCAGCCGCTCGCCGTTCGATTCGATGATCATGATCGTCGGATCATTAGGGTCGACGGTCACCTTTGGGGCGTCGCCGGGTGCCGGTTTTGCGGTATCGGCGGTCTGGGCCCGGGCGATCGACGGTATGGCGGTCAGGATAGCGATCGCTCCGAAAGCGATGAGGACGTTCGAGAGTCGGTGGCGTAGATTCATAGTATTCTCCGGTTTCAGGATAGGTTTGAGCGGGAATGGAGCCGTTTGATCGATGTCGTCGGCTCCAACCCCCCGGTGATCGGTTATTGGGTAAAAAGGCCGGCGAGTGCGGTATCGGTTCCGATGCCGAATTGCTGGACCGACATCGTTCCGGTTCCGCTCAGCCGCAGATACCAGACGCCCGATCGATAGACACCGACATCGCTCTTACCGTCGCTGTCAAAATCGCCGGTGACGGGTATGTCCGTGCTCAGGCCCCAGGTGACGTAGCTGGCCGAGCCGTTTGAGCTCTGTTTGATGTACCAGACGCCGTTTCGATAAACGCTCAGGTCGGTCTTGCCGTCGCCGTCAAAATCGCCGAGGACGAATTTGTCGGTCGCGACGCCCCAGGTCTCGACCCTCAAGGTCGAGGTCGCACTCTGGTTGATGTACCAGAGCTGGGTTCCGGGCCGGAACACGGCAGCGTCGAGTTTGCTGTCGCCGTCAAAATCGCCCCGCAGCGGCCGGTCGCCGGATGTTCCCCACGGAACGTATGTCGTATTTCCCGACGGGTTGTTAAGCGAACCGCGGTAATAGAAGTAGCTCTGTCCGCCGCCGGCCGCACCGTCGCGGTACACGGCCACATCGGCATTTCCGTCGCCGTCCCAGTCGCCAACCACCGACGGGTCGTCGCCTGTCTGGCCAAACTGCTCGAAGCGGATCGTGCTGGTCGTGCTCTGAAGGATGTAGAATCCGGCAGTCAGGGCCGGGCCCGAACGCCAAACCGCGACGTCGGTCTTGTTGTCGCCGTCAAAATCTGCCGGTGTCAGCTTGTCGGTCGCAACGCCGAACGGTGTCGCGCTGAACTGCGAGTTCGAACTCCGGTTGACGTACCACATTCCGTCGGTGCCGCGATAGACGCCGACATCGGTCTTGCCGTCGCCGTCAAAGTCCGAAAAGACGTGCGGCCTGACGATGACGGTCGGCGGCGGCTGGACGACGGTATTCGTCGTGTAGGTCTGGTCGCCGCTTTCGCTGCCGTCGTTATTGGCCTGCAGGCCGGCGGCATAAAACGTTACCGGCCCGACATTCGAGGCCGGGGCGGTCCAGTTAAAGGTCCATGTCGCACCGCCGAGCTGGTTTTGGAACGTGCCGGCCGAGGTTTGCTCGATATAGCTGCGGCCGCTGCCTGAAATGATCTTTGTTGACGCACCGATATTGGCGAAGGTGCCCGCCATTACGCTGTTTGCGAGCGATGTGAGCTCAAATCCCCAACGCTTTCGGGTCGAATCGGCGTTTACATGCCGGACCTGGATCTGATATGTCTGGCCGGGCGTATAACTTGCGGGTGCGGTGATGGTGAATTGTCCCGCTCCGGTCGCGGCATTGTGGCATGACGTGCAATTTTGCTCACCGGGAGCACTCGTTCGGGAGGCAGGCGGACCTGAGAGGCACTCGTCGTACCGACCAGATCGCGGCCGAACGTAAACGCCAAGACCGCAGACCCGGCAAAAAGGGTTAAAACTACCAACTTGATCCTGAAAACATTGAACTTCATATACTAGATCCTCCTGTCCGAGTACTCCTTGATCGGTAAGAAAATGGCGGGGCCTGTCCGGTCGGCTATCGCCTAAATCCGCGGGTATAGGCCATGACCGCACGGATCTGGGCCGGGGTCATGCTGCTCTTAAAGGCCGGCATTTCGCCGCTGCCGTTGGTGATCATCCTTATCCCCTTGGCGTCGGTAACGTTGCTCTTGGTGAGGTCGCCGGCATGGGTCTGTCTGCCTTTTGCGGTCTGGCCGCGTCCGTCGCCGCCGTGGCACCGCGCGCATGACGTCGCATAATCAGAGGCTCCGTCCGAGACCGCGGTCGAAGCGGCGGTCGTCAGCTTTGCCATCTGGGCGTTTGGCGAGGCGGTAAAGACTATGGCCAGCACAAAAGCGAGCGGCACTGCGGCAATGATCAGTTTGATCCGGTTCGAAATGGGTTTTTTCATATTTTTTTCTCCTAAGTTTGTTTATTTTTCCTGGTCAACCTTGGCGGTTTGCACTGTGCTATCCGCCCCGATGTCTGTTTCGGGTTTCAGCGACCTGATCCAGGACACCAGTTCCTGTTTCTCGGATTCGCTGAGTTTGTCGTGGTACGCGGGCATCTTGGTGCTGCGTCCGACGGATTTGGGGTCGTTGATGATCGCCAGCACCAGTTCGGGCGTCAGCTGATCTTCCTCACGAGTGGTCACGCCGATCAGCTCGGGGAACTTCTTGGTGCCCTCGCCGCTCGCACCGTGGCATTTTGCACAGCTGGTCGTGTAGACCGGCGGGATCACATTGGGGTTCGCTCCGCCGGCGACCTCCACCGCGGCGGGTTCGGCCTTTACTTCGTCGGCGGTCGTCGAACGTTTGGTGACCGCCGCTGAAACGGTCTGCGGCTCAAACTGCTTCGCCCGAAACGCCGTTTCGTCACGTTCCTGCTTGGCGAGCTGCTCGGCGATGCGCGGCTCGCTTGCATCCTGATAAATTGCCGCACAGGTAAGCGCCGTCGCCATTCCAAATCCGACGACGTACAGTGCGACGACCGCAAACTGCCGAAAACGCAGCTTTCGCTTCACGGCCAGCGGCACCGCGATCAGGCCGCCGATGATCACGGCCGGAAATCCCGTCGCCAGGATCGCGGCGAGCGTACCGTCGGTGTATTTCTGCATCTCGAAAAGCCACAGGAACTGCGGGCCCGGACGCGGCAGATAGGTCGCGGTATCGGCGACCGGCGGGCCGAACGGAGCCGGATAAAAGCTCGAGAAAAGGGCCGTTGCCGCGAATACGATGCCGACGACGATCATATTTCTGGCGAACTGGTCACGTGCCCATTCGGCCGCGGTTCGCTCGTCAATGTCGGCCGGTGCCTTTGCGAAAATAAAGATCCTCAATATCGCCGCAGTCACGATGATCGCCGGGATCACGTAAACGTGCAGGCCGTAAAACCTCGACAGCGTCAGCGTCGAGATGGCGGCTCCGTCGATCAGCCAGGCCCGTGCGGCGTCGCCGAAAAGCGGTGCGTTTCCGGCCAGGCTCGCCGCGATATTCACGCCGTTTATCGCTCTTGCGTCCCACGGCAACGCGTACCCGGTCGCCCCGGCCGCCAATACGAGGCCGAGCAGCACGAGCCCGAATGTCCATGCCGACCGCCCGCTCGCGTACGCCGAACGGATGATCATCTGCAATATGTGCAGTCCCGCGGCGATCGGCAGCAGTACCGACGAGTGGTAGTGCATCGAGCGGATCCACGCACCGTCGCGAACGGCCAATTCGATAAAAGCCACCGTCGTGTACGCGGTGGTCGCCGCCGGCACGTAATGAAACGCGAGCAGGATGCCGGTCACCATCTGTACCAACAGCAGCAAAACGAGTACGCCGCTGGTCGTCCGGGCCCACGCTCTCGCTCCGCTCTCAGGGGCTGCCGTAACGCGAAAAATGAGTGACTTGAACTCGGTCTCACGTTCGATCCATCGGCCGATGCGCGAATTTTGAATATTGATCTCTGCCGCCATTCTGATTACCTCGTTATTTGACCTTGATCTGGAGTTTGCCGTTCTCGACCCGCGATTCGTACTCGGTCAGGTCGCGTGTCGACGGCCCGGTGAGCCGCTGGCCGCTGTCGCTGAAGAAACTGTCGTGGCACGGGCAAAGAAAGTTCTTCGAGTCTGCGTCCCACACGATCGGGCAGCCCTCGTGCGGACAAACTGACGACAGCACCTTGTTCTCATGCTGCGGCAATACAAAAACGGATACGTCCTCGACCGACTTGCTCCAGCCCGACCGGCAGGTGACGGCGATCGTTTTTTCGATAGGTTCCTCGCCGGCGATCTCGGTTACTTCGCTGATCGTCTTCCACGACTCTTCAGCGGTCGTCCCGGCTGCCGGTTCGAGCGACCGCTTGGCGGCCAGGGTCATCGACGCTCCGACGATGCCTATCACGCCGACCGGCAGGATCGACAAAAATGTGCGGCGATCTTTACGAATGGTCTCTTGGTTTTCTTTTTTCATTTTGTTGGGGTGGCGGACCGCAGGTGCCCACTCTAGGGTTAAGTCATCGGCGTGCACAAAAAAATACAACAAAAACTAAAAATGTTTAGTCCACAATGCGAGCGCGCGGCACCCGGCCGCGACGTTTACAGTTGCGGGGAAATAAGGGGCGAAGAGAAAGTAGCGGAAAAAAATGCGAGCGGCACGCTATCCGAGATGCCGCCCGCTTCTAGTGGGTCAGGGGGACTTTTTCGACCCGAAGACTTACATGGCCCGCGGTGATGCTAAATGTGTACTCGCCGGCGGGCAGGGAATCGAGGTGAAATTCGCCAAGGTCACTGGTCTTGACCTCACGGACGATCTCACCCGATTCGACCCTGATCGTCGCATCGGCAAGTTCCGGAAAGATCTGGCCGGCGAGCGTACAATTGTCACCGTGAATGTCGATACGCAGATCGATCTCAAATTCGCCTGCGCGGAATAACAACTGCCTCGAATCGAGGCCCGAAAACCGCTCGTGGACGAGGGTCTGCCAATCATCAAATATGAGTGAGGCGATGTTGAATACCAGCTTCGAGGGCTTGGCCGGCTGCGGCGTCCGCTGATAGATATTCAAGATCCGTGCGGTCGTGGCCTGCGGCACGTCCTCTTCGGCGGCCGGGCGTGAATACGCGTACAATTCTGTCAACTTTCGGTACGTATCAGTGCAATCGCGGCACACCGCAAGATGTGCATCCATTGCCCGGTCGGGTGCAGCCGATACGCCGTCAAATATTTCCAAAAATTGTGATAACTCGATGTGCCTCATAAAATTGCCGGACGCGAAATTCCGATCTTATTGGTTAAGTCATTTTGACTGGTCAAAAAATACACGGTTCGAACCTTCACGGAATAAAATTCAATAATTTTTGTAAACACCGGGCCTTTGTCGGGCCGATGCTTCCCAGCGGCAGCTGCAGCCTTTCGGCGATCTCGGCGTACGGCACACCGTCGTTCTCGAGGTACAGCATCATCAACAGTCGGCGGCAGCGGTCATCGAGGTGCGTGAACGCGGCCTCGATCTGGGCCTCGCGTTCGAGCCGGATGAGCGTATCGTCGGCCAGCGGGGCATCGTCCGCTATATCGAATGTATGTTCGTTTTCGTCGTCGTCGATCGAGATCGGCCTGCCGCGTGTCTCGCGTTTGATCAGATGGATGGTCTTGTGGCGGGTGGTCGTCACGAGCCACGCCTTTAGGAATTCGGGCTTTTCGAGCTGATCCAGTTTTTTGAAGAGGGTTATGAAAACTTCCTGCAGGACCTCGGAGGCAAGGTCGCGGCTCAGCCCCGCCCGACGCGGTATCGAGAATAGCAGTGCCTGATATCTAAGGGTGATGGCTTCCCATGCCGATTCGTCGCCGTTGCGGCAGGCCAGCACCAATTCTTCGTCGGTGAGCGTCATCTAATATCTTGTTATGAACCGGAAAAAGTGCTGCGAAAGCGAAACTTACGGATTATTTGTGACCGCCTCGCCGGCATCGATCCGGCGTGTTATCGCCCCGCTGCACGTCACTGAGGTCGAACGAAGATGTTCGAAGACCGCGTTTGGCGTCAAGGACGAAAACCGGCTTCGGACCAGTGCCGACACGCCTGCGACCACGGGTGCCGCCATCGACGTTCCGCGCCATACGCCGTAACGCCCGCCCGGGACCGCACTCACGATCCGCTCGCCCGGTGCCATCAGTTCCACCCATGAACCGCGTGTCGAGAAACTCGCCGCGGTATCGGCGGCGGTGCTTGCTCCGACGGCGATGAGGCCGTGGAGGTCATTTTCGGCTGCCGGATAGATCCGCGTATTGTTGCCGGTGTTGCCCGCCGAGGCGACGACCAAAATTCCGGGATGAACGATCATCGGCAGATCAGGATCGTCCGGAGTGCTGCCCGTGTTGGTGATCGCGTCGAGTACTTTTCGGATCAGCGGAGCCTGCTGCGTCGTGCCGAGGCTGAGGTTTATTATGTCGGCTCCGTCGTCGGTCGAGTTGTCGCCGTCGGGATTTGCCGCGTAGATGAGGGCATTGGCCAAACGCCAAATGTCGCCCATTCCGTCTTGATCCAGG
The DNA here is from genome assembly GCA_044221625.1 of Pyrinomonadaceae bacterium. Taxonomy (GTDB): domain Bacteria; phylum Acidobacteriota; class Blastocatellia; order Pyrinomonadales; family Pyrinomonadaceae; genus OLB17. Next base: position 64,645 of record JBGAOU010000010.1, on the reverse strand, counting down.
ATCCGGATCGGGATTATCTTGGCCTCGGGTGCGACCATCGCGATGATGCCGGCGACGTGTGTGCCGTGGCCGTAGGCGCCGACGTGCGGCGTTCCCACCTCGGACGGATCCCGGTCACGGTCGACGAAATCAAAACCGGGCAGCAGTTTGCCCGCAAACAAAGGGTGCTGGGCGTCGATGCCCGTGTCGATGACAGCGACCTTGATGTTCTGTCCGCGATTGACCGCCAGAGCGGCATCGAGGTTTATCCGGCTTCGCATCCACTGAACGGTATAGCCCTTAACGCTAGAGCCGATGCTCCATGAGCCGCCGATGCTCCACGAACCGCCCATGCTCCACGGCAGGCTGCTGGCGTTCGGCGACCCGACCGCGTAATTCGGTTCGGCCAGTGCGACACGCTGCAGCGGGTCGGCCTGAAGCAGAGTGATAAGTTGATCGAGCGGCACTCCCTGAGGTGCCCGCAGGCGAAAGATCGGCCGATTGCCCATCTGTCCGTGCGGCGGCAGCGAGAGTCCGTATTGAGACAATATCGCGTTGATGTCGCCAGGCTGGTTCAGCTTGACGATGATCTCGTTGTTCGAGACCGGTGCCAGATCGCTCTGCCCGTTGGCGAGCCCGATAAAGAGCGCCAGCATCAGTACCGTTATTACTGAAAACTTCGTGATCGCGATATTTCTCATTGACCGAACTCCTTGCAAAGGGCAGGTTATTATTCAGAATAGAGTAAGCCCTTTCTATTTAGTCCACAATCTGCGGCAAAAAATACATCCCCGGCAAAATTTTTTTCTCAAGGCCTGCCGGACATCGTAAAAGGTGCCCAAAAATAGGGATGAAGGCCCTTCGAAAGCAACTCCAGCTGCGACATTCTGAGCGATGACGAAACCGCATTGCCCGCCGTCAGGTGTCTGTAAAATGCCGTCATAAACTCGGTCGTCATCGTGTCATTTATCCGCCAAAGGCTCATTACGATCGACCCGGCACCGGCGGCGAACATCGACCGCGTAAGCCCTATGATCTCTTCGCCGCGGACGATCTGGTTGAGCCCGCTCTCGCACGAACTCATCACGACGAGGCGGTCATCCAGCGGCAGTTCCTCGATATCGTTTGCAAACAACTCCTCGCGATCCAGCACCAGCGACGAAAAACGCGGGTTGTCGGCCCTGTACTTTCCGTGACAGGCGAGATGAATTACGCCGCTGCCGGCAACATTGGACCTTATCGCCTCGACGGTCGCATCCGCGCCGAAAAGTACGCGGTTCTGCTCGAAACATGACCCGACCGCATCGATCTCGGCCGCAACGAGCGGTGTCGTCTCGCTCGGCACGCCGATCAAAAGCGCATTGCCGGTATCCGCCGCGGGCCGTGCCAGGCATTTGCTGAGGATCGCCGCACTCGGCGACGACGAGACGGTGTGTGATTCGATCAAATACCGGCCGTCCTTTACCAACGCGCCGAACGGCAATCGGTGCATCATCCCGGCCGGCGAAAAGACGATCTGCTCGTTTTCCAGCGGTTCGCCCAGCGGGGCGAGCAGTTTTTGATACAACAATGTGCCGGTCGTGACTGCACGCTCCTGCGCGATCTCGCGATTGGCGGGCGACAGCCTGTCGATGATCCGCCCCGTGTTCAGGTGGAACAGATACTGCCGGATGAGCTCGTTTATCTCGCCTTCGTCGACGAATTGCGTGACCGCCTGAAAGCCGTCGGCCGTTATGACAAAAGCCGTGATCCGGCCGCCGACCGAGGCAAATTCGACAAATGTCGATCGGCCGAGCCGTGCCTGGAGGCCGTGCAGGTCAAACTTCGGGTCCGACAGGCCGAAGGCCGTGCCCTTCGAAAATGTCCGGCGCCTCAGCTCGGCGTATTCCTTTTCGCGGCGGGCCGTCAACTGTCGCAGTTCGCCGATCTTCTTGCGTTCCTCGGCACCGGACAATGCACTGCGGTTGAGTTTTGAGTGCAGCCAGTTCAGCTCGTCGCGGATCTCCCGCATTTTTTCAAAGCTCTCTGGACTGTCGAGGTCCCCGGGTTTGCCGATACCGTCCGCCAGCGTGCGGCTGCGTGATCTCTCATGCCAACTGAACGCCGACAGGTGATCGTTTTCGGCAATGCAGACCTCGACGAGCCCGTCGTACGGCAAAATCCGGTCGGCGAAGAACGAGGTTCTCAGCTCGTCGCTGTTGAGCGCCACACGTGACGATTCGACGATATTTACGGCCGCCTCGAAATACCGCCGTTTCCGCGTTAATCGGCCCAGCGACGTCAGACAAAGGTACTCGACCTGCCGCGAATTGCCGGCCGCTTCACTAAGCGCAGATTGCAGTTCATCGAGTGCCTCGTCGTCGCGTCCGGCGGCCCGAAGTATCTCGCCCAACAGCCAGCGGGCGTTGAGTTCTAACCGAAATGTCTCGTTTCGCCGATATGTCTCGAGCGCCGATCTGACATTAGCCTCGGCGGCGGCAAATTGGCCAAGGTCGAGTTCGATCGCCGCCTTGGCCGCGACCGCCGACGCCAGCGAAACCTCATTTCCTTCGCGTCCAAACAGTTCTTCGGCCTGTCCGAGCTTGTGCAGCGACGCGTCGGCCTTGCCGGAGCGGTACAGGGCGATCGCCTGATTTTTCAGGCATCGGGCGAGCTCGGCCTGCATTCCCAGTTCGGCGTAGCGGCTTTCGCATCGGCCGTAATGGTCTATCGCCTCATTAAGAAGGTTGAGTTCGAGATAAATGTCAGCTATCTCAAGTTCGCAGTTCAACGACTGTGCCGGCATACCCAGTGAGTCGTACTTCGTACGCGAATCTTCGAGGTATTTGAGCGCCAGGTCGTACCGGCACTCAAAAAGATACAGGTTGCTGAGCCCGGTCTCGATCTCGGCCTCGGTGACCTTGAGGTCAAGGGCGGCCGCCCGTTCGAGAGCCCGCCGGTAGATCGCCTCGGCCTCGCGAAACCGATTTTGAAGCGTCTTGACGAACGCCTGACAATTTTCGACCATTGCCAGCTGGCGCTCGTCGCCGATGGCCGTAAAACGCTCGTGAGCCGACGCGAGATATGGCTCCGACTCGCGGTAAAGGTCGCGGCGCCAGTACAGGTTGCCGATATTGTGCTCGATCTTGCCGGCCGAATACAGGTCACCGGCGGCGATAAAAACGTCGAGCGCCGACAGGCCGCATTTGACGGCCTCGTCATATCGCCCGAGCAGGGCGAGTGCGTAGAGTTTGCTTGTTTGAGTTTTGGCGGCGAGGTGCGGTTTACCGATGCGGTTAAACCCGGCCTCCGAGATACCGAGCAGCTCGACGCATCGTTCGAGATTGCCGTTGATCAACTCGCCGATCGCGGCGGTCCAGTCAGCGTAAGCACGAACCTCACGATCGCCGGTAAAGTCCGACAGCTCGTTCAGCGTATCGATGATGGCCGAAACACGCTGCGGATCGTCGGTCCAGACCTCGTAGCAGATGTTTTGCAGGCTCTCGGCGATCTCGACCGCCGGCAGCGGCGAATGTCGGCGCATTATGGACCGGCGGCGTTCAGGTCCGCTGTCCGTTAGCATTTTTGCGAGTGCCGGCGACGACATTTTACAGTTTCTCACTCCTTGTCCATTTGCCGACGGCAAACGGGAAAAGCAATGCGCCGTTTAGATCTGACCCGCCCAAGCCGCCAAAATTCTGCACCGCGGCTAAGATCTGTTCGGGTCGGGGATGAGGTGTTTAGGTGCTATGTTTCGCCACGCTGATCTTAGAGCATGGCGGACCGTTTCCTCGTTAGAGACCTCAAGAACTATGTTGGTTGCCCCACGCTCGCCCCAGGCTCCGTTTGCCGGGCTGAAGACGGCGGGTTCGCTGCGAATAAAATACTGCTGCTGCTCGGGCGTTAATTTTACCATGCCGAGCGTCAGATCCCGGTTCAGCGTGGCAAATATCCTGCCGCCGACGCGAAAATCGGGATGATCCATATGCGAACGCTCTTCTGACCCGGGCAGTCCGAGAGCGATCTCACGATATTCGTCCGCGGTCATAACGGATGTTGTACCACAGCGGGCGGCCTGGCCACAATTCTGTGTTCAACGTCCGGGGCCGCGGCAGGCGGTGCCGAACCGACGCCGGGCTAGATCGTGAAGCCGGCCCGGGTGAGCATCGTCTCAAAACCGGCCTTGTCGACCGCCTTGACATAAGCGTCGCGGGGCTCGACCGTGCCGTTTTGGACGTGCTCAAAGAGTGCGTCGTTGAGCATCACCATTCCGACATTCTTACCGGTCTGCATCGCCGACGGGATCTGGAACGTTTTGCCTTCGCGGATAAGGTTGCTGATCGCCGGCGTGACGATCAGGACCTCCAGTGCGGCAACGCGGCCGCCGCCCTTTTTGGGCAGCAGGGTCTGGGCGATCACGCCGCGAAGCGATTCCGAAAGCATCACGCGGATCTGCTGCTGACGGTCGGCGGGGAACTGATCGATAATGCGGTCAACGGTCGATGCCGCGGTCGTCGTATGCAGTGTGCCGAAAACGAGGTGGCCCGTTTCGGCCGTCTCGATCGCGATCGAGATCGTCTCGAGGTCACGCATTTCGCCGACCAGCACGATGTCGGGATCTTCGCGAAGAGCGGCCCGCAACGCGTCTTTGAAAGAATCGGTGTGATTATGGACCTCGCGTTGGTTGACGAGGCATTTCTGGTTTTCGTGGACAAACTCGATCGGGTCTTCGATCGTGATGATGTGGTCTTCGCGGGTCTTGTTGATCGAATCGACCATCGCGCACAGCGTCGTCGATTTGCCCGAACCGGTCGGCCCGGTTACCACCACGAGCCCCTTGGACAGCGAGCAAAGGTCCATTATCGCTTTCGAAAGGTTGAGCTGCTCGGCCGTCAGGATCTTGGACGGAATAATGCGGAACACCGCACCCATGCCCTTGCGGTCCATGTAGATGTTGCAGCGAAAACGTGCTAGGCCCGGTATCTCGTAGGCAAAGTCGGTATCGCTGCGTTCGGCAAATTCACGCTGATTGCGCTCCGGCATGATCGACATCAGCAGGCCGCGCATAGTCTCAGGCGTCAAAACGGTCTCGGCGCATTCGAGGGTGCGCATCTTGCCGTCCTTGCGGACCATCGGCGGCACGCTGACCGACATATGCAGGTCCGAGGCGCCGAATTCGGCCATTTTGATAAAAAGTGCGTCCATTCGGGCGGCCATTGCGGCATCGCGAACGGGTGCGACAAAAGCAGGTTGTGCCGGCATCGGCGCCGGAGGGGTTGGTGGCTGCATAGGCGGCGGGGGTTCGTACGGCGGCGGAACTGCTGCCGCGGGCGGCTGGAAGGGCTGGACAGGCGGTGACGGCGGCGGGACAAACGCCGGCGGAATGTACTCGCCGGAGAATTCATCACGTCGGGCCGGAGGTTCGTAGCCGGCGGTGTCGGAAAATACGGTCGTGTACTCGGGGTCGTTGACCGAAACCACCTCGACCCTCTCGACCTCGTACGGGGCTTCGTTTGACGGTTGGGCGTACGTGCTCTCGATCACGATATCGTTGCTGATAGCGGTCGCCGTCGGTATCTCGGCGTTGTATTCGATGCCTGCCGATGAGCTTTCAAAAACGAATTGCTGCGGGGCTGCTACGGGGGCGGGTACTGCCGCCGGTACGGGTTCCGGCTCGGGATCGACGGTCAGAAACGGCACTTCGGCGGGCATCGTCATCGCCGGTGCCTGTTCGGGCAGCGGTGCCGGGCGGCCGAATGATTGCCCGACGTCACTCAGCATCGGGCGGACCGTGACATTAAATCCGGCCGGCGACTTTTGCACCAGAAAGCCAAAGTTCCCGATCTCGTTCGTGTGGACAAATTCGACCTCGGAGTTATGCGGAAGTGCAGCCTTGGTCTCAGACGGTATCAGCGGAAAGACCATCATACTGATCTGGGTGCCGAGCAGCGGAACGTTCGCGACGTCCTTGGAGCCTGAGGCTGAGACCAGATACGGATTCTTTTCGGGTTCGAGGTGGAGTTCCTCACTGCAAGTTGAGAGTAGCGCCTGGAGATATTCGTTGAGCTTTTCCATAGATAAATGTGGGCGGTGCTGCCGATCCTGCCATTAGCAGGACGCGTCGATACGGCGGTAATTCCGGAGCCCGAGCGGCTCCAACAAAAAGAATAACATAACAAAACAATGTTTGTCACTTAAAGTTTTTCGTCCGGTATCGCGAAAGCGGGCACGTGCGGGCAGCGTATCCCGAGAGGTAATTCGTGCAGACGCAGCGACTTAGAGTGCGGAAATGTGCGGTGCCGAGGCCGACGGCCGTCGGCTCGGCGATATTGGCTGAGGGCTATGGATCGGCCGAAATCGGGCGGATCGGCCTACATTTTGATGTCCATCACCTTTTTGGTCTTTCGGCTCTTTTCGGCCATAAAGCCCATTATGTGACTTTCGATCGACTGGTCGATCGTCGAGGTCAGCAGCGACGGGTCTTTCTTTGAGATCGCCAGCAGCCAGTCATTTACGAGGCGCCAATCGCCGCCGCCGTGGCCGTCTGATTCCTGCTTCCATTCGGTCTTTTTGCCGGTCAGAAAATCGGTGTGTGTCATCGACGTCATATCGCCGACAACGTCACCGAGCGTTCCCATGACGCGGGTCCGGCGGCCGTCGTACGACGTAAAGGCCTCCATCGAGAATGTCGCCGTCACGTTGTCCTCGAACAGGATATTGGTCGTGTAATGGTCGGGCTGGTCGTTGTCCATCTGGTACACGCACCGGCCGTAGTTCGTCGTCTTAAGCTGATTGAGAATGAAATCGCCGTGTTCTGCCTTGTTTTCCGGCAGATCAAAGACGTACGTCCAGCTGCGTTTGCGGTAATAGGTCTTGAGCGCCGAATACGGGCACGTGCTCTCGACCTTGCAGCCGTCGGTGCACCGGGCCGTGCTGCCGGCGGGAGCGTTTTCTTTCCGGAACCAGCTCAGGTCGCCAAACGCCTGTATGCTCTTGCTCGGCTTGCCGAGCATCCAGCGGAGAATATCGAGATCGTGGCACGATTTTGCCAGGATGATCGGCGTAGTCGCTTTGCTGTTGTGCCAGTTTCCGCGGACGTACGAGTGGCTCATATGAATGTGCTCGATCGGCTCAAAGTGCTGTATCGAAACGACTTTGCCCAACACGCCGCTCTGGATCAACTCGCGCAGTTTGATAAAGTACGGTGCGTAACGCAGCACGTGACAGACGGCGACGATGCGGCCGTTCTTTTTTGCCAGCCGCAGAATGTCGCGGCACTCTTTCTCGCTCGGCGAGATCGGTTTTTCGAGCAGGATATCGTAACCCAGCTCGAGCGCCTTCATACACGGTGCATAGTGCAGATTGTCAGGCGTCGAGATGATCACCGCGTCGGCAAATTTCGGCCGTTCAAACACGCGTTCCCATGTGTCGAAACGGTTTGCTTCGGGGATATTGTGCTTTTTGGTGTATCGTTCGTTGCGGATCTTGATCGGTTCGGCGACCCCGACGATGTCCAGATTTTTAGGGTAGTTGACGGCGTAGTTGCCGTAAACATTGCCCCTCGCACCGGCGCCCAGCGTGATCGCTGTGACCGGTTTATCGAGCTGCAGGTCAGACCGAAAGAACTGCTCGGTCTCCGCGGTCAGTTCGGTTTCTGAATGAACGGAGCTCGTCAGGGCGATGCCTGAAACAAGCGATAACCCGAGAGTTTTGATGAGGTCGCGGCGATTGATCTCTGACATAAGTTGTATATTTGTTCGACGGGGACTTTACAGCGAAGCAAATATACAACGAAACGGCCGAAACTGAAAATCGGCCGCGGATGACGTCGATCCGCGGCCTTTGCCGTGACTGGTCCGGTTCGGGGCGGTTATTGTTGAACGCCCTTTTTTCGCAAAATGAAACCGGCGATCGCGATGATAAATCCAAACGCTGCGGCACCGGCCGACATATAACCGTAGCCCTTTGATCGATCGCGAACTTCGGCACAGCCTTTTTCCGAGATCTTCTGGAGTTCGAGGGCACTGTCCGCCTCGGCTTTTAGCCGCTTTTCGTCCGGCGAGCCTTTTGCGGACTCCCAAGCCTTGACTGCAGTGTTGGCCTCCTGGAGCCGTCGGTCAGCCTTGGCACACAACCCGCTGGGATCGCCGCTGAAACCGAGGTTAAGAGCCGTTCCGGCCAGTCCGCCGATCGCGACCGCGATGCCGAGCAACAACAATAGTGTTCCGATAGTTTTCATATATAATCGAGAAAAAGTTTCGGCTCAAAATGGCCGAGTAAGTTGTTTGATTCAGGTACGTTCAAATGTGGGAGCGTGGGAGCCGTTCGGTACAAGCCGAGATAATTGTTCGCATTTGCAGAACTTTGCTAAAATTCCTGAAATCGAAACTGACGGTTCCTCGAATTCAGGTATCCCGTTGTTTACTTTGGGCCAAGATTAGCCTTACAGCGGCGGCCCAATCTTTCTGTTGGCCTGAATTTTATATTCCGTTTTTATTCCCGACGCCCGGATTGCGGCAACGTGTTGCAAATAGTGGGTTTACGCTGAGCTTGAAATTACCCTGCACGATGAAGGAAGTGAGTTCCATCAATACTGAGATCTACGAATTGGCCGATTTTCGCGTCGATGTCGGCGAACGCGTTCTTGAACGGATGGATACGAGGGAGCGCATCTCGCTTCCGGACAAGGCGTTCGAGACGCTCTGTCATTTGGTCCGTAACCCCAATCGTCTGGTCAGCAAGAGCGAACTTTTAAGGTGGGTGTGGCCGGACGCTTTTGTCGAAGAAAACAATCTCAACAAATCGATCCATGTGATCCGCAAGGCACTTGGTGAAAAGAACGGCGATCAGCAATACATCGAGACGGTAAAGAAGCACGGCTATCGTTTTGTTGCTGAGGTAAAGTTGGCGGCCCCGGCCGGCGGGGCAGGTCAGATTGGGCCGAACGGCTCAGATCCGATCCCCGAGGCCGTTTCCGCGGGCAGCGATCGGTCAACGGTCGCGGCTAACGTGCAGCCCGCCGCGGCCGCAGCGGTGACGAGAGATCGGCCGCTCATTCCGCTCGTGATCTTTGCCGGGTTGTTGGTCGTCGCCGCGATCGCCGGCCTTTATCTTTTCCGCGGAGAGCCGTCGGGACGGAATCTGCCGGTCGGCAAGCTGCCCGGCATCGCGGTCCTGCCCTTGCGGCCGGTCGTTAGTGAAACACGCGACCGCGCGCTCGAATTGGCCGTGGTCGATTCCTTGATCCATAAGCTGAGCGACTCAAATTCGTTCAACGTGCGGGACCTCAGTGCGATGAGAACCCTCATCGACCGGACCGAGGACGCCGCCACGCTCGGCCGCGAACTGGACACCGATTACGTGATCGACTCGACGTATCAGAAAGGCGACGCTCGCGTACGCGTCACGTCCCAACTCGTAAATGTCCGCACCGGCAGTTCGGAACTGACCGTGAGGTCCGAGGCCGACGACCAGGATATCTTCAAGCTGCAGGACCTCATCGCCAACCAGATCGGTAATGCCGTCATGGCAAAATTCGGCTTATTGCCGAACACCTTTGCGTCGGTCCGCGGAACGCAGAACGGCGAGGCGTTCGACCTCTTTTACGAAGCACAGTACCTCGTCGATAAAAATACGATGGAGGATTCGGCAAAGGCGGCCGAATTGCTCGGGCAGGCGCTCGAACTTGACCCGAATTTCGCGCAAGGGTGGGCACTCAGGGCACAGGCATACTGTCAGTTCGCTCATAACGGCGGCGATTCGCCGAAGAATCTATTTACGGTTGCCGAACCGTTGCTCGAAAAAGCCCTCGCCCTGGACGCGGGCAACCAGGTCGCCTACAGCGTTCGCGGGCTGATCAATCGTGATTATCATTGGGATTTTCCGGCCGCATATCGCGATTTTGACCGGGCGATCAGAGAAAATCCGCAGAGCGTTTACCCGCATCGTTATCTCGCGGGGCTCTATTACGTCGACGGCCGGTTTGCCGAGGCGGTCGCGGAACAAAGAAAGGCCGTCGCGATCAACCCTACTTCGGTCATTGACCGGAATTTGTTGGGCCATTTTCTGATCGGTGCTGGTCAGAATGAGGAGGGCGTCAAGGAACTGCAGCGTGTAAAGACGATGGACCCGTCGTTTTCGGCGCCTTACTTCGTCCTTTGGACGTACTACGACCGCGTCGGGGAAGGCTCTCACGCGTACGAAAATTTCGTAAAGCTAAAGGAACTCAACGGGGCCGAAAAAGATCGAATCGCGAAATATCGCGAGGCGTTTCGACGCGGCGGATGGCCGGCGGTGATCCGGGCCGAGCAGGCCATGTTGGTGTCGAAATATCCGGTTGGGCAGTATTCGGGTAACGAGTACTATATTGCGGCAGTGAGTGCCATTACGGGCAACACGGAAACGGCTTTTGAATATCTCGAACAGGCCCTCAAACACCGATTGATAGGCATGGCACAGATCAAGGTCGATCGTAAACTGGACAGTCTGCGCGGCGACCCGCGATTTCGGTCGTTGCTGGAGCGAGCCGGACTTGGCGAAAAGCCTGTGAATTAGCCTGCCCGAAGGTTTCCTGGACTACAACGTGATCTGCTCGCGATATTCGCCCCAGATGCCGCGAAGGCGGCCGCTGATCTCGCCGACCGTGACGTGCGCCTCGACCGCCTCGAGAATGTACGGCAGCAGATTGGCGTCGCCAGCGGCGGCCTCGGCGATCTTTTCGAGACAGGCAGCGGCCTTTTCGGCATCGCGCGACTCGCGTACGGCACGCAGGCGTTCGGCCTGATCGCGGCCGATCTGCTCGTCGACCTTGAGGATCGGGATCGGAGTCTCTTCGTCGGTCTGAAAGCGGTTTACGCCGACGACGACCGCATCGCCCGACTCGACCGAACGCTGATAATCATAAGCCGCGTCCTGGATCTCGCTCTGGACGTAGCCCAGCTCGATCGCCCGCAGCATTCCGCCCATCGCGTCGATCTTCTCGATATAATCGACGGCCGCTTCTTCGAGCTTGGTCGTCAGTTCCTCAATGGCGTAGCTGCCGGCGAGCGGATCGACCGTATCGGCGACGCCCGATTCGTGGGCGATGACCTGCTGTGTTCTCAGGGCGATGCGGGCGGCGTGTTCGGTGGGCAGGCTGAGAGCTTCGTCCATCGAGTTTGTATGCAGGCTCTGCGTACCGCCGAGCACCGCCGCAAGTGCCTGGATCGTCGTGCGGGCGACGTTGACCTCGGGCTGTTGGGCGGTCAGCGTCGAACCAGCCGTCTGCGTGTGAAAGCGGAGCATCATCGATTTGGGGTCTTTTGCCCCAAAGCGATCCCGCATTATTCGTGCCCACAGACGGCGGGCAGCACGGTATTTGGCCACTTCCTCGAGCAGGTTGTTATGGGCGTTGAAAAAGAACGACAGCCGCGGCCCAAAATCGTCGACGCCCAGGCCGACATCTATCGCCGCCTGGACGTAAGCGATGCCGTCGGCCAGCGTGAAAGCGATCTCCTGGGCGGCGGTCGAGCCCGCCTCGCGGATGTGATAGCCCGAGATCGAGATCGTGTTCCAGTTCGGCACCTCGGCCGCGCAATAGGCAAATGTGTCGGTGATCAGCCGCAGGCTCGGTTTGGGCGGATAGATGTAGGTGCCGCGGGCGATGTATTCCTTGAGGATGTCGTTCTGGATAGTGCCGCTGACCTTGTCAAACGATACGTTCTGCTTACGCGCGACGGCCAGATAAAGGCACAGGAGCGTTGACGCGGTCGCATTGATGGTCATCGACGTCGAGACCTGGTCGAGCGGTATACCGTCAAAGAGCGTCAGCATATCGTCGAGGCTGTCGATCGCCACGCCGACCTTGCCGACCTCGCCGGCGGCCAGCGGGTCGTCGCTGTCGAGCCCGATCTGCGTCGGCAGGTCAAACGCCACGCTCAGGCCGGTCGTGCCCTGAGAAAGCAGGTATTTGTAGCGTGCGTTCGACTCTTCGGCGGTCGCGAAACCGGCATATTGCCGCATCGTCCAAAATCGCCCGCGGTAAAGATTTTTTCGGACACCGCGGGTGTACGGAAACTGACCGGGCTCGCCGAGGTCAGTGCCGTAGTCGATCGGCGAGGTGTTTTCGGGGTTAAAATCGTTGGGAAGTTCGATCCCAGACGAGGTCTCAAATCGTTCGCGACGTTCTGCCATATTTGCTCTAGCTTATCATAATAAATGCCGTTTTTGACTTACCCCGACGGCTTGCGTAGCATTTCAGGTGACGCCTCCGGGCCGTTTCGGCAAATTGGTCGCGGACGGCGGCCGAAGGCCCGGAAATTCCACCACATCGGCGGCAAACACTTGAATTACTTCAACTATTTTACCGAGATCGAAGACACGTTTATCCGGCGGCGGGCCCGGAATCTGTTTCTGAGCCCGCTCGACTGGGCGTTGATCGAGACGTGGCAGGAACGCGGTATTCCCCTGCATATCGTGATCAGGTCGATCGAGTCGGTGTTTGACGTTTTTGACAAACAGCCGGCCGGCACGCGGTCGATCAAGAGCCTGTTCTATTGCCGCGAGGAGGTCGAGGCACAGTACGCCGAGTGGTCGCGTTCGCAGGCCGGCAAGTCCGCCGAATCGTCAACCGGCGGAGCCGAGGCGATGTTTACCGTCGAACAGATCGCGGACCATATTTCCGCTGCGATCGAGGCTCTGCGGGCCTGCCGGACGCCGGGAATGGCCGAGGACATCGAGCGTTCGATCAATCGGCTCGAGGAATTAAAGGGCGGTCTGACGGACCAATTTGAGGCGATCGACGGCACGCTTTTAGACATCGAAAAGTTACTTGAACGATCGATGGTGACAAATTGGGATCCTGAGCATCTAAGCAGTTTGAAGAAGGAGATCGCCGGTCAGCTCAAGGAATATAAAAAGAGCATGGAGCCCGACGCGTACGCCAATATGTTTGACCTGATGCTCTTAAAACGCCTTCGCGAGGAGGCGGGGATCCCGAGGTTCGGCCTGTTTTATATATGAAAAGATCAGTCTTATTTTTCGTACTGCTGTCAGCGTTTGCGGCCGCCGGCCTCGCTCAGGCCAAGCCGCGGCCGACGCCGCGAAAGCCCGCGGCACCGGTGCCCGTCGCCGAAAAAAAGGCCCCCGATGCCGACAAGGGCGTCGTCTCGGGCCGGACTTATACCAACGCGGCGTATCGCTTCGAGATCGAGTTTCCGATGACCTGGCTGATCCCGGACGACGATTTTGAGGACGTGATGCGTTCGCAGGGTTTCGATCTGAGTCTGAAAGCCCCGTCGACGCTCACGCCGATGGGCCAGGCCAAGGTCAACAAGGCGCTCAAGGGCGTCAGGATACTGCTCACCGCGTACCGCTCGATGCCCGGCACCGCCGACAACGCGATCCTGAGGATCTCGGCCGAGGACCTGACGCCGAATCCGCAGATCAAGGACGCCGTCGATTATATCGACGCGGTCCGGGCGACCTATCGGGCGATGAAGCTGCCGCCCGACTTTCAATATTCCGAGACCGACGCCGAGCAGCTCGGGGCCGCGCAGTTCGCGTTCATCGACACGTCGTCAAACGAGGGCAAAAAGCGTATGTACGCGATGGTCCGCAGCGGCCACGCGATCTGTTTCGTCCTCTCGTACAAGGCCGACGAAGACCTGAACGCCTTTCGGCGCATCCTGGAAGAGGGAAATTTTGATCTGAAGAGTAATTAGGCCGATTTTCGACAGTTTCGTGTGATAATCAGAACGAGTTTTTCATATCACAACAGGAGACTTCGAGAATGAGCACACTTCGGATCAAAAAGCTGGGCGTCCTTTCGGTGGCGAAAATGTATGCAGCGATGGCGTTTGTCATCAGTTTGCTGATCGCGATCCCGTACGGGCTGTTTATCATCATCTTTTCGCTGGTCGGTGCGGCCGGTGCCAAGGGTGATGCCGGACTATTGGTCGGCGGCGGCGGTATCGTTATGGGCATCGTCGTCATGATCGCTTTGCCGGTGATGTACACGCTGATGGCGTTTATCGGCGGTGCCATCGGGGCACTGATCTATAACCTCTTTGCCGGATTTGTCGGCGGCATCGAGATCGAGGTTGAAAACGTAGCTTGAGTCAAAAATATAACCCCGGCGATGAACTCGACGTCACGATCGAGAAGATCGTCCCGCGAGGACTGGGCCTCGCCTTTGCCGAAGACCTGACAATATTCGTACCGCTCGCCGTCGCCGGCGACCGCGTTCGTGTGCGTATCAGCCGTATCAAACGGCGGACGTCGTTCGCCGATATCGTCGCCGTACACGAACCGGGCCCCGAGCGTATCGATCCGCCGTGCCGGTATTTCGGCGTCTGCGGCGGATGCGATTTTCAGCAGCTTAACTATCAGGCCCAGCTTGCCGCCAAGGCGGACATCATCCGCGATTGTCTGCACCGGATCGGCAAGATCGAGGCCGGGCCGATCGAGGTGATCGCCAGCCCGCAGGAGTTCGGTTACCGCTCGCGGGCGAAATGGCACCTCGACCGGATCGAACAGGCCGTCGGTTATTTCAAACGCGACTCGCACGACGTCGTCGATGTCGATAATTGCCCGATCCTGACGCCGGAGCTACAGTCGGTGTTTGACAATCTGGCCGAGAGGACCGACTGGGCGATGCTCTGGGAAGACACGGCCGAGGTCGAAGCGGTTTGCGGCGACGACGGCGGAACGTCGGTATTTTCGAGTTCGATGGCCGAGCCGACCGGTGAAATAACCGTAAACGTTGCCGGCGAAGAGTTTACGTTCTCAGCACGGAGCTTTTTTCAGGCCAATCGGTTCATGGCCGGCCGGCTTGTCGAAACGGCTTTAGGCGGTGCCGAAGGGACGGCCGCATTGGATCTGTATTGCGGCGTCGGCCTGTTTGCGATACCGCTTGCACGCAAATTTACGAGAGTGATCGGCGTCGAGGACAATCCGGCGGCCGTCGGATTTGCCAAAAAGAACGCCGCTCGTGCCGGGCTCAAGAATATCGAATTTCGGCGCTCGGGCGTCCGCGATTTTCTGCGGTCGAGCGAGCTTGCCGCGACCGATCTGATCTTGATCGATCCGCCGCGTTCCGGTGCCGAAAAGGGCGTTATCGAAAAGATCGCCGCTCTGGCCCCAAAAGCGATATCGTACGTTTCGTGCGAACCGTCGATCCTCGCCCGCGACCTGCGGGTGCTGCTCGATGCCGGCTACCGCATCGACACGATCGTCGGCCTCGACCTTTTCCCGCAGACGCATCACGTCGAGACCGTCGTGCGGCTGACTAAGGCGTGATCCTCGGCGTATCGAACATTTCAGTCGTCTGTTTCGTTATAGATACCGCAACCATTTGCCGGAGGGCGGCGAAATATTAAGATAGAGAGCAACTATGGCAAGAAAGAAACCTGATCAGCCGGACGCGCCGGAGTCGATCGTCAAGGCATTGTCCGTTCGGTGCCGGTACTGCGGGCAGAAGAACGCGGTGAAAGCGGGCTACCAGAATGGCGACGCCGTCTGCGGCAAGTGCAAGCTGCCGCTGTCGAACGAGCCGCATAAAAAGTTTGCTGACCTCAACAAACACGACTATATCCATCCGGCCGACAGCAAGGCGCTTGCGGCCCTAAGGGCCATTCCGGGCATCGATACGGCACTCAAAAAACTGCTCGCCGTGACTGGCGAATCGGCGATCCGCGTTTCGTTTATGGCGTCGGCGATCAAGGTCACGCCGAAGCAGTGTCCCGACCTTTACGCCAAACTGCAGATCGCATGTACCACGCTCGGCGTCGATATGCCGGATATGTTCATCCAGCAAAACCCGATGGTCAACGCGTTTACCGGCGGCGTCGAGCGGCCCGTGATCGTGCTCCACTCGGCCCTCATCGAGCGGCTGACCGACGAGGAAACGCTGGCCGTGATCGCTCACGAGGTCGGCCATATTCACGCCGAACACGTCCTGTACCTGACCGCGGCCCGCCTCATGGAGGCACTGGCCAATCTCTCGGTCGCACGGCTCATACCGGGCAGCGAGATCATCAAATTTATCGTCTCAGCGGGCATCTCATCGGCTCTGCTCGCGTGGTCGCGGCGTGCCGAACTTTCCTGTGACCGGGCCGCTCTGCTCGTCACACAGGACCCGCACGTCATCGGCCGCACGATGATGAAACTCGGCGGCGGCACGCTCGCCTCAAAGGTCGATTACGAGCAATTTCTCGAACAGGCACGCGAGTTTCAGGTCAATTACGACGAGAACAAACTCGACAAATTCTGGGCCGACATCATCAACGCCGGGCTCTCGCATCCGTTCCCCGTCTGGCGAATTTCCGAGATACTCTCGTGGGTCGACAGCGGCCAGTATCAGGGCCTGATGGACAAGAGGTAGCGGCAGACAGATGCTGATCGTGCTTGTGACAACGCCCAATGAGGCCGAGGCCGGATCTCTCGCCGCACGGATCGTCGAGGAGCGGCTCGCCGCGTGCGTTCAGATATTGCCGACGATGACGTCGGTTTACGTTTGGGAGGGCAAGCTGCAAAAGGATGCCGAGCATTTATTGCTCATCAAAACACTGCCCGAAAAATACGACGAGGTCGAGACTTTCATCATCGCAAATCACAGCTACGACGTCCCCGAGATCGTCGCGATCGACGCCGAGCGGGTCTCCGGGCCGTATCTCGCGTGGATGAACGGCGTTTTGGGCTGAGCCCGATCAGGCCGCAAACAAAAAAAGGCCGCGGGCACATTAACCCGCGGCCTTTTAACTTTTACAACAACTATTTGCCGTTGCTTACGCCGGCCTCGAACGTGCCGATGATAAAGTCCACGGCGTCGCTCGGCGAGTCGGTCAGGTGGATCAGCCCGAGGTCCTCGGCGTTGATCATCTTTTCGTTGAGCATCGTCGATGTCAGCCAGGACAGAAGTCCGCGCCAGTACTGCGACCCGAAGAGCACGACCGGAAAGTTGCGGATCTTGCGGGTTTGGATCAGCGTCAGCGCCTCAAAAAGCTCGTCCATCGTCCCGAATCCGCCCGGAAAGATCACGTACGCGTTGCTGTATTTGATAAACATCGTCTTGCGGACCATAAAGTACTTAAAGGTCAGCGATTTGGTCAGATACGGGTTCGGCACCTGCTCAAACGGCAGTTCGATGTTGCACCCGACCGAAACGGCTCCTGCGGCGTGGGCACCGCGATTGGCGGCCTCCATGATGCCGGGGCCGCCGCCCGTGATGATCTCAAATCCGGCCTCGCCGAGCAGGCGTCCGGTTTCCATCGCGGCGATGTAGTACGGGTCCGATTCGTGCGTGCGTGCCGACCCGAAGACCGAAACGCCCCGCGTGATGGTCGCCAGATGGTCAAAACCATTGACGAACTCGCCCATTATCCTGAAAACACGCCAAGAGTCCGACGTCCGGTACTCGTCCTCGAGCTCCGGCGAACGCAGCAGCACCTCGTCGTCGGTCAGATGCCAATAGCCGGGCTCCTGCTGGCGCTTTTTGGCGTCGGCGACCGTTTTCGGCACCGACGGCTTTTTGCCCGCGACGGGCTTTGGTTTATTTGCTTTAGTCTCTGCCATTAGATCCCCATGATGTTGTAGCCGCAATCGACATAGATCGTCTCGCCGGTAATGCCGCTCGAGAGGTCACTGACGAGGAACATCGTCGTGCTGCCGACCTCGGCCGCCGTGACGTTTCGCTTGAGCGGCGAGCGTTCGCCGACATAGCTGAGCAGCGAGCCCATATTCTTGACGCCGCGTGCCGAAAGCGTGTTGATCGGGCCTGCCGAAACCGCGTTGACGCGGATGTTGCGGGCACCGAGATCGGCGGCGAGATAGCGTGTCGAAGCCTCAAGGGCCGCCTTGGCGACGCCCATGACGTTATAGTTCATCACGACCTTTTCGGCACCGTAATAGCTCATGGTCACGATGCTGCCGCCGTCGGTCATCAGCGGTGCGGCCGCGAGAGCGATCTGTGACAGCGAAAACGCGCTGATCTCGAGCGCGGTGCGAAACGCCTCGCGGGTCGTGGCGACATACTCGCCCTCAAGCGCCTCTTTGGGCGCAAAGGCGATCGAGTGCACGATGAAATCGATCTTGCCGTACTTTTTGCCGATCGCTTCAAAGGCCGCGTCGACCGTCGCCTGATCGGACACATCGCACTGTACGACCATCGAACCGTCGAGCGTCGCCGCGAGGTCCTCGACATTCTCCTTCAGGCGGTCCGCCTGATAGGTAAACGCGAGCTTCGCACCCTGTGCGGCACAAGCCTGAGCACACGCCCAAGCGATCGAACGCTTGTTCGCCACGCCGAAAATGACTCCGATTTTGTCAGTAAGTAGCATAAGAGTAGTTAGTAGTCAGTAGTATGCAGTCAGTAGTTAGTCGTTGGCAGACTGTGTGCGATCAAGCGGCATTGCGGACCGCACGCATATAAGCCTCTAACATTCTGCTGATCGTTTCAATGTCAGTCTTCAGGTCAAATGTGTCGCCGTATCCAAGATCATTTGCGAGTATCAAATAGTATCGGCACTCTTCCAGCGAACCCTGAGCAATATTATAAAAACGGAGCTTATCAGGATTGCCCGATCTTTTGAAGCCCTCGGCGAAGTTTGCCGGTATCGAAACTGCCGCCCGACGCAACTGCGACGTTAACCCAAACAGCTCCTGTTTCGGAAAGTTGTCGGTATATCGATAGACCGCCAACACCCACTGATGGGCCTTTTGCCAAAGCTCAACGTCCTGGAATGACCGCGAGGGCATCGCTACCAACTCCTATCTACCGACTACCAAGTACCGCCTACCAGCTTCCGTCTCTTGATTCCTATCTACTGGCTACTGTCTACCACCTACTGTCTCCTGTCTCCCGTCTCCCGTCTCCCGTCTTCCGTCTCCCGTCTCCGCCTCTCAGTCCGTCACATACGTTCGCTGCAGCGATTCAAAATCGAGCAGCCTGATGTCGATATCGACGGGCGTGTCGGTAAAGCGTCGGGTGATGAGCATTCCACGCAGGGTCTCTTCCTCGGCGGCCGAGAGCTGTGTGACGAGCACGAGCATCAGCTTGAGCCGGAGCCGCAGCTTCATATCGGCAAGATTCTTTTTGGCGGTGCTGATCTTTTTCAGCATCGATTCGATCTTGTCCTGCCGTACGTCGGGCACGACCAGGAACGAAACCTCGATACAGGTGATCATATCCTGCTCGATCAGGATCGCGTCAAAAGGCGTGCTGCCGAGCTGGACGTGCCGCAGCAGCGGCAGCTTTTCTTCCTGCTGGATCTGCCTCAGAGCGAGGTCCTCGGCGACGATATACGCCGACAAAAGGTCGCCGAGCGAATCGTCCTCAACGCCGAGCAGACGGGCAAGCTCCTTGACCTCGAGATTCACATTTTGCCGCTGCAGGGCAGGCAGTGCGGCGTCCCATTTGACCAGTCGGCGGTCGCTGGTCGCCTCGAGCCGGCGGTTGCGGCTCATGTTCAGCACGATAAAGGCCGCGATCGACACCGCCGCCGCTATTATCAGCCCGACGGCCGCCCAGACACGCGCCTGAAAGGCGACGACGATCGCCGCCGCGAGGCAGACGAACGCGATCGCACCGGCGATGAATAGTGCGTAACCATTCGAACGCCGCTCGAACCGTGCCAGCGGATTGTCGTTCTTCTTGTCCATTCTTTACGCGGCCGTTGCGCGTTCAAACGGGATGTCGTCAAAGTGCGTCATGGTCTTAAACGCCTTAAAACGCTGATTGATCTCGGGGTAATCGAGGGCGTCGACACGCTCGGTACCAAACTTTTCGACATTAAACGACGCCATTACCGACCCGTAGATCATCGCCCGGCGGAGCACGTCGTCGGTGATCTCGTCGTGGCTGGCGAGATAGCCCATAAAGCCGCCGGCAAAGGTGTCGCCCGCACCGGTCGGGTCAAAAACGCTCTCGAGCGGATACGCCGGCGTCGCAAAATAGCCGTTGTGCGTGAAAAGCGTCGCGCCGTATTCGCCGCGTTTGATGACGACGGCCTTGAGGCCGAGGTCCATTATCGCCCGGGCCGCTTTGTGGATATTCGGTTCATCGGTCAGCTGTCTCGCCTCGGCGTCGTTGATGATGATGCAATCGACGACCTTGATCGTTTCGATCAGAGCGTCCTTCATCGACGTTATCCAAAAGTTCATCGTGTCCATCGCGACAAATCTGGCGTCGGGCATCTGCTCGCGGACCTGCTTTTGCAGCATCGGCAGGATGTTTGCCAGAAAGAGGAACTTTGCGTTTCGCGAATTTTCAGAGAGGCTCGGGGCAAACGTCTCAAACACGTTTAGCTGTGTGTCGAGCGTGTGCGCCGTGTTCATATCGTAATCGTAACGGCCCTTCCAAAAGAACGTTTTGCCGTCGGGCACGACCTGAATATCGTCGGTATTGATCGCGTGACGCTTAAAGACCGCCCACTCGTCGTCGCCAAAATCTCCGCCGACCACGCCGACCGCGTTGACCTGCGTAAAAAAGCTCGCCGACAGTCCAAAGTGCGTCGCCGCACCGCCAAGTATCTTATCCCGCTGCCCAAAAGGCGTCTCCAAAGCGTCGAACGCGACGCTGCCCACAACTGTTAATGACATAATCTTTTTAGTATTCGGTAGTCAGTAATCGGCAGCCGGCACGCGCGTTTCTCCGCCCATACCAACTACCGACGACAGCCTACTTACTACTGCTATATTACACTCGAAAGCGAGATTTTGCGATTCTTGTTCCCGGCTCCGCCGCTCGATGTGCGGAAAAGCTATGCTTTTCCCAAAATATGGGCGGATCAGCTATCCCTCAAATACTCTCGATCGAGATGCCGACGAAGCTGCGTACGTGGCGGCTGAAGCGGCCCGAGTTTGAGCGTTTGTACCAGACCTTCGGCTTGCCTGTTTCGGCAAAGGACTCAATGTAGATGGGCTTTCCGTAACCGTCGATTGACGGCGTCAGTTTGGCGGTCACGCCCGGGACGACCGCGGTCGGTGCTTCGTCGCGGGCCGGTTCGTCATCAATATCGCCGAGGGCGCTTTTAGCCTGCTCGGCGTCGCGTTCGGCGTCTTTTCGGCGGTACCGATCAAACATCTCGGCCAGCGACGGAGCGACGCCGGTCTTGTCATATTCCGCAAGTGCCTCGGCGTGCCCGAGGGCGATCAGATAGAATTCCCGCCGCAGCGGTGACCGTTCCGGCCGCGTGTCGTTATATACCCCAATGAAACGCGGATCTTTTTCGGCCGTGTGAAACTCTTCACAGCCCGGAAAATGCCGGCTGACAAAGGGTTCCGACACATGCCGCTGTTCCTCGGCCGGCGGCTCTTGCCGGGCCGCTGGCTCTGTCGCGGCCCCAACGGGCTCTCGCCACATCCTGAGCAGATGATGGACCCTCGTTTTTGGGATATCGATCTCGGCGGCGATGCGGCGGATCGACCACCCGCTGTCCGACATCTTCTTGATCAGCTCGATCGTCTCCCATTCCAGTTCACCGCGTATGTCGTCGAGCAGCTCGGCCTCGGGTGCATACTCGGCCAACTCGAACGACAGGTAATTGTCGTCCAGCTTTCGCACCTCAAAAACGGGCACGTGCGCCGAATCGTAGAGAACGGGGGCGTTTCGCGACGAAACCTGTTTCAGATAGACGCGGTTCTCGGCCGTGCGGTCCCTGGCAAGGCCGAACATACCGTCCGTTCGGCTCGCCACGGCCCGAAACAACGCCGCTCCCATACGCAATTCCGACGTGCGGCCGGTGCTCATCGTCTGCAAAACGACGAGTATCGACAGCCCGAGCTCCTTTCGGAGCCGGCGGAGCCCGACCAGCAGCTCGATCAACTGCCGATTGCCGTAGTGCGACGATACGAGCGATGTCAGGCTGTCGATAACGATCGTGTCGGCTCCGGCCGCCGCGATCATTCGCCGCAGGTCGCTGATAAAGAGGTCCGCGACGCGCTCGCCCTTTTTCGGCATCAGCATGCCCGCGTCGTACTCGGCCCGCGTCAGGCCAGCCGCAAATTTGTAATGCCGGTGCAGAAACCTTGCCCGTCCGCCCGCGTGATCGGCGGCATATCTCGCCTCAAACTGCTTCTCGTTGGCGTCGGTATCGACATACAGCACCTTTCGCGGCCCGCGGCGTGACCGCGACGCCGAAAACGAACCGCCGTTTGCCAGCGTCTCGGCGATCTGGACCGCAAAAACGCTCTTGGCCGTTCCGGTGTCGCCGAACATCGCCACTATTTCACCTTCGGACCACAGGTCGTTCAGCAGCTTTTCGGGCATTTCCTTGCGTTTCGCGTCCCTGATCCACTGAAACGCGGGCTTGAGTTCAAATTGATCGGCGGAGAGCGTCGGATATTTGATTTCGTTTTGCATATTGATAATTGTACCAAAAGATGCAATAATAAGATAGTGTTGCAACAGTGCAACAAAAAGATATTTGAAAATTAAAAAAAATAAATTCACGGACAGCGAGGACAGCGAGGACAGCGAGGACACGCTGGACAGCAATATTTTAGGCTAGTTGATCCGCCAGGGCGGGTCGAGGCGGTTCTTGCCGGCGTGATAAAGGCAGATGCGGTTGCCGTTGGGGTCGGCGGTGTAGGCTTCGCGCCAGAGCCACGGCTGATCGGTCGGTTCCTGAGTGAAGATGATGCCGAGCGACTTGAGACGCGTAACGTCGGCGTCGAGGTTTTCGCACTCGAAGTAGAGCGTGATGCCGGACGGCGCGTTCGTCTCTGTCTCGTGCACCGAGAGGGTCGACCCGCCGTCGGGACACTCGAGCCGTGCGTACCGCGGCAGCGAATCCACGATCTTCCGCAAGCCGAGCTTTTCAAAAAACTCGGCGGTCTCAAACGGAAGTTTGGTGTAGATCGTGACCTGATTGAGGTTCATATCGGAAATTGTGACGACAAAATTACTAATTAGTAATTGCCTAATTAGTAATTAGGGCTGACGGGCGGCCTATTTTGCCGTTTTGAGCAGCCCGATCGTCTTTTCGGCTTCGGCTTTGTATTTGCTCTGCGGATATTTCTCGACGAGCATACCGAGGTACATCGCGGCGTCCTCGCGGAGCTTGGCCGGGGCGAACTTGACCTTTTCCTTTTCGGACTTGAGGTCGATCTTTTGCTTGCCTTTGCCGTCGGACAGGTAATAGCTGCTCATGCCGGCGAGGTAGAGAAACTCGTCGATCTTTGAAAACTCGGGGTAGGCGGCAAAGGTCTCTTCGAACCGCAGCAGCACCTGCTTATACGCTTTGCGGGCCGGCCCGAACGCCTGCCACGCGACGTCGAGGTTGTGTTTGGCGTCGGCCTCCATCAGCGGATCGCGGTCGATCGCCGGCGTGACATTGCGCTGGGCAAACGACCCGACGGTTAGCGTTGCGAGAATGACGGCGGCAAATAAGAGAAACTTTGGCTTCATAAGTCTTAATAGATGCGAAAGAGTACGCGAGAGTTTTCCGGCTTGCTCACGCGTAACTCTAACGCAAAGCTCTTAGCGGTACTTGCCGATGATCGCCTCGAGGCTCTTGAACGTTTCTTCGGGCCAAAGGTCCGGTGCGGTGAAGATGGCGTTCCTGGTCGCACCCGCGAACTGATTCGGCGTTTCCTTGGCGGCGACGCGTTTGACAGCATCCTTAAGGACAAGCTGGGCGTTGCGGACGTTCTTATTGAGGTATTCGATGACCATCTCGACCGTGACATCGTCGTGGCCGTCGTACCAGCAATCGTAATCGGTGACCAGTGCAACGGTCGCGTATGCGATCTCGGCCTCACGGGCGAGCTTTGCTTCCTGCAGGTTGGTCATGCCGATGACGTCCATGCCCCATTGGCGATAGACGTTGGACTCGGCCTTGGTCGAGAACGCCGGGCCTTCCATACAGACGTATGTGCCGCCGCGGTGGGTCTTGACGCCGACCTCGCGGCACGAGGCCTCGAGGATGTCGCCGAGTTCATTGCAGACCGGGTGGGCAAAGGTCACATGGCCGACGATGCCGTTGCCGAAAAAGGTCGATTCCTTGGCTCGGGCGAATGTCCGGTCAAAGAACTGGTCGGGGATCAAAAAGTCGGTCGGTTCGTACTGCAGCTGCAGCGACCCGACGGCCGACACCGACAGGATGTAATTGACGCCGAGCATCTTCATCGCGTAGATGTTTGCCCGATAGGGAAGCTCGCTGGGCGTGAGCCGATGGCCGCGTCCGTGCCGGGGCAGAAAAGCGACGGTCACGCCGTCGAGTTCGCCGACGATGAATGAGTCCGACGGTTTACCGAACGGTGTGTCGACCGCGATCTCGCGGATATTTTCGAGTTCAGGCATCTGGTACAGACCGCTGCCGCCAATGATTCCAATATTTACGTTTTCCATTATGTTTATTGTCTTATTTTTTGCCGCAATCGGCCGCCGTCACCATCGCGGCGAGTTGGCCGGCACGCTGTTTTTCAAGCACGGCTTCGATCTTTTCAAATTTGGTCTTCGGTTTTTCTTTGACGATCGCCTCGTACGACTTTAGGGCGGTCTCGAGTCCGGCTAGCTGAGCGGCGTTCTCGTCGGACGCCTTTTCAGGGAACTCGAGTTTGAACGCGGCCATGCCGATCGTGTAGGCGACGGTCATTTCGCTCGAATTCTTGTTCTTTTTGTCGGAGAAAAGCGAGAATATCTCGCCGCAGGCGATGACGCTGACCTGATCGGTCTCGATCACCCATTTGAGGGCCTTTTCGCGCATCTTGACGGTGTCCTGAGCGAGCGGCGACGTTTCTAGGGCACGTGCCGTTTTGATAGTAAGTTCCTTGTCGCTCTGGGCATAGAGGCCGGCCGTGAACGCGAGAACGAAAGCGAGAGTGATGACGATACGGTTCTTTTTCATTTTGGCCACATCCTTTAATTAGATCTTTGAAAATACAATTTTGCCATTTTCACGATGCAAAGAACAAAGCGAGGCTTCGATGTCGTGGTAAAAAAGGCATTCCCAGCCTTCGTCGACGGCCACGGGCAGCGTTTGCTTCTTGAATTCGAGCGTCTCGACCGGATACAGGTCGAATCCGGCGATCCACGCCGGCGACAGATGGTGACGCGTCGGTACAAGGTCGGCGAACCCGTACAGCGTTCGCCCGCCGCGATCCAGCCGCACGGTCTGCATCGTTTCGGAATGGCCGCGAAATTTCTCGACCCTCACGCCCTCGACCGGCTCGTAGGCGTCGGGCATCAGCTCAAGCTGGCCGCTCGCCTGCATCGGGCGCCAGTTGTCGGGCAGATAGCTCGCACGGTCGCGTTCGTGAGGACGCTCGGCGTGTTCGAACTCTGACCTCGACACGAGATATCGGGCGTTGGGGAACTGAGGGACAGCCTGCCCGTCTGAATTGACGGTATTTCCGCCGGCGTGATCGAAATGCAGATGGGTGTTGATGACGATCGAGATGTCCTCGGGGCGGCAGCCCGCGATCTGCTGCAGCGAGTCGGCAAACGGCCGCTGACGCTCGATGCCGTACATCGCGGTCTCGCGTTCGGTCCATTTTTCGCCGATGCCGGTCTCGACCAGTATCCGGTCGTCGGGTGTCTCGATGAACAGACAGTTCATGTTCATCCGGATCCGGTTCAGCTCGTCGGCCGGACAAACGCGTTCCCAAACGACGCGAGGGACGACTCCGAACATCGCCCCTCCGTCTAATTTGAATTCCGCGTCGGGAATTATCTCGACGCGGTAGTCGCCAAAGTTCATTTATTTCTTGGCTTCAGGCTTTTTCGCGGCCGGGGCGGCAGGCTTGGCTTCTTTGCTGTCCTTGCCATCCTTGCCCGGTTTGCCGGGTTCGCCCGGTTCCGCTCCCGGAGGCGGCTGCATCTGCTGCATTTGCTGCATCTGACGCTGCTGCATCTGCTTCATCTGTTCGTCGGTCACCTGCGGCACCGTAAAGTCAGACGGGACCTGGACGTTGTTTGCCGCTACGATCTTGTCGACCAGTTCTTTTTCCTTTTCGGTCTCAAGCTTGTTGCGGACAAATTCCTTGACCGGCATTTCCGGTGCGTTCGGTTTTTCCGGATCTTTGATATTGGTCGAGATCAGGATATGGCGTACGTCGTACGTTTCGTCCTTGGCCGCGGCGTCCTTCTTGCCGAGCTTACGCTCGAGCTTGATGATGTGGAAACCGAAGTCGGTCTCAACCAGGTCGGGGCTGATCTGTCCGGGCTCGAGAGCCAGAGCGGCGGTCTCAAAAGGTGCCACCATGCGGCCTTTCGGCACATCGGCGTAAAGCCCGCCCTTGCCGGCACCGCCCTCGGGGCCCTTGTTGCCGGGATCTTCCGAAAACTCGTTAGCGAGTGCGGCAAAATCCTCGCCGGCCTTGGCACGGTTGAGGATCTCCATCGCCTTGTTACGCTTTTCGGTCGGGCTCAGCTCGGGATGAGCGGCGAGGTACTTGTTGATATCCTCGTCGGTGACCTTCATCTTGTCGGTCAGCGTTTCGGAGTAGATACGTGCCAGGAACTGTGCCTGCTGGAGTTTGACCTGGAGATTTACGCGGTCGATAAGCTCTTTGGGAAGCTCGCCGGCAGCGGCCTTGGTGTCGAACTCTTTCTTGTAAATGCGGATCTTTGCAAAGACTTCCTTCGCCTGGGTCTTTTCTTCTTCGGAGATCTCGCGGTTGGCCATCTCGGGGTTGCCGGCTTTCAGAAGAGCGACCTTGGTGTTAAGAAAGTCTTCGAATTCGGCGGCGTGCGTGCGGCTTTCGGCCGGGGTCCCGAGGCCGAGCTTGTCCATCAGGCCGGCAAAGCCGCCTTTCGGAGCGGCCGGGCTGTTGTCCTCGCCCCAGTACTGATTGATCATATCTTCAGTAATAAAGCCGAACGGCGGCAGCGGGCCCTTGTCCTTGTTCATTTCGCGGTCGTAGTTGACGGCGGTGATCTCGGCCTTGATATTCTCGAGCTCCTGCTTGTTGTTCGCCTCTTCGGTAAGGCGGTCGGCCTTTGCCTGGCTGGCGAAAGCGAGCAGCTGCTTGAGGCTTTCAAGCTGTTGTTTCTTGAGTTCCGGATCCTCGTTCAAGCGTTTGAGGATCGCCGGATTCTGTTTCGAAACGTCGGCCAGCAGCATCTCGACCTCTTCGCGACTGATCTGATTAAACGATTCGGTCGAGTGTCCGCCGACCTTCTTTTTCCAAACGACAAGTCCGGCGCCGATAGCTATGATCACGCCGACCAAAATAAGACCTTTAGTTAAATTGCTCAATTCGCGAAGTCCTCACTTACAAAAAATCAAATGAAATTCAAACGGATATGATATCAAACAGCCGCCAAATAAACTAATGAAAGCGTCAATCTACGGTCTGGACCAACTCCAACAGCACACCGCCGCTCGCGGCCGGATGCACAAAAGCGACAAGACAGCCCTCGGCACCGATCCGCGGCGACTCGTCGATCAATCTCATGCCCTGAGCCTTGAGCTTTGCGAGCGAGGCTTCGATATCATCGACCTCGACGGCGATGTGATGTATCCCGCCGCCGCGTTTTTCGAGAAATTTGGAGATGGGCGAGTCGTCGGACGTCGGCTCGAGCAGTTCGACACGGCTCTCGCCGATCGGCAGCATCGCCACGCGGACCTTTTGGTCCTCGACGGTCTCGGTATGCACGTTTTCGATCCCGAGAGCGTCGGCCCAGAACTTGAGGGCGTCATCGATGCCGTTAGTCGCAATTCCAAGGTGGTTGATCTTCATATGGGTTTAATTATCTCTTCGATGGCCGAGTACGGGTCACTACGCTTTTCGGCGACCGCGAGTGACAGGTCGTCGAGCTTTTCGGCGGTGCCGTTCCGCTTGAGCAGATCGGTCAGGAGCCGTTCCTGCAAAAGCTCGAGCAGGCGCCACTTAGCTATGGCCTGGCGGCGATGAACGCTCGCTTCGCCGCGGGATTGAAATTCGTAATAGGACGCGGCCGCCGCCGCAAGGTCATCGATGCCTTTATTCTCGGTCGCGATGGTGGGCACGATCGGCGGGTGCCACATATCCGGGCGATGGGCGAGCGATAACAGTGCCTCGAGCTCCTTTTGGGTGCGAAGCACGCCCTCGCGATCCGCCTTGTTTATGACAAAGACGTCGCCGATCTCCATGATGCCGGCCTTGATCGCCTGGATGTCGTCGCCCATGCCCGGAACGAGCACAACGACCGATACGTCAGCCGTTTTGACTATCTCGACCTCGTCCTGGCCGACGCCGACCGTTTCGACGATCACCTTGTCAAAACGGGCGGCATCGAGGATCGCGACGGCGTCGACGGTCGCACGCGACAGGCCGCCGAGATTGCCGCGGGTCGCCATCGAGCGGATAAAAATGTTCTTGTGGAGGCCGATGGTGCCCATTCTGATCCGGTCGCCGAGGATCGCACCGCCCGAAAACGGGCTTGACGGATCGATACAGATGATCCCGACCCGCTCGTCCTGCTGCGTGTAGTGCAGTGCGAGTTTATCGACCAGCGATGATTTGCCAGCCCCGGGCGACCCGGTCACGCCGATCACCATCGCGTTTCCCGTTTTGGGGAAGATCTCTTTCATCAATGACGCCGCGGCATCGCCGCCGCGTTCGACAATGGAGATCGCCCGAGCTACCGAGCGAGTTTCGCCCGTTATTAATCGTTCTATAAGATCGTTATGCCGCATCATCAAAATTATGAACTAACAGTTTCTCATTCTTTACGGCGAATGCAAAAAAAGACAGGGCCAACGCGGCCCTGTCCGATAGTTGCGATAATTCGCCGGTTACATTGCACCCTCGTCAGCCGACGGCCCGTACATCGACGGAACGGGAATGTCGTTAAGACGCAGATAGACCGAAAGCTGGCCGCGGTGGTGAATGATGTGGTTCATCACGAACGTCCGCATCACGGCGACCTTTGGCATCGTCATATAGACCTGATCGCCGTTTCGCATCGTCCAATCGGTCATAAACGTCTCGTCGGAGGTCTCGGCGATGATGATCTTGGCCTTGGCGATGTGATCGTCGAAGAACGCGAGCAGCTGCTCGTTGGTCTCAGGCTCAAAGGGCGTAAAATCCATGGTCGAGAAATCCAGGACATCGCTTTTCAGCGTCTCTTTTGTCCACCCGAACATCTCGGCTACGTGGACGGCAAGCCGGCCCATCGTCATCGATTTTTCGTGCGGCTTCCAGCCGAACTTGTCGGCGGGAACACGCTCCAGGACCTGACGGGTGACTTTTGCTTCGTTTTCCAGTTCGCCCAGAAATGCCCGTGCCAGGCGTCCGGTTTCGGTTGCGGTACTTGTACTCATAATTCTATTTCTACTCCTTTTTGATTTTCGATCGGAGAATGATTGTAACACAATGTTGCATCAATGCAACACGACGACAGAGATTTCCACGGTGCCCTGACAAGCGGGTTCACCGAACTACATTGAGTTCAGCAGATTCTTGGCGATCACGAGGCGTTGGATCTCGCTTGTACCTTCGCCGATCGTGCACAGTTTCGAGTCGCGCCAGTATTTTTCGGCCGGGTAATCCTTTGTGTATCCATAGCCGCCGTGGATCTGGACGCTTTCCTCAGAAACGCGGACGGCGGTTTCGGAGGCAAAGAGCTTGGCCATCGCGGACTTTTGCGTGACGGGCTTGCCGGCGTCCTTGGTCGCGGCCGCCTGCAGCGTGAGCAGTCTCGCACATTCGATCTGCGTAGCCATATCGGCGAGTTTGAATTGGATCGCCTGAAAGCCCGCGATGGGTTTGCCGAACTGCTCGCGTTCCTTTGCGTATCGGACGGCCGCCTCATAAGCACCCTGAGCGATGCCGACGGACAGGGCCGCGATGGAAATACGGCCGCCGTCGAGCACTTTCATCGCTTGGAGAAAACCTTCGCCTTCGTTGCCGAGCCGATTCTCGTCCGGTACGAAGCAGTCTTCGAAAATAACAGAGGCCGTCTCGGAGGCCCGCATCCCGAGCTTGTTTTCCTTTTTGTCAGAGCGAAACCCCTCCATCGACTTGTCGAAGATAAAGGCGGATATGCCGCGGTTACCTTTTTCCTTGTCGGTCACGGCGACAGCGACGAGCGTGTTGCACGCGATGGCATGGGTGATGAAATTCTTCGAGCCGTTGACTCGCCAGCCGCCATCGACACGAACGGCGTTCGAGCGTGTCCCGGAAGCGTCTGACCCGGCCTGAGATTCGGTCAGGCCCCACGCACCGAAGCTCTCGCCGGTAACGAGCGGGACGAGATATTTCTGCTTCTGCTCCTCGGAGCCGAACATATAGATATGGTTAGAGCACAACGAATTATGAGCCGCTACCGACAATCCGACGGACCCGCATACACGGCCGAGTTCCTCGATGATCGTGGCGTATTCGATATATCCCATCCCCGAGCCGCCGTATTCCTCGGGAAAAAGGATGCCCATAAGGCCGAGTTCGGCAAGCTTTGGGCGAAGTTCGACAGGGAAATGCTGCGTTTCGTCCCATTCCATCACATAGGGTTTGATCTCGCTCTCGGCGAATTCGCGAATGCTGTATTTGATCTGAAGCTGCTCTTCGGAAAGTTCAAAGTTCATAATTTGATGACTATAACAAACGATTATCATCGCATAAGAAATTGTTTTGAGGCAATCGGAGTCGGGCAGGTTGTAACGGCGTCGGCGGTTCACGTTTTCGGCGAGCGAAGATCAGCGACAAAAGTGACACTATTCGTCGATGAGCGGGTGTATAATCGCCGTATGGATTGGAAAGAGAATTTACTGACTACCGATCAACAGATACGTGAGCTGCTTGCCGACACCAAGACGATCGCGGTGCTCGGCATCAAGCCCGAGTCACATGCCGGACAGCCCGCATTTTACGTCGCGAAATATATGCAGGATGCCGGATATAAGATCATTCCGGTGCCGGTCTATTATCCTGAGGTGACCGAGATATTGGGTGAGCCGGTCTATCGCGATCTGGCCCAGGTGCCGGGCGAGATCGACCTGTTGAACGTTTTTCGGCGATCCGATGATATACGGAAACACATTCTCGACATACTGGCCAAGCGTCCTAAATATGTCTGGTTCCAACTGGGGATCCGCAATGACGAGGTCGCCGAAAGGTTGGCCGAAGCCGGTATAAAGGTCGTTCAGGACCTTTGTTTAATGGTCGAGCACCGGGCCCTGGCGAAGTGACGGACTATCGCCGAGCGGATCGCTGTTTTCCGGCCGGATCTTCGCGAATCGACCGCACTTCATCGTCTGTCAGCAGACGTGATTCACCGACCGGCAGATATCGGTCCGAGATCGGGCCGATCGCGACACGCTTTAGCTTGACGACCGAGTGGCCGATCGCGTCAAACATTTTTCTGATCTGCTGATTGTGCCCCTCAAAGAGGATGACCTCGAACCAGCCGTTCTTATCGGTTGATTTGAGCTCCTTGATCTCGGCGGGGGCGGTCTTGAATCCGTCATCGAGGAGTATGCCGCGGCGGAGTTTATTGATGGCGTTTTCGTTCGGCAGGCCCTTGACCTTTACCTCATAGACCTTGGCGATCATCTTTGACGACGCCACAAAGTTTGTGAGATCACCATCATTGGTCAGGATGATCAGCCCCTCGGTGTTGTAATCGAGGCGGCCGACGGGATGGAGCTTGACGCGGCTGCGGACAAGGTCGGTAACGAGTTTGCGGCCCTCAGGGTCAGCGGAACTTGAGAGGTATCCCTTAGGCTTGTTTAAGAGGACATACACGTCGACGCGCTTTTGGATCTTGGGATTGATCAGTTTGCCGCGAACCTTGATGTGGTCCTTTCCGGGATCTGCCTTGGTGCCGAGTTCGGTCACGATCTCGCCGTTTACGGTCACTTCGCCGGCGAGGATCAGTTGTTCGGACGCACGTCGCGAAGCGATCCCGGCCTGGGCGATAAGTTTATTCAATCTTTCCTGCATACGAGTATTGGAACACAGGCGAGTATGGATTACATAGTCTGCCAGTTTCGCCTACGTTGCTGATGTGTCGATCTGGTCAATTTACTGGACCAGGTCCTCAAAGTCTTCAATACTCGGAAGTTCCGAGAGGTCCTTGAGCCCGAACTGGACTAAAAATTCTTTGGACGTGCCGTACATCATTGGTCGGCCGACAGCCTCTTTTCGTCCTTTGGCGACAATTAGCCGTTTGTCAAGGAGCGTTTTGATCGCCGACGCCGATTGGACGCCGCGGATCTCGAGTATCTCGGGGACGGTCACGGGCTGCTTGTAGGCGATGACCGCTAGAGTCTCAAGCGAGGCGAGCGAGAGTTTTGCGGACGGCCGTGTCCGGAGAAACTTGCGTACATCTTCGTGCAATTCCGTACGGGTGGCGATCTGCCATCCGCCGGCGATCTCGCGAAGCTGGAGTCCGCTGCCGCGTTCGTCATATTCGTTGCGAATTTCTTCAAACGCGGCCTGAATGCTCTCGCGCTCTTCGCCGAGCACTTCGGCAAGAACTTTGGATGATATAGGCTCGTCGGCAACAAACGTCAGGGCCTCGACGACTGCCATCAATTCGGCCGGCGTTCGCGTGACTTTTTCAGCCAATTCCTGATCCAATTCTATGTCCATAGTTAACGTCTCAATGCAATTTTCGGCTGCTAAAGGCCTGACGCAAGGCCATCGTCATCATACCTTTCGTATCACAATATCGCCGAACGTTGCCTTTTGTGTCAGTTTGACGCCTTCGGTCCGGACAATCTCCAGGACTGCAATGAATGCCGTAACAAGTTCACGTCGAGAGTGCATTTCCTCAAAAAACTCGAGCAAATTCACCTCGCCGATCTCGGCGATCCGCCGCTGCAATGTTTTGATCATGTCCGCGAGCGAGATCTCCTCGCGCTCGATCTCCATTTTGA
Organism: Pyrinomonadaceae bacterium; assembly: GCA_044221625.1. GTDB lineage: Bacteria > Acidobacteriota > Blastocatellia > Pyrinomonadales > Pyrinomonadaceae > OLB17. The sequence continues at coordinate 31,904 of JBGAOU010000010.1, read as the reverse complement.
TCTCGTCAACATGGCGAGCGACGATCTTTTGAAAAACGGTCAGGATGTCGAAAACGGTCGCGTCGATCTCTGCATTATTCTCGTCGGATTCGATCGCACCGCGAGTAAATGTAGCAGCTTCGATCTCGATGCGTTCATGCAGCATTCCGGCGGCGGATTTGAACTTTTCGTATTCGAGCAGTCGATCCACGAGCTCCTTTCGGGGATCATCGATCTCTTCGTCGTCAGTCGCGAGCGGATCCCGCGGCAGCAGCATTTTGGATTTGATCTCGATCAGCGTGGCGGCCATTACCAAAAAATCGGCCGCAACCGAAATATCTAAACGCTTCATCAAGCGAATATACTCAAGATATTTTTCGGTTATACGAGCGATCGGGATGTCGAAGATATTTGCCTGCTCCTGCTTGATCAGGAACAAGAGCAGATCGAGCGGGCCCGCAAAATCACCGATCCTGATCTTGAGGTCTTCGCTCGCTCCGCCGACGATCTGGGCGGTCGACTCGCGAAAGTCAAATGTAAATTGTTCGGGATCCGCCTGCTGCATGAATATGGAATATTAACGTATGAGGCTCAAATTATCGAATTTAGCGAAGGAAAAATGGAGCTAGTTCGATCAAAAGCATCGCAATCGCGGGAAACGACATTTGCAGACTTTTGGTGGAAATTGCTATTTCAGTCGATCGGCGATGCTTCCCGAACTAGTATTCACCGTCTACAGCGTGTGCTTTCAGATCTTCGAGCGAAACTACGGTGAGTGCGGATTCGTGTGTGGCACGCAAATAAACGCGCGGAGCCATTCCGGCGTTAAGAGCCTCTCGCCAGCGGAGCATGCAGAGACACCATTTGTCTCCCGCAACAAGGCCCGGAAATTGATATTGCGGCATCGGCGTTGAAAGGTCATTACCGACCGCTTTTGAAAACGCCAAAAACTCGTCGGTGGCCTCGATGCATACAGTGTGGCGGCCGGTGTCGTCAATTCCGGTTCGGCAGTAACCGTCACGATAAAACCCGGTCATCGGGTCAGTGCAGCAGATCTCAAGCGGGCCGCCGAGAACATTCTTCGGCTTTGGAGCGTGTCCGTTACCGTTTCCGTTGCCATTTGTGAAGCTCATTTTGCGGTCTTTTCCTTCGAAGATGTGTCGGTGGTTTCGGCGGCCGAGGCCTTTTCGATCCTGTTGCCGTCGGCGTTGTCTGTAATGATCGGCCGTTTTCCGTTTATATACCGGGAATACGTGACGGAATTGTCCGAACCGTTAATAGTGATATCCAAAAAGGCGTCGGCAGATATCTGGTTATTATTGCCGTTTATCACGATCTGTCGGCAAGGGCCTTTGACAGTTACGACCGAGCGATCGCCGTTGATCGTTACGCGTTCAAAGGTCTTACACGTGAGAGACTGTTTTTTGTTGCCGCCGCTGACACTGATCGTCGTGACAGATGTGCTGGTATCGACGTTTACGATCTCCGAAGGGGCGACGGGAACTTCGGTAGGTGCCGGCGAGAGGGTCGGCGTCGGCGTTCCCGAAAATTTCTCCATCTCGCGTTTAGCGGTGTCGCTGCGGAGATCACATCCCGCGAGACCCACCGAAACGATCAGAATTAAAAACGCGGTAACGATATTCATACTGACCTCGAACTACCTCTTACGGATCAACTCAAGGGCCCTTTCGATCGGCCTCGCAATAACGGCCTTGTCGTCGACCACGACGATCGGACGATTTAACAGTCCGGGATTTGCGACGATCGCCGCAATAATGTCGCTATCGGGCGTTTCGGGTGAAAATCCAAGATCCTTGAACTCCTTTTCCTTCTTTCTCAATAGATCAAAGGCAGGAATTCCGAGCTTTGCCACCAACTCACCGACGATCTCGGTAGTCAGCTGTTCATCAAAGTAGTTTACCGACTCAAAATTTATGCCGTTTTCACGAAACAGCGTGGCCAAATTGCGGCACGTCTTTCAGGTAGGCTTTTCGAAAACTCTGATATTCATCTATTTGATCCCCGTTTTGTGATAAACGTCCGCCAAGGTCGCCGAGGCGATCGTTCGGGCCTTGTCGGCTCCATTCTTGAGGATCTCGCCGAGATCCTCGTCGGTGTAGTGCTTTACACGGTCCTGAAACGGTCGAAGATATTCAACCGTCGCATCGGCAAGCTCGCCCTTGAACTGGCCGTAACCTTTTCCCTCAAAATGGGCGACACACTCCTCAGACGACTTTCCGGTGACGAGTTGGTAAATCGTGAGCAGGTTGTTGATCGCCGGCCGCGTATCGTCGAACGAAATATCGGTACCACTATCGGTAACGGCACTCTTGATCTTTTTCGTGATGGTTTCCGGAGAATCCATCAGATAGATCGACCCTTTAACATTCTCATCCGATTTTGACATCTTCTTAAGCGGGTCCTGAAGCGACTTGATGCTGGCACCGGACTTGGGAATGTACGGTTCAGGGATTTTGAAGGTCTCGCCGAAATCACGGTTAAATCTAATGGCGAGGTCACGGCTAAGTTCGAGATGCTGCTTTTGATCCTGGCCAACAGGCACGAGATCTGTCTGGTAGAGCAAAATGTCGGCCGCCATAAGGATCGGATAGGTGAAAAGGCCGACGCCCGCCCGTTCAGAATTGCCTTTACCCTTATCCTTAAACTGCGTCATTCTCTCAAGCTCGCCCATACGGGCGTTGCAGGAAAGCACCCAAGTCAATTCCGCGTGTTCGGGAACGTCAGATTGAATAAAGATCGTCGCCGTCGCAGGATCAACGCCGGCCGCGAGGTAAATCCGAGCGAGATCGAGCGTCTTTTGCCTGAGGCCTTTCGGTTCCTGTGGCAGCGTTATCGCGTGAAGATTGACGATGCAGTAAAACGATTCGTATTCGCTCTGCAACGCCACCCAATTTTTGAGAGCACCAAGATAATTGCCGATATGAAGCTCACCGGTCGGCTGGGCACCGCTGAAAATGCGCTTTTTCATACACTAAAACCAAGGGGTAAGGAGCAAGTACTGCACAAACGTAAACACCGGCCTGATGATAACCCCGATAACGCCCCAATAGACTAAGAGCATAAGGATCAAAAAGCCGTATTGTTCGAGCAATTGGAAAACCGGTTGAAAACTCGCGGGCAGAAAAGTCGAAAGGACCTTGCTGCCGTCCAACGGCGGAAACGGCAACAGATTAAAGACCGCCAGTGAAACGTTCAACATTATCATGTACTGAAGGAGGATGATCAGCGGTTTCATCAACCCGACGTCGATATTGGCCGCCGTGATCACGTTGAACTCAAGCAGCAACTTGAAAATCAGGAACGAAATGGTCGCGAGAATCAGATTTGCTCCGATGCCGGCGATCGAGACCATTACATTGGCCTGTTTGTGCTTGGTCCATTTCCGCGGATTTACCGGTGTCGGAATGCCCCAACCGATCAGCGGAATGTTGCCGAGTGCACCGCCGACCGAGCCTAATACAAATCCGAGAATCGGGATCAAAAGCGTACCGATCGGGTCAGTGTGCCTTACCGGATTAAGCGTGACGCGGCCGAGCATGAAGGCGGTATCGTCGCCATATTTGTATGACATCCAGGCGTGCCCGGCCTCGTGCGATGAGATCGCCAACAGTAGAACCACCAGATAGATCACCAAGTGGCTAACCAAATTGACGATGTCTATATCACCCATAATACTGCTTTTTCGCCCCTACGCGTCGAACGTTCCGACCGGGGATCCTAATTGAATTTAAGGCTAAATTGTGCCATTCTTTTTATTCAAAATAAAATCAGTAAGACAGAAACCGGCGTGCCGATAGCGGGTTGACCGGCAGAGTTTATGAACCATCACATCGTCTGCATTGCGAGCGAATTCAAGGGAAATGAGTTTTTGGAAGAAGCTCAAAACTCCGGCTGGCACATTACGCTCGTGACTCGCAAAAAGCTGCTCGATTCGCCATGGGCTTGGACCGCGATAAATGAGGTCGCGACCGTCGAAAACAACGCTCAACCGGTTGACTATGTAAGAGCGGTGACAAATTTGGCCGGATCGCGCCCGATCGACGGGATCGTCGGGTTGGACGAATTTGACGTTATTACTGCCGCTCTGGCCCGCGAGCATCTTCAGATCGACGGTATGGGCAGCTCTTACCTGCGGCGATTTCGCGATAAGTTGACCATGCGAAATTTGGCGGCCAAAGCCGGGATCCCGTGTCCGGATTTCATCGGTGCGTTCAACGCTGAGGCAATCGACCGATTCCTTGCGACAGTCCCGGGACCATGGATCGTAAAGCCGAGGCACGAGGTCTCTGCATTTGGGATCCGCAAATGTGAGACTGCCGACGAGGTCTGGAATGTCCTGAACGACCTTGATAACCGCAACAACTGGCGCGATCACCCATCACAGTTTGTCATCGAGAGGTTTATTGAGGGACGTGTGTTCCATATCGATTCGGTTGTAAATAATGGCAAGGTAGTTGCGTGCGGCGTCAGCCAATATGGCACGACGCCGTTCAAGGTGTCGCATTACGGCGGTGTGTTTACCTCGTCGATCGTGCCGTACAGGTCGCGCCAGAGGAAACAATTGGAGGTTCTCAATCGGGCTTTGCTTATGGCCTTCGATTATGACCGAGGCGTGTCGCACGCGGAGTTTTTACAAAGCGACGAGACCGGGGAATTTTTCCTTTTGGAGGTTGCGTGCCGTGTCGGCGGAGCTTATATCGCGAACGTATTAGAACAGGCGTGCAACTTTAATCTTTGGCGTGAGTGGGCCAAACTCGAGACAGCTACTGTTGAACGACCTTTTAGATTGCCGAAACTGCGAAAGGACCTTGCCGGGATCACCCTAGCGCTTGCCAAGGTCGATGAACCGGACACCTCGCATTACGATGCTCCGGAGATCGTCTACCGTGTGAATAAGCCAAAGCACGTCGGGCTAATATTCTGCACCGGCGATCAAAAAAGACTCGAGCAACTCATGCAGGAATATTCTGAAAGGATCGCTGAAGACTTCCTGGCGGTTGCTCCGGTCAAGGAAAGGTACGACGACTGAACGTCGGTCCGATACACGATTGACGGTTGCGGCCGTCCTTTTCATTTGCCTGCCGCTGACGTATCCTAGGTCTTTTTATGTCGCCGCACAATGTTAAATCGATCGATCCGCCATCGGTCCTGGAACACGATCTAAACAAGCACTTTCCTGAACTTCTAAAATTTGGATCCACACGGGATTTGCACGCGTCCTCGCTCTGGAAGGAGATCCGCTCTGAGGCCGAACGCGTTCTAAACGCGGTCGTCGGCGAAAACCTCTCGGAAGCGGCCGTTGGAGCGGACTGCCGAACAGTCAAGGCGCTCGCATGGAACATCGAACGCGGCAACGTATACGACGGGATCATTGACGGCCTTAAAAACCACGATGGGCTGAAAAACAAGGACCTTTTGCTCCTTACGGAACTTGACCATGGGATGGCCCGAAGCGGCAACAGGTTCGTGGCACAGGGCATTGCACGTGAACTCAAGCTCAATTTCGCCTTTGCTCCGGTATACATTGCCCTGCAAAAAGGTAGCGGCGTCGAGTCCGAGGTCGAGGGCGAAAACCAGCTTTCGATACACGGGCTCGCGATGTTTTCGCGTTACCCGATGACGAATGTTCACGCGGTTCCGCTGCCGAACGGAAAGGACAAGATGTGGGGCAAGGAAAAACGTCTCGGCAGTCTTCGGGCATTATTCGCGGATATCGATCACCCGGCCGGCAAATTTCGTGCGGTCACGATCCATCTCGACGCCCACTGCTCGCGGGCTCACAGGCAAATGCAGATCAAGATCGTGCTCGACCATCTCGACACGCTTCCGCCATTACCGGTCATAATCGGCGGCGACTGGAATACGACCACATTCAACTCGCAAAGCTCAACTCGGGCAATATTAGGCTACTGGCGCCGTGTCCTCATGGGCCCCAAAAATGTCGCCAAAAATCATCTTCCCAATCCGGAACGGTACTTTGAGCGTAACCTTTTCACGATGCTGGAAAAGCGCGGATACGACTACCGATCGTTGAATGAGATCGGTGCCGGGACACTGCACTACCACATTGAAAGTATCGAAAAGAATACGAATCTGCGTGATTGGGTTCCTGAATGGTGTTTTCCATTTATTTTTTGGGCTGCCGGCCGGGTTGGGGGGCACGTATCGGGAAGGCTTGACTGGTTTGCCGGGAAGGGGATCGAAATAGTTCCGGGGGCAAAACCTCAGACTATCGGTGATCTCGTGGATCATAATGGAACACCGCTTTCGGATCATGACGCGATCGGCCTTGACTTTAGGATCATCCCGACTTGAGATCGGATCCTTCTATCCTGGAAACACGAGCGAATGCGACCGCAAGCGAGAAGTCGGTCGATTTGAGACTTTCCATCGTCAAATGGTAGATTGATATTATGGAAGTAGCCTTTTGTCAGACGCTCAGCTTTAATGCTGATACATTCGAATATGAATCTGTTTCGGCAGAGAACGGAAACGCGACGATAATCAAGTTTCCCGTGAACGAAAAACAGGTCAGCCCGGGTGACGTAGTGGTCGTGCTTGGCGGCGATGATATAGTTTTTCACGGTATCATCGGCAAGATCGAAAACGGCGAGGCCTATGCCTCAGACCCTAAGGGTTCGCTGCTGCCCGCCAGTGCCGTCAATTGATATTTGAAGTCGGGTGAGTGGTAGGTGTCGGCGACGGCGCTTGAAACAATCCGTTTTCAATTCTAAAATACTGTAGGTTTTTGGGGATGTAGCTCAGCTGGGAGAGCGCGGCGTTCGCAATGCCGAGGCCAGGAGTTCGATCCTCCTCATCTCCACCACTTTACTAGACGAGCCGATCGGCTCGTCTTTTTATTTTGTGCTGAGCGGCGCCAGGATACGACCGACCGGATAAACGCCGGTCTTCTGATCGAGAAAGTAGCGCGAACGTTCATAAAAGAAATTGAGTCGGGCTCGCGGATTTTTCGCAAACGCCGGATCTTTGAGTTTTTCGTCGAACTCCGCTTTGATCTTCGGGTCATCGGCGAGCATTTTTAAGGCAAGCTTCTCGATCTGGTAGCCTTCGCCGTACTCCTTTTGCTCAAAGACGGAGTTAAAGAATCCCCAATAAACAAATGAATCGGGCCCCGACGGTTCGAGCAGGTGAATAGCGACGCCTGCATTGGCCTGAGCCATTGGGACTATCACGGAACCGGCCCGAAACGTTCGTGTTTCGCTATACGCGATCGGTTTGCATGAGAGTGTGATCCTATTTTCAAACGAGTTTGTTGACCATTTCGGTTCGGTTAATTTGTAGCTTTCCACGGTAAATGACTGATCTTTCGTGATCCGCTCGAATTTGACGCCATGCAGGTCGAGCAGATTGATCACATCCTTATAGTGCGGCGGGATGATGTAGAAAAGCGGCGGAGCAACGGATCGATCAACCTTACCCTCATCAAATCTCGGGATCGTGATGTTGAGCGGTTTCGAACCATATATTATCCGTCTCGCACCTGAGATCGGGCTTTCGTCGATCTTGTATTCAATGCCTTTGAAATCAAGCGGAGTCGACCGGTCAGTTACCGAAAGGGTCAACGGGAATTTGGCTTTAGGCTCAAATGTCTTGCCGCGAGCGATGGTTTCGGCTTCGGCGGACTTGTTGGCCGCAAACAATGAAGACCTAGAATTACCTATCTCTTCGATGAAATATCGAAGCGTGTCGTATGTGCCGCGGACGCGGGAACGATATTCCTTGTATACATGGGTTTCGATCAATAGCCCTGCTCGATTTCGCAGTGGTGTATAGCCGGTGGCATATCTGGGCGTCGGGATAAATGTCGCGATTCCGCCGGTGACTTCTCGCCCGGCGAACTCGACGTAGTGTGTTAGCAAATTGCCTTCTTTCTCGACGTTAGGCACGACCTTACCGTCAAAATGCTCATCCATCCAGGTCTTTATCGCGGGTGAAACCTCCTGAAAATGAGCGTATTCGTACGTCAGATTGTACTGAAAATCGGCGCCGTCCGTGACGTGGCAGTCCACAAACACGTCTGGCTGCCATTGGTTCCAGAGTTTCAGCCATGCACGTGTTTCAGGAGCGTCGGCCTTCATGTAATCGCGATTCAAGTTCAAATTCGAAGCGTTTGCACGAAACCCCATCTCGTCGGGCCCGTTCTGGTTCATACGCATATACGGCGATCGATTCTCGTGGCCGTCAACGTTGTATATGACCTGAAACAAGATGACGACGTCCCTCAGAAGGGTGGCCTGCGTTTTGGTTATGGCGATGTCGCGAATGAGTGCGAGCCCCGCGTCCTTGCCGTCGATCTCGCCGGCATGTATTCCGGCCTGAATGAGAACGACAGCCTTGCCTTGCTTTCGAGCGATCTCGGGCGAAAACGCTCCGCCGCTTGCCGCGACAAGCAAAGGCATTTCACGCCCCTCCCCACTTATGCCGTAAGATTGATAACGAACCATTCCGCCTGAGGCCGCCGCAATTTTTTTGCTAAACGTTATCGCCTCATCGTAGGTACTCGTTTTCGCGTAATTGGACTTTTCGGCCGCGGTTTGCCATTCCAAAGGGACATTGCCCATCGAACTTTGGGAAAAGCTTACGACAGAGGCCAAAATGACCAACGAAAAGGTGCCCAGGATCCCTGCAATATTCATAAACGTAATTATACTTCGGTAGTACGGCGATCTCGCATAACATGTGTCCAAAATTGAGTTCGATTCTGAAAAATAGGATCTGACGACGTCGTATTCGTATCACAACGCATTTTCAAGTCTCTTTTTGTGCAATGCGAATATCGCCAGCGTAGCCAGAAACGCAAGTGCTGACGCGATGGTAACGCCAAAGAATGCGTAGGTATAATCGCCGCCGTTACGATCAGCGAGATAGCCGGTAATGCGTCCGCCGATGGCAGCTCCGGTGACTTCGATCAGCGTAATAAGGCCGAGGATCTTGCCGATCTCGCGCCGACCGAAAAAATCGGCGGCGAGTCTTTGCAGCAGAACGAAGGTACCTCCGTATCCGATCGCGAAGGGCAGTAGAAAATACAGCGAATTATCCGCCGTTAAACCCAAAAGCACGAGCGACGCAGCGAACATCAGGAGCGAACATCCGACCATGACCCGGATTGCACGAAATTTGTCGCTGAGTGTACCTGCGAGAAACTTGCCGCCGATACTTATCGCGAAGAGTGCCGATTGAGCAAACGCCGCTGTCTCCGCTGAAACGCCGATCTTTGGTGATTGCAGATACAGGATAAATTGTTGGCTGGTGACGAAAATCGGATAGAAGACAAGGGCGGCACATGCCCCGAAAGCCCAAAACAGCGGTGTGCGGACCGCTTCGCCAATTGTCATTCCGTCGTTCGCCGCGATGTCGGCCGGCTCAGATGTTTTCAAGCTTGGCTCTCGTACTAAAAAGGCAATGGCCGGAAATAAGATAAGCCAAACTGTCGAGGTCAGAGCGACCATCGTATATCTCCAGCCGTAACGCGCGATCAGCGGGGCGGCGACAAGCGGTATCGCTGCTCCGCCAAGGCTTGTGCCGGTTAGAACTATGCCAAGCGCTGTGCCCCGGCCCTTATCAAACCACTTGGAAACAAGTACGACACAAGGGGCAACGCCGATGAAGCCGAGTGATGCTCCCATCAGACCTCTCGCGGCGTAAACCACCTCGGCCGAGGAAGCTTGTGAGTGGATCAGTAGCCCGCCGCCCAGCAGCACGCAGCCCAAAAGCATTACGGGCCTCAAACCGGATCGAGAGATAAACCACCCGCCGATCAAGGAGGAAATACCAGATATCAGAAAGGTTATGTTTGCAGAGTTTCCGATAAAGGTCTCGGCCCACGATGCGTCGATAGCACCAATGGCGACAAATTCTTCCCGGATCGGTTTGTAAAACGGAGGCAGGCCGCCGATCGCCAAACCATTGCTGATCATAAGCGAGAGAACAGCGATAACGACGATCACCCAGCGGTATTTTTTCTGCTGTTCGATCATAAAAGTAACTTGCCGCGACCGTCACGGTCCAAAATAGATAAAATATGGCGGAATCGGTTGTCTAAAAACGCTTGTAACGCTGGACGTATTCCTGCGGTTCGATGTCAGGGTTGAGCCTCGCGTCGGGGATCGGTTCCCCGGCTTTCAGGGCAAGGGGCAGCACCCCGGCCCACACGTTAAGTGAATAATCAGCCTCGTCATCAACCGGGTCGCCGGTGCGCATCTTTGCCGAAGCTTCGCTTATCGGCAGCCGAAGGACGATCGTTGCCTTTAACTCAAGATCGGTTGGCGGCCGAACATCGTTCCAGCGTCCGGGGATCAGGTGCTCAGTAAATGCCTCAAGGGCTTTGATCTTTTCTTCGTCACCCGTGACCATTTCGGCATTGCCGATGATCACGATCGAGCGGTAGTTGATCGAATGATGAAATGCGGATCGTGCAAGGACCAAACCGTCGATCAGCGTGACCGTGACGCATATGTCGATACCGTCCGCGAGTGACCGCATCAAGCGGCTCGCCGACGAACCGTGAACATACAGATCATTGCCGACGCGGCCGTATGCCGTCGGGATAACGTAAGGCTGACCATCGGCGACAAACCCGACGTGGCATATAAACGCCTCATCGAGAATCGAGTTGATCACATCGCGGTCAAAATTGCCGCGTTTCGGGATACGTTTCAGTGTGGTTTTCTTGGTTGGTTCTAGTTGGTCACTCATAGGTCGTTAATACAATCAGCCAAGAATAACATTGGTCGCGGTCCCTAAATCCGTGTCGTGCGTCACAAATTCCAACATTTTTTTACTTTGCATCCATCCAGTTATCACCAACACCGATCTCAACTACAAGCGGGACATCGAGCGTTGATGCGGCTTCCATTTCGCGTTTTATCAGTTTAATGGCGGCCTCTATCTCTGATTCCGGTCCTTCGAACAGAAGTTCGTCGTGGACCTGCATTATCATTTTAGTTTCGAGCTTTTCGGCCGCAAGGGCATTGGCAACGCGGATCATCGCTATCTTGACAATGTCGCTCGCGGTGCCCTGGATCGGCATATTTATCGCCTCGCGCTCAGCACGAGAGCGGACTGCGAAATTGCGGTCATTGATCGAAGGGAAGTACCGACGACGGCCGAAAAGCGAGGCGATGTAGCCCTTTTCACGGGCCTCGATCGGGGTGCGATCCATATAATCGCGTATGCCCTTATATGTCTCAAAGTAATCGGCTATCACCTGTTTCGCCTCCGAACGGCTGATCCCAACTCGCTGTGACAGTCCAAACGCCTCGACCGCGTACGCGATGCCAAAATTGACTATCTTTGCGAGCCTGCGTTTCTCCTTGAGATCCTTTTCCGATGTCGCACCGAAGACGAGCCGCGCAGTTTGCGAGTGAATGTCCTCATTGTTCCTATAGGCCTCCAACATCCGCGGGTCCTTAGTAATGTGGGCGAGGATCCGGAGCTCAAGCTGCGAATAGTCGGCCGAGATCAGCTTATTTCCGGGTTCAGGAATGAAAGCTCTACGGATTTGCTGGCCGAGTTCAGTGCGGACCGGAATATTCTGCAGGTTGGGTTCGGTGGAGCTTAATCGTCCGGTTGCGGCGACTGTCTGATTCAAGGCTCCGTGAACACGACCGTCCGACGCGATCATTTTAGGCAAAGCGTCGGCATATGTCGCCCGCAGTTTATCCAGTTCGCGGTAATCAATGATGTGCCGGGCGATCTCGTAGGTTTCGGCCAATTCGACAAGGACGTCGTGGCTGGTAGATACTTGGCCGGTCGCGGTCTTTTTGCCGGTTTCGATATTTAACTCGCCAAAAACCTCGCCGACCTGCTTGGGCGAGCCAATGTTGAACTCTCGACCGGCGATGTTGGTGATCTTTTCCCGAAGCGATTCAAGTTCGCCCGAGATATACTCCGAGAACTTTTTGAGGCTGTCGCCGTCGACTTTCATGCCGGCCAATTCGATTTCCGCCAGGATCGGGATCAACGGTAGTTCGATCTCGTCGTACAAATTTTCAAGGCCGTTATCACGGAGTTTCGCCCTGAGTATCGGTGCCAAGCGAGCAACGAGATCGGCATTTTCGGCGGTGCGGAACGCAGCTTCGTCGAAACCTTCCGGGACCGAGTGAGCCGCATCGACATCCGCATAGATCTGCGCGAGAAACGCGATCGGGTAACTGGTTCGCGTCGATTCAAGGAGGTAGGCTGCGATCAGCACATCATCTTTGATGCCGGCGGGCCTGATGCCGAGTCCGAGCAGCGATCCGAGATTCCGCTTTTCGTCAAAGACGGCCTTAGCGAAGTTCTCACTTGTCAGCACATAATTGATCTGACGGAGGGCCTCGATCCTGCCGCCTGCAAATCCGTCGAGGTCTAGGTAAAATGCCTCGCCGTTACCCAGTCCGAAACCAATGCCATGCGGGCCGGGTTTTTCATAACAACTGGCCTTTTCATTGGTATTCGAATCGTTGACATGGTAGCTCCACCGGTTTGCCTCGATCAGCCGGCCGATCATTTCGTCAAGTGAACGGCTGTTATTAATGACTGTATATTTGCTCTCAACGCCGGCCGATGTTCTCGGCTGTGTGTCGAAAAGCCCATTTCCGGAGGACGGTTGAAGAGAGTCCGGCACCGTTCCGGGGCCCGAGAATTCATTGGTCAGCGTCTTGAATTCAAGTTCGCGAAACAATTCGAAAGCGAGCTGCCGGTTTGGTTCACGGGCCTTTAGCGATTCGATGTCGAGGTCGATCGGTACCGACGTGTGGACCGTGGCAAGTTCGAGCGACTGTTTAATGATCTCCTGATTATTTTGCAGGCTTTCACGGTAGGTCTTGTGGGTGATCTTGTCCGCATTGGCCATCGCCTCAAGTGCCGAACCATACTCAAGCACAAGCTTAAGTGCACCTTTTTCACCGATGCCCGGAGCACCCGGAATATTATCGACGGCATCGCCCATCAGTCCGAGAAGGTCGATGATCTTTTCGGGCGGCAGACCGAATTTGTTTTTGACCCAAGCTTCGTCACACCATTCGATCGGCGGAACGGGAACTTTTCGTTTTAAGTTCTGCGAGTTTTGCCGCATCGCGACTATGTAGGGGTCACGTACGAGTTGGCACAGGTCCTTATCATTTGAGACGATCACGGCCTGCATCCCCTTTGCCGCGCATTCGTTTGCGAGTGTTCCGATAATGTCATCCGCCTCGTACCCGTCCATCTTCAGGATCGGGATGTTAAACGCCTCACAAACTCGGATGATGTACGGAAGTTGGGATGCGAGGTCGTCGGGCATTGCCTCGCGGTTCGCCTTGTACGCTTCGAACGAATCATGGCGAAAAGTAGGAGCCGCGGTATCAAAAACGGCCGCCACGTAGTCAGGCTTTTCGTCATTGAGCAACTTGCGCAGCATGTTGGTAAACACAAAAACTGCTTGCGTCACCTGTCCCTTACTGTTGTGCATCGGCTCTTGGCGCATTCCCATCGGGGCAAAGAAAGCGCGAAATATATGCGACATCGAGTCGATAAGGAATACTCTTTTCATCGTGGCTTAACCTTAATATAAAGCCGAGCTTCGGCACAAGTTTTGACCGGTCGTAATCTGAACGCGAAACGTTGCTCAAGATTTGCGGACCGGGGAAGGCAACGTCAATATTTTGAGCCACTCAGCTGGTCGCCGTTTGACACATTTTGCGGTGTACGATATTCTTTACGTTCGCCTGCAGTCAGGCGAGAGTGTTTGTGTCCGGTTCGTCTAGGGGTTAGGACACCGCCCTTTCACGGCGGCAACACGGGTTCAAATCCCGTACCGGATACCATCCTTATTTGAAAGTTTTGCATCATAAGACTTTAATAGAATTCGCCGCTCAACGGCGAATTTTTTAGTTTGGGGGTCAGATGGTCAAGAGATACGCGTTAGTTCTGAGCTTTATCCTGTTTGCGTGGTGCCAAATCCCGGCGCAGTCGGCTGTCGACACCCTCTTGGTACTGCCATTTGAAAACACGTCGGACAAGGCCGAATTCAACTGGGTCGGCGAGAGTTTTGCTGATTCGTTATCCAATCTGCTAAGGGTTCCCAACCTGAACGTCATATCAAACGACCAGCGAAAGATCGTCCAATCAAAGCTCCGGATCCCGCTCACGACATTGCCGAGTCTGGCGACGTCGCTCAAACTTGCTCGCGAAACAAATGCCACGATACTCGTTTCGGGCCGCTATAACATAATTCCGGCTCAGGGCGACTCGGCTGCTACGATCAACGTGACGGCCAAGATCGTTCGCGTCAACGAGGGGCGGTTCATGAGCGAGGAACTGCCAGATGGCCGCCGAATCACGCGCGATATTAATCTAAATGATGCCCTGGGCAATTTGCAGTCGGTACAGGGCCAGATCGCTTATCAGATACTTTATCAACGCGACAAGTCACTGCCATTTTCGCAAAATCAACTGATTGAAACCGCTAGCAAGGTCCCGGCGCGTGCGTTCGAGGCTTATATTAAGGGTCTACTGTCTCCGTCAGGCGAGGCCCGCGAGAACTTCTTAAAGAACGCTATTCGCCTATACGCCGAAGTGTCGCCGGACGGTACATACTCAGATGCCGCCCTGGAACTCGCTCACCTCTATCTGGGACAACGCAAATTCGCTGACGCCATCAATTATTTTGAACAGGTGATCAACACCCAGCAGCAATGCCGCGACAAGGCCAAGGCCGAGAACCGGGCTCCGCAATGTAACGATGACATCCTCGCCGAAGCATCGTTTTACATAGGCCTGGTCCATCTCCAGCAATTCAATTTTGAACGGTCGATCGCCGTGTTGCGTCCGCTTGCTGAAGATATGAAGCTTACGAGCGTGTACAACGCACTCGGAGCGATCGTGGTTCAGGCGTCACGTGCCGAAAAGAAAAATCCGGCCAGAGCCGCCGGGCTATTGAACGAAGGTGTCGAATTGCTCAAAAAGGCGGCCGAAGCGGCCACTGACGATGGGAACGTTAAGTTCAACTACGCTGTTTCGCTATATCTGAGCGGGAATCTACAGGATGCGGCAAACCAGTTTCGTTCGGCGATAGTATCAAACCCAAGGGACGGCGAGGCGTACTATATCCTTTCTAAAACCCTAGGTGAGATCAAAGATCCGGCCGCGGCGGACATGGATAATCAAGCCCGACGATACCTGACTAACAATAACCGCTATGCGACGCTTGAGACCGAATGGACCAAGTCGAAAACGATCAACGGCATTCCGCTGCGCGTCGAACAGCCATCGCGAAAGGATTTCGTCGCGGTTATCCTCAGCCGAAAGCAAGGCGTCGCGGTCCAACCGCAGATGAATGAATCGGATACGCTGCTTGCCCAAGCCCGCACGATGGTCAAGAATGGCCAAGATGACGAAGCGATGGCGGTATTGCGGCGGGTGCTCGCAAGTGAACCGATGAGTGCCGAAAGTTATCTCCTTCTCGGCAAGATACATCTTCGTCGCGGAGACATCGAGCAGGCGATCAGCTCCTTTAAGACCTCGATTTTCTGGGACAACAGGACGATCGAGGCACATGTTTCGTTGGGCAAGATATACGTCGAAAAGGGCGATTGTCTGCAGGCCAAGAACTACGCCGCGTCCGCACTGGAGATCGATCAGGAGAATCAGGATGCAATCGGGTTACAACGATTGTCAGAAAGGTGCTCGAAATAGTGTGCGGTCGACTAAATGTCGGCCCCAAATTCGTGCGTTAGTTGTAAGACAAACCAAATTCCAAAATTATTTTTTCGTGAAAAGCCCAATGAATATGGGCTTTTCGTGTTTTGTTCGGTAACAAATGCGAAGTAGATATTGGCTTTATGCCGTCTTTGGCACGCCATATGCAATAGAGTGAATCGGCTAGCTTGATAACTTAATCAAGACCCCGCCGCCATCACTACTCCGAGCATGGTTTGCCACTGTGCTTGAACACCTTCCGAGCGTTCCTTCAGTTGTCCTTCCATTAAGAGCCCGGCCGAAAAGGCCGGGCTTTCCTTCTTTAAACCCCTATTTTACGGCGTGTTAGGCAGAACGGACCATCTTCGTTCATTCTGATCGCTCGTCGAGGACGGGCGTGAGTTTAGCAGTTCAAATTGAACGAATGATCGACCGATCTGACCGAAAATGACGAAAAATGTCATCTTGCGTATGACAAAAAATGCGCTTGCCGACGATATGTTCTGGGTCCTTGAATCTTGACCGTTCAAATTGACCTGAATCGGGGCTCGGTTTCTGCTAAAATTACCCGATGCTTTACCGGCTCGCCAAATGCTTCCCCGATCTTAAAGGCGCATTGCTAGCAATTGTCTCGGCGATATTGCTGGTCCTCGCGTTTCCTGATTTTGATTATTGGTTCTTGGCCTGGTTCGCACTCGTGCCGCTGATGTGGGCGGTCGAACGCGAAGGCCGCGTGCTGTCGTCCTTTCTGATCGGCTGGCTGTTCGGGACGGCTTTCTTTTGCGGAACGTGTTGGTGGCTGACATATGCACCGATCCATTACGCGTCGATGCCGTGGCCGATAGCGTATTTTCTGATCCTTATCGCGTGTCTCGGTGCTGGTATATTTCCGGGAATTTTTGCCTCAGTACTTTCGATTCTGATCAAAAGACTCGGCTCCTGGGCCTTCTTCGCCGCGCCATTCGTTTGGGTTTTCAGCGAGTTTTTGCGGTATTGGCTGACGGGGAATAACTGGAACGCGATTGGGTATTCGCAGGCATTTACTAATAGTCACCTTGTTACCTTAGCGTCGTTCGGCGGAACGGCGTTCGTTGGTTTCTTGGTCGTGCTTCCGATGTCTTTGCTCCAGGCACCTATTTTTAGCTGGGGGCCGTTCAGGGATCCGGCTCGTTTTTATCAAAAAGTGCCGGTCAATGATGATGAAGTCTTGAGTAGCCCAATCAAACCTGCGGCTTACATCTCCTTCATTGTCTTTTTCTCAATACTGTTGTCGGCGTTCCTTTTTTCCGCCTTGCTTCTCTTCACGGCTCCCGCTCCCATTGTGTCCGGAGCAAAAACTGCTGCAATCGTAAGCGTTCAACCCAACGTCCCGATGTCCGGCGTCGATCACCGCCAACTGGAACAGCTCAGAAAACACCAGTTCGATCTTGCCGAAGCTGAGATAGAGAAGATTAGAGAACAGCTGTCAGCTGACAGCTATCAGCTGACGGCTGTTCGTCAACCCATCACTGTCATCCTTCCCGAGTCGCCAATGAATTTTATGTACAACGACGACCGGGAGTTTCAGCAGTTCGTTCGCGATTTCACCACTCGGAATAACGTCAGCCTTATATTCAATTCCGCCGAGCCCGACGCGGCTAACGGGAAGTATTTCAATTCGGCAATGTTGATCGGGCCTGACGGCAAGCCGGTAGCGCAGTACGACAAGATCTATCTGCTCCCGTTCGGCGAAGCTGTCCCTGTCCCACTTGAGTCCATCGTGCCAGCATTTGTCGGAAACTTCTCGTACGGCCGCGAGTACGACATTTTGCCGGTCGGTGACGCGAAAGCAGGCGTTATGATCTGTTTCGAATCGCATTTCGGGGCATTGTCCCGCGAATACGTTCGCAATGGTGCCGACGTGCTGATCGAGATGACGAACGACGGCTATCTCGGCCCGACACCGGTTCTGCGACAGCACCTTGCAAATGCCGTTTTTCGTGCCGTCGAGACCAATCGCCCCGTTCTTCGCGTCACCAACGTCGGCATCACCGCCTACATCAATGAACGAGGACAGGTTCTCGACGAAGCCCCGACATACCAGGAAGCCACTCGGGTCTGGAGTGTCTCAAAATCGGACGGCTCGCAGACTTTTTATGTGAAATACGGAGACTGGTTCGCCTGGCTCAGCACGATGGTGACGGTGATCTTGCTAGGACTGTGTGTTCTTCGAAGACGCGAAGCTGCAGTCGAGCGTGGCTAGATTCCAGCGTCTTTTTCCAAGGTTCTGCAGCGGGCCGCTGATTGTTGTAGAATATCCCAGATGGAACTCACAGAACTTCAAACAAAACTCGACGCGATCAAAGAGAAAGTTACCCAACTTGGGAGGTTTCTTTGACGCTCCTGCCAAACAGAAGCAGTTAGACGAACTTGAACAGCAGATCTCATCTCAGGGTTTTTGGGATGATTCGAACGCGGCCCAAAAGGTCGTACAGAACCGTTCGCGGATCGAAAAATCGCTTGCACGCCAGGCAAGTTTCGAGAGCGGCGTTTCAGACGCCGAGGTTCTTTTCGAATTTGCGGCTGAGGACGCCGATTCGGCAGTGGAACTTGAAAGGCTCATTGAACGACTGGACAAAGAGGTAAGCCTTGCCGAGACTGAAAGTCTCCTTTCCGGCGAAACCGACGCTAACAATGCTATTTGCTCGATCCAGGCCGGCGCCGGCGGAACGGACGCCCAGGATTTTGCTCAGATGCTGCTGCGAATGTACCTGCGTTGGTGTGAAAAGAAAGGGTTCAAGGCAGAGATCCTCGATGAACAATCGGGCAGCGAGGCCGGTATTAAATCGGCCACCTTTCGGGTCGAAGGTGATTACGCATACGGCCTGCTGTCGGCCGAGGCGGGCGTGCACCGATTGGTCCGTATATCGCCGTTCAACTCGGGCGGCAGCCGCGAGACGTCCTTCGCATCGATGTTCGTCAGTCCCGAGATCGACGAAAATATCGAGGTAAATATCGAGGACAAAGATCTTCGCGTTGATACTTATCGTTCGTCCGGGGCCGGCGGGCAGCATGTCAATGTCACGGACAGTGCAGTGAGGATCACGCATCTGCCGACCGGAATTGTTGTAACATGTCAGAACCAGCGTTCGCAGATACAAAATCGCGCGGTCGCGATGCAGGTTCTGCGGTCGAAGCTATATGAACTGGAACTCGAAAAGCGGCTCGAAGGCGCTGCCGAACTCGAGGCGACCAAACAGGATATTTCGTTCGGCTCGCAAATAAGAAATTATGTTCTGCATCCGTACCGACTGGTCAAAGACACACGTACAAAATTCGAGCGTTCCGACGTTGAGATTGTATTGGATGGCGATATCGACGAGTTCATAAAGGAGTTTCTGGTTCATAAAAAGAGTAACAGATAAGAGGGGGCGAGAGCCCTTGGTCCGTCACCGTTCACCTGTCACCACGATCGATGAAAGTTTGCCCGACATGTAAAGAGACCTATCAGGACGACGAGATCAATTTTTGTCTCGCGGACGGCACCACGCTGCTCAAAAAGAAGAGCGGCAAAGCGGCTAAGCACTCGAGGCTGAACGAGGTCGTTGCTGTAATAGTGGGCGTTTTGGCGGTGCTGGTCTTCCTGTCTCTGGTAACGAGCAGCCCGGACGACCGATCGCTGATCTCGACGGGTGCCGGATTGGCCTCGACCCGAAATTGGGTCGGCGTGGTCGGTGCCAATATCGCGGCGGTTCTCGTGAGCGGCTTTGGCTGGACGGCGTACCTGATACCGGTGCTCATCGCCCTGATGGCGTGGCGAGTATTCCTTTCGGATACGCTCATTCCCAGTATTTCGCGGGGCGCGGGCTACATCTTCTTCGCGGTGTCACTGTCGGGCCTGATCTCGCTGTTTGGCGGATACGGTGCCATTATCGGCGAAGCCGCGGCGCTTGGAACCGCTTATTTTATCAGCAAAATAGGAGCCGGGATCTTGCTGTCGGCGATATTGATCTGTTCGGTTCTGCTTATCACCAATTTTACGCTGACCGGGTTTCTGAGCCATTTTGATGTCGCTTGGGAAAATCTGCGGATCCGTATTGACGAATGGCGTGAACGACGCAGGGCTGAGCAGCCGGCCGACGATTCGGCCCGAAAGCGGGCTGAGAAACGGCGTGAGAAGCGTGAACATGCTGCCGAAACGGTGCCGCCGACGATCTCGGTCGGTGAGATCGAGGCATTTGCCGCGGCCGCTGCGGCGGCGGATCGCGATGAACCGCTATTCGCTGACGAGCCGATCGATTCGATCCCGACGATCGACACCCGCGAGGAACAATACGAAACCCGCAAGGTGCTCGACCCCGAGATCGAGAACATTCCGATCGCACCGAAAAAAGTAACGGACGACATAGAGGATGAGCCGACCTTTGAGGAAGATGAGCCGGGCGACGAGGTCGCCAAGCCCGCGGCTCAGGACTATGAGAACTACGTCCTGCCTGACCCATCGCTGCTATCGGAAGTGCCGCCGGCATTTACGCATAAAGAGTCTGAACTTCGCGAGGTCGCCGCTCTGCTCGCCAAAAAGACCGCTGAGTTTAACGTTCCGGGTAAGGTAGTACATATTTCGCCCGGCCCGGTGGTGACCACCTTCGAATTCAAACCGGACGCCGGCGTTAAGTATTCGCGTGTAACGGGCTTGGTTGACGACCTTTGTCTCGCGTTAAAGGCACCGTCGATCCGCATCGACCGAATTCCCGGCAAAGCTTACGTCGGGATCGAGGTGCCGAACGTCAAGCGCGAGACCATCTTTCTCCGTGAAGTGATCGAGTCGGCAAAGTTCACCGACTCCAGATCGCTGCTCACGCTCGGGCTCGGTAAAACGATCGACGGCGGCAAGTACGTCGCCGATCTCGCCAAGATGCCGCACCTTCTGATCGCCGGTGCGACCGGTGCCGGCAAGTCGGTCGGCGTCAACACGCTCGTGATGTCGATCCTTTATAAGGCAAAGCCCGACGAGGTGAAGTTTATAATGGTCGATCCCAAGCGGCTCGAGCTTGGGCTCTATGCCGACATCCCGCATCTCTCGACGCCGATCATCACCGACCCTAAAAAGGCGGCGACAGCACTCCGCTGGGCGGTGACCGAGATGGAACGCCGGTACAAGGACCTTGCCGGATATTCCGTCCGCAATATTGACGGTTACAACGAAAAGATCAAACAGTACAAGGCCGAGGGCCGGCTCGACGACAATGGCGACCCGTTTCGCAAGCTGCCGTACATCGTCATCATCATCGACGAGCTCGCCGATCTGATGATGGTCGCGGGCAAAGAGGTCGAAGAGTCGATCACGCGCCTGGCGCAGATGGCCCGTGCCGTCGGCATCCACCTGGTGCTCGCGACACAGCGGCCGTCCGTTGACGTCATTACCGGGCTGATCAAGGCCAATTTCCCCTCGCGCATCAGTTTCAGGGTGTCGAGCAAGGTCGACAGCCGGACGATCATCGACGGCAACGGGGCCGAAGCCCTGCTCGGGCAGGGCGATATGCTGTTCCTGCCGCCGGGCAACAGCAACGTCACCCGCGTCCACGGAGCCTTTGTCGACGAGCACGAGATCATGAAGGTGGTCGATTTTGCCAAGGCACAGGGCCGGCCCGAGTACGACCGGACGATCACCGTCTCGCAGGAGGAGCTCGAGGACGACGGCGAACTGCCCGGACGCCGCGACCCGCTCTTTCACGACGCTCTCAAATGTGCCGTTCAGGCAAAGCGTGGTTCGACCAGCCTGCTCCAGCGTCACCTGCGGATCGGTTACGGCCGTGCCGCCGCCATCCTCGACGCCATGGTCCGCGAAGGCTTTATCGGCGAGATGGACGGTGCCTCGCGTGCCCGCCCGATCCTCGAAAAGGCGTACGAATACCTGCAGGACCTTTCAGAGATGGAAAACCAACAGTAGCGTGCCGCATTTGGCTTTTCCACCGCCGCTCAACTATTATTAGCGGAAATGCGGTTCAGACTTTCACTGTTTCTCGTGCTCGCCGCGGCGGTAATGTCGTGCTCGACCCGGGTTGTCGTTCAGCCGGCGGCAAACGCCGTGACACCACCTGCAACCGCGATCAATATCAACACGGCGACCGTTGAGGAACTCGAGAAGCTCCCGTATGTCGGCCGAAAGACCGCCGAAGCGATCGTCGCGTTTCGCAACGAGAACGGCCCGTTTCGCCGCGTAGAGCATATTTTACAAGTTCGTGGAATGAGCGAGTCCCGTTTTGAGGTGCTGCGTCCCTCGATCAGGGCCGAATAGACGACATTCGATGGCTGACGATCGCAAAACCAAAGAATATGATCGCCAGCCGATGCTTTGGCTCGCGGCCGCATTCGCTGGCGGCATCCTGGCCGCCGATCCGTTTTATCCTAAAACCTCAATTTTGATCGCGTTGTGTCTGTTCGTCGGGGGCGTCGCGTTCGTAATGCGTGAACAGCGGTTCGCGACGGTATTAACCTTGTTTGCCTTTTTCGTCGCCGGGATGATGTCATCGACGATAGAAAAGGCCGGCGTCAGATCCGATCGTGTCCGGGTTCTCATCGACAATGGCAATATCACGACGGGCTCCCCGGTCGAACTGGAAGGAGTATTGCGCCGATCGCCGGAGCCGATGCCGGAGGGGTTGATCGCGGATGTTGATACGTCAATGATCGCATTTCGTGGGACGGAGAGATCTGTTTCCGGCCGCATACGCCTGTATTTGCCCAAGGCATACGGAAGCGGGGTTGAGGATAACGAGTTGGGATATGGTTCGGTGATACGAGCAGCGTGCCGCATCTCACGTGATGACGGGTTTCTCGATCCGGGCGTCGTAAGCCGAAAGCAAATGCTCGACCGGATCGGCATCGACGCGTCTTGTACGGTGAAAAGCCGTTTGCTGGTCGAACCGATATCTGCAGAAAGCGTATTCTTGCCGCTCAAGTGGGCATACGACGCCCGGG
The DNA here is from genome assembly GCA_044221625.1 of Pyrinomonadaceae bacterium. GTDB lineage: Bacteria > Acidobacteriota > Blastocatellia > Pyrinomonadales > Pyrinomonadaceae > OLB17. Next base: position 9,263 of record JBGAOU010000010.1, on the reverse strand, counting down.
CCGGCGTGATCGAGACCTTTCGCCGTGAACTCTCTCAACCCGCCTCCGGAATAATGATCGCGTCATTACTCGGCAATAAGTATTTTTTGGACAAGCGCACCGCTGACCTTTTTCGCGAAGGCGGCACGTTTCATATCCTGGTTATTTCGGGGCTTCATATCACCTTCATTGGCGGGCTATTATTGCTCTTCATACGGGCTTTCACCGGCAATCGCTGGATCCAGTTTGGAGTCACGGTGATCGTACTGTGGTCATACACGTTTGCAGTAGGCGGTGACCTGCCGGTAGTCAGGGCGGCGATCATGTTCACCGTGCTGCTATTTTCATTTGTGATCTATCGACAGGGAACGCTTCTAAATTCGCTTGGCGGTTGTGCCTTGGTACTGCTTGTTTGGCAGCCGTCAGCACTGTTTGACCCGTCATTTCAACTCACCTTCGTAAGCGTTGGTTCGATCGTTATTTTGGCCTATCCCATTATCGAAAAGCTCAGAGAGATCGGAAGTTGGACGCCCACGACCGTATCGCCATTTCCCCCGGACGTTCCCAACTGGCTTTCGCGTTCGTGCGAGATGATCTTTTGGAATCCCGCCGCGTGGTCAATCGAATCCAAACAGCAGATCTGGTCCGCATCGTTATATCGCCGAGCACTTCCCAACTGGTTATTGCTCGGAGGCATCCAGCGGACACTGAGAAGCTTGGTTGAGGGGGTGATCGTCGCGATCATCGTTCAAATATGTATGCTTCCTCTCAGCGTTGTGTATTTTCACAGAGTGTCGCTGTCATCCGTCTTTCTAAATCTGTGGGTTGGGTTCTTTATCGCGATCGAGAGCTTTGCGGCGGTTCTAGGAGCTGTATTTGTGACGATCGGACGTCCGCTTGCGGTGCCATTCTTCAAGATCGCTGAGATTTCCAACTGGATAATGCTCGCAGCACCCGGTATCTTTTCGGAAAATGGATGGGCCAGCTTTCGTCTGCCTGCCTACACCGGACCCGCTGCTGCTCTTTATTTCCTCTATTTCGTCCCGATCATGATCATTGCTCTCGGGGGCACGGCCTGGGATCCGTTTTCGGTCGGAAGAACGAATAGGTTATGGCAAAAGGCGATGCCAATCGCCGGTGCGGCGGCCGTTCTGCTGGCATCCGTCATAATCTTTCATCCATACAGTGCCGGGCGGCCGGACGGCAGGCTTTATCTCGATATACTCGACGTCGGGCAGGGTGACGCCGCTCTTGTGACATTTCCTGACGGAACGACGATGCTGGTGGACGGCGGCGGGCGATTCGACTATCGGAATGAGGACGCCGGGGGCGACGGCTTCGAGCCTGACATTCGCGGTATCGGCGAGTCGGTCGTGTCGGAGGTGCTCTGGCAAAAAGGGCTCAGCGGCATCGACTACATCCTTGCGACACATGCCGACGCGGACCATATTCAGGGGCTGACCGACGTCGCCGGCAATTTCGCGGTCAAAAAGGCGCTCATCGCACGCCTGCCCTTGGAAGATCCGGATTTCGCCGCCTTTGCGGAAAAGACCCGACGGCGCGGCATCGCGACCGAGTTTGTCTCTCGCGGTGATGTCATGCGGATCGGCAACGCCGTCGTCGAAGTGCTGCTGCCCGTCGCCGATGAAAGGCCAAATTCCGTTTGGGGCAACGACCAGTCGATCGTGCTGCGGATCTCGATGGGCACACGGTCATTCCTGCTGACCGGCGACATCGAATCGGCGGCCGAACGCGAACTTACCGCCGGCGGCGGGACGCTGCGGGCGAACGTTGTAAAGGTGCCGCATCACGGCAGCCGGACGTCGTCGACCGACGAGTTTATCAGGGCCGTCGGGGCTTCGCAGGCGATCATTTCGGTCGGCCGTTCGTCGCCGTTCGGGCATCCGCATCCGGAGATCGTCGATAGATGGAAGGCCGCCGGTGCCGATGTGCTGACGACCGGCGAACGCGGTATGATCTCGATCTCGACGGACGGGCGTGAGATATGGATGCGGACATTCGTACCGTAGGCGGCGGCCGACAAGAGCGGTGCCGCCCGCACAAGACAAAGGGCCGGAGCGTTAATGCCCCGGCCCTTTTCGAGTTTATCGGCGAACGGCTGATCACATCGCCGGCGATTCGAACATAAAGGCGAGCTTCCATGCTTCGCCCTCTTTGACATACACGGCCGACTGGTAGAGCGGACCGTTCTTCGCGCCGTCGCAGGTGCCGTCGGCGGTGCCCTTGAGCGTCAGCAGTTCGACGGTCGGCGACAGTGCCGAGGCAAATCCGTCAGCGACGCTGACCTTGGTGATGCCCTCGCACTTCATCGTCTCGGTCCACTGTTTGATGACCGCGTCCTTACCGGACATATAGCCGCCGAGCGGATCGACAAGTGCCATATTGGCAGACATCATTTCGCCGAAGGTCTTGGCGTCTTTGGCCTTAAACGCTGCCCAGCCGGCGGTGTGCAGTTTGACCAGAGCGTCGGTGTTGGGGCCGGGCTTCGGCTTGTTGGCCTCTTCTTTGGCTATGGTCTCGGCGTCCTTCTTGGGAGCTTCCTTCTTCGCCTCGGTCTTGGGCGGTGCCGGCGGCGGATTCTTGGGGTCGATGATCAGCGTCTCGCTGTGGAACGCACCTCTCCATTTGTCGCCGTCGCGGACATAAATGGTGGCCGCACGCGTCGGGCTGGGCAGTTTCATCGCGGCCCCGTCGGGGCCGGTGCAGGTGCCGTCAAAGGTGCCCTTGTACGTCAAGACATAGGTGTCGTCATTGATCTTGGACATCTGCGGGTCGTCGAGGTTCCAGGTCTTGACGTCGCACTTAAATGAGCCGATCATGCCGGCCAACTCGGCCTTGTTCATACGCATTCCTTGCTCGAATGATACGAACTTGTCCGAAAGGTTTGTCTCGAAATGTGCCTTGTCGCCCTTGATCCACGCCTCGTTAGATTTCTTGTCCAGTTCGAACAATCCCTCTTTGGTCGGGGCGGCCGCGACCGGCTTGGCGGTGTTGGCGTTGGTGTTTGTATTGGCGGGTTTGTTCTCCGCCGGAGCTCCGCAGGCCGCGGCAAACGCGGCGGCCGCAGCGATCAAAACTATTACCAATGGTCTCTTCATACAAATTTCTCCTTCCGGTAATTACCGTACAAAAAACGCAAAAGCCCGACAGATCTTTTTTCCAAAAAAACCCCTCGAGCGTTCCAACAGTCGTCCTAATTGGGTATAGTTTTAACACTGCCCCTACATATTGTCAAGCAAAAAGTTCGCCGGTCAGTGCTTGAAATGGCGTATCCCGGTGAACGCCATCGCGATCCCGTGCTCGTTGGCGGCGGCGATCGACTCGTCGTCCTTGATCGAACCGCCCGGCTGGATGATCGCCGTCACGCCGAAGGCGGCCGCCTCATCGACATTGTCGCGAAACGGGAAGAACGCGTCCGACGCCAGTGCCGAGCCCTTTAGCGGCAGCGAAAACCGCTCGGCCCGCATCGCGGCGATCCTTACGGAATCGACGCGGTTCATCTGGCCCGCACCGACGCCAAGCGTCTGTTCGCAGTTGGCAAAGACGATCGCGTTCGATTTGACGTGTTTGCATACCGTCCAGGCAAGCTGCATCGCTCTGACCTCGTCATCCGAGGGCCGGCGTTCGGTGACGATCTTCAGATCATCAAGTGCCAGCTTGTGAACGTCGGCGTCCTGAACGAGGAACCCGCCGCCGATCTGTTTGTACTCCAGTTGCGAGCCATTGGCCGTCTGCGGCCTGCTGACACGTAGGACACGCAGGTTCTTTTTGGCAGCGAAAACCTCAAGCGCCTCGTCGTCGAGGTCGGGGGCGACGATTACCTCGGAGAATATTTCAACGACAGCCTTGGCGGCCTCGGCATCGACCTTGCGGTTAAAAGCGACGATCCCGCCGAATGCCGACACCGGATCGGTCGCGAGGGCACGCTTGTATGCCTCAAGGTTGTCATTGCCGGTGCCGACGCCGGACGGATTGGTGTGTTTGATGATGGCAACGCCGAGCGTGTCGAGGTCGTTGACCAGATTCCACGCCGCCTCGGCATCGACGAAATTGTTAAACGACATTTCCTTGCCTTGCAGCTGATCGGCATCGGCAATGCCGCCGCCGGTACCGTCGCCATAGAGGGCGGCCCGCTGGTGCGGATTTTCGCCGTATCGCAGGTCGACGACCTTGGCGAGTTCGATGATCTGATATTCGGGCAGGCCGTTACCTTGCTCGGCAGACCTCTCCGGTTCTGTCAATTCGTCGTCATCCGCCTCGATGAACATCAATCCGCCGAGCGGGTTTAGCGGTTCGAGCCGCTCGAGGTCCTCATTGGACAATTGGCGGGCGAGGTACGACGAGATCGCCAGATCGTAGCTTGCCGTACGGGTATATGCGAGGGCGGCGAGCCGTGAACGCGTTTCGAGCGATAGCGAACCTTCGTTCTCGTCCATCTCGGCGATCAGTTCGCCGTAAAGTCGGGTGTCGGTCACGACCGCCACGTCACGCCAGTTCTTTGACGCCGAGCGGATCATCGCCGGTCCGCCGATATCGATATTCTCGACCGCGTCCTCGAGACTGACGCCGTCCTTTGCGACCGTCTCCTCGAAAGGGTAAAGGTTGACGACCACCATATCGATCGGCTCGATGCCGTGTTCGGTCATCGACGCGACGTGTTCGGCGTTGTCCCGCAGGGCAAGAAATGCCCCGTGCATCTTGGGGTGGAGCGTCTTGACGCGGCCGTCCATCATTTCCGGAAATCCGGTCACGTCCGATACGTCGATGACCTCGAGCCCGCTTTCACGTAGAGCCGCCGCCGTTCCGCCGGTCGAGATGATCTCGACGCCGTGCCGGGCGAGTGACGCCGCAAATCCGGCCAATCCGCTCTTGTCCGATACGCTCAAAAGAGCACGTTTGATCTTGCGCAGTTCGCTCATAAAATCGAAAAAGCGGCCAAACTGACCGCCTTTGTTCCCCCAGATATTATCTACCCGCACCTCGCGGGATACCGTTTCGTTCTAAACCTGTCGAAAGCATTCGGAGCACGCCGTGACCTAAAAAATAAAGCGTCCCAGAAACAACAGGCTCAACAAGAAAACCATTGCGTAGATAATGACCTTGATAAGACTCATAATGGACTTTGTGCTAAAGTGATGCGTTCCGGGTCGTGTGACCAAAAACCCATTTTAGTCTCGTTCATTTGGCGATGTCAAAAAAAATCCTTTCAATTTCAGCCGTTTTGGCCGTCACGATCGAGATTTTACAATTCTTTACAATTGCCGCGGGCCAGGACGCCCGGATCACCGTGAGTCTGGCCGAAGGCGGCCGTGTACTCGCCGCGGTTCGCGGCCGGATGGCGTCCGCCGAGCCTGGCACCGTCCGCGAGATCTGGTTCCTGGACAGCATTGCCGGTGTCGAAGGGCTCTCGCGGCGGCGTTCGAGCGTAAAGGTCTTCGGGCCAGGCGATGATGTCATCGACGATCGCAGCCTTGCCGGTTCGACGCGTATCAAGCGGGCCGGCATCGGCGGTTACGCTTACACGGTCGATCTCAAGCCGCTCGGCGTTACGTCCGCGGCCCATGTTTCGTGGGCGAACGGCACGGGCGGCGTGCTGATGCTGGACGACCTGCTGCCGCAGAGTGTCGGGCGAAATGCCGCCATCCAACTCGATCTGCCGGCGGGCTGGCGGGCGTTCACCGCCGAAGGCCAGACCGCACCTGGCACATTTTCGGTCGGCAACGTCGAAAAGGCCGTGATCTACATCGGTGCGGACATTCGCGAACGGCGAATACCGGCCGGCGACCGCGCGCTCGACCTCGCCGTCTCAGGCGAATGGCTCTTCACCGACGCCGAGGCCGCGGCGATGGCGTCAGCGATCTTCGACTCGTACAGCCGGTTGTTCGGCAAACTGACAAACGAGCCCCGACGGATCTTTATCGGCAAGTTTCCCGGCCCGACGCGGACCGGTGCGTGGGAAGCCGAAACTCGCGGCCGAAGCGTGACGATCCTGTCGGCCGATATGCCGTTCAAGGCCCAGTCGATACAGCGGCTGCACGAGCAGCTGCGGCATGAGATATTTCACCTTTGGGTGCCGAACGGCGTCAATCTCGGCGGCAATTACGCCTGGTTTTATGAGGGCTTTGCTCAGTACGCGTCACTCAAGGCCGGCGTCGCGGCCAACCAGATCAGATTTGACGACATGCTGACAACGCTCGCCCAGGCATACAATATCGACCAGGTCCAGCCCGATCGCCGGTCTCTGATCGAGGCGTCGGCTCTTCGATTTGCCGGTGCCAATTCGATGGTCTACGCCAAAGGAATGCTGGTCGCATTTCTCAGCGATGTCGCTATCCTAACGGCGACAAAGGGCAGATCGTCGGTGGAGTCGCTGCTCCGCGAGATCGTCGAAAGGCATCCGCTCGCCGGCCCGCGGACCGACGGCAACGCGGCCGTCCTCGCGGTGATGCGCGGGCGAAGGGAACTCGCAACCGTCATCGATCGTTATATTACCGGCGGCGAGCGGCTGGACTGGCGGCCGTTTCTTGACGACGCCGGCATCGACGCTGCTGGTAATGCTCCGCTCACAAAACTTGCCGTCAGGCCCGATCTGAACGGCCGGCAAAAGGAAATCCTCGACAAGTTGGGTTATAATAACTGGCGAAAATTGTCCCGTGATCTGAAATGAAAACGAAGTTAACCATTCTCTTGCTCCTCGCCGCAATGGCCGTCTTTGCCGGCGGCTGTACGTATATCGACTCGACCGTCAGCGGTGTTTCCAGTGCCCTCGGTGCCAATGACAAGGCCACCGTTATTGCCAAGACCGCTCAGATCCGGACCTCATACGCCGTGGTCGCGGCCGACCTGCTCGAGGTCAAACGCGGCGATCAGCTCGACATCATCGATCAGATCGACTTTGAAAAGGTTCCGTGGTTCCGCGTTCGTGCCCATGACGAGGCACAGACCGAAGGCTGGATCGAGGCGCAGAACGTGATCACGAGCGAAACGCTCAACAAGTCAAAGAAACTCGCCGAGGAGTTTCAAAATACTACGCCGCAGGCCGCGGGCATCATCAGATCGGCGTCAAACCTCAGGTCAGCACCGGATATGAATCCGGAAAACGTACTGTTCAAGCTGGCAAACGGTTCGACGTTCGAAATAATGTCCTGGAAATTTGTCCCCAAACAGGAGGTCCCGGACGTTGACGACGCTCCGAAGGGCCAGCAAAAGACTGGCAAGCGTTCGAAGAACGCCGAGATCGAAGCGGCAAAAGAAGCCGGCGAACCCGACAAACTTGAAGACAAATACGACATCTGGTACCAGGTCCGTCTGGATCCGGCGGTCTCGCCCGCTCCGGCCGGTTGGCTGTTCGGCCGCCAGGTCGAACTGCAGGTGCCGAGCGACATCGTATTTTTCCAGCAGAACAACCGCAAATTCATCACCTGGCAGCGTCTCGATGCCGAGACCGCCGACAAGGGCGCGGTCGGCCGCGGATCGACCCCGGGCAGTTGGGTGATCCTGACCCGTACCAATGCGGTCAAGCCGATCGACGGTGTCGAGCCCGACTTTGACGGCATCCTCGTACTTGCCTTCGATAAGTATGACCAGAGTTATTACACCGTTTGGCGTAACGCGCCGAACACCGAGGTCTGGGGCACGCTGCCGCTAAAGGTCGAAGGCAAGGGCGACAACAAGACGTTCACGCTACAACTGCGAAACGCCGAGGGCCGAATGGACACCAAACAGTTCGTCGTCTTTAAGGACAAGGCCCGTCTAAAGGTCACGCCGCCCGAGGATATCGCCCAGTATCAGACCAAGACCAAATAACTGCCGACGAATATGGACGTGACCGAGAGCCCGTTCCCCGAGCCGTTCGAGATCGAGATCACCGATTCGATCGACCTTCATTCCTTCAGCCCGAAGGATGTGCAGAAGGTGGTCGAGGCGTATCTCGCCGAGGCCCGCGGCAAGGGCTTTTCGATCGTCCGCATCATTCACGGCAAAGGGATCGGCGTTCAGCGTGAGATGGTCCGCAGTCTTCTCGCTAAGTCCGAAATCGTCGAATCATATAAGAACGCCCCGGAGTTTTCGGTCAGCTGGGGAGCGACGATCGTCAAGCTCAAGGCTGTTTAGGATTCGTCCAGGACCTCGGCCCACGCGTCATCCTCGGCAGCCTCGGTTTCGGCGATCGGCTTGTACAGCTCGAGCAGGGCAGCCTGTTCGGCGAGCTTGATCTCGGCCCGTTCGAGCCGGTGGGCAAGGCGTTCGGCACGTTTTTCGAGGCTGCGGACGTGTTTTTTGCGTTCGCGATCGATACGGTCAAAATAGAACATATACGCAAACTGAAACCCTGTGATCCCGATCAGCACAAACAGCAGGCAGATCAGCGTGTACATCAGCATTCGGCAAATACTCCGCGTTAGAAAAGTGTTCGGACAGCAATTAGATAATTATAACCTTGACCGGCCGCACCCGGAAAAGTAAGAATTACGTATCCGACGGCGAGCGGCCCGACGCCCCAACTCGCGAAATGACCTATGGCAACAATGACGCTGACACTCGAATACACGCTCCTTTGCGACGACGTTCGCATCGAGATGGGCAATAAGATCTCGCTGATGGGCATATTTCAAAACATCATGGTCGAAAAACTGCCCGTGTCGCTGATCAAGTTTGCCGTGATCAATCATTGGCGGGGCGAGGGCAATCACCAGACCGAGGTCCGAATATTGTCGCCCGACCGATCGAACGTGGTGGTCACCTCACAGCCGACGACCATCGAACTCGCCGCCGGCGGCTTTACCGACAACGTCAGCTTTTTTGTCAACGTCGTGTTTCCCGACGCCGGAACCTACTGGGTCCAGACCATCGCCAACGGCGGCGTCATCGACGAGTTTCCGCTGATCGTCGCGGATCAGGCAAGTATGGAATCGATGCAGCCCGCCGACGAGATCTCGGAAACGATCAACTGATCGCTCGTTCCCAATCAATCTCATCTTTTCAATAAATTTGGAACGACCGACTGTCCTGCGTGTCCTGAGTGTCCAGCGTGTCCTGAGTGTCCACGCTGTCCGGGCTGTCCTGACGCTCTCGACTCGCCCGACTGTGTCGTCCTGAAAAAAGTTTACACTTTGCTGGTGATTGATCCTCCTATTGGTTTACAAATCATTGTTAGTCCTGAACTGGGTTTACAGTTCTTGTCTGTGCTCAAGCTATGGCCTAGGCCATAGCTTGAGCGGCCTCGGTTTTGATCGCTCGGTAGTAGTTTTTCCAAAGTCGTTTGA
>JBGAOU010000040.1:0-25777 GCA_044221625.1 Pyrinomonadaceae bacterium | reverse complement strand
GCAAGAACACCCTCACCATTCTTCTCGACAAGATTTTGTCCGAATCGAATGAACTTTACGTAGTCATCGTGCAGCCAATGCTTCCGCTCGCCGAAATGTTCGCCGTCCACGTACTTGTACTGCTCGATCAAGTCAGAGATCCACTTACCCATGTTCGACGAGACGCCGCTATAGGGCGGATTGCCGATGACGACCATGACAGGTGTGTCGCGTTTAATGTGGTTGGCTTCATTTGCTTCGGTCGAGAGCCAACTGGCAAAGAGCGTGCCTGTGTCGGGATGATATTCCTCAAGAGCGTTGGTCAGATAGACCTGGAAACGCTTGTCCTTGTTATCTTTGTAGCCCGTCTCACCTAATAGCAGGTCGAGTTTGAGATGTGCCATTGCGTACGACGCCATCAGGATCTCAAACCCGTTGAGGCGAGGGATCAGATGCTGGTCGACATACTGGCTCCAGATTCCCTCCTGATTCTCAAACCCTTTGTAGATGTGCTTGATGACCGAGGCGAGGAACGTTCCCGTTCCGGTCGCGGGATCGAGTATCTGCACTTTGTGAACTTCTTTTTCCTCGTCCAGATATGTTCCGTCTTTCTTCTTAACAGTCGTCTTGACCTTGATCTTCGTCTTGCTGGTATCCGCAAGGCCCTGCGACAGCCCGAACTCGGTCTTTAAGATGTCGTCGACCGCCCGCACGATAAAATCAACGACCGGTTCGGGCGTATAAAAAACGCCGCGAGATTTACGCAGCTTCGGGTCGTACTCGGCCAGAAACGTCTCGTAGAAATGCATGATCGGGTCATGCGTCTGTGTACTCTTGCCGAAATTCCTAAGAATGGCCGCAATATCGGCCGCCCGAAACAGATCGGCCAGAGCGTCAACGATCCAGTCGATACGATTGTCGAGGTCAAAGGCCGCAATGAACTGAAAGAGTTTGCGAAGGAACGGATTTGTCTTCGGAATCAGCCCGGCCGCTTCCTGCCTCGAAAAGGTCGGGAGCGTCGGGTCATGAAGCCTCGCGGCAAACATTCCGTAAGCTATCGTCTGCGCATAAATATCGGCAAATGACTTGGCGTCGATATCGTGGATGAGAATATCTCTGAACGCCTTCATCTGGTCGGTGAGGTCGCTCTGGACACCAGCGGCAATATCTTCTTCGAGAGCGTTTTTGATTATAAAGGCGAGTATCTTCGCCTTTTCGGCCATCATTTCGGCGAGGCGTTTCGAACTCTTGATGGTCTGCGGAGTTCGTGAAGCGAACTCTTTGACAAGGCTCGTGAACTGGTCAAATAACTCCGGCAGGGCCGCGACCTTGCCATTGCGTATCTCAGCGATACGTACCGACGCGACCGCCTCGCCGTTTAGATAAAATCGGAAGTCAAGATAATCGGTGAATACGAGATTGTCGAGGGCGTTGCGATAACGATCAAATTGCTCCTTGAGATTTTTGCCGTCGAGATCAACGCCGACATCCTTTGCCTCGATATAGCCAACCGGAATGTCCTTGCGGGTTATTACGTAGTCAGGTGCACCGCATTCAATGCGTTTCGGCTCGTTGGTAGCGGCAACTTCAGGAACGAGTTCCTCGATAAGGCGCTGAAGATCGCCTCGAAATGTGTGCTCGGTGGCATTCCCCAACGCGTAACGCTTAGCAATGTTTTCGATATAGGAGTTGATCGGCATATTGGATACCGAAATGTAGCATTAACGGCCGTCCGTAGGCAAGAAACTCCCGTTTGCGTCTTGGCGGCGGTGCGTCGCGGTTCGTCGGCGGGCGGCGGTGAGGAGAAATCTCTTATCAAACGCGGCGTGATGTGGTAGTTTTTGTTTATCGGTCTGAGTTTTTACCCCGAGGCGAGTATGAAAGTTTCCCGCGACGCCGCTATACGTATCGTTTTTGTTGTCGCCGTGATGTTCGCCGGCGTCGGCCAGGCGGCGGGCAAGGACGTGTGGACGCGGGTCACGTCTAAGAACTTTACGCTGATCGGCAATGCGTCGGACAAGGACATTCGGCGGGTGGCGACCAGGCTCGAGCAGTTTCGCGAGACGTTTCGGCTGCTGTTCAACAGGACCTCGCTGACGGCGAGCGTGCCGACCAACGTCATCGTCTTTCGTAACGAATCGTCGTACCGCGACTTCAAACCGCGGCGGCCCGACGGCAAGCCCGACGAACGCATCGCCGGCTATTTTCAGTCGAGCGAGGACGTCAATTACATCACGCTCTCGGCCGAGGGCCCCGACAGCGATACTTTCGGCACCATTTTTCACGAGTACGTCCACTTCATCATCAATACCAACTTTGGCAAATCGGACGTCCCGGCGTGGTTTAATGAGGGGCTCGCCGAATATTACCAGACGTTTCAGATCGAGGAAGACCAGCGGATCAAGCTCGGCATCTTTCAGCAAAACCACCTTTACCTGCTGCAGCAAAACCAGCTGATGCCGCTCGATACGCTCTTCAGCACCACCAATTTTCAACTGCATCAGACGGGCGGCCACTCGCGCAGCATCTTTTACGCACAGTCGTGGGCGCTCATCCATTACCTGATCCAAAAGGGCAAGACCGAAGCGATGGGCAAGTTTCTCAATCTGCTGGTCAAGGGTGACGACCCCAAGCAGGCGTTTGCCGCCGCGTTTCAGTCCGATTACAAGACGATGGAGTCGGAGCTGCGTGCCTATGTGCGGCAGGACAAGTTTAACTATCATCAGTACACGCTCGCCAAAAAGCTGGTCTTTGACGCCCAGATGACGTCGGCACCGCTCTCCGACGCCGACACCAACGCCTATCTCGGCGACCTTTTGTACCACACGCGGCGGGCGGCCGACGCCGAACGCTATCTGGCCGAGGCTCTGCGGCTCGAGCCCGCCCACCCGCTGGCGAGCACCGCTCTCGGCATGGTCAGGCTCGGGCAGCGCCGCTTTGACGAGGCCCGCACCCTGCTCGAACGCGCCGTCGCGGCCGGGACCGGCGGCTATTCGGCCTATTACCGCTACGGTTACCTTTTGATCCGCTCGGCGCAGGACGAGTTTGGCTTTATCAAAAGCTACACCAAGGAGGAGGCCGACAAGATCAGGGCCGCACTCAACAAGGCGATCGAACTCAATCCGGCGTTTACCGAGAGCTACGAACTGCTCGCCTTTGTCAGCCTTATCCGCGGCGAACAGCTTGACGAGGCCGTCGCCCTGCTCCAAAAGGCGCGTGCCATCCAGCCCGGCAACCAGCGTTACGCGCTCCGGCTCGGCGAGGTCTACGCCCGTATGAATAAGCTCGACGAGGCCGCCGCCATCGCTATGCGGGTCGCTCTGACGGCCGACGAACAGGACGTCCGCACCCGAGCGGAATCGCTCCGCCAGCGTATCGAGACCATCCGCCAGATCGAGTCCCGCAACGCCGCCGAACGTAAGCGCTATGACGACGCCATCGCCGCCGCCGGCAAGAACGGCCCGCCGACACTCGTCCGCCGCGTCGATCAGTCCGAACCGCCGTCCGAGGCCGAGATGAAACGCCAGCAGGACGAGGCGACGCTCCGCACCGTTAACCAGGCACTTCGCCGGCCGGCCGAAAACGAAACGCGCGTCATCGGCCGCGTGTCGCGCATCGATTGCCGCGTTCGCCCGCTCGCCTTTACCGTCAAGACGCCGGCCGAGACATTTATCGTCAGCAGCAAGGATTTTGACTCGCTCGAACTCAACGCCTACGAGGTGACCGCCAAAGGGATGCAGATCGGCTGCGAATCGGACGTCTCGGCCATCAACGCCGTCGTCACCTATCGCCGAAACGCGGCGGCCAAGGCACCTTCACGCGGCGATCTCGTCGCGGTGGAGTTCGTTCCGGCTAATTTTCGCTTTCTGACACCCGACGAACTCAAGGACGCCAGGCTCGTCATCTACGAACAGCCCGACACCGCATCGGGCACTTCCGGCGGCCCGCCTCCGCCCGCCGTTTCCAACGGCGACGATGATGCCAAAAGGCGCGATGCCATGTTTCGCGGCATTCGAGAGGGCCTCAGGCAGCCCGCCGACGGGCAAAAACGCGAGATCGGGTTTCTCGACGCCATCGAATGCACCAATAAAGGGATGTTCTTCGCCCTTCGGACCGACGCGGGCCGCCTTCGGCTGACGGCGGCCGACCCGCAGCAGATCCAGATCAGCGGCTACACGCCGGACCTCGCCGCCGTTCAGTTCGGGTGCGGCGTCGGAGCCATCGACTTTCCCGTCGTCTTTATCTTTACCGTCAAGGCCGACACCAAGGCGAGGACCGACGGCGAGCTCCGCTCGCTCGAATTCGTGCCGAAAGGGTTTACGCTCGACAACTAGGCCGAACCCTTAAAAGCACTGCTGCCGGATATCGCGTTTCGGCTCAGTGTATGCTAATCTTTTCGGCGTCAAATCAGACTCAAATTTCAGCAAGCACGGAGTTGCCCCGCTGTATCGGCATGGGCTCCGGATCGCACTATCAACGATCGTTGAAGGTCCGCGATCATCAGGCAAACGCCCGCGGGCTTGCAGCTCTGTTTCGGTACCGTTTCATTCAGAGGCCATATGAAGATCACGCTCGTTTTCGCGCTTGCCGTCGTTGCGTCCATTCTGTTTCCCGCATCCGTCCGATGCCAGGCACCTGAGCCGGCCGAATGGACATTGATGTTCTATATGGACGCCGACAACAATCTCGAAGCCCCGCAAATGGTGGACATCGAAGAAATGATGAAGGTCGGTTCGTCGGCAAAGGTCAATCTGATCGCCCTGATCGACCGCAGCGTCAAAGGCGAGAGTGCCGATGAACGCGGTTACACCGACCGCGCCGTCGGCGGCATCAAACCCTGGACGTCGGCAAAATATCTCGTTATCGAAAAAGGGCGGCTCCGCGAGGTCGCTGACTGGGGCGAACTCAATATGGGCGACCCGGCAAATCTGAAACGCTTTTTCGACGAAACCGTGAAGCAGTTCCCCGCCAGGCGTTACGGCGTCGTCTTCGGTGACCACGGTGCCGGCTGGCCCGGCATCCTCAGCGACGAGAGTGCCGACGGCAACGGCATAGATATGTCCGAAATGCCCGTCGTGCTCAAGGATTTTATGACCAAGAACGGCAAGCTCGACCTGATCGGCTTTGACGCTTGCCTGATGGCAAATTTTGAGGTCGCACGGACCGTCGCCCCGTATGCCAAAACGATGGTCGCCTCAGAGGAACTCGAACCCGGCGATGGTTGGAACTACACTCCGTTGATGACCCGATTGTCCCAAAAACCCGAAATGGACAGTTTCGAATTGGGACGAACCGTCGTCGACACCTATCGCGATTACTATTTTGCAACTGAGACGCAGGAGAACTATGTGACCCTCAGCGTCATCGATCTCGCTAAGATCGACGCCCTCGCCGTCGCCATCAGCGACCTTGCCGTGACCAATCAGGGGCTGGTGAAGACAGGCGGCCGGGACTCGATGGTGAAGATAGCCAGAGCGAGGAGCAAGGCGTCTGAGTTTGGTAAAGACGAAGGTTCGTCTGCCTATAACTTCGACATCGTCGGTTTCGCCGAGAATATCAAACTCCAAACCCCGGCCTCGGCCAGATCCGCCGACGCGGTTATCGCCGCCGCCAGGGCCGCCGTCGTCTACAAGATCAACGGCCCGACGCACGCCCGGGCAAACGGCCTCTCGATCTATTTCCCGGGCAACAGCGCCGGTATCAAGGAAATGGGATACGACCGCCACCCTTTCTACAGTTCGTTCAAATGGCCCGCACTGCTGGCCGAGGTGTTTGCCGTGCTCGAAAAAGACACGCAGGCACCGCAGGTCCAGCCGGTCGAAACTACCGACAAGGAGATCGCCAAGGATGATGTCGTACAGGTTTCGGCCAAGGTCAATGCCGACGACATTGAAGAGGCCACGTTCGTGCTTGCCGCCAACGACGATAAGCAGTCCTTGATAATCGGTTCCATACCGGCTTTCCCCGATGAAAAAGGCGTTCTGCACGAAGAGTGGGACGGCGGTTGGTTTACCATCAGCGATGGCAAGAATCAGCAGATCTGCCCGATCACCGGATTTGAACAGCTCGAGGAAGGCAAGGAACTGTACATGATCGAGGTGCCCGCCGAGATCCGTTTCGCGGGCGGTAAACAGTGGCGTGACATTACCCTGAATTTCGTCCTTGACCTGACCAACGACGAAGCGACGGGCGAATTTGTCTCAGCTTTCGAGTTCGTAAAGGGCAATCCGCGTGAGATCGACCTGGAAAAAGGCGACAGCATTCGCCCCGTATTTCTTTTGGTGCAGGAAAATGGTGATGTCGAACCGATCGCCTCAAACGACCCGGCAGATATTCTCAGCGTCGGCGCAGAGGGCGAGCTATTTATCGGTTATGAGGATGTGCCCGCCGGCGACTATTCGATCGGATTTCTGGTGACTGATTTTGCTGGAAATACGACGGATAAATTTGTTGACGTCACCCTCGAATAGATGTTCGTGTAAATATGAAAGTACTAACCCTTGTTTCGCTTTTGCTGTTGTTCTCTTCGCTGTCGATGGCTCAGCCGCCGTCCGCCGCCAAACCACAGGAAACGCCGCCGCCCGCCAAACAGGCCGCGGCCGATGATGCCCCGACCGTGACCAAACACTCGGTCCGCGTTGGCTCAAAGCAGCTAAATTACACGGTCACGACCGGTTTTATGCCGCTCAAGAATGCCGTCACCGGCGACACCGAGGCCCGCATCTTCTTTATGGCCTACACGCTCGACAACGCCCCGGCCAGCCGGCCGCTGATGTTCTCGTTCAACGGCGGGCCCGGCTCGGCCAGCGTTTGGCTCCACCTCGGCACGATCGGCCCGCGGCGGGTCAAGATGCTCGACGACGGAATGATGCCGCCGCCACCCTACGAGCTTGAGGACAATCAGCAGACCTGGCTGACCGAGACCGATCTGGTCTTTATCGACCCCGTCGGGACCGGTTATTCGCGGGCGGCCAAGCCCGAGCTTGCGAGCAAATATTTTGGTGTCGAGGGCGATATCGCGTCGGTCGGTGAGTTTATCCGGCTGTATCTCGGCCGTAACGAAAGGTGGATGTCGCCGCTCTTTCTTGTCGGCGAATCATACGGCACGACGCGGGCGTCGGGGTTGTCAAACTACCTGTTTGACCGGGGCATCGCTCTCAACGGCATCCTGCTTATCTCGACCGTAATGAACTTTCAGACCATTCGGTTCGCCGACAATAACGACCTGCCGCTCGTGCTGATCCTGCCGTCGTACACGGCGACGGCGTGGTATCACAAGCGTCTTTCGCCGGCGATGCAGTCGCGGTCGATCGAGCAGGTCACGCAGGAGGCACGTCAGTTTGCCGCCAATGAATATATGCCCGCGATGCTCCGCATCGACACCCTTTCGGCCGCCGAGCGAGCGTCGCTTACCGAAAAGTTCAGTTCCCTCACCGGCCTCAGCCGCGACTTTGTCGAACGCGCCAATTTCCGCGTCGATCTCGGCAAATTTCAAAAGGAACTGCTCCGCAGCGAACGCCGTACCGCCGGGCGCCTCGACAGCCGCTTTAAGGGCATCGACCGCGACGCCGCCGGCGACACGCCCGACACCGACCCGAGCATGAACGCCATCCGCCCGCCGTACACGGCCGCCTTCAACGCCTACGTCCGCGGCGAACTCGGCTTTAAGGTCGACACCGAGTATTTCATCCTCGGCGGCGGCATCTCGAGCCCGTGGAACTGGAATGTCGCCAACGGTTACGCTGACACCAGCATCACGATGAAGGACGCGATGGCCAAAAATCCGTATATGCGGATCTTTATGGCGCAGGGCTATTACGACATGGCGACGCCGTTCTACGCCGCCGAATACACGTTATCGGCGATGAATCTCGACCCTTCGCTGCGAAAGAATGTCAGTATCGCCTACTACGAATCGGGCCATATGATGTACATTGAAAAGAATTCGCTGGCCAAGCTCAAGGCCGACGCGGCCGCGTTCATAACCAATTCACTGCGAAAGTAGCGGCGTGAATTTTGCGGCGAACCATTTTGGCGGATACGGGCTCAAATGCCCGTCGGTATCAAACTAAAACTGGAGAAGATCGATCAAATGAAGTCACTTTTACGCTTCGCGGCCATCGCGGCCGTTGTCCTGACCGTCGGTATGACGACAATTTTCGCCCAGAGGGCCAAACCAAAAACGGCCGAACCGAAAGCACCCGATTACTCGATCGGGGCTCTCAAGGTGATGAGCTTCAGTTCGACCAGCGGGCAGCTCGAAGATGTTTTCCCCGAGGGCGGCGAGCCCCGCAGTTTCTTTAACGACCTCGACACATCTTTGTTCATTTGGGTGTTCGTCAAGGGCGAAAAAGGCACCTTTGAGGCCGGCCGCATGGCAAATGTGGTCGTGACCGAGGGCAAAAAGGTCGTCGCTACCCGAAACGTCCAGATCGGCATTCCGAATGACGACGGATTGTATATCGTGCCGGTATTTGTTTACGGTCCGCTCTGCGACGAAGTCAAGATCACGGCCAAGCTGACCGGCCAGAAGACCGCGTCGCTCAAGACCACAAAGGTCTCGTTCCTCTGCGGCGAATAGAAGAGTCATTGCCCGCGAAACACACCAAAGGCACGATAGGGGATGTCTACCGCCCGATCGCGATCTGTCAGTAGTAGATTGTTAGCCGCAGATTACGCAAATTACGCCGATGAAGCAGATGAAGCAGATGAAGCAGATGAAGCAGATGACGCCGATGAAGCAGGTTTATTTTGATTTATCGGGATTTATCCGCTCTATCTGCGGTTAAAAATATTCTATTTTTCACGAACTCAAGAATCTGCGGACAGCATCAGTTTTTCGTTTGTTTGGTGTGTTTCGTGGGCAGATGTCTTAATGCGTCGTATCGCCGGATACGAGGTTCACGGCGTGCCGCAGCACGGGCCTGATCACCTCAAAACATTCCTCGACGCCCTTCGGCGAGCCCGGCAGATTGACGATCAGCGTCCCGCCGCGAATGCCGCAAACCCCGCGTGAAAGCATCGCCATCGGGTGTTTTGACGCGGTCTCGCGACGCATCGCCTCGGCCATTCCCGGTGCTTCGCGTTCGATCGCCCCAAGCGTCGCCTCGGGCGTATTGTCCCGCGGCCCGAAGCCCGTCCCGCCGGTCGTTATGATCAGGTTGATGCGGCCGCGTCCGGCCAGGCTGATCAGCGTGTCACGCAGGCCGTCGCGGTCGTCGGTGACGATCACCCGTTCAACGATCTCAGCCCCGATCGACGTCAGCAGTTCGACAAGCCTTTCGCCCGACAGGTCATCGCCCGCCGACCGCGAATCGCTGACCGTAACTACCGCTGCCTGGATCTCCATCTCCTTTCTCCTGTCTCTTGTCTCTTGTCCCGCTCACCCCGCGGTCGCCTCGATCTCCTCCAAACGGCTCTGCCTTCGGCCGTAGAGCACGCTCAGCATCACGCCGAGAACGACCAGCACCATACCGCCGATCGCCATTATCCCTTGAGCTTCGCCAAAGACTATCCAGCCTATGGTCAGGGCGTACACCAGGCCCGTATAGTTGACGATCGCCACGCCGGCGATGCGTTCGCGTTGGAGCGCGTCGGTCAAAAATATCTGCCCGAGCTGCGAAAACACGCCGACCAGAAACAGGAACAGCCAGTCCCAGCCGGCCGGCATCTCAAACGCGAAAAACAGGCTGATCGCCCCGACGACCGCACCCGTGAGCTGAAAATGCAGCACCACCGTCAGCGGATGCTCCTTTCCGCGAAGGCTCCGCACCAGATTGTACGCCATGCCCGAACAAAACGCCGAAATGATGCCGAAGATGAGATATTTGAGCTCGATCCGCGAGTCAAACTGCTCGATCAGCAGCACGCCCGAAAACGCTATCGCGTAAAAGAACCACTGCGTCGGCCGCACTGCCTCTTTGAGGACAAATATCGCGATCGTCGCGGTAAAGATGGGCGACAGATATTGTATCGTCTGGGCCGACGCGATCGGCATCTGCTGCAGCGTTACAAAAAAGAAATACAGTGCGGTCGTGCCGAACATTCCCCGCAGCAGCAGCATCAGGTGATTTGACCCGATGAGGCTCGCCTTGGCACGCCGCAGCCCCCAGACGCAAAACACGGTCGCCACGATACAGCGAAAGAAAACCGTCTCCATCGCCGGTATATGTGCGACCTGCTTGACGAAGACGTTCGCCAGAAAGAACGAGAGCGTCGACAGGAACATCGACCGCACGCCCGGAGTCAGAATTGAAGTGTTTTCAGCCAAACTACGAGGTTAAATTTTTTGGGCCGCTGCCGCAAGCCCGGGCAGTTTGCCGCCGTTAATTGCCCGGATGCGTCTTCATCCATTCGGCCCTCAGCAGAAAACTGCCGTCCGTGACGATGCGGTCGCCGGCTTTCAGCCCCTCGAGCACGGTATAGCGGCCGCCGCTCTCGGCACCGAGCCGCACGAATTTTAGGGCGAATACGTTCGGTTCGGCCGTCGCGGCAAAGACCATCTGCCGATTGCCGATCATCTGCACCGCCGACGCGGGTATCGTGGGCGAGGCCGCCCCACCGTCGCCGGCCGCGGCGAACGACGCGTTGACGTACATCCCTAATTTCAGTGCCTTATCCGAATTGTCGAGTTCGATCCTGACCTGTGCCGTTCGGGTCTGCGGCTCGATATTCGGGTCGATATAGGCGACATTTCCGCGAAAGATGCGTCCCGGAAAGGCGTCCGAGGTCACATTTGCCCCGCCGCCCTGCCGCAATTTCGCAATGTCGTTCTCAAATACCTGTGCGACGGCCCAAACGGACGAGAGGTCGGTCACCTTGAGCAGGTCCTTGTTCGGCTCGACGATCATCCCGGCGTTGATGCTGCGGGCGGTGACGGTCCCCGCGACCGGTGCCGTCAGGGCGATCTCCGACGAGATCTGCGACGGCGAGCGAAGGGCGTCGACGCGTCCCGGCGACAGCCCGAGCAGGATCAGTTTGTCCCTCGCCGCCGCCCTCTCGGTCTCAGCGGCCCGCATCTTGACGGCGGCCATCTCAAACTCGCCGCGGCCGATCGGATTGAGCCTGGCGACCTCGATCGCCCGTTTATGGATGTCGCGGGCCTGTGTCACCTCTGCTTCGGCGGTCTTCATCTTGGTTACGGCCTGTTCAAACGCCTCGCGGCTCTCGGCACCTATCGCCATCAGTTTCCGTGCCCGGTCGTGGTGGCGAATGTGCTCGGCCAGCTCGGCCTCGGCGATCTTCAGCTTGGCGGCCGCCATATCGAGTTCGGCCCGGCTGACGGGGTTGAGTTCGGCGAGTTTGGCCGCGCGTTCATACGCCTGTCTTGCGGTCGCAACCTCGGTCCCGAGCGTGATGTAGCGCGACTGTGCGGCGGCGAGTTCGTCGCTGAAGATAACGGCGACCGTCTGGCCCTTGGCCACGTTCTGCCCGAGTTCGACGTTGACGCGGCGGACGACGCCGCCGAGCAGCGAGATGACCGGCGTTTCGCGATAGCCGTTCGCCTGTATGACCGCCGTCGAAGCGACGCTCTCGGCCGCCGCCGACATCGTCTCGCCGACCGGCTCGACGCGGATGCCCGAACGTTCGACCTGTTCGGCCGGTATGGTCAGCGTCTGATCGCCCGTCGGAACGGCCGAACCCGGCTCGTCACCGCCGAACGACACGGACTTGGGCGTCGGCACGGCCTGCCCGCCGGCCCTTGGCCAGAACATATACGCCGCCGCCGCTCCGATAACGACTACGGCCGCCGCCGCGATGACGATCGGTTTCGCCATTGTCGCACGCCCGGCGGTCTCGCCCGCGGTTTCGCTGATCTCGTTTTCGTCCAGTTTATCTTCGTTCATTTCTTTATCAATTCCGCCGCGTTTGCCGCCCGCAGCACCTCGACACGTGCGAGATATGTGGCCATTTGCAGGTCGATATATTCGTTCTCGATCTCGATGTATCGCCGCTGTTCGATCAGATAATCGATCAGGCTCCGCGACCCGAGTTCGTACGTCTGGCGGATCACGTCCAGATTCGCGTTCGCCTGGTCGCGGACGCCAAACTTGAATATCACCATCGCCTTGGCCGAGCTCTCAAATCGTGCCGACCCGGCGGCGATCTCACGCCGGACCACGAGTTCGCCAAATTCGCGTCGTGACCGTGCCGCTTCGCGGTCCGCGGCGGCCGCCTCGATCATTCCCTGATTGCGGTTCCTGACCGGCAGTTCGAGCGTCACACCAAACGTGAAAAAGTGCATCAGGCTCTCGATCGGCATCAGTTCACCGGCGTCGTTGAAGCCGCTGAGCCCAAAGCCCGACCTCATCCGCTGATAGCCCCCTCGCACGCTGGCGTCGATCCGGCCGTCGGCCTTTGCCTGGTCGATCTTCGCTGTCGAAAGCTCCTCCATCGCCCGCATCGCCGCCAGGTCAGGCCGCGTCTGCAGTGCCCGGGCCGTCATCTCCGAAACGGGCGGCAGGGCGGCGATCATATTGTCAAAATCGCCGCGAATCCGCAGCGGTTCTTCGGGCCGCAGTCCGAGCAGGTTGCGCAGTTCGAGCAGGGCGATCTCGGCCTTGCCCGCCTCGCCCTCGCGGATCGACCGCAGCCGGTTGACCTCGACGAGCGTCATATTCTCCTCCAGCGGAGCGATCTTGCCCTCGGCGACGCGGGCCTGCACCAGCCGGTATTCTTCAAAAATGGCGGTCAGTATCTCGTCCGCAAAACCGAGTTTTGACACCGTCGCGAGCGACTCGCCAAACTTCATCCGCACATCGGCCGCGAGCATCCGTTCGCGTTCCTCGACCGCCCTTTCACGGATCTCAAGCTCGCGTTCGGCGACACGGATGCGGGCCGCCCGCCGTCCGCCGAGTTCGAGCGGCAGCATGCCCTCGACCATCAGGCTGTTGTCCATTCCCTTGACCTGACGCGTCCCGCCGATGTCCAGGCTCGGGTTCGCCCGCAGGCCGGCCTGCTTGACCATCGCCCGTGCGGCGTCGCGTTCGTTCCGAAGGGCGATGAGTTCGCCGTTGTTCTTGAGCGCGGCGTCCACGGCCTCGTCCGCCGTCATACCGGCTGCCTGATCGAGGTATCGGGCAGTCGTGACGGCCGCAGCGGTCGGTGCGTTCGGTGCCGGCGTCGGCGCTGTCTGCGCCGTCTGGGCATGCACGCCGATCACGCCGGCGGTCATTACGGTCACCGCGGCTATAAAACTAATGGTCTTAGGCCTGAATTGCGTCATTTGCTATCGCACGATCAACTTGCCGCGCATCATATTCATCCCGCAGGTAAATCCCAGCGTGCCCGCGCGTTTCGGCGTCAGACGCACGACGACCGGCTGGTTCAGAGGCAGCGGTCGGTTGATGCCGTGGTCCGGTATCACGATCTCGGTACCGCACGTCCGATCGGTCAACCGGATGAATGTCAGCCGGGCCGGAACGCCCTTTCTAAGCGAAACGCTCGCCGGCGAATAGCCCTGTTCGGTTATCTCGACCCTCGCCGACTGTGTCCGCGGCTTGCTCTTTGACTGAGCGTTGGCGGCCGCCGTAAATGCGGCGACAAACATCACCGCCAATGCCATTTTTATAAAAGTGCTTTTCATATTTCTCCTTGTTCATTCTTCAGCTTTCGCTCATGGATCCAATAAAATATCACCGGCGTCACGATCAGCACGTGCAGCAGGCTCGACACCATGCCGCCGAGCACCGGCGTCGCCAGCGGTTTCATCACCTCGGCACCCGCACTCGTACTCCACATGATCGGCAGCAGGCCGGCGACCACCGTCGAAACGGTCATCACCTTCGGCCGCAGACGCAGCAGTGCTCCCTCGATCACCGCCTGCAGCAGGTCGCTGCGGGTCAGCCGGCCGAGTTCCCTTTGTTTGGCCTCGACGGCCTCATTGAGGTAGATGACCATCACGACGCCCGTCTGGACAGCGGTCCCGAACAGCGCGATAAAGCCGACCCAGACCGCGACCGAAAAGTTGTACTCGAGCTCCCACAGCAGATAGACGCCGCCCGTCAGTGCGAACGGCACCGCCATCAGCACGTGCGCCGCCTCGAGCGCCGAATTGTACGTCATATACAGGAGCCCGAAGATGACGATCAGCACGACCGGCACCACCAGCAGCAGACGCGAGCGTGCACGCTGCTGATTTTCGTACTGCCCGCTCCAGGTAATGTAGTAGCCCTCGGGCAGCTGCACCTGATCGGCGATCGCCTTTTTGGCGTCATCGACAAAGCTCCCGACGTCGCGGCCGCGGACATTGAGCAGCACGGTGCCGCGCAAAAGCCCGTTCTCGCTCGAGATCATATTGGGCCCCATCACGGTCTGTATGCTCGCGAGCTGACTGAGCGGCACGGCGTTGCCGTTCGGTGCCGTTACGGGAATGCGTCCGATCGACTCGGCGTCCTTTCTAAACTCGGGTGCGTACCGTACGCGTACCGGAAATCGCCGTCGGCCCTCGATCGTGACTGCCAGATTGGTCTCGCCGATGCCGGCCTCGATGACCTGCTGGATCGTCATCACGTCGATGCCGTAGCGGGCCGCGGCCCGGCGGTCGATCTTGATATCGACGTACGGTGCGCCGCCGATCTGCTCGGGATAGACGTCGGCTCCGCCCGGCACCGTGCGGGCGACATCGGCGACCTTTCGCGAGAGTTCCTCGAGTTTATTCAGGTCATTGCCGAATATCTTGATACCGACCTCCGACCTGATGCCGGTCGAGAGCATCTCGATACGGTTGATGATCGGCTGGGTCCATATGTTCGTCACGCCCGGCATCCGCAGTGCCTGGTCCAACTCGGCCACGAGCTTTTCGCGGGTCATTCCCGGACGCCACTCCGACTGCGGTTTGAGATGAATGATCGTCTCATTCATATTGATCGGCGCCGGGTCGGTCGAGCTTTCGGCACGTCCGGCCTTGCCGACCGCCCATTCGACCTCGGGGATCGTTTTGATGATCTGATCCTGTTTGCTCATCACCCGCAGGGCCTCGTCGATCGAGATCGCCGGGTCGGTGACGGGCATATACATCAGGTCGCCCTCATTCAGCGGCGGCATGAACTCGTTGCCGATGCTGGTCGCCATCCCTACGGCCCCGAGGAACAGGGCGAACGCAACCGCGACCGTCAGCAGACGGTGCTTGAGCGCGAACAGCAGCGACGGCTTGTACAACGCATGCAGGAACCGCATTACCGGATTGGACTGTTCCGAGTGGAACTTACCGCCCAACAGGTATGTGCACAGCACCGGCACGAGCGACACCGCGATGATCGTCGCCCCGACCATTGCGAACGTCTTGGTAAACGCCAGCGGATGGAACAGCTTGCCCTCCTGCCCCTCAAGCGCAAATACCGGTATGAACGCCAGGATGATGATCGCCATCGAAAAGAACACCGGCCGCCCGACCAGCTTTGTCGATTCGAGCACGTTCTCCCAGACCGCTTTTCGGTCCTTCGGATCGACCTTGTTCTTTTCCATAAACCGGAACGCGTTTTCGGTCACGACGATGCCCGCGTCCACCAGCACACCGATCGCGATCGCGATCCCGGACAGCGACATCAGGTTTGAGCTGATGCCCATAAAGTGCATGAACAGAAAAGCGAGCAGCACCGACAGCGGCAGCGGGATCGTCACGATCAGGATCGAGCGAAAATGCGCGAGGAACAAAATATGGGCGAGCGTGACGAGTATCAGTTCCTCGATCAGAGCGGTCTCGAGCGTGCCGGTCGCCCGCTTTATCAGCCCCGTGCGGTCGTAGAACGGGACGACACGGACGTCCTTGGGCAGTCCGGCCTTTAGCTCGTCGAGCTTTTTCTTGACCGCGTCGATCACGTCCAGCGTGTTTACGCCGTAGCGGGCGATCACGACGCCGCCGACCGCCTCTTTGCCGTCCTTATCGAGTGCACCGGTGCGAAATGCGTCGCCGATCTTGACCTCGGCGACATTTCGGACGTAGATCGGCGTGCCGTTGGCCGAGCCGATAACGATGTTCTCGACGTCGGCGGTCGATTCGATCAGCCCGATGCCGCGAACGACCGCCCACTCGCCGGCCTGTTCGACGACGTTGCCGCCGACGTTGTTATTTGACGTCTGTACCGCCGCGATGACCGTCGAGATCGGTATGTTATAGCCGCGCAGCTTGTTCGGGTCGACATCGACCTGATACTGGTGCACATAACCGCCGACCGACGCCACCTCGGCCACGCCCGGCACCGAGTTGAGCTGATACCGCACGAACCAGTCCTGCAGCGTTCGCAGGTCGCGCAAACTCATCGTGTCGCTCTCGATCGTGTACCAAAAGACCTGGCCCACGCCGGTCGCGTCGGGCCCGAGCGTCGGCACGACTCCATCGGGCAGCTGCTTGGCGACGAGATTGAGGCGTTCGAGCACCCGCGTCCGGGCCCAGTAGAGTTCGACGTTGTCCTCGAAGATGACGTTGATCATCGAGAAGCTGAACGCCGAACTCGCCCGCACGACACGCACGCCCGGCATTCCCTGCAGGCTCGTCACGAGCGGGTACGTCACCTGGTCCTCGACCTCCTGCGGCGAACGCCCGGCCCAATCGGTAAATACGATCACCTGATTGTCCGAAAGGTCTGGGATCGCGTCGATCGGCGTATTGATCAGCGCCCAATAGCCCCACACGCCCGCACCCAGAAAGAGTGCGAGCACGAGCACGCGGTTCTTCAGCGACCATTCGATGATCAGGTTGATCATAGTTACCTTTCTACTGACGCCTTACTGTGCGACCAGAGCAAGCATCGTTTTGCCCTTGCCTGCGGGCCCCTCAAACGCGATCTGTGCCTGCCAATCGCCAAGCATGCTGATGCGGACCTTGCCGTCGTAAACGCCCGGCGTTCCGGTCGTCGTCAGCGTCGCCGGTTCGTTCATCGCGGCCATCGAGCCCATTTCCGGCATATGGAAATTCAGTGACGCGGCTCCGACATCGACGGGCTTGCCCGCAGCGTCGGTAAACGCGATGTTGAGGTCCTGCTGGCCGTTCTTGAGCTTGCCGCTCTCGCTCGACAGCGTCACGGTCAGGCCGTTGCCGATCGGGCCGCTCTTGATCACCTGGCCCTTGATCGGGTTGCCGGCCGCCGGTTTTTCGGCCGAGCCGCACGCCGCGGCAAACGCTGCCAGCGACACGATCGCGGCGATAATTAGGGTTTTCTTCATGTTTTTCTTCTCCGTTTATTTTTTGAAATACAATAAAATGCCCCGCGGAATATGCCTGAAACAGACACACGCCCGGCGCGGATCGACACATGGGCAAAGCTCGCGCCTTTACGGGAATTTACCCGAAAAAAAGGCGCACTTCGCCCCTAGAACTTAAATTCTGAATGAATGGTGTTGGAGGTATCTGGGGTTTGAGGTATGAAAATATGCCCGGTCGTCAAAGCTTGGCAACGCCCTTGCTTCGCCGTTCCCGACAGGGAACATTTCGGCGATCTGCCCGCGTATCGCGTCCGTGATATTGATCGACGGCGACGCGAAATTAGCCGAAAATCCCGATGACACCGGAGCCGAGTCCGTGCAGTTTAATGCACAGCAAAGCCTCGCCATCGTCACCTTTGTCGAACTGTCGCGGTGCTTTGCCTTCGGGCAGCAGTTCATCATTCCGGCCTTTTCCTCGTGCAGCGGCATGCCCGAAAGCACTCCGCCCGCTAGAGCGAAAATTACCAAGAATGATGCAACCCACCGTTTCATACTCAACCAAAACTATATTCGCCCGCCGCCGCCGCTGTCAAGCACTTTCCCGATCTCATATATCCTCCACGCGGTAAATGAATGTAGCCGTGGATTGCAAGCGCCGGAATGATGTAAAGCAAACGTTCCGCGTCGCGTCAGCGACCGCATGACCCGAAGGGCAGATAGCCACGCCGTTTACGGCGTGGGTGGCGATGATAAATATTTCATTAGCCCGTTTCAACGGGCATACCCGAGAGTGGCTCAAGCCGAAGATCAAAAAGGACGTTAAACGCCCTCCGGAAACAAACCGGACTTGACCACGCCCTAAAGGGCGTGGCTATTCGCCGCGAAACGCGGAAATAAGAAATGGTCGAAGCCGATACAAGAGTGGGGGAGATACAAAAAAATGTACCCGCGATCGACATATCCTAATTATGTGTCAATAAGATCGGAAAACGTCGACATACCGAAGCAGAAAAATGCTTGACCAATAACTTGACTTATGCTTGACTTATGGAATGGCGTATATGCCCCATTTCACCATCACGGCCCGGCTGCTCGCTCTTAGCGAGGCGATAGCTGCCTTGCGCGAACGCATTCAGTCGGCGGCGGTCGAGTTATCTTGGGTTCCGGCGTTGCAAAAAGATACGCGGTCACGCAATGTCCACGCGTCAACCGCCATCGAGGGCAACCCGCTCACGCTTGAACAGGTAAGGGCGATCGAAGAAGGGCGTTCTCTTTCGGCCTCGAGTCCACGCTCTGAGCGTGAGGTGCTCAACTACTTTGCCGGGCTGCGGTATATCGAGAATAATGCCGGCAAAACTCGCATTCACCACGAGCATATCTTTACGCTGCACAAGATACTCGCCGACGGCGTAATGGACCAGGGTGAGTCGGGACGTTACCGGTCGATCTATGTGCGGGTCGGCGGTTATGTCCCGCCGCCGCCCGATGATGTTTCAACGCTGATGTTTGAACTGCTTGAGTGGTGGAACAAGTCGACGACCGGACTCTCGCCGGTGTTAAGTTCGGCGATACTGCATCACCGGTTCGAGTCGATCCACCCCTTTGCCGACGGAAATGGGCGTACGGGACGTGCAATGGCCCTTTGGGAGCTGTACCGGCGTGGATTCGATACGCACCATATTTTCTCGGTGGACGAGTTTTACTGGGCAGACCGGCCGCGTTACTACGCTGAACTCGAAAAGGTACACAGCAGCGGCGACGACCTGACAAGTTGGCTTGAATACTCGGCGGAGGGCCTTGCGTTCACACTCGAACGAGTCTGGCTGCGGGTTCAGACGTTCCAGCCCGAACCCGGCAAAAAGATCGTCTTGCGTCCAAAACAAGAGCATCTCCTCAGACTGCTGTCCGATCACGGGTCGATGTCGCCCTCCGAGATCTGGGATTCTCTCGATATTTCGAAGCAAGGCGCCATGGACCTGATCAATCCGTTGATCGAGGCCGGCATGATCGAAAAAACGGGCGGCAAGAAAACCGGACGCTACAGCCTGCGTAAACAATGTACGAAGCCGATACAAGAGCAAGACCGATCGAACCTCAGCTAGAGGCAAGCGGCTGAGGCGAGAACGACTCTGGTTCTTCACTGCATAGCGGTGGTATGAATTCAGCCGTTGGACTTCAGCCAACGGTATGATCGAGTCTATGCCGACGGGGCCGGGCTTACAGCAATGGTCCCGCGGATCGCTCTACTTACGATATTTTCATGCTCCAAACAGCCGTTACTGCAAGATGAGAATTGGGGTTTAGGGCATTTTGGGGTGTCCCAAAGTGTCTCACTCCGGGACACTTTGGCGAAAAAACCCAATAAAACGGGCCTTAACGCGGCACAAAATGGGACACTTTGGGACAGTTTGGGACAGTTTGGGACAAAAATGGGCCAATTTGGAGTAATTTCGGGCATTTTTGAGGCACTTTTTCCGGCAAAAACGTCGAAAATGGGTCGCTTTTTGACTAAAAAGAAGCAATTTTAGTCAAAAATGCCGTGTATTTAGCGGGTCTATTTGCCGCAGCCGCAATCGCTGCCGCAGCCGGATTTGGGGGAAAACGACCTTCGCTTCCGCCAGAGGGCATACGCCCCGTACGCGGCCGCGGCCGCGATGATCGCAAATACTGTGATCGACTGCACAGACATCGTTCTAACCCTTTTTAGCCAAACCCGAGCAGCCTGCCGCCCTGATACGTCAGAAACGCCGCGATGTACGCAAAACCCGTCATATACACAAGCATAAATATCGGCCAGATCCACGAGTTGGTCTCTCGGCGCACCACCGCCAGCGTGGACATACACTGCATTGCAAGGACGAAAAACACCATTAGCGTCAGCGCCGTCAGCGGCGTCCAGGTCGGTTTGCCGTTATCGTCTTTGGCGTCGCGGACGGCCGCAATGAGCGTTTCGGACTCTTCGTTCTCGTCCTTGCCGACGTTGTAGATGATCGAGAGCGTCGAAACCAGCACCTCGCGGGCCGCAAAGCTCGCGATCAGGGCGACGCCGATCTTCCAGTCAAACCCGAGCGGCTGGATGACCGGTTCGAGCGTGTGCCCGAGCATTCCGGCGTAACTGTGCTTTAGCTGTTCCGACTCCGGAAGCGGTTCGTTCGCCTCCGTCTGCTGTTCGCTGACCGTCGAAGCTGCGTTCGGGACGCTCCGCGGGAAATACATCAACGCCCAGAGGATGATCGAGATCGCCAAGATCACCGTTCCCGCCCGCTTTAGGAACAGCCACGCACGCGTCAGCATATTCTGAAACACGGTCCGCAGGTTCGGCAGGCGATAGGGCGGCAGCTCCATCAGGAACGGCGGCGGCGGAGCCTTTAGCACGGTCCGCTTGAGCACAAAGCCGACAAAGATCGCCGCGACTATCCCCAGCGAGTACATCGCCAGCATCAGCACCGCCCCGAGCGAAATAAAGCCGAATACCGTCTGACCCGTGAAAAAGGTCGCGATCATCAGCGTATAGACCGGCAGGCGTGCCGAACAGCTCATGAACGGAGCGATCAGGATCGTCGCGAACCGGTCGCGTCGGCTTTCGATCGTTCGCGTCGCCATAATGCCGGGGATCGCACAAGCAAAACTGCTGATCAGCGGCAAAAACGCCTTTCCGTGCAATCCGACCCGGCTCATCAGTTTGTCGAGCAGGAACGCCGCCCGCGACATATACCCGCTGTCCTCGAGCAGCGAAATGAACAGGAACAGCAGCAATATCTGCGGCAGAAACACCACCACGCCGCCGACACCCGCGATGATCCCGTCCGCGATCAGATCCGCCAGGATCCCCGGCGGCATCTCGGCCCTGACTAGGTCGCCGAAGGCCCCGAAGCCCTTTTCGAGCAGGTCCATCGGCAGGCTGGCCCACGAAAATATCGTCTGGAATACGACCAAAAGGATCGCCACCAGGATCACAAGCCCGAAGAACCGATGCGTCAGGACACGGTCGATCTTGTCCGAGATGCGATGGCTTTTTTGGTCGCTGTGCCAGGTCGATTCCTGTACCGCGTTTGAAATGAAATTGTATCGGGCAAATATTTTGGCGTGCGAACCGTCGTCATCGGTATTTGCCGTGATCTCGTACGGCACCTCGGGTACCGTGCCGATGACCGACGCGACCTTTTCGGCCAGCTCGTCGATGCCGCGATGGCTCTTGGCGTTAACGGCGATGACCGGCACCTTTAACAATGCCGACAGCATCTCGACGTCGATCTCGTGCTGCTGCTTTTCGAAAACGTCGATCATCGTCAACGCCACCACTACCGGCACGCCGAATTCAAACAACTGCGTAACGAGATAAAGATTGCGTTCGAGATTTGTCGCGTCGACCACCGCCACGATAGCGTCCGGCCGCGGGACCGACGGCAATTCGCCGGTGATTATCTCGCGGGCGATCTGCTCATCGAGCGACGTCGCATCCAGGCTGTACAGGCCCGGCAGATCGATCAGATTCGCCTCGCCATTGCTCAGACGCCAGGGACCTTCTTTACGCTCAACAGTAACGCCCGGGTAGTTTGCGACCTTTTGCTTAAGGCCTGTTAGAAGATTAAAGAGAGTCGTCTTGCCGGCGTTCGGGTTGCCGGCAAGTGCGATGGTAAACGAAGGGGTTTGGACGATTTGGCTCATCTATGGGAGCACCGAAACTACATCGTGACCTCGATCGCGTCCGCCTCGGACCGCCGCATCGCGAGGCTGTAACCACGCAAACGAACCTCGATCGGGTCGCCGAACGGGGCGGCCTTTATTACTCGGACCTCAACGCCGGGCACAACGCCCATCTCCATCAGGCGCCGCGTGATCCCGCTATTGCCAACCACGGCAGTTACCCTGGCGTCCTGCCCTATCGGTAGTTCGGTCAATGATAACTGGCTGGCCGCCGGAGCGTTGGTATTTTCCATTTTCCAATAAATTTCCTCGCCAATATGAGGCTAACAACTGGGAAGATTGTAACCTAAGTGAAAATGAATTTCAATTAGACGGCGCAAACAATTGACCCTGCCGACAAACCGGCCGCATTATCGAAGGCTTAAGTTATCGAGAAACCAGATCCGCCTGAAAGGTCCCGACCGAAAACCTCACCGGCCTGCGGCCCGGTTTGGTACTGAGCCAGATCTTGATCGTAAGTTGATCCAACTGCGGATTGCCCGTGTTGATAGAAATGAGCTGCGCCGGCACTTTTTCACCGTTTATCGATATCACCTCGGGGTTTCCCGGCCGCAGAGTAAAAATGTACGGCCGATCCATCCAGAAAACTGCGACACGAGTGTCATTTACCGGGCTGCCGGGGCTCTTGCTCGGCTCCAGGTTGAACGAGCGCATCGCGTAGATGAGCGACAAAACACTGTGCGTACCGACAGGCGCCTCGATGATATTTGTACCGCCCGATTGGATCGCACCCGACCGCGGGTCAAAGTTCGATAACTGGTTGAAAGCCTTTAGGCTGCCCGTCGACCTCAGTTCGGCTTGCATCGGGACAAGCGTCTCAGGGTTTACACGCGCCGAAAGTAGATCGCCGAGGCCGAAGACCTTGTTTCCCTGGTCGACACCGGTGACGGTGGCCATTAACAGCAGACTATCGCGGTTTTGGAACAGCGTTCGCTCCTTTGCCTCGAACCGCAGCGTGCCGATCGACTGCCCCGTCGAAGTCAGTTTGTACTCGAGGACCTCACCCAGGCTGAACGCAAGTTCGGGCAAGAGCGGCTGATTCGGCACATAAGGCGTTGCCGTCGGCTGCGGCCGAGGTGTCGCCGAGGGCCGCGGTGTCGCGACAGGTGCCGGCGTCGGTGTGGCATCGGGCTTGGGCGGCTCGATATTTTGAACATTTGCCAGTTCTACCCGAAATGCTCCCTTGGCGGTTCGAAACCGCATCAGGACCGGAAGCCTGTCGTCCCCGACACTCAGGTTGATAGTAAGGTTCTTGATGCCGAGCAGATCAAAATAGCCGCTGCTAACGACCGAGCCCATAGTGTCAAATTCGCCCGCCGCAGTCTTCACTCTTTCCGGCTTTGCCGCCTGAATGAGCACCGGGTATGACTCGCCGTTCTCGACGATATTAAAAGTGCCCTGCCCGCCTGCGGCCCTGATCGCGTATAGAAGCGAAAGAAGGTCATTCCCCATCGCCGGGTTCGCGAGAAAGTTCTCGACCGTCTCAACCGGAACGACAACGCTGTTCCTTGTTTTTTTGATAGTGACCGGCAATCCGTTGTCAGCCGAGACGTAAACGGTTCGGTCTTCGTCGATCAGCGAAAGAGCGGCACTTACTATCTCAAATGTCTTAAGCCGGCCAGAGATCTCGAACACACGCTTGCCGCCCATCGTTCCCGATGACACGACTTGAGTCTCGAGATGAGCGACGTCTTGAAACTTTTCGTAGGAAACGCTGTAACTCAACCTCTCGCCAACGTTGAACCTCGTTCCCGCGTTGCCGGACACTGTCGACGGCGTCTGGCCCGGCGACGAAAACGGGGCCAAAATGACGGCAGTCGTGACTGCGATCAGCAACATTATAAAGCGGGTCCGATGATTAAATAGGTTGGGAAACATTAATTGATCGTTAAGATTGTGCAAGTAGTTCTCTGATCGCACCTACGCGATCGACCGCCTTTGTTATCGGCCTGCCGACGACAACATAATCCGCACCGTTGTTGATCGCCTCGGCAAATGTTGTTACACGCTTCTGATCGTCTTTCGTTGCGGAAACTGCCCGAATTCCGGGTGTCACGATCAAAAATCCTTCGTTCGTGACGGCATTTCTGATCTGCTTCACCTCACGGGGCGAAGCCACCAACCCGTCAAACCCGGACCGGGCCGTCAATTTAGCCAGTTCGACAACCTGCGTCTCAGGGTCGCGAGCGATGCCGATCTCCTGCAGCATCGGGCCGTCGGTACTGGTCAGCACCGTGACCGCGATGAGTTTAGGCGGCGTCAACGAATTTCTTTCGCAGTATTCGCGGACCTCGCTCGCAGTTCGGAGCATCATCTCGCTGCCGCCGGAAGCGTGAACGTTCAGCATCCAGGCTCCGGTCTTGGCCGCCTCGACCGCCGCCATCGCGACCGTATTAGGAATATCGTGAAACTTCAGATCCAAAAACACCTTTGCTCCGCGGCCGACCAGTGTCCTGACGATCTCGGGCCCCTCGGCCGAAAACAGTTGGAGCCCGACCTTGAAGGCCCCGACCTCGCTCTTGAGTTCCTCATAGAGCGAAAGAGCCTCGCCGGCACTCGAAACGTCGAGGGCGACGATAAGTCTTTCCTTCGGCGAAAGGACGGGCGCTGTGGATGCACTGGTATTCGTCATGTTTTCAGCCTTGCGGCACCGCTCAATCCATATCGAGCGGATTGCGGAAAGGTGTTCCGGTATCCTTGTCAGCCCGCTTCATCGCTTCCTTAAATTTCTCGTCCAGCAGCCGTTCGCGATCCTTGACCGACGACATCTCCTGTGCAAATAACTGATCTCTCAAGTTTTTTTGCTTATCGAGTTCCCCTTTCAGGTCCTCAAACGAACCCAGGACCTTTTTCTTCTCTTCGTACGAGATGATCGCTCCGGTTTGAGCGTCAACGGTAATGTTCGCGTCACAACATGGGCATTTAATGTTGAATTTATCCATATCAGCTCCATCGGATCTATTGCGGCTTTTTCGCTGCCCCGGTCGAACCTTTTGAACCCGTATCGGTCGTCGCGGCCGGCGGTTTGATACCGGCCAGTTCACGAAGCGTTGCCAACGAAACGACATTTACCTGAGGGACCTTGGAAGCGTCGACTGAGACGGCTTTTCCATTCTTGAGATAAATGGTGACCTTCGATCCGGTCGAAGACGTCTGTTTGACCAATCTCGCGACATATTGATCCGACCGAAAGGTCCTGGTCTCGGTCGCTATCCCGGATTTGTCCATTATTGTAACGATCGACGAATCCTCGGCGGCGTCAACCGCCATCGGTTTGGGCATCGGGCCGTTGGCCGGCACATCGACGATCTTTCTGCGGTTTTGGTCCGCTAAGGCGTCGCCGGGCGTGTTGACGTCAACGTTCGACGCATTATCCGGCCCTGGGATTCCGGGGATCTGAGTTTGGGCGTCATTTGCGGCGGGCGATGTTGCCGCGTTCGATCCGGGCCGGTTCGCCGCCGGAATTTGCCCTTTTGAGTTCGAATTAGTTTCCGGCTGAGATGAGCCGCAGCCGAAAGTGGTGATCGCAGTGACCACAATAAAGATTGCGTTAAACTTAGTATTCATTTCCATTGCCCGACAGATAAAGAAAACTGCCCTTCCCGAGCTCCATTTGTTGTCTATGATACTGAAATATGGGCAAACACGAAACTGACCGAACCGGTGTTTTCGATCCCGCTATCGGAAATTCGAGGACTGGAATGCCGTATTGGAGGACTGGAATGCCGCATTCGAGAGTTGGAATGCCGCATCCGAGGACTGGAATGCCGCATTCGAGAGTTGGAATGCCGCATCCGAGGACTGGAATGCCACATTCGACGACCGGAATGCCGCATTCGAGGGTTGGAATGCCGCATTCGAGGGTTGGAATGCCGCATTCGAAGGTTGGAATGCCGCATCCGAGGACTGAAATGCCGCATCCGAGGACTGAAATGCCGCATCCGAGGAC
>JBGAOU010000009.1:0-122244 GCA_044221625.1 Pyrinomonadaceae bacterium | reverse complement strand
AGGTCGAGGCGGTTCTTGAGTTTTGAGATGCCGTGGCCCTCGTCGTCGTAGAGTTTGTATTGGACCGGAGCTCCGCGCTTTTTCAGGGCATCCACCATCTGTTCGCCTTCGGTGTAGGGCACACGCGGGTCGTTGCGGCCCGATATGACAAATAGCGGCGTCCTGATGTGGTCGATCTTTCGGACAGGTGAGATGCGGCGGAGAAAGTCGAGGTCTCGGTCGAGCCTGCCATATTCGACCTCGCGCTGACGGCGTCGGTAGCCGGATGTGTTGGTGAGAAACGTCTCCCAATTGGTGATAGCGACCGAGGCGACCGCGGCCGCCCAAAGGTCGGGATAGAGCGTGATCGCGGCCATCGTCATATACCCGCCGTAGCTGCCGCCCATGACCGCCACCTTTTTCGGGTCGGCTCCGCCCTTGGTCTTAAGCCACTCGACCGAGTAGGCAAGGTCCTTGACCGAATCTTCGCGTTTCTCGACATCGTCGAGGTGCGTGTAGGTCTTGCTATAGCCGGTCGAGCCGCGAACGTTGAGGTCGAGCCCTGCACATGCTGCCACAAAATGCATAAGTGAGACAATATCAGGAACGCTGAGATCTTATATTAAAGGTCAAACGACCAATTTTTCGCAGATCCAACAAATTGGGAATATGTCTGATTACTTAACATCATTTTCATACAGCCATAATGGAATGTTGACAAATGTTTTTCGGGGGGGGGTAACATTCCACGCATCATTTGTCAAAAATAACTTCCCAATGGACAAACGTATCTTCCATCTCAAGAAGCTACTCTCCCAGCATCTGAGCCGCAATTGGACAGTCAAGGAAATGGCTGCTGAGATCGCGATTTCGGTCCCCAATCTTCACCGCTTATTTCGATCGGAAATTGACGGCACAACGCCGCAAGCATATCTCCGTGACCTACGCCTCGACGCTGCTGCTAAACTGCTCGCCGACCCCGAATGCTTCCTCCGCATTAGCGAGATTGGTCTTGCGGTCGGCCTTAAAAACGAAAGCCATTTTACCGGGGATTTCAAAGCTAGATATGGAATGACGCCGACCCAATATCAGAAAACCCAAGCCGAAATGTACCAATCCCACCAGCCTGACGAAACCGATCGACAGGAATTATAGTTTTGGACAAAAGGTTAGAGTTTTGGGCAAGAAATGATAGTTGACTCCATAGCATAGTCGCTTGATGATTGAAGCATCAATTCGCAGACAAGTATATGGAAAGCGTAAATCGTATTCTCGAAATAGGTTCGAACCTGGCAATAATAGTACTTACAATCGTACTTATAGGATTTGTTGCGACTCGGTACTTCACAACGCCAATCCCGTCCAACTCCGCAAAAGCGGAGGGCGTCAAGCCCGGAGCAGTTATTCCGGCCGGCGATCTGGTTTGGGATAAAAGCGATATGAATTTGGTTATGGTTCTGTCGACCGCATGCAAATACTGCAACGAAAGTGCCGAATTCTATCGGAATCTCTCAGCGCGGCGAACCGGTAGCGATGTTCGATTGATCGGCGTTCTTCCACAACCAAAAGATGAAGTGACCAAATATTTGGGGGATCAGAAAATAGCTGTCGACGAAATTATCACGATGAATCCCGGACAGATCGACGTTCGTGGAACGCCCACGCTTTTATTGGTCAATCGAAATGGGGTCGTTCTGCAAGTGTGGAACGGGAAGCTGCCGCCCGAGAAAGAAGCCGAGGTAATGGGCCGGCTCTTCGGCGAGAACCGCGTAAGCAAGTAGACAAGGCCAATTCGATGCCAGCGTTTGGCATCACCCAAGGAGAAAAATCAATGAGAACGAACTTGTGGTCAATTTATCGAAAGTGCGTGATAATAGCGATGATAAGTGTCGGTGTTTACTTAACAGGATACTCGGATGCTGCATCTCGTCCAGTGGCCGCAGCTCCATGCATCCAGGAATGCGAAACAAATCAAGGTTCCTGTATTGATGCGTGTCAAGAGATTTGTGGCGCCGAGGACGGCACTGAATCGGGTTGTCAAAGTTGTGTCATTGCTTGTAACAGCCAATTCCTAACTTGCCTAGGAAACGCTGTATGGTGCGAGAATGAAGAAGCAACACCTGGTGTATGTGCTACGCAGTACGGTTCAGTTTGTGATGTAAACCCCAATACTGGTCAACCCCAAAATTGTCGGAATCGGTACTATCTAACCTGTCCCTGGTTTGGCGGCGGCACTTGCGTTAACTGCTTCGGTAAATATTGTTATGGTGGTGGTATGCCGCCATGTTAATGAATAAAATCGTCATCGAGAAGTGAAAAGTCGATTTCTGCAAATTTCGTTATTGATAACGATCTTATCGACCTTGTCGAATTATTCGCAGGACGTTGACTTGCGGATTGAGACTGAACTTATTACCGTGCCGGCGACCGTGATTGATCGACAAGGTCGAAATATCATTGGGCTGAAGAAGGAAGCTTTTGAGTTATTTGAGAACGGATCAAAGCAGGAAATCGCGCTTTTCGAAACCTCGGAGGTGCCAGTCACCGTTCTCCTACTTTTGGACAATAGCGGTTCCATGAATGAGCTTTTTGATGATCTTGCAGAGGCTGCCAATGTCTTTGTGGGCCAATTGAAGGACGACGATCAAATTATAGTTGCGACCTTCGCGCACGAGGACAAGCTGAACATCCTTTGTGCCGCAACAAAAAAGCGGGATTTCAAGCAAGCCATTTACCTAACCAGTCCGGAAAAGGATGGCTTAACGACCACGTTTAATGCGGTACACAATGCGATAAAGTACATGCAGCAGTTTTCTGGGAGAAAATCGATCGTTCTGTTTTCAGATGGTGAAATGTACGGCAAACGGATATCGGCTAAGGATAACCTATATGAGGCTGAAGAGCAGGATTCGGTCATTTACACCGTGCGTTTTGGAGCGTATCCTACCGCACCGATCGGCTACCGACCGGCTTTAGAGAACGTTGAACAAAACGGAAACTCTCTCGGTTTATCACCGAAAGAGCTTCAGAAGGTGATCGACAAGGTTAATGGATATATGTATGGCCTTGCCGAACGAACCGGTGGTCGAGGCTTTGAAGTGGAACGAACGAAGGACCTACGTTATGCCTTTGCCACTATCTCTGCCGAACTGAGACAGCAATATCGGCTCGGCTATTATCCTACAACTTCCGGGAAAAACGGCGAGAGGCGGAAAATTGCGGTAAAGGTCAATATCCCAGATGTTGCAGTGCGTTCACGTAACGAGGTTGTATTTAGAAAAAATTCCAACTAGGTGGCGTCATTTATTGGCAGCGTCTATCTCAAAATCGGTTTGAACAAGTAAAATCGGGTCGTCTATGTAGTTACGCTATGATGTCAAGCGTATTCGACCGGCACACGTTTGAAGGTGTGAGATTGGGTTGCTGACTGGGTTTCTGACAATAGAATAGACCTGCCTCCTTTTGTTATTTGGTTAAAGTTCTTTCAATCCTGCAAGCGATCGGGACGGACTTGATTATTCAAAGACGGCTTCTCGAGGCATCGAGCTTGGATCGGTGTTTTCAGTCAAGGAACTCGCTCTTTGAGAGACGAGACCGTTAGGAGAGTGATCAATGTTGAGTGACTTCGTGCAGCCTGATCCCTGCCGGGCGATAATTCCGAACGCCGAAGCGGCGTCCGTGCGGACAGGAGTGTCCGCGCTCCGTCGAGCCGGATGGATGTTCAGCTCGATTTGTCTCAAACGGAGACAAGACCGGCAAGGCAACGAGTGGTTGGCAACTCTTAATGGTTCGTAGATAAGACCGGCACGGTCAGTTCTTTACTTACTTATTTCATATATTTATCCAAAAAGTCGGCGACGAGCGGGTACAGGTCGAGGCGGTTCTTGAGTTTTGAGATGCCGTGGCCCTCGTCGTCGTAGAGTTTGTATTGGACCGGAGCTCCGCGCTTTTTCAGGGCATCCACCATCTGTTCGCCTTCGGTGTAGGGCACACGCGGGTCGTTGCGGCCAGGTCGAGGCGGTTCTTGAGTTTTGAGATGCCGTGGCCCTCGTCGTCGTAGAGTTTGTATTGGACCGGAGCTCCGCGCTTTTTCAGGGCATCCACCATCTGTTCGCCTTCGGTGTAGGGCACACGCGGGTCGTTGCGGCCTG
Organism: Pyrinomonadaceae bacterium; assembly: GCA_044221625.1. Lineage (GTDB taxonomy): Bacteria > Acidobacteriota > Blastocatellia > Pyrinomonadales > Pyrinomonadaceae > OLB17. The sequence continues at coordinate 118,114 of JBGAOU010000009.1, read as the reverse complement.
AGATGACAAATAGCGGCGTCCTGATGCGGTCGATCTTTCGGACAGGTGAGATGCGGCGGAGAAAGTCGAGGTCGCGATCGAGACGGCCGTATTCGACCTCACGCTGTCGGCGTCGGTAGCCGGATGTGTTGGTGAGAAAGGTTTCCCAATTGGTTATCGCGACCGAGGCGACCGCCGCGGCCCACAGATCGGGATAGAGCGTGATCGCGGCCATCGTCATATATCCGCCGTAGCTGCCGCCCATGACTGCGACCCGTTTTCCGTCAGCCCCGCCCTTGGTCTTAAGCCACTCGACCGAGTAGGCGAGGTCCTTGACCGAATCTTCGCGTTTCTCGACGTCGTCGAGGTGCGTATAGGTCTTGCCGTAGCCGGTCGAGCCGCGAACGTTGAGGTCGAGCACCGCGTAGCCACGCGAAAGGTAGTACTGGAACAACGGATTGAACCCCGGCCGCGACTGGCTCTCAGGGCCGCCGTGGACCGAGACGATGACCGGAACCTTGTATGCGGAAAGGCGGCGGTTCGGCCCTGTTCCGACGACCTTTGAGAACGCGAACAGACGATACGGCTGATCCTTGAGCTTAAGATACTCGACACCTTTCGGAGGGTAATACCACGCCGGTATCTCGAGGCCGTCGAATGACTTGTACTTGATCAACTCGGGTGCCACGTACGACTTGGGGTCGATACCGGCCTGATCGCTTTTGGTGATTTGCTTAAGCGACTTGTTCTCCAGGTCATAGACCCAGATCTCGCCGCTGCTCTTGGGCGAACTAAACGCGAATGCCAGGTTAGTTTGTCCGCGGTCGAACGTCATCCCGTTGATCACGCCCTGGCCGGGCAATGCGACCTTTTGCGGCTTGCCGTTAAAGAATGTTACGAGCGGCTTGCCGTTGGTCTCGATCGGCTGGAGCCAGAGCTCCGAAAAGCCCTCGCGATTTGTCGCAAACGCGATGGTGCTCGGCGAATCGGCCATCGTGATGCCTGACACGTCGTTGGTAACGCCGTCAATGAATCTTAACTCGCGATTGGCGTCGCTCCAGTCACCGGAATTGGCGGCGTTCTTAAGCCGAAGATTAGCAAGCGTAAAAAACTCGCGTCCCTCGTCCGAACCGAGCACGAGCGACTTGCCGTCGGGCAAAAAGCTCACTCCGCCGTACTGGACCGGGCCTTTGTGCGGCATTAAAAGCTGCTCTTTGCCGGTCTTGGTGTCGAGCAGGTAGAGGTTGTTGTCAAGGCTCAATTCCACGCCGTCACGCGAAATGATCAGTTTCGAACCGTCGGTGTTGACCGCGGCGACACTGTTGTTGCCGTTCTGCTTATACAGCAGCTTTTCGGTGCCCGAATCGAGGTCCATCGAATAGATGTCAAAGTAGTTCCGGTCGCGCTTGTTCGACGAATAGAAAATGTACCTGCCGTCACGCGAAAAGGCGCCGATGTTGTGGCGGACAGATGGCGAATTGGTCAGTGCCTTTACGCGGCCGCCAAATTTGTCCATCCAGTAGAACTGCGTATTTTCGTCGCCGCTCTTGGCCTTTCCAAACACCATTCCGCTGCCGTCGCCGAGCCACTTGACGAAGCTGACGTTATCTTCGTAATTGGTCAGCTGCACCGGTTTGGGCGACGAAATAAGCGTGGCCCAGACCTGCATCGTGCCGGTGGCATTGCTCAAATAGGCGACCTCACGGCCGTCGGGCGACATCGACGGCGAACCTGCCGACTTGATGTTAAGGTACTGCTGGATCGTGTATTCCTGGCCGAAAGCGGGCAGGACAAGCAGAAAAAGAAATGCGGCAATGCGTACGGCTCTCATTGATGACCTCTCGTTGAATTGATGACCGGATTATACACCAATGACGAGCCGGAACAAGCAAATTTCGGGCGCCGCCGCCGCGGCGATGCCTGAGCGGACGCCTTTCTATTTGTGTTTCAGCAGAAACGCCCGAATATCGTCGCGCATCTGCGTATTGACGGTGTGCTTGACACCGGGATATAGGCGAAATTCGGCGTTGAGTCTGGCGTCGGCATACAACTGCTTTGAGATCGCCCAGCGTTCGATCGGGGTTTTGCCGAGTAACGGGTTGATCAGTTCGCGGTCTTGTTCGTCGTACGAGTCGTCGAACGGCACCGAATCATTGTCATCCTCGTCGCCGACGAAAACGAACATCGGCACTTTGCGCAGCGAGCTGATGTCGAGCTTCTTTCCCGAGACCAGTTTGAGGTCGGCGGTGCCGATCGGATAGCGAAGTTCCTTGTCCTTGTAACGTGCCGCAGGTGCGAGCGGCCAGCCGCCCGGCGAACCGATGGCGGCGGCCTTGACGCGCTTCGGATGCAGAAACGTAAAGCGGTTGGCGAACATCCCCTGTGCAGAAAAGCCGTTGATCAGGACGCGTTTATCGACCTTTATTCCGTCCTTTTTCATCAGCCCGATGGCGTGGTCGATCATTGCCAGCAGCTGCAGGTCGAACCGCCGGTATTCCTTTTTGTCGGTCAGCATCGAGTCGCGGTCGAGGGCATGGGTGTAAATGCGCCAGTCGGACTTTGGCCGCGGAAAGACCGGCATCAGCACAGCGACCTTGAGCATCGCGGCGACCGCTCCGCTCATGGCCATCCGCTTTTTCACGTCCGCCTCATGCACCGCGAGATCGTCATCGAGCTTGCCTGTATTATTCGGCAGAACGAGGATGGTCTGCGTCACCTTGCGGTTGGCATCACTGCGAAAATCAGGCGGGACGTAGAGGTAAAACGGATATCCAAAACCGCTTGCCGTGTTGGCGTCGATCCGCACAAAGTCCTTTTCCGTGAGTGCCGGAGGATTTTGGGCCGATACCGCCGAAACAGCGATCAGAGCAAAAATAAGACCGAGTATGAGTTTCTTCATATCGGTCTTACTTACGCCTGAGGCGGACGATTGTTCCCAATTTCTGCTTGTTTGGGCTAACTTGTATGATCCATAATGATCCGCCAGCCTTCTTTGAACTTGCGAAACGTGAGCGTGAATTTGCCGCCGGGAGCGTCATTGTCGCGCTTTAAGGACCAACTGCCGAGCACCACTGCGGCATCCTTGCCAAGCAAGGTGATCTCAAGGTCCGAAAAGGTCAGTACGCCCATTTTCGCCCGCGAATCGTAGCTCTTTTTGTAATTGTCGAGCGTCTGCTGCCAACCGCGGGTGACCTTGGTGCCCGAGACAAATGTCAGCTTTTCGGACCGCCAATATCCGATCGACATAAAAGCGTCGAGGTCACCGCGGTTCCAGGCGGCCGCCTGGTCGTCCATCACCTTGCGGATCGAGGCGGTTGTTTTGTCAGTTTGGGCAAACGCCGAAACGGCGGAGAGGAATAGGAACAGTGATGCTAACACTATGTTTTTCATATATTTAGTCGACTATGCCGGCATTTTGTTTTCGCCGCAAATGAACGCGGATGACGCAGATACGAGAAGTTTTACCATAGATGGACACGGATGAACACAGATACATTTTGAATATGAACCGCGTTTTTTCTTATCTGTGTCCATCTGTGGTTAGATCTCCTGCGCGGTGGCGAGTTTTGGGCTGCCGGGGCGGAAATAGAGATTTGTCCAAATGAACGAGAACGCCGAGACCGCGACCACGGCGAAGAGCAGGCCGGACGGCTGATAGAGCTCGTTGAACGCTATCACGGCTAAGGCGGTCACGACAATGCGGAGGTTTTCCGAGATCCACAGCCAACTGCGGGCTTCGAGAATGCCGCTCCAGTTGATAACGTGCCACCAGAGCAGGGCGGCCCCGAGCCATCGCTGCGATGTATTCCACTTGAGCAGATTCGAGATGACACCGAGCATTAAAAAGACGCCGGCGGCGAGCTGAACGATCAGATAGAGCCGCGAATTCTCAAACATCGGCGGCCGAAACTTGACCTGATTCTCGGTCGTTATCTCGACCATTTGCTTTTCCGGCAAACCACGAGGCCGCCAGCCCGCGGGCATGAACCAGACGCGGACCTTGTCCCACCAATACGGAGCCGCGACCGCGTATCGCCACAAAATGTTAAAGAAATGAAAGTTGATCTTGACGGGGTTCCAACTTTTGGGATGGTCGTAGATGCCGTACACGACCTTTTCGCGTTCCTCAGCGAATGAGCCGAACATCTTATCCCAGATGATCAAAAACTCGCCGAAATTCTTATCGAGATAAGGGAAATTTACGCCGTGATGAACCCGGTGATGAGACGGCGTGGTGAAATATTTCTCAAACCAGCCCAGCTTGCCGATAAACTCCGTATGGTGGAGAAAAGCGATAAACAGGTGAATGCCGCTCATCATATAAATGTGCAGCGGCTGAAAACCGATCAACGCCAGCGGCCAAAAGAATAGGAACGATGAAAATCGCTGCGTCACGCTGGCACGCAGTGCGACCATGAAATTCATCTCCTCGGCCGAATGATGCGGCGAATGTGCCGCCCACATGATGTTGATCGCGTGGCCCCAGCGATGTACCCAATAGAAGATAAAATCGACGCCGAGCAGTAGCAGAATGAAGGTCCACCAGTTCAACTCGATCGTAAAGATCCGGTAGTTTTCCCAAAGATAGCCGTAAACGACATAAACACCCGCGGCAACGAGGACGTTAACGGTCTGATTGGCGAGTGCGGTGCCAAAATTGGCGACTGCCTCGGGGAATGAGATGTAGTTCCGCTTGTACGCCAAACAAAGTCCGACCTCGAGCAGCACAAAGAACAGTGCGATCGGCGTCAGATATGTATAGACGTTGGTGTCCTGCATTTGCGGATGCCAGCCGGGCGGGTATCATCAGCCCAAATTATGGTGAAAAAAGGCCGCCAACTTGGGCGGCCTGACGATCATCGGCCCGGCGGCCGTTAGTTTTTCGGGGCTTTTGCGGCGTCGTATGCGGCCTGTGCGGCGACCTGCTCTTTTTGCTTATCGGTCAAAACGATCCCTGCCTTTTCGAGCGTGGCCGCGTTTACGCCACCCGTCGCTTTAAGTCCGTTGGCCTCCTGATATTTCTTTATCGCGTCCTTGAGGGCGTCACTTCGTTCGCCGTCTGCCTCGCCGGTAAACAGCTTTGCTTCCTTGAGCTTATTCTGCAGGGCGGTTATCTGATCCTTATTCGCCTGAAACGGGGCGGGGCGTTTGGGGCCGTCGGTTGACGCGGCCGGTTTATCGGCGGCAGCCGTGGTCTTTGCTCCGGTGGTCTTTGTCGTTTTGGCGGTTGTCGTCGCGATGCCCTTTTGCTTGTCGGTCAGGGCGATGCCCATCTTTTCGAGCGTTGCCCGGTCAAACTTGCCGTTCTCTTCGAGCCCGTTGGCCTTTTGGTACGCCTTGATCGCCGGCCGCGAATCGCCATATACGCCGGTCGCCTCACCGGAATATAGCTTGCCGTTGATGAGGATCTGCTGGCCCTGTTTGATCTGATCCTTGGTCGCACGGAATGCGGGCGGCTTGGCCGGTTTTTCAGTCGATGCCGCGGGAGCGGTTCCGGACGTGCCCTGGCCGAGAGCGGCGCCCGATAATACAAAAAAGGCTGCAGTCAGTAACAGAAACTTTTTAAGCATAGATATCTCCTGTGTCGATCCGGTGGGTATTAATCAAACAGCAAATGGCAGCAAATGGCCGCGTTCGGAAATACTGACCGTTCTTGTAAATTGTGATTGATAACGCAAAGCAGTATCGGACTATTTCAGTGATCTGTCAAGCGTTTTTCAGGCTCCGGCGGCCGGCGTCGCTGACCGGCCATCGGCGGCGAAATGAGTTAATGATCGGAACGACCCGGCACGGACATTGTTAATTTGGCGATGCGGCTCCTGGGCGACCGTGCACAAAAAAACGGCCGCGTCAGAGCGGCCGTAGCTTTTTAAGTCTAGATCGCACGATCAGTCGACAAAATCGACATCGACCTTGTGCGGAATGATGCCTTTCTCAAAACCTTCCTTGAGCAGCAATTTGACGGCTTCGCGGCCGCGGTCGCCGTAATCGAGCGTGAGGTCGTTGACCCACATTGCCACAAAACGGTCCGCCAGTTCGGGCTGCATATCGCGGGCAAACTGCATCGCGTACGCAAGCGCGTCCTCGCGGTTGTCCATCGAATATACGATGCTCCGGTGAAGGTGTTTTGAGACCTGCTTCATCAGGTCTTCGCCAAGCTCGCGGCGAATAACGTTGCCGCCCATCGGCAGCGGCAAGCCGGTCTTTTCGTGCCACCATTCACCAAGATCGAGGACCTTATAAAGGCCCACCTGATGATAGAACAACTGGCCTTCGTGAATGAGCAGGCCGGCGTCGGCGTCACCTTTTTGGACGGCCTCGATGATCTCGTCAAAGGGAACGACGATGTATTCGAAGTTTGGCTCGTAGATCCGAAGGGCAAGGAACGCACTGGTCAGTTCGCCGGGGACGGCGATCTTCATCTTGCCGATCTCATCGGCGCTTCGCTGCTCTTTGGCAACCACGATCGGGCCGTATTTATCGCCGATGCTGGCGCCGTGCGGGAGCAAAGCGTATTTGTCCGCAACGTATGCGTAGGCGTGAAACGAGATCGCCGTCACGTCAAAGACACCATTCTTGGCGTCCTCGTTGAGTGACTGGATGTCCTTGAGCGTGTGCTCGAATTTTAGGCCGTCGGTCTCGAGTTTGTTGGTCGCAAGCCCGTAAAACATGAACGCGTCGTCCGAATCGGGCGAATGGGCGACCGTGATCGTACGTATTTCGGGAGTTGAGTCAGATGTTGCTGTCATAAATCAAATATAGGAGACGAACACATTAGTGTCGTAGAAAACTTTTATTCTACCGTTTTCGGCGTGTTTGGCAAATAGTGACCCGAGGTCGTCGATCATTTGAGCAAAAACCGGCGACGACTCGGCCGGCATATACGACGAGGACAGCATACGCCCTTTCAGTCCCTCAAGATCGAAGACCTGGACGTTGGGAAACGTCGCGTTATAAAACGCTGTCCCAAAAAACGCAGTGAGAGCGGCCGCGTCGATCCGGTCATGGCGGACGCTTTCATAATCGGTCGCGTACCGCCGCAATAGCTGTTCATACTCGACGAGAAACGGCGTTGTGTCGAGCTGGCGTTCGTTCCAGATCAACGCGATGCGGCCGCCGGGCTTCAGGATCCGGCGAAATTCGGCCCGCGTCGCTTCGGGTTCGAACCAATGAAAAGCCTGAGCCGCAACGACGAGGTCCACCGAACTGTCCGGCAGCGGGATCGACTCGGACGTGCCGTCGACACAGGTGAAAAGTGCGTGATCCGAGTTAAGCCGCAATGCCGCCAAACGCATCGCCGCGTTTGGTTCGACACCGATGACGCGATTGCCGTTCTCGAGAAATTGAAGTGACGATATGCCCGTGCCGCACCCGATATCGGCGACCACGTGATCGGGGGAAAGTCCGTGCTCGGCACGCAAATACTCTACGACCTGCGGCGGGTAACCGGGACGATATCTGATGTAGTTTTCGACGCGGTCCGAGAACCGCTCAATGGTATCCGCCATCTAATCTCCCGCGACAAATATGGTCAGTTTCCACTCGCCGCCGATCTTGGCAAAGCACGCCCGATAGCCGATCGGGCTCCGCACGTATTCGGTGCTGACCCAGCCGCGTTTGCCGCCGAGCGTCTCGATCTCGACCCATTTGGTGTTCGAAGTGCCGTCGTTATAGATGGTCTTTACGATATTGAACGACAGTTGGCCGAGGACCTTTGACGACGCGTCGGGCTTTGCCCTCAATCGGACATTCTCGCCGGTGATGGCCGCGTAAACTGTGCCGTCCAGGTCGTCCGGAAAGGAAGCGTAGATGTACGGAGCCCAAAATTGCTTCGGGCCGCGATTCTTCATTTTGGCAAACTCACCGCCGTGTTTCAGGGCATATTCGAACTCAGCCCAAAAATCGCTCGCCGCCGACAAGCCGTCCCAACTTTTAAGAAAATCCTTAACGCCCGTGCAGCCGCCAAAATCGACCCGAATTTCATTATCGAGGATCGACTTGATAAACGCGGCGTCCTTTTCGGCGGCGGCCCGCAGAGCCCGTGCGCGGAAAGCGACAAACGAGGCGTCGTCCGGGCCCTCGTCGACCGGTTTAAGAAAACGCTCCTGGGCTGACGCCGAAAGTGCTCCGCAAACGACCAAAACAAAAGTGAAAATGGCGGCTTTTATCATTGACTCACTTCTTCGCCAGTCCATTCGCTCTTTTTCGAATGGGGAATATCAAACTGATCGAGGATGCGGTAACACAGATGTTCGACCAGGTCGTCGATCGCCTGCGGGCGATGGTAAAAGCCCGGGCTGGCTGGCATAATGCGTGCCCCGGCCCGCGACAGCCGCAGCATATTCTCTAAATGGATCTCGTTGTACGGGGTTTCGCGGGGCACGACAACCAGCTTGCGGCCCTCCTTAAGGCACACATCCGCCGCACGGTGGATCAGGTTCGTCCCGGCTCCCGAGGCGATCGCCCCGAGCGTACCCATCGAACACGGCACTATTATCATCCCGGTTTGCTTATTCGAACCGGACGAAGGACGCGCCGCGAGGTTATCAAGCCGCCAGTAACGGATCAACTTTGAATCCGGGGCGAACCCGAGCCACGAATTGATCTTTTCGGCGTTCGGATCACGCAGATTCACGCCCAATTCGACCTGGGCGACAGTCGCGGCCGTCCCGGACATTATCAGGTTGATCGTTTTGACGACGCCGCTCTCAGCCAGCAGCTGAAGCGTCCGTTTTGCGTATATGGTGCCCGATGCACCTGTGATCGCGAGCGTGAGTTCCATAAAAGTGATATTAGTCCTGTCGCCGTAAATTTGAAAGAGGCTCGGTCTAACCTCTCGGATAAAGTTTGTTCGAGCGGGCGGATAATGTAGATTCTTAATAGACGATGAAAAGTGAAGATATCAGATCAATTTTGGACGCGCTCGCGTCCGGCAGCCTGACGCCCGACGCAGCGACCGAACAGATCAAAGGGCTATCGTACGAAGATGTCGGTTATGCCAAGATCGATCACGGACGCGCCGAACGGCAGGGATTTCCGGAGGTCATATTCGGCCAGGGCAAGACCAAGGAGCAGGTGGTCGGAATATTTGAACGCCTGATCGAAAGAGCGCCGAACGTGCTGGTAACTCGTACAAATGCTGAGGTGTTCGGTGAGATACGCAACATTATCACCGACGCCGAGTGGCACGAATCGGCCGGCATTATCCGCGTCATCCGCGACCGCACGGAACGCGGCAGCGGTGAGATCGCGGTGGTCACGGCCGGCACGAGCGACATCCCGGTCGCCGAAGAGGCAGCGTTGACGGCAGAGGCGATGGGCAACCGCGTCGTCAGGATCTGGGATGCCGGGGTCGCCGGCATCCACCGGATCATCTCGCAACGCGAGATACTGCAAAAGGCACGTGTTGTGATCGTCGCCGCCGGTATGGAAGGCGCGCTCCCGTCGGTCGTCGGCGGGCTGGTCAGCGTGCCGGTGATAGGCGTACCGACCAGTATCGGTTACGGGGCGTCGTTCGGCGGAATGGCCGCACTGCTCGGAATGCTCAACTCGTGCTCGTCGAACGTGACCGTCGTCAACATCGACAACGGTTTCGGAGCCGGTTTTACGGCCTCGCTGATCAATCGGGTGCCGGCCGCGTAAACGGTTCCGGCAGAAAAAGTGTGGCATTTCAGTTTGCCGGTTTGATATTCTGAAAGAGTCCTCTCTCCCTTTTGAAACAACTGGAATTTGAGGGACTTTGATGCTACATAGATCGACTACCGGCGTTGTACTCACGTGGATATTCCTCTTTGCCTCGACCTCGACAGGTCAGACCATTACTAATACGGCCGGAAACTTCGGCACAATAAGTGAACTTTCGTGGAATGACCAAATGGTCCTGAACTCGATCCGCGTCATTCATTCCGCCGAAATGGCCTATCGAAACAGTTTTGGCAACGGCAATTACGCAACATTGCAGCAACTGCAGCAGAGCGAACTCATTGATAACGCATTCTCCACCGGGCAACGGTATGGCTATACGTTCCGGATAGTCGTTCGATATGCGACAGCGACGATGCAGCCCGGTTTTGAACTGACGGCGACTCCGTCAGTGAGGCGGCCCCGGTTCTTGTCGTTCTACATGAACGAGGCGTGCGACATTCGCGGTGCTGAACGATCAGGACGAGATGCGACGATCAATGACCCCATAGTGCAGGCCTGCGGCACCTCGATTCGAACCGAAAACGAATATGATGCAGTTCGCTCGATGCGGACGATCCATAACGGCCAGCTGACGTACTTTTCGTCGTTTGGAAACGGCCAGTTTGCGACGCCCGAACAGTTATTTAACACCGGTCTGGTGACAACCGGATTCATTCTCTCTTATGTTTGGAAGGGATATACCGCAGTATTTTCGGTGACGCCGGGTACGGTCACCGAACCGGCCCGCTTTTCCGTCTCGATCGTGCCGAACCTCTATGGTCGAACCGGCATACGGTCATTTTACATCGATCAGACAGGGGTACTTCGCGGCGGTGATAAAAACGGGGATCCGGCGGGCCCAAACGACCCGCCGATCACGGAATAACGTGTGCATCTATCGGAAGATCATTTGATCTCGAGTTCGAACGGCATCAATAGCATCGCCTCACCGTTTTGCATCCGGTCGAAAAGGGAAGCGTAGCGGAATGAACGGCGGACGTCCGCGGGCAGAGCCTCGAGGATCGCTGCACGTGTCTGCTCCTCACGCGTCTGGGCCAATGCCTCGCCGCCAAAGAGCGATTCGAGCAGCGGCCGCGGAGCCGGTAATATCACACGTTTAACGTCCTTTTCGGCCGGCAGGTTAGCCAGCTGTTTGGCGATGTCGATCGCCTTTTCAAGACCGCCAAATTCGTCGATCAGTCCATTCGCCTTTGCCTGGGTTCCGGTCCAAACGCGCCCCTGCCCGAGAGTGTTTGCCTCCTCGACCGATTTGTTGCGGCCCTTGGCGACCTTCGGGATAAAGTTGTCGAAATAGATGCTGTTGGTCTGATCGACCATCTTGGCCCGTTCCTCGGGTGTCCATTTTTCGGTCTCGCGGAAAAGCCCGGCGTTCTTGCCGCGCAAGATATATTCGTTTGTGACCCCGAGCCAATCATAGAGCCCCTTGACCACGGGTTTACCCAAAAAGACGCCGATCGACCCCGTCACCGTCGACGGTTGGGCGACGATCTTGTTGGCGTTGCAGGCGATATAGTAACCGCCCGAAGCCGCGACGTCACCCATCGAGACCACGATGGGCTTTTTCGCTTTTGCGTTTTCGAGGGCGTACCACATCAGGTCAGAGGCAAGAGCCGAACCGCCCGGCGAATCGACGCGCAGGACTATCGCCTTGATCGACTTATCGTTCGCCGCGTCATTTACCGCCTCTACGATCGTGTCGGAGCCGACCATTTCGCCGTTGACCGGGCCGCTGCTCGAACGCCCGACGTTGATCGCGCCCGAGGCGTAGATGACGGCGACGCGTTCGCCCTTGTTGAGCCCGAGCGAGTCTGACGGTATCTCACGATACTGGCCGGCCCGGATCGTGCGTAACTTATCGTCGGTCTTGTAGCCCAGGCGTGTCTTGAACTGCTCGTCGACCTGTTCGCGATAGAGAGCGTCGTCGATCAGGCCCTGTGATTTTGCCTGTGCGGCGGTGTACGGAGCGTTGTCTATCAATGCCTTGACGTCGTCAACGGACTTTTTCCGCGAATCGGCAATGGCGGTCGTAAATCGCGTAAAGTACTCATCCAAAAGGGCGTTTATCACTTCACGCTGACCGTCGGACATCTCCTTGCGGGTGTATCGGTCGGGGGCGTTCTTGTACTTCGGGCCGATCTGGATCACATCAGCCTCGATGCCCAATTTGTCGAGCGAACCTTTGTAAAACATCGCCTCAGCAGCGAACCCGTTGATGTAAATGTCGCCGGGCGGGGCAACAAAGATCTTTTCGGCGGCCGTCGCGATGTAATATTCGCGATTGGTGCCGATCTCGAGATAGGCGTAAACCGGCTTGCCCGAGGCCCGCAGGTCGGCGATCGCATCTCTGAGTTCATCGGCCTTGCCCCAGCCAATGCCGGGAAAATTGATATCAAGCAGAACTCCGCCGATGCGGTTGTCGACCTTGGCCTTTCTAAGCTGTGTCAGAAGACTCGTAAATGACTGCTGCTGGTTAATGCCGAAAGCCTTTGCCAACGGTTCTTCCGGCACATAGTCCGGCAATTCGCCTGATACGTTCAGCACCAGAACGCTATTGTCCGGAACGGACGGACGACCCATCGTGTCCGCTAAAAGTGCGATCGCGATCACGCCGACGATCAGCAAAACAAAAAGGATCCCGCCGCCTATCAGTAAGAATTTTGCAGTTTTTGACGATGCCATAATCAAATATAAAGGCTAATTTACCGGCCCGATGTCCGCCCGGCCCGCGATGGTCTTTAATACGGACAAACGGCTGCTAAGGTTCTCGGCCGTACGCTTCACTTGCCGACGCGGGCGACGATCAGGTTAAAGATCCCGAACGCCTTTTGCCGGACCTCGATCACCTCAAGGCCCGCTAGCCGGGCCGTTTCGGCGGTCCGCCGATTGAAATGATCATCTATCAACGCGACGGTCAAACGGCTCAAAACGTCGAACACATGTCCAAGTATACCTGACGGACGCACATGCTCGAACAGTACAATGAGCCCGCCCGGTTTGACGACCCGCGATAGCTCGCGAAACGCCATCTCAGGATCGGGGATCGAGCAGAAAACCAACGTCGCGAACGCCGCATCGAACCGATCATCCGGAAACGGAAGCTGCTGCGCGTCAGCCTGTGTGAGAACGATGGTCGTCGTCTTGGCCCGGGCATGTTCGAGCATCCGCAGCGAGAGCTCGCTGGCGACCGCGGTCTGAAACGGCGGATAGTGTTCGAAATTGGCTCCGGTGCCGGCCCCGACCTCCAATAACGCCGCATTTTGCGGGAGTTCGGCGATCGTTTCGCGTCGGGCGGCGGCCAGATAGAGCCTTTCGAAATGGCGAAAGACCCGATCATAATGGGCCGCGAAATTATCGTACGGACGCTCCATTGTGGTTAATCTACACCAAACTCAAACGCCTTGGAAAGGCCGCAAAATAGACGCGAACTACCGCATTAGGCTATATTGAAAGTTTATGGGCAAGAAAGGTTCGATACTCGTTTGTGACGACGAAGAAATAATGCGCGATGTGCTTGAGACGATCCTCTCGGGCGCAGGCTACAAGGTCGATCTCGCCAAGACCGGTGAAGAGGCGATCGAGGCTTACGAACATCGACCTTTTGACCTCGTCCTGATGGATGTTTCGATGCCCGGAATGGGTGGGCTGACCGCGCTTGAGCAGCTTGTCCGGCTCGACAGCGAGGCGGTCGTGCTGATGGTGACGGCTTACGCGACGTTTGATACGGCGATCTCGGCATGGGAAAAAGGTGCCGCCGGCGTGATCCGCAAACCGTTTCAAAACGAGCAGATACTTGCGCTTGTCGCCAAAGGGATACGCAGTCGGCGAAAGGAGGAGGAGCGAAAATCACTGCGTCAGGCAATGTCGCGATCGGTAAAGCGCGACGGTTTTATCGGGCGTTCGGAGGTGATGGAGGGCGTATTTCGCCTGGTTGACCGGGTCGCTCCGGCGCGTTCGACGGTGCTCATCACGGGCGAAAGCGGAACCGGAAAGGAGCTGGTCGCCAAGGCCATCCACGAGGCCAGCCCGCGGGCTGAAGAGCCGTTCGTCGCGGTCAACTGTTCAAATATTCCGTCGGAATTGCTTGAATCCGAGCTGTTCGGCCACACCCGCGGGGCCTTTACCGGTGCGGTCGCGGCTAAAAAAGGACTTTTCGAGGTGGCTGACGGCGGCTCGATCTTCCTGGACGAGATCGGCGACCTTCGGCCGGAACTGCAGGTCAAATTGCTGAGGGTCATCCAGGAACGAGAATTTACGCCGCTCGGCGACACGACGCCCTGCAAGGTGGACGTGCGTATAATCGCGGCGACCAACATCGACCTGAAAGAGGCGGTCAAGAACGGCACGTTTCGCGAGGACCTTTACTACCGGTTGTCGGTCGTTCCCATCGAACTGCCGGCACTCCGCGACCGCCGCGAAGATATCTTGCCGCTCGCACAGTACTTTATCCGAAAATACTCTGACGAGAACGGCCGCCAGATCTCGGAAAACCTGTCACCCGAGGTGCTCTCACTGCTCGAAAATTATTACTATCCGGGCAATGTCCGCGAACTCGAAAATATCATCGAAAGGGCCGTCGTTATTGCCCAGACCGATGAGATAACGGTCGATTGCCTGCGGCCCGAGGTCAGCGATCCGTCCCGGGCGATGGACATGATCAAGCGGACCGAGGGCAGTTCGGGCGAGATCGATATCGCCCGCGGCGTAAACTTTTACGACGAGATCAAAAAGTTTGAGATCGACCTCATCAGGCGCGCTCTGGACCAGACCGGCGGCCACCAGTCGCGGGCGGCACGCCTGCTGGGGCTGAACGCGACCACGCTGAATTCGAAGATAAAGACCCACAATATCCCGACTCGCACATAGCAGGCTTGAGGCTATTTTCGATCAGCCGATCGGCCCGACCCGTTAGCAACGCCTAACGGATCGGCCCGGTCCGGCCGCGCCGCCGGATGGGCAAAAGACAACGCCGATTTTTCGGCAAAATACGAGAATTTGAAGAAAATTTCAATAAGTTGAAATGATTTGGGCCGCGATGACGAACAAACGTATTGTTTACAGCAGGTTAAACGCCAAAACCGTGTGGCACAGTTTTTGACTAAGAACAAGAGATACTATTGCCACATTTGTCGCATACAGTGTGTTAAGGGTTAATTATCATTTTTTGGAGGAGCACAATGAAGAGATTTTTTCTAGGATTTTTCCTGGTGATTCTCGCAACGACGTTTGCGATGGCGCAAACGACGACAGGACGACTCTCCGGGACCGTTTCGGGTCCTGACGGCGTTCTGCCGGGAGCCACGATCACGGCTACCGACGTTGCGACCGGGAAAAGCCAGACCACAGTTTCGAACGGGGAGGGAGCGTACTCATTTACGCAGCTCGAGTTCGGAACCTACTCAATCAAAGTTACTTCGACAGGGTTCAAGGCCTATGTCGCGAGTGACGTTAAGATCGACGTCGGCCGCGATTATACGCTGAGCCCCACGCTCGAGGTTGGTGCGGTCGAAGAGACCGTGACGGTCACGGCCGGTGCCGATGTCGTTACAGCAAATACCGCACAGGTCAGCAACACGATCAGCCCGCAGCAGATCCTGTCGCTGCCGCTCATCACCCGCAGCCCGCTGTCATTGACGACACTGCAGGCCGGTGTTTCGAGCAACTCGGCCGCTAACACGACGATCAACGGAATGCGTACCACGTTCACGAACATTACCCGTGACGGTATCAACATTCAGGATACGTTCATTCGCTCGAACGCAACGGACTTTGCCCCCGGCCGTCCGTCGGTTGACGATACTGCTGAGTTTACGATCACGACCACTAACTCTGAGGCAGATCAGGGCTACGGCGGTGCCCAGATCCGACTCGTGACGCCCCGCGGAACCAAGGATTTCCACGGTGCATTGTTCGCGTACAACCGTAACTCGGAATTTGCAGCTAACAGCTTTTTCAATAACCGCAGCCGCAATGTTGACGGAACATCGAACCTCGCTGTGGCCGCAAAGCCGTCATTCCGTAACCGCAACCAGTTCGGCGGCAAGGTCAGCGGACCGATGCCCGTTCCCGGATTTGGCGAAGGAACCCCGATGTTCTTTAAGGACCGCGGATATTTCTTCTTTGCTTACGAAGGCATCCGTGACCCGCTCAGCACCGCAGCGACGAGGACGATCCTCGACGCGGACGGACGGAACGGAGCATTTTCGTGGCAGAGAACTAACTCTACTGATGTGACGCCGTTTTGCCCGTCACAGACCATCGGCACTGTGTGTACGATCCCGAACATCCTGACCTTTGCCCGTTCGTTGGGCGGAAACTTCCTGACGATCCCGGCAACGGTTGACCCGGTCATCCAGTCGCGTATTATCAACTTGCTTCCGACAGCTCCTAATTTCACAGGCGGTGACGGTTTTAATACGGCCGGCTATAGATTCCTGCGTCGTTCGGACCAGACGCGTGACCAGTACTCGTCACGTTTCGACGTGGACCTTTCGGAAAATGATTCGATCCTCGGTGTTTACAACTACAACAAGGAATCGAACCTTCGTCCGGATGCTGACACCACGGCATTCTCGACAGTCCCGAACGTCACTCAGCTCTCGGTCAACAAACAGTTGACGCTTGCCTGGAGACACGTTTTCAGCTCGAACTTCGTTAACGAATTTCGCGGCGGTGCGTTTACCAGCGAAGTTCCGTTCAACAAGACTGACGCGACCTCTGCATTCTTCCTGGCTCCGCCCCTGGTCACGAATCCTGAAAATACGTTCCTCACGCAGGGCCGTAATACCAAGGCATTCAACTTCCAGAGTAACGCTGACTACGTTTGGAAGAGCCACACATTCCGTTTTGGCGGACAGGCACAGGTCTTTCGCGTTAACTCTTATAACGACGCGGCTATCGTTCCGTCATTTACTTTGAGTACGACAAATACGCCGGTTGCACTTCAGCCAGCTAATTTTGCAGGTGCCGGTGGCATCAGCACCGCTCAATTAGGTTCCGCCAATTCGATGTTGGCTCTGTTTGGCGGTGTTTTCAACTCGGGAACTCAGTCATTTAATATTGCCGATCTCAATCGCGGTTTTGAGGCCGGTGTCCGTCAGTACCAGCCGTTCCGCAACGAGAACCACTCGCTGTACCTTTCGGATCGCTGGGCTCTGACCCGTGACGTAACCCTCACGCTGGGCCTTCGTTACGAGTTGTTCCCGGCACTTCGCCTGAACAATGGACTCGCTCTCGAGCCGCTCATCCCGAACCCGGACAACATTACCGCGACGCTCTTGAGCCAGACCGGTACGTCGGGTGTTGTTGGAACCAATGCAGGCCGCAAGAATGCGTACTACAAGACGGACTACAACAACTTTGCCCCGAATTTCGGCTTCTCATGGTCGCCGAGCTTTGAAAAGGGCTTTGGCAAATTCATCTTCGGCGGTGCCGGCAAATCGGTGCTCCGCGGCGGATACAGCCACATCTATGGTAACGACTCGATCGTCACCTCGATCAACAATGCCGCAATCGGAAATGCGGGCCTGGCCAGAACACCTGTGACTCTGCCGAATCTCAACGGCCGCATTTCTGCCGGTGTTCCGACAATTGCACCGCCTGCATTTACTGCTCCGCCGCGTTCGTGGCTGCTGAACAACGCGGTCGGTGTCGGTAACTTCTTCGGTACGGTCTTTGCGATCGACCCGAAATTGAAGTCGCCCCGCGTCGATCAGTACAGCTTTGGTTTCCAGCGTGAATTCTTTGGCAACACCGCCTTTGAAATTCGCTACGTTGGCAGCCGCAGCGACAATCTCGTCCGCGGTATCGATATCAACCAGCTCGACATCTTCAGCAACGGTTTCTTTGCTGACTTTGAGAGAGCCCGTGCTAACTATAACCTGTCTGGCGGCAACGCATTCTGCGTCTCGGCGGGCTGCCAGACGTTGACGATCTTCCAGACGGGTGCCGGTGCTCCGGGACGTTTGGGTGTTGGTACGGGCGGCCTTTCTTTGGCTACGTTCAACGCCGCGTTGGCAAACGGAACGCCTGCTGACCTCGCGTTGTCGTACATCAACAATACGACCAACTTGAACAACCACCCGTCGTCGGCAAACCCGGCGCTCGTGCCGTTCGTCAAATTCCTGCCGAATCCGGCTGCCGGTGCTGTCGATCTGATGCTTAACGATGCGAACTATCGCTACGATTCGCTTCAGCTCGAAGTCCGCCGCCGTTTCTCGAACGGTCTTTACTTCCAGGCCAACTACACGTTCTCAAAGAACCTGACGAATGCCATCGGTACGTCGCAGGCTCTGTTTGAACCGTATCTGGACAACAACCGTAAGGAGCTCGACAACCAGCGTGCCGATTACGATCAGACTCACGTTTTCAACTTTAACGGCGTTTACCAGTTGCCGATGGGCAAGGGCAAAATGTTCCTGAACAAGGGCGGACTCGTGGATAAGGTCTTCGGCGGTTGGGAACTGTCAGGTTTGGCTCAGTGGACCTCGGGTGCACCGATCACTTTCGTTGATACCCGCGGAACGTTTAACCGCAACGGACGCTCCGCTCGTCAGACACCTTTCTCGTCGTTGACCAACGATCAGATCCGTGCCTTGATGGGAACGTTCGAAGCGAACAATAACATCTACTGGATCAATCCCAGTATCCTGTTGCAGCAGTTCAATGCGCAGACTAATACCTGGTCGAGTACCGCTGCTTTGGGATTCGGGCAAACGTTCGCCGGTCAGGCGTTCTTCAATGTCAATCCGGGTCAGACCGGCAACATTGGACGAGCGATCGTCAACGGTCCGAAGTACTTTAACATCAACGCCGCATTGTTCGAAGAACATCCGATTCACCGAATCGATCCGTGTTGGGCCAGGTGAGGCATTCAACGTTCTGAACAACGTGAACTTCGTTCAAAACACGACGCTGCCGAACATCAACAGCACGTCGTTTGGACAGATCACGGGCGAGTACGGTCCCCGTACTATGCAGTTTGCAGCACGCTTTGAATTCTAATCTGGGCTTTTAGCCAATTTTGCAGTCTGCCGGGTTTCGGTCCGGCAGACTTTTTTATTTGCTTTTAGCACGGCCGCAGATAATTTGGTTATACTCTAGTGACCGACGTGTATGGCGACCTCTCAACCATCAGCCGAAGGCCATCTATCGCTGACCCCGATGGGACCAGGTGATCTGATCGACCGTGCCGTTCGCTTTTATCGGAAGAACTTCGGTACATTTGTGGCGATCGCAACGCCGCCCGTGCTCGTGGGGGCATTGTTTTCGGTCGCGTGGACGCTGATCGGCCGCGGGGTCTTTTCGCCGGCGACGGCCGCCGGAGCGGACGACCGCTTTTCTTATTACCTCTTTACATGGTTCGGGAATGGCGTGATCTGGCTGGTCGAAACGATCGCCACACTTGTCGTAATGGGCGGAGCATCGCGAAACTTCGTCCGGCACCTTCTTTTCGGCGAGCCGATATCATTCAAGGAAACCTATCGCAATACGGCCGGTCGTTTTGCCGGCCTGTTGGCCGCGTCGACGGCGATCACGATCTCGTTAGGCACGATCGGGTTCATACTATTTTATTTCGGGCTGATCATTACGACGCTTTCGCTGCTGATAGTCGTGTCGCTGCTGGCGGCGATCCCGCTTGTCGCGACGATCATTTCGGTCATACTGGCCATTTCGCTGGCGTACCTCACGCTGTGGCTTTTCTTTTTAATAGCGTCACGATTCGCCTATGTGCCGCAGGTGATGCTGGTCGAGGGGCAAGGCGTATTTTCGGCTGTCGGCCGAAGTGCAACTCTCGCCGGCGGCAGCGTTAAGCGGCTGATGGCGCTTTTTGTCTTTTCGACGGTCGCGGCGTACTCGGCGCTCGCGATCCTATATGTTCCGCTGGCATGGTACGCGTGGAGCGTCGGCGTCGAACTGATGACCTTTGACGCGGAGCTGATACCGGCGTGGTATGAGATCGCCTATAACATGATCTGGCAGATCAGTTTTATACTCCTCTCGCCCGTGTGGACGGCCGGCCTGTGCCTGCTCTACGTCGATGAGCGTGTCCGTTCCGAGGGGTATGATATCGAGCTTATGGCGGCCCGCCGTCTGGGCGAGATACCGGCGGTTCCGCGTACTTATTCCAATCCGCTGCAGCCGGCGATCGGTTCGGCCGGCGTTTCGGCGAACAATGTGCCGACACCGAGAAGCGGATCGATGTTGGGCCTCGATCAATGAGATGAAGCTGTCGACCGGACAATTCAAACCCGCAAGATATGCCGCCCCGGCGGCATCATTGCTGGCTGTTCTGATACTGGCCGCGGCGGCAATTGGAGCTTCGCTAAGTGATTACGGCGCGCGTGTCGCGAATGCCCGCGAGGCGATGTCGTCGCTTCATTCGATAGATCACACCGATCCCGAATTCAGCGGGTTTGTCGTTGAAAGCATCAGATCGGTCCGGCGATCGGTCCCGCGAAGCGAATCGATCGACATGCCCCAGGGCGTCGTCGAGACCAATAATGCGTGGCTGCACGACGAACTCGATCAATACGAGAACGAGCCGAATATCGCGAATCGCGATATCATAGCCGGAAGGATCGTCGAGCGGCTGCTCGGTATTGAGGCCGGCATCGCCGAACTAAATGCGGCCGCTGCCGGAGCGGCGACAAAGGACGCCGAAAAGCAGAAGTTGGCCGAGATCCTCAGGCGGCCGGAATATCAGAAGCCCGCCGACGAAGGCGAGAGCCTGTTTCAGAAATGGCGGCGCGAGTTTCTCGAATGGTTGGCGAAGATGTTTCCGAGGGTCGCGATCGAGCCCTCCGAGTCGGCGGGTGCGGGTTCGTTTTCGACCGTCCTGCAGATACTGCTTTACACGCTTCTGGCGTTGGGCCTGGGCTATTTGCTCTTTCGCTTTCTACCGTTCTTCTCGACGCGCTTTGGCGGGAAAAACGGCAAGTCCGACGGCGACCGCATCATCCTCGGCGAACGCGTCGCGGCCGATCGGACCGCCGAAGACCTTTTCGCCGAAGCCGAGAAATTTGCTCTCGCCGGCGAGCTTCGCCTTGCCATTCGCAAGGGCTACGTCGCACTTTTGTGCGAGCTGGCCGACCGCAAGGTGATCGGGCTTGCCCGCCACAAGACCAACCGTGATTACCTGGTCGATATCCGCAAAAAGACCGATCTATTCGAGAGTATGCGCCTGCTCACAATGAGCTTTGAGCGGCACTGGTACGGAGCTCAGACGGCCGAGCGGCAGGAGTGGGAAGATTTTCGTGAGCGTTACAAGAAAATGATGGGCGGCGTTTAGACGATACGGGTGAAACAGAAACTTTTCATTATTATTGCCATTGTTCTGACCGTCGCCGCGTTCGTCGGGCTCAATGCCGCGTCGTACACCCAGCAGCCGCAGAAGGCCGAAAATGAAGCGACGCCGAACCGATCTACCTTCAATCCCGGCCCGACCGGTACACAGGCATTTTATACGCTTTTGACCGAGACCGGGCGCAAGGCGGTACGCTGGCAGGAACCGGCCGACAATCTCGTCGCCCGCAAACGCGATATGCCCGCGACCTTTGTCATCATCGGGCCGGTACGTCGTGACTTTACCGACCAGGAGGTGAGCGGGCTGTTGCGTTGGGTATCGTCGGGCGGGCGTCTGGTCTTGATCGACCGTGAGCCGATCGAAAAGCTGGCGGTGACCAGCACCGATTGGAAGGTCGACGTCGCGCCGCAGAACCTGCTCACGATCTTTGACACGGACCCGTCCGATCAGGCCGCGATGACAAAGTCGATGGCCGCCGCCAAACCGGCCCAGCCGAGCGTGCTTACGCAGGGCGTCAACGCCGTTCAGTTTTCGCAGTTTGCGAGCGCGATCAAGATCGAATCGATGTCGGCCGCGGCCAAAAAACCGACAGGTCCGCCGCCGGGTCGAACCAAGCCGCAGCCCGCGTATTCGCCTGATACGGCCGACGGCTCGCAAGACGATTACACGGATGAATCACCGTCGGAGCCGGGGCCCGTCATCCAGATGTCGGCCGGCGGGCGAAACGTGCTGGCCGAAGTGCCTTACGGTGCCGGCAAGGTCATCGTGCTTTCGGATCCGTTCGTTGTCGCGAACGGCGGGATCGGCATCGCGGATAACGCAAAACTTGCCATCAATCTGGCCGAAAGCGGCGGCGGGCCGATCGCGATCGACGAGTATCATCACGGATACGGAGCAAACAATAATCGCCTTTTGGAGTTCTTTGCGGGAACGCCGGTAGTCGCGATATTTTTCCAATGTCTGGTCCTGGCCGGCCTGATCTCTTATTCACGAAGCCGGCGATTTGGCCGTCCGGTGCCGTACGCCGAGCCGGATCGTCTGTCAAAACTCGAATATGTCGGCGCAATGGCCGAGCTGCAGCGGCGGACGAGGGCATTGGATCTGGCGCTTGAGAATATTTACAGTGACTTTAGACGGCGGGTGGGCAAGCTGTTCGGATTGGAAATTCACTCGGTGTCACGCGGCGATCTGGCGGCGGCGATCGCCGAAAGGACATCGCTCAGCCGGGCCGATATCGAAAAGCTGCTTGGCAAATGCGAGGATATCGTCGCCGGCGAACGGACGAACGATCGCGAGGTGCTGGATTGTGTACGATCGATCCGCAGGATCGAACACCGTCTGGGGCTGCGCAAGGAGCGGGCTGAAAACTGATGCCGTTCACCGACCTGATATGGCTCGCTGTGATCTACCTTTTGACCAGTGCGGTCGGCGTGGTCACCGGCAGCAATTCGCTGATCGCGGTGCCGGCGATGTTCCAGTTTGGCGTGCCGGCTAGAGTGGCGGTCGCGACGAATATGTTCGCTCTCGTATTTATGTCGGTCGGCGGCACGATACCGTTTCTTCGTAACCGAACGATCGACGTCAAACGGATATCGCCGCTGCTCGTGATCACGCTGGCAAGTTCGGCGCTCGGGGCGTTGCTAGTCGGGTACATAACCGATCAGGGGTTGAAGCTGATCGTTTCGGCCGCGATGATCGCCGTTTCGATCTTCATCCTCGTAAAGCGGGATTCGGGTATCGACCCACAGGCCGCGGTGTCCAAGCGGTCGCTCGTCGTAACGTTCGTTTTGACGTTTATTCTCGGGGTTTACGGCGGACTCTTCAGCGGAGGATATGTGACGATCCTGACCGCGGTTCTCGTGGCGTTTTTCGGGATGACGATGTCACAGTCGGTCGCCGCGACCAAGTTGATAAATGTCGTTTCGTCAACAATTGCCACCGCTGTGTTTATGTGGCAAGGTTTAGTGGATTACAAACTCGGGATCATTCTCGGCGTGACGATGTTCGTCGGAGCATATGTCGGGGCCCATTACGCGACAAAACTTAGCGACGTCTGGCTCAAACGCATCTTTTTGATCACCGTATTGCTGTTAGCGATCAAGACCCTTTACGATTATTTTTGACTTTTACGATGCTTAATTACACACCGTCAACCGTTGCCCACATTGTCAACGAATTACGTAAAACGATCGTCGGCCAGGACGACGTCATCGAGCAGATCCTGGTGGCATTTCTCGCCGAGGGCCACGCTTTGCTCGAGGGCGTTCCGGGAACCGCGAAAACGCTCATTATCAAGACGCTGGCCGCGGCGGTCGGTGCGGGGTATTCGCGTATCCAGTTCACGCCGGATCTGATGCCGTCGGACATTACCGGTACCAACGTCTTTAATATGCAGACGTCGGAGTTTACCCTGAGGCAGGGGCCGATCTTCACCGACATCCTGCTCGCCGACGAGATCAACCGGACCCCGCCGAAAACTCAGGCCGCACTGCTCGAGGCGATGGAAGAACGGCAGACGACGATCGACGGCGACCGGCATCAGCTGTCGCCGATCTTTACGGTGCTCGCGACCGAAAATCCGATCGAATACGAGGGGACGTATCCGCTGCCTGAAGCCCAACTCGACCGGTTTTTGCTCAAGATCCTGATCGATTACCCCGAGCATGCCGAAGAGGCCGAGATCGTCGCGCGTTGGGACGCCGGCTTTAACTCGAGGCACTTTGAGCGAATGGATATCACACCGCTTGGCGATCCGTCGGCCCTGCAGCAGTGCCGGATGGAGGTGCGAAATATGCGCACCGAACCCAGTGTGCAAAAGTACATCGTCGAGATCGTCCGTAAGACGCGAAATCACGCATCGATACTCTACGGGGCCAGTCCGCGTGCCTCGATCGCCCTGCTGTTGTGCTCAAAGGCCTTGGCGGCGATACGCGGGCGCGATTTTGCGACGCCCGATGACGTTCGTGACGTCGCCTTGCCGGTGCTGCGCCATCGTCTGGCGTTGCGGGCCGAGGCCGAATTGGATGGTTCATCCGCGGACGCCGTCATCACGGATATCATACGAACTATCGAAGTGCCCAGATGACATGATGAAGGGGAAGCCGTACCTTTTAGCTCTAATAGTTTGTCTGCTGGCCGCGGCAAGCGACCTAGCCGCGGCAAAGGTACCCGACTGGATCCTCCGTGAGAAATTTGTCAGAGCCTGCGCCGATGGCGACACCGCCGCGGTGAAAAAGTTTTTGGACGAAGGTGTCGCCGCCGATAGCCGGGACCTGTTCGGGCAGCCGGCGATATTCAGAGCCGTCGGATGGAGGGCAGATTACGATCAGCAGGTCGAGATCCTCAGGCTGCTGTTGGCGGCAGGCGTCGATATCAACACCCGCAACGAATTTGGCAGCACGCCGATATTCATTACGGCCGGTAACCACTACCGGCCTTCGCCGCCGCACCTTTTCCTCCTGGCACGCGGGGCGGACCGTGACGTCAAGGACAATTGGGGGCTCATGTTCGAGCAGCGTCCCGAGTATTCGCTTTTTGTAAAGCCCAAGCCCGACGAGGAGGCATGGCGGCTATTGCTCGAGGGTGATCTGGGTCAATTGGCCGAAGAACAGGAAAAATTGCCCCGTCATTCCAATTCGGCGACATTCGGAATGGCGATGGCGTATTACGACGTGGATCTGCGGGTGCCGGACGGGTTCATCGACGAGTTTGAGGTTGATGCCAACGGCGATACGCTGCTTTTTTACAAGGCAAGCAGGCTGCGATTCGGCGCGAACGAATTTGATACTCCGAATCCGAGTCTCGCGAACGTGCAGAATAAGGCCGGCGAGACCGCTCTGATCAGGGCCGCGATGTTCGACAATGACCTATATATCCTCAAGCTGATCGGTATGGGTGCGGATCCGAACATTCGCGACAAGGCCGGCAACACCGCGCTCTGGTACACGGCCAAATACGATCATTTTATGTCGACCCTGAACCTGCTCGGAACCGCCGACGCAGGGATCGCCGCGGCGGACGGGACGACCCCGCTGATACTCGCCGCCAAACTCGGAAACCTCAGGTCGGTGATGGCATTTGCGACCGCAAAACAGATATCTAAAGCACCGGCACCGCAGAAAAAGTTGCCAAAATACTACCAAAACACCACTCAAGCGATCCTGGCGAGAATGCGCTCGCTCGATCCCAATATATCGGACTCACGCGGCCGAACGGCCCTGATGTACGCCGCCGAGGCCGGCCACGCCGACATCGTCAAAGCATTGCTGATAATGGGCAGCACGCGATCAAAACGCGATCTTGAAGGCAAGTCCGCCGCCGACCTTGCCCGTGCGGCGGGCAAGCGCGACATTCTCAAGCTGCTGACGGCCAGATCCCGCTGATATTATTCTTCGGTTGGTTTTTTGACGGTCGCCGCCGGCTTTTTCGGCTTGCCCGGCTCGGCCTTCGGCTTGGTCGTCTCAGCCGCAGGGCCGGACGGTGCGGTTGCCGGCGTTGCCGACGGATTGGGCGTACCGGCGGGCTTAACAGCGGTGTTCGCCGCCGGCGTTTTGGGTGTCGGCGTCGCTTTTGGCGTAGAGTCCTCGGTTTGCGGTATCGGAACTAGGATCACGCCGCCTTCGTTCGGCATAAAGACGCTCCCGCCGTTCGGGTCAACGGTCACAGTCTGTCCGCCCGGCGGAATGTACTGCGGAGGCTGCGGTCCGCCGACCGGCGGTCCCGGAATTACCGACCCCGAAAGCGGAGCTCCGGCCGGCGGCATTCCACCGTTCGCCCAGGCGTTAAAGCCGTCTCCGCCGGGCAGCGTTCCGGGCAACTCCATCGAACTGTTCGGCACAAGCGAAGCATCGCCGAGGTCGCCGAGTTTGGTCAAGGCATCCTCCTGGGCTCCGGTCGCCGGGTTGATCGGCTGAACCGGCAAACTGTTGGCGTCCGGCGCCAGGCTCGCGGTCGGATTGGTTTGCCGGACCGTCGTTACATAGATCAATGCTGCGGCGAGGATGACAACGCCGGCAATCGCGATGCCCGCGGTCTGCCATTTATTGCGGCCGGCGGCGGCTGACGCCGTTTGAGCTACTGCCACGGCCGGGATATCGACGCCGATCTCGCTTCCGATGCGAGCCAAGTCCTCTTCGAGGTCGGCCATCGATTGATATCTCAGATCGGGGTTTCGCGACATTGAACTAAGGATCACCGGTTCGATCTGCGGATGAAGGTCCTGCCTGAACGCCGAAAGCGGCGGCGGAGGCTCAGCCGACTGCTTCGCGATGGTCTCCGCAGGTGTGCTGCCGCTGTACGGGCGTTCGCCGGCGAGCATTTCATATAGCAGCACGCCGAGCGAATAGATATCGGATCTCTCGTCAAATGTCGGCGGCACGGCACACTGCTCGGGCGAAAGATATCCGGCGGCCGACATCGAGTTGCGGGCATGAGTACGCGCGCCGAAATCAAACACCTTGGCGAACACTCCGGCCTCGGTGTCAACAAATACCTTGTCCGGATTGAGCCCGCCGTGAACCAACCCTGCGGAATGGGCCGTCGACAAGGCCGACGCGGCCTGTTTGGCGATCGAGATGGCGTCAGCGACCGGCAGCGGGCCATTTTCGCGGATCATGGCAGATAGCAAACCGCCGTCCATGCCCTCGTAAACCGAGTGCGGTGTGCCATGTTCGTCCCGGCCGATCTCCAGATTATTGAGCAGATTGGGGTGCGTGACCGCGGCGGCGGCGTGCTCGTCGCGCAAGAACCGATCGACATATCGCTGGTCGATGGCCATCGCCGGAGCCAGGGTCTTGACGGTCACGGGTGCACCGGTCCCGAGATTGGTGCCGCGATAAAAGTCGCCAACCTCGGTCTCGCGGATCAACGAATCGATCCGGTATTTACCCGCAATGATTTTTCCTATAAGATCGCCGATCATCAAATATTAGAACGGTTCCAAAGCCGGCAAGTTGCACATTTTTTGCCGCTGACCGCTGATAATGTTGTATCACAACGTGCGGCCAAACTAAATACGGACGAGGCCCGGTATAGAGCCTCGTCCGCGAGTGATGAGATCTGAGTTCGATTTAGAGCTTAACGAAGACGATAAGCAGTGCGAACAGCACGAGTGACTCAATAAGAGCCAACGCGATGATCATCATGGTCTGAACGGTACCTGCGGCACCCGGGTTACGGGCAGCACCCTCGGCAGCACGCGAACCGACGAGGCCCTGTGCGATACCTGCCAAACCGGCAGCCAAGCCAAAACCGATACCGCCGCCGATGGCCTTAGCGGCCAGAACGGTCGATTCGTTGTCTGCGGCACCAGCCTGAGCCATCGCGGGGATAGCCGTCAGAGCAAGTGCGAGCGTTGCGAAAAATACGTATTTCAATTTGTTCATCTTTATCTCCTGTTTTGTTAAATAGAAGACTCCGCTATCGAAATCAGAAAACCTGCTCGCTGGGTATAAGTTCGCCTCACTTCCGGTATGCACATGGATTTTATACTCCGTAGAGTCCAAGGCTCCTGATGCGTGCGGGCATAGTTGCTATAAAACGCAAGTTTTCAAATGTCCGAAAATCGAGGTCTTCGGGTTTATCGAGGCCCTAAATCAGCGGGCCTCAGATCCTTATGCGTGAGCTGCTACGGCTTCGCCGTGAGCCTCAACGCCGTGCTCGTCATCGTGTTCATCGTGATGAGCGTGTGAAACTTCGCCAAGATAGATCGTCGACAAAAGCGTGAATACGAACGCCTGAACAAAGGCGACGAAAACGCCAAGCAGCGTCAAGACCAACGGCAATACAAAGTGCGTGATCGGCGGTGCGAGATTGGTGATCTCGACGAACACCTTTTCGTCCGAGAACATATTCGCAAAAAGTCGAACGCCGAGCGTGAACGGCCTGATCATGTTACTGATCAACTCGATCGCAAAGATCAGCGGCGTGATGATCAGGGTCAGCAGGAACGGCAGTTTCGGGCCGGCGAGATGGCCGAGATGTTTGAGCAGGCCGTTTTCGGCAATGCCGACGTAGTTATAGTAAACAAACGACGAGATGCCGAGTGCGAATGTCACGTTGACCGACGCCGTCGGCGACATGAACATCGGGAACTGGCCCATCAAATTTGAGACCAGGATCAGGATCGCGAACGTGGCAACGACGGGAAAGTACTTGAATCCGTGTTCGCCGACGATGCTGACGACCAGACCCTTGATCGCGAGAAAGCCCGCTTCAAGCGTGAGCTGGCCGGGTTTCGGGTCGTCCTCGGACAATTTGCCCTTAAGCAGACGGACCGCGACGATCGTCAGGATACAGGCGATGACGAACATGATCGTGTACCAGGGGATCGCGTTCTCGGGCGAGTACTCAGACGCAAAGACCTTTTCAGGCGTGGTGCCGAACTTCTTGAAGAACGCCACCCACATCGGACGCGTATAAGCCATCTGGAAATGATAGATCGGCTCGCCCACGTAGTGGTTGATAAACTCGACGATCAATGGCGTATGATGTCCGCCGCCTTCTGAAAATAAAAACATCGCTAAAATTCCCGTTAATTAGAACTATAAAAAATACTTAAAAGACCTTCGATGACCACCGCAAAAGCAAATGACGCTAGGCCGAGGATGATGCCCGCGACGGGCAGCAATCCGGTAAAATAGAAAAACGCCGCAAAAGCTCCGACAGCCACGTACCGCAGCAGATACCTAACCGCCAGCAGCGGCGGGCGGTCTCCGCCGGCAAATGCCTCAAAAATGGCCTTGGTCGAACGTCTCTGCCAAAAAAAGTTGACAAACGCCGCCGCCCCGCCGCACATAACCGCGACCCCGAACCGGCCCGATACAAAGATCATCCCGACGATCGATCCGGCCGCGGCGACCACGCCCATTATGAACAAGATCCTCCGCTGAGAAAGCTCAGGCGGCAGAGGTTGTTCGGATGTCAAAGGATCAAGGTCGTCGACCATCACAAAACCTACATTTTACAAAGAAATGGCGGAAAATTCAAAGAGGCGAACGCAGCGGGTTAAGTTCCGACGGCTAAACGTCATCGTCATCGTCCGAAAGCAGGGACTTTATCGCCGGTTTTGAGCTGTCGGAACCAAAGATCTGCGACGTGATCCTGAAAAATTGGACAAACCCGATGATCGAACCGAGCACAATGCCGCCGACCAACCCCCACGGTGAACTCCCAAGCAAAAGGTCCGCGAGCCACCCGAGAAACAGCGTGAACGCGATCGACGAAAAAAATACGATGCCGGCGGACCACGCAAGGCCGCTGCGGCGGATCGTTTCGTCCTGGCTGATCGGAGAATATTCGAGCGGTGCGAACGGCGTTTCGGCCTGAGTGCCGAATTCATCATTTCCGGCGTTGTCTTTATCGGCCGGCCAACTTTCTGGCGAATGCTTTTCAACCGGCGCCGCGGCCGTCGGGTCAACGGGCTGGCCGTCGGGGCGCATCGGCCATTCATTAAACCAATCGTTGAGATCAGTTTCGTCGATCTTATCGATTTCGTCTTGGGTCTTTTCGGTATCGTCCATTCGCTAATCGGCTATGATGACAGTTTCACGGTGCGATTTCAATAGATAAAGGGTTCCGCGCCATCTGAGCCGCCGCGAAAAAAGCGCGGCCGCGGCATTGTACAAAAATATCGCCGGCGTCAGCGACCAAAGTGTCAACTGCGTCCAATATTGGCGGTCGATCTCGTCGCGGTGATCCCTTAGTGCCAGTCTTACGGCGTTTAGCCGCAGCCACGCTTTGCCGATGCTGCAGGCCGAAACGATCGCCAGCGTCGCGAGGCTGATCCACACGAGCAGGCCGTTGCGCGGATACAGGGCCGCGATCAAAATTGCGGCCGACATAACCGAACAGAAAAGGCCCGAGCCGATAAACGACAGTATCCACAGCGGAGCGGCATAAACGCGGGTGATCTTCATCTGACGCGTGGTGAACTCGAGCATTTCGCCAAACGTGCAGCCCTCGACCGACGCAGTGAGGGCCGCCGGGACAAAGACGATCGGCATGCCGGCATCATTCAATACCCGCGTGACGGCAAAGTCGTCTGACAGCGTGCCGTCCCATTTCTCGCGTATTTCCAGATCCTCGAACGTCTTTCTGGTTACGGCCATTGCGCCGCCCCAGCAGAAGTTACTTTGCGTGTTCGGGCCCAGATTCGACGCGACCGACGCATTCCAAACCGAGCGAAGCTCGGACGCCAGCGTAGGTTTGGGCGAAACGAACCAGCGATATCCGGTCGCGGCACCGATATTCGGATCCGAAAGCGGTGCGACGAGACTGCTCAGCCATGTCGCGGAAGGCCGTGCGTCGGAATCGGCAAAGACGAAGACCTTCGATCCGCTGCTCGCATATTTGACCGCCTCGCGGAGGTTTTCGACCTTTTGGCTTGAGCGGACGGCACGCGGGGCGACCACGAGTCTGCTGTTTGAAAACTCGACGGCGGCGCTCTTGATCAT
This sequence comes from Pyrinomonadaceae bacterium, assembly GCA_044221625.1. GTDB lineage: Bacteria > Acidobacteriota > Blastocatellia > Pyrinomonadales > Pyrinomonadaceae > OLB17. Next base: position 87,676 of record JBGAOU010000009.1, on the reverse strand, counting down.
GGGAACGGCAGCGTCATTTCTGTCATCGACGACAAAGATCACCTCATATGCGGGATAATCCTGTGTTAGTAACGCCCGAAGATTCTCCTGCATCCCCTGATCCACGCCGCGGCACGGTGCGATGATCGTTGCAAAGGGCGTAAATTCTTGCGGCGCCGCAGTCAGCGATCGGCGAAAATAGCGTAGGTATTCGAACCCGCCGATCAGCGACCTCAGGCTGAAATAGATCAGGATCGCGGCAAAAACGGCGTACACGTAGGTCATTTGCCACCCTGTCCGCCGAGCATTTCCTTGAGGTACTCGACGGTCTTTTGTGTCGCTCCGCGATTTTTGGTCATTACGTCCGCGGCGTTCGTCGCGATACGGCGGCGAAGGTCGTGATCGTCGAGCAGCTGTGCGACGGCCGCGGCAAGCCTCTCGGCAATCTCCTTGTCCGGGCACTCGGGCAATTGAATGAGCGCATCGTGTTTTAGGAACTCGTCGATCACTGCCTTAAAATTTGAGGTGTGCGGGCCGGTGACGATCGCCTTGCCGGCGGCGGCCGGCTCAAGAATGCTCTGTCCGCCGTGCGGGATCAAACTGCCGCCGACGAATACGATATCGGCGAGCGAGATGGCCGAACGCAGCTCACCGATGCTGTCGAGAAGGATCACCTCGGCACTGAGGTCGCGGGCCGAAGCCGTCTCGGAACGCCGAGCCCAACCGAAGCCGGAGTTTTTGATCGTGTCGGCGACCGAACCGAATCGCTCCGGATGCCGAGGTGCGATCAAAAGTCGCGGCAATGAGGTGCCTGACTGTTTCCATACGCGGTTAAACGCCTCGAGTACCCACTTTTCTTCAGGTTCATGGGTGCTGGCCGCAACTATCAGCGGCACGTCGCCCGTGATGCCGAACCGAACGCGAAACTCCCTGGCGAGAGCCTCGTCTCCGCCGTCCGGCTGGTCAAATTTCATATTCCCGGTGACCTTGACCTTGGTCGCCCGCATCCCGAGTGCCATCAGACGCTTGGCGTCAAGATTGGTCTGCATTAGGGCGAGGTCCGGATAGGAAAGGACCCGCCGCATGAAATTCTTAATATAACCAAATCGTTTGTACGAGCGCTCGGACAGTCGTCCGTTAACGATGGCGGTTTTAGCGCCGCTTTTGTTGGCCTCGCGTAAGAAGTTGAACCAGATCTCGGTCTCGAGCAGTATCACGGCGGACGGGGCGAAGCGCCTTAATGCCCGGCGGACGCTGAATTTCCAGTCGAACGGAAAATAACAGACGAGCTCGGCTTGTTCGCTGAACACCTGTCGGGCCAGCTCCTGACCCGTTCTGGTCGTCGTTGAAACTATCAGCCTAAACGGGGGCAGGCTGTCAGCCAGTTGCTGAATGAGCGGGCGCGCCGCATTGGTTTCGCCGACTGAGACGCAGTGGACCCAGATCACGGGCCGTCCATCCTGTTCGAACGGCGGCAAAAACCCGAGCCGCTGGGTAAAACCAGCCGCGTATTTGCCCTTAAATATAGCGTCGAAGATAAAGCGCGGAAGCAGCACCAGAAAGGCGACGGTCAAAATGATGCTGTATAGGAAGAACATTGTCCAGATATCAGAAACCGGAGCCCGCTGCCTTTTGAAAAGATCGGGGCTCCGGCGTAATACTATCGGACAGGAAAGCTATTTTACGCGTTCCATGTACCGTGCTTCCGTCGGATTGACACGGATCTTTTCGCCCTCGACGATAAATGGCGGAACCGAAAGGGTGACACCGTTTTCGAGTGTCGCCGGCTTGTTCGAATTCGAAGCGGTCGCACCTTTCAAAGGCGGATCGGTCCTCGTCACCGTCAGGTCCATCGTAGCGGGCAGGGCGACGCCGATCGGAGTGCCGTTGTAAAACTCGACCTCGATCTTGAGGCCCGGCATCAACCACTGGGCGGCGTCACTCAACTCCTCTTCGGTCAGTGCCACCTGTTCGAACGATTCCGAGTTCATAAAGTGATGGTGCGACCCGTCAGAATACAGGTACTCCATCTTGTGCTGTTCGAGCGTGATCTTTTCGAGCGTGTCGTTCGAACGAAAACGGTATTCGAATGAGTTTCCGGTAAGCAGATTGCGAAGCCGGGCCTGGACCATCGCCCGAAGATTGCCGGGCGTGTGGTGGTGAAACTCCATCACCTTCACGGGGTTGCCCTCGTGCAGGATCACCATCCCTTTTCTGATATCGTTTGCTGAAATTGCCATATAAAGCTGAATTACTCCGTGTAAATAGATCGCTGCACCCATCGCCGGCGCAAAGGAGTAAGTTTATTTTCTGGCCGCCGATTTGTCTAGCGAACCGTGACCTTTAACCTAAACCGGCCCCGCCAGCGGTCGGCCTTTTGACACTCGGTGACGACGAGGCGGTAGTCGCCTGCCTCGGTCGGTGTGACCTCATGGCGGTTGTGGCACGACAGGTCCATATCGCCTTCGAAGGGCTGGCCGTCCGGTTTGATTACCTCGACGGTTATCGGGCGGCCGCCGACCTGTTCGGTCGTCAGCGTTTGCCCGGCCCGCACTTTGATCACGAAGATTCTTTTGTCCCTGTAGCCATTGAGCGAACCGGCGGCGACCGCGCTCACGGCACCGCGGGCAAATCGCACACGGCTGGCTGCCTGAGCCGGCGAATCGACCGTCAAGATCACGGTCAGAGCCATCACCGAAATTGCCAACAACGCGAGTCTGGTAAATTGTCGGGTCATAATCCTATTTTTTCGCAAACGGCAGCGGCGGCGGTTCCTCGCCTTCCTTTGGATACGACTTGTTCATACCGTCGTAGATCATCACGATCTTATCGATCCACTCCTTGGCCTCTTTATTCTCGGCGTCATATTTGATCGTTCGGCGATAATCACCGAGAGCCGAGGCGTACTGACGAGCCTCGGTCAGTGCCACACCGCGCTTCAGATAAGCCTCGGCGAGGGCCTTTTTCGCGGCGGGATCGTTGGCTTTGCCGGCGAGGGCCTTTTCGGCCGTTTTTATCGCGTCGTCAAACGACTTGGTGTCGATCGGATCGCCGCTCTGCGACCATTTCGTCTTGTCGCCGCTCGTCGAGGGCGGCGTCTGGTTTTCGGTAGAATGCGCGACAACGGTCTGCGAACGCTCGGGGCGCGTCGTATTCGAATTTTGCTGGACTGGCTGCGGCGACGTCGCGCAGCCGATCGATCCGGCAACAAAAGTTAGTGCGATTAAATACTTCATAGTGGATTGGTCTTGTCGATAAAGGGCCTTGCCTGAACGATGTACAACTTGCCGTTCATTATACCCCATTCTATATCCTGTTCATTCTTACCGCCGAAGATGCCGCGGATCATTATCGCAGTACGGGCTAGTTCGCGGGCCTGTGCATCGGTCAGGACGCGCTTATTCGGCCCCGCACATTTATCAGCGGTTTCTTTAAGATCGCCGTTCAGATCAAATCTAAGTGCGTTGGTCTGGTCCGAGAGGGTCATCACGATCACCGCGTTCGAACGCGGATTAAAGAGTATCTGCTCGGGGATGCCGGTGTTGTCGACCACTTTTGAATTGTGGCCGCAGACTGCGCTGATGTAGACCGAATTCTTGCTGCGGGCGTCAAACGGATCCTTTGAGATCATCACGCCGCCCTTGTCCATATCGACGCCGAGCTGGATCAGGGCCGACATATAAACATCAGTCTGGCTGACATAATTGCGGACGCGAGCCTCGTAAGCCTCAAATTTCCAAAGCGACGCCCAAACCTTTTTGACCGCCTCGATCAGCCTATTTTCCTCGCGAACATTAGGAACGCTCGAGTACAGCCCGGCGCCGCTGAAATTGGGCAGGTCCTCAGAATTAGAAGAACTCCGAACAAACACGGGCTTGCCGCCGAGCTGCGTTTTCCATTTTTGAATGATCTCGGTCCTGAGATCGTCGTCGAACCGGGCATTTTGGATCGTTGTCCGCAATTGCTCGAGCTTTTGCCGACGGTAACGCGGATTGTGGACGAAGTCGTTATTGTCGAGCAGTTCGGCGATCGTCTGATCGATGCCGTTGTCCTTGATGAACTTGTCGTACCAATAAAACGGAACCGTAAAGCCGTCAGGGATCACGACACCTTTGACGCGAGCGTTCAGCATCTCGCCGAGATTGGCCGACTTTGATCCGTAGATCAGGCTGTCTCTTTTACGCATCTCAGCGAGGCGGGCGACCCTTTTCACCTTCAGGTCGGCGGGCGGGATCTGCTCGTCAGGCGCCTTTACCTTGTCGAGTATCTCCTTGGTCGCCGGTTTGAACTTGAACTCGGTCAGCGAAGCGTCCAACTCGATCCAATAGGTGTCGAGCTCGCGAAACATCTTATCGGCGTCCTTGATGTAGACGTTCGGGATATTCCACCCCTTGGCGAGGATGTTGATGTGCGACAGCGGCGACGACGGCTTGGCGACGATCACGCCGCGAACCGGCGGCAGCGATATCGGCAGTTCTTTCAAGACCAGGATCTCGTTATCGCCGATCTCGACCGTGTCGTCGAGTTTGTCGATGATGTGGACACGGCCGATCGCTTTGCCGGTGTTGAGAGCGAGGTACTCCTGATTTTTATTGAGGTCGCTCTGAAGAATTCGCTCGAGGCCGATATCGGCGCTCGCATCTTCCTGGCGTATCGAATTGGGCTTGTAGGCGACCTTCTGAAAGAAAGTCCGGTTAATGGTCTCGTTTGCGGTCTTGATGATCTCGGCCGACGCCAGGTCACCTTCCCAAAGCTCCCAGGTAAATCGCTCGACCGGCTTTTGCCAGGCGATCGTCCCGACAATGAAGCGTCGGTCTTCTTCGAGGTAAATCGGCTTGAAAACGTCGGCACCACGCGGCACAAGGTACGTGGCGAGCAGAAAGTCCTTGTGAAAGCGGTACATCTGCGAGTTGACATAATAGATCTTGTTCTTTGCCCGGCGATCGATGATAAACATCGTGTGCGGCATCGCGTACGGCGTGCCCTGATGATAGACACGGGCGATCGAATCAAACTCTTTCTGTGAGGCGATCTTCGGAAGCGACTTTTTGACGGAATCCGGCTTTTTGGACATCGCACCCGCCGGTTCGCGCGTCGGCGTCGGTTTACGGGACATCTGGGCGTTCGAGCCAAAGGCCGAAAACACGATCACCAAAAATACTGATAAATACGCCGATTTGGATAAAGTCATAATCTGATCTTGCGCCTTGCTACAACGCTTCGGTATTGGCGCTCCGCTTATCGGTCTGCAAGAAACGGTCACGCAGTTCCTGCATCCGCAGTTCACGATCGACCGATATACCGCGATCGCACACAAGGCCGTCCTTGAGGTCATAGATCCACCCGTGAACCGTCAGGTTCTGTCCGCGATTCCAGGCGTCCATTACGATCGTCGTTTCGCAGACGTTCAACACCTGCTCGATGACGTTAAGTTCGCACAGCCGGTCAAATTTTGCGGACTCGTCCGGGATCGCTTCGAGGATCGCGGAGTGCAGATTCGCCGTGTCCTGGATCTGCCGTAGCCAATTGTCGATCAGGCCGTGACGCCTGGGTTCCATCGCCGCCCGCACGCCGCCGCAGCCGTAATGTCCGCACACGATGATGTGCTCGACATTGAGCACCTCAAGTGCAAACTGGATGACCGACAGGCAATTCATATCTGTATGAAGCACCAGATTTGCAACATTTCGATGCACAAATATCTCGCCGGGTTCGAGGCCGACGATGGTATTTGCCGAAACCCGGCTATCCGAACAACCGATCCAAAGATATTTCGGGCTCTGCTGGCCGGAAAGGTCCGCAAAGAAACTCGGATTTTGAGCCCTGATCTGCTCGGACCAGCGCCGGTTGTTTTCGAGTAGATGGTCGATGTTCTTCAAAATCTATCTCCGACAGATATCTTAGCCGTTCGGGCGTTTATCGCAAAATTTCTTCGATCGCATCACAGGCGGTCGCGGTACCGTTCTCTGCATCGACGATCCGTTTTGATCTGCGTGCATTTTCGCGATATTGGGGATCGCCGAGGATCTTTTTGAGCGAGAGCGATGCCGTTTCCGCGTTGTAATCTCCGCGGCGAATGATCTCGGCGACGCCGGCACGGCGAACGCGTGCGGCATTGTCCGGTTGGTCGTGACTGAACGGAACTATCAGCTGCGGTGCTCCGGCACGCAGCACCTGGGCGGTAGTGCCGACGCCGGCCTGATGCACGACACACGCGGCCTGTCCGAACACTTGCGAGAACGGGGCGTAATCGATCCCGATGACGTCATCTGTCAGGCCGTCGGGCGGTTCGTTTTCGCGGCCGAATAGAATGACCGCTCGTTTCCCCAGCGATTTTGCCGCCTTGATGCTCTCGTCGAAAAAACTGCCTGCATCCATTACCGCCGCCGAACCGAGTGTAAAGACGACAGGCGGTTCGCCCGAGGTGAGAAAATCGCCCAGTTCGGCGTTAGGCTCGCTCGTTTCGCTCTCGTCAAAAAAGCAAAACCCGGTCTGCAGCGTCGAGACCGGCCAATCCGATCGCGGCCGTGCGAGAGCCCTCGAGAACATCGCCAAATGCAGGCTGCGTGAAAATTTGTCCCGAAAGATAGGTTCGTGGCCTTCGCTCAGGCCGAGTTCGCGGCGAAACGCCTTGTACGGCTCATACCATCCGCTGATCGTGAGCTGCATGACGTTAAAGAGAGTGCGGTGAAAGAGCGTCGGCAATGGCCTGAGGTACTCGAGCCACTCGGCCGCGGGATAGACACTCGGGTCCTCGGCCGAGAAAAGCGTCATCGGCGCGAGGCTGGTGGAGCACCATTTGATGCCGGTCTTTTCGACCAGCGACGGAACGGCATATACGATCTCGCCGCTTACGATCAGGCCGGCACCGTCGCACGCAGCCGCGAGATCGTCATACATATTCCGCAAGCTCGGGAAAATGATGTCGCGGATGACCGTTTCCGGGCCTTTCGCGGCGTCCATCGTCCGGCGAAGCAATTCGCGGTCGGTCGGGTCGACGTTTGGCCGCATCGGTTTGAACGTCAGGCCGAGAGCCTCGACCTTTTCCTGATAGCCCGCCCAGGTGCAAACGACCGGATCGTGCCCGCGACGCCGAAGTTCGAGGGCGAGGGCGAGCTTTGGGTGCAGATCGCCGAGGCTGCCGATCGTGGTCAGGACGATCTTTGCCATTTACGCCTGGCCCTCGTCGTTATTTTCGGAAGTTTCGACCGCAGCGAGCCGCCGTTTAATGGCAAATCTCATGCTGAGAAAGAACGAGCAGATCCCCACGACCGCTGCCCCGAAGGTGTAATCCGGCTGTCCCGCCGAATAAAAATAAGCGGCGACCCCGAGTAGGACCACCGCCAAGATCTTAAATCCAAACTCCATCTTAATTCTGGTTATCGTCGGTCGAACTGTCGGTCACCGACGCCGCGCGCCGTTTTTTCCGAACATACCTGATCAAGAAAAACAACGGTATCGTGATCAAGATCAGAAACGGCACCAACGACACGAATATCGTCACAAGCGCCAATACAAAGCTTAACGCAAAATCCAGGCCCGTACTAAACGACTCGCCGAGGCGATCGAAAAATCCGGTGGAACTGGCCGTAAATGCCGCTCGCGTCTGCAGCCGGACCTTGATGGTGGATAAACTGGACTGGTTTTCGAGAAATCGTTTGCGGCCTTCGATCTTTTCGATCTCGCTGCGGACCTCGCCGAGTTGACGCTGAACGTTCAGTGCATCTTCGACCGAATTTGCCCGTTTCATGATATCCATGAACTGCTGTTCGGTCGCTTTCTGCGCCCTCAGCCGAGCCTCGACGTCGATGAACTCCTCGGTGACGTCGTCGCCCTTGATCGTTTCGATGATGACGCGCTTTCCGGTCTTTCTGATCTCGTCGACCGTCTCGGCGAACTTGGCGGCCGGGACACGGACTGTCATGGTCACGATGTCACGGGTCGTGCCGGTCTTGTCACTGCTGCTCTGCTGCGATTCGACGACAAAGCCGCCTTTGCTCTCGGCGATCGAGGCGACGCTTTTCTGCGACTCCTCGGGCGAATCCGATTCGAGTGTGAGATCCGCGTTCCTGACGATCTTTCGGTCGGTCGGTGCGGTATCGATCTGCGAGTTTTGGGTCTGGGCGAGAGTGGCATTCGGCCCGATGGACCGGGACGTGACGTCCGAGCCTCCGCCGCCGCCGCCCGACTTTGTGGCGATCTTTTCACTCGATACCGGAGCGGCACTTTCGATACGGCCTGATCGTGATTCGGATGTGCCGCCGGAAATGGAAGGACTCGGGCCGTTTGCGGCTCGTTCACCTCCGCACGAGATCGAAACGGCAAAAAGGGAAAGAGCAAAAAACCGGAAAAACTTCATAGTGGCCTCCAGGATCCTAATTCTGCAATTTCAGAACGATCTCACTTAGCCGGCCTTGCGGGCGACGTCACGAAAACTCTCGCCGCGAAAAAAGGCCCCGACCGCCCGGATCATACGCATCACCGCTCGAAAGATCTTGGGGAAGAACCAAACGAACGCGAGCACGAAGATCCCGAGGATCGCCATAATGATAAACGGTGCGAACACCGCCAGAAGCGTCCCGACAAAAGCGATGACGTCTTCGACCAGCGACAGCACCCAATTTGAAACCGGTTCCGGCGAGAGGTTGGCACCGATCCGCGCCGCGGCCTTGGTCCCGTGCGAGGCAAAGGCGAGCCCGCCGCCGACGAGTGCGGCCGGAATATAGACGCTCGGGTCAAGCTGGTTGGTCGCGGCGTATGCGACAATAACGCCTGCCGGCACGCGGATAAAGGTGTGGACGACATCCCAGACGCTGTCGACATAAGGTATCTTGTCGGCAAAAAACTCGATCAGGTAAAGTCCGCTCGCAAATCCGATGATCCACCAGTTGTCGAGCACATCCAGGCCGCCCGGCAGTTTGACCGAACCGAATTTCTGCAAAAGCCCGAGGACCGAGACCGTGGCATACAAATTGATGCCCGACGTCCACGCCGACCCGAGTGCCAAACTTAGTGTTGAGAACCATTCCATCGCGTTTCTCCTCTCGAGAGTGCTTTACGAGTTTTCGTCGTCGCCTGTTCCGGCGTCGTCATCCTTTTTGACGCCATATTTCTCTAAACGATATTGGAGAGTTCTAAACGTCAAACCCAGCAGTTTTGCGGATTTGGTGATGTTGTTGTCCGTCCTTTCCATTGCCTGCATGATCAGGCTGCGTTCGACATCTTCCCAGTTGATGCCCTGCGGCGGCAGTATGAACTGCTCAGACCCCGACGCGGCCGATGCCGCCTGAACTCGGCCGCCGCGTTCCGTAAACATCTCGGGCGGAAGGTCGTCATTGGTTATGGTGTCGTTCTCACACAGCAAGATCGCCCGCTCAATGGCGGATTCGAGCTGGCGGACATTTCCCGGATAACTGTAATTGTCGAGTACGAGCTTGGCCTCGGGCGTGAACGTCACCTTTCGGCCGGTTCCGCGGGTGTGCTTTTTGAGAAAGTAATCGATCAGAACGGGAATGTCGGTCCGCCGCTCGCGCAAAGCGGGCAGTTCGATCGACAGCACATTGAGCCGATAGTATAGATCCTCGCGAAATCGCTTTTCTTCGACCATATGGAGCAGATCGCGATTGGTCGCCGCGACGACACGCACGTCGACATCGATGTCGCGAACGCCGCCAACACGCCGGATCTGCTTTTCCTGAAGGGCCCGCAGAATCTTTGCCTGCAGGGCTATGTCGAGCTCGCCGATCTCATCCAGAAACAGCGTGCCGCTGTGGGCGATCTCAAACAGGCCCTTCTTTTCGGCTACGGCACCGGTAAACGAACCCTTTTCATGGCCGAACAGCTCGGATTCGAGCAGATTTTCGTTAATGGCCGCGCAGTTTACCGCCTGAAATACCTCGTTCGAACGATGACTGTTCTTGTGGATCGAGCGGGCGATCAGTTCCTTGCCGGTACCGCTCTCGCCGCGGATCAACACGGTCGAATTTGACTTGGCGATCTTGAGGATCAGCTTTTTGACCTTGTCCATCTCGGGCGAGACCGATACGATCTCGGCGTCCAGGGTCGATAGCTTTTTCAGGGCCCTTGAAACCGTTTCGAGCAGCTTTTCCGAGTCATACGGCTTTTGCAGGTACTCGAAGGCCCCGAGCCGCAGAGCGTCGACCGCCGAATCGACCGTCCCGTGAGCCGTTAGCAGGATAACGATGATCGATTTGTCGAAATTGGTCAGTTCTCTGAGCAGGTCGAGCCCGCTCATGCCGGTCATCTGGAGGTCGGTCAGGACGAGGTCGAATCTGCGCGTCTCGACGAACTTTAACGCCGCTTCACCGGAACTTGCCGTTGTAACGTCATAACCCTCGCCTGAGAGGATCGTTTCCAGGATTTCCCGCTGGTTCTTCTCGTCATCGACGACGAGTATTGATTTACGTGCCATAGATAATTTCGCCGTGGGCGATCACGCTGTGCCTTTCGCTACCGGTAATCTTACCGTAAATTTCGTTCCCTCGCCCTGTGCAGACTCGACCTCGATCGAACCGTTGTGAATGTCGATGATCTTTTGAACGATCGCGAGGCCGAGGCCGGTGCCGGTTTCTTTGGTCGAAAAATACGGCTCGAATATCTTGGAAAGATTTGCCTCGGAAATGCCGCTGCCCGTGTCAGTGACCTCAAACCGGACCATTTTGTCCTCGGGCGAGATCCTTATACTGAGATGCCCGCCCTCAGGGCCCATCGACTGGACCGCGTTGATAAACAGGTTGTTAAAGACCGAACGCAAAAATTCCGGGTCGCCGAGGATCTGCGGCACGTCCTCATGCTCGACAATGCCGATCTTGACGCCGTGCTCCTCGGCCTGGGCTTCGACGATACGGAGCGAGTCTTCGATGATCGGCCGGGCGTCGATAGGCCTTAGATCTGCCGTCGCGGGACGCGAATAATTCAAAAAATCGGATATTTGTTGATTGATCCGGGCGACCTCATCCTTGAGCTGGGCGGTCAGCTTTTCAAATTTCTCGCGCTTTTCCTCGTCGTCAGGAGCGTATTTTGAGCGAAGGTGGTCGAGCGTCAGATTGATGTAGTTGAGCGGGTTTCGTATCTCATGAGCGATCGCCGACCCGAGCCGGCCGACGACCGCGGATTTTTCGGCCTGCTGCAGTTGCGCCTCGATCTCGCGCTTTTTAGCGAGCTCGGCGGTCATTTCATTAAACCGCGAAGCGAGCCGGCCCATCTCGTCATTGCGCCGCGAATCCGGTACGCGGACGTCCAGGTCGCCCTCGGCGACGCGCCGGGCGGCGCTCGAGAGGTCGGCGATCGGACGGGTGAATCGCCATACGAGCAGCAGCGTGATAAATGACGACGCGAGCAGCACGCCGAGATTGAAGATCAGCGGACGGGCCGCACGCCATGCCGTTTCGGCACGATCGCTTTTGAGCAGAACCATCACGTACCAACGGCCTTTACTGGTTTCGATCGGTATCGCGTGGGCCTCGTCATCGGCGCCCTTGCTTTGGTCGGACTTGCGGTTCGGAAAGTTTTTCAGATCGTCGCCGAGCCGGGCCCCTTCCATCAGCGGCGGCAGGTCACTGAGGTCGCTGAGCTTCTTATAAACGACGGCGTCGTTCTCATTGGTCGAGGGCAAAAGATCGGGGTTTAGACTGTCGGTTATCTGCCAGTCGTTATCGATGATGATGATGTCGCGGATACGCTTCTTGGCGTCCTCATCCAAAAATGTCTGGTCCGGCTGCGAGATCAGGTCCTGTACCCGATAGTCGCGCGACGTCATGCTCGTAAACCCGAGAGCGATACCGGCGACGATCGACTGTTCCTGCGCTTCGCGAAGTTCGTTATTGTCCTGCTGCGTGCGCAGATTCAGGTAATACTGCACACCCAACGTCGCCACCAGTAGCATGGCGAGGATCAGTAGGAGACGTCCACGAAATGTGCTTAAAAATCCCATTTTTTGGATATGCGTTAAGCGGGGCTTATGGTTACCATCAATAGTGCTTGCGTGCCCGCCGCTTGAATGTTATAGTCTTCGTTAGTTTGAACGCAAATTCCTGATCGGTATAGTTTGCTCGGTACTTCTGGTCAGGTTCCCCCAATATCAACTCAACGGCGAAATTTAAGATCTGAGGTAAGGCATGAAGTCAATGTTCCCCTATCAACTCCGCATCGCTGCGGTATTAACCCTTTTGGCCGTCTTCGTTTTTGCGAACGGAACGGTCAACGCTCAAAAAAAAGCTGCTCAGTCCAAAAAAGCTGCTCCGTCGAAGGCCGCTGACAAAAAGTCGGCTGCTAACAAGAAGACGGCCGTTGCTAAGAAGGCCGACAAGAAGGCAAAAGATGCATCCAAAACGAGCAAAAAGGATAAGAACGATAAGAAAAAGGGGAAAGATACCGTTGCCGACGCAAAGTCTAAGAAAGGCGCAAAAAAGGTCGTTGAGTCCAAAAAAGAGATAGCCGAACGCCGCCGCCGCGAGGAAGAACGCCGTCAGGCCGCGATCGCCGAACAGCGTCGGCGTGAACAGGCCGCCCGCGAGGCACGCGAGCGAAGGCTTGCTTTCGAGCGTGGCCTGCGAACCGAGACAATAGCCAATATTTCAAACGACAAGACCGAAGGCGAGGACCTCAATATTCGCCGTGCCGCGATCGATGCCCTCGGCGGCAGAGCGGGTTCGGTGGTCGTCATGGAAGCCCAGACGGGCAAGATCTTGACGATCGTTAATCAGAATTGGGCGGTCCGCTCGACGATCAGGCCGTGTTCGACCATCAAACTAGTCACCGGCGTCGCGGCTCTGAATGAGAACGTTATCGACAAGCAGGACGGAGCGGTCCGCAATGCTTCGACCCGCCGCAAGCTCGATGACGCGATCGCCTTCTCCGATAATCCGTACTTTCAGCGGGCCGGCGTCCAGATGGGCAGCCAGAAAGTTATCGAATATGCCAAGCGTCTTGGGCTGGGTGAGCCGACCGGCGTCAATCTCGAGGGCGAGGCTCCGGGCCGTTTGCCGTACGGCAATAACAATGCACGCATCTATTCGCACGGCGACGATTTTGAGGTTTCGACAATTCAGCTGGCCGTTATGGCGTCGGCCATCACGAACGGCGGCCATCGCGTTCTTCCCAGAATTCCGCGTAACGAGATCGAACAGGCAAGATTTCAGACATTTTTCAAAGGCAACGTCGATCTGCCGCAGCAAAACGTCCGCCGCGTGATACCCGGAATGATGGGAGCCGCTGAATACGGTACGGCACACCGCGGAATGGACCAGAATCTGGGAGTTGCAGGTAAGACCGGGTCGTGCATCGACAAAGGATCGTGGGTCGGACTGTTCGCCTCGGTCGCTCCGATCGAGGCTCCGAAATACGCGGTCGCGGTCATCACCCGCGGCCCTGCGGAACGCGGTAAATACGCCGCGGCAGTCGCCGGAAAGATCTATCAGGCTCTGAGCCGCAATATCGTCCGCACGGACAGAAATCTCGCCCAGACCGAATTTAATATCGCCCCTCGAGTGCCGGTAAACAATGTAACCGCACGGGTTGAGGACGGCGATGACGACGACGATGATGACACGACCGCCGGGACGCCCGAGATGGAAACGACCAATATGAACGGCCGCGACATCATTCTCGTACCGAGCGCTCCGCGTCAGACCTCGGTCCCGGTGCAGAAGGGCAAAGTTCAGAAGATCGTCGACTCGCGGCCGGTATTTCCGCCCGTCGTGATCACGCCCGAGACCGATCCGGCTAAAAAGAAGCGCGAACGGATCGTTCAGATCCCGCAATAGCCGAACAATAACGAGGGCACGCTGTCCTCATTTGCAGCACTCGCCGTCCGGACGATTTTTGTCGGCGGCGTTTGCTTTTGGCTTGACACAAACGCGGCGCGTAAAGGATTATTTAGTTTTTCTATTCCACATAGAACTTAATGGCCAGTATCGGTGATACGGAAATTTTATTGCGAAAATCTAGCAACTAATCTTTCGGACGTATCATCTGATTTCACGCCAAACCGAAGGCGATAATTCGGTATCGGCAGAACGATTTTGAGAGCACCCGGAGCGACATCCGGCGGAGGAAGTACCTAGATGAAAACGATTATCAGATCAACCAATGTGGCATTGCTTTTGGCGGCCATCATCGCACTTGGAGCTGCGGCAGGCTTCGCTCAGGACCCGTGCGGCGATGCCGACGGCCAGACCAAACTCGGCGATATCTTTCGCGAGCTTTATCCCAAGAAAGATATCCAGGGCCGTAAGGACGCCATTTCGGCCGGCAAGCAGTTTCTGGAAAAGTACGGCGCTTGCGACTCGGCCAAGGAACTGTCCGAGTATCTCAAGACGACGCTGCCCAAGATGGAGACCAATCTGGCAAAAGCCGAAAAGGCTGCCCGTGAAAATGAGATCGCCAATCGATTTAACGCTGCTCTCAAAGCAAGCAACTGGGATGAGGTATATAAGAGCGGAAAAGAACTGCTTGCCGAAGATGCCGATAAGTATCGCCCGGTAGTTTTGGTGCTCGGCTCGATCGGTTATGACGAAACCGCCAAAGCCACACCTGTGACCAAGTGGAACGATGAAACGATCCGCTTTGCCAAAATGGCGATCGCCGACATTGAGGCAGGCAAGACGTTCAGCTCGTTCGGCGTGGTTCCGTTCGATTACGCTAACAAGGATAACGCCGTCGCGTGGATGAATCTCTCGATCGGCTACATCCTTACCTTCGACAAGAAGAATAAGAAAGAAGCCGCTCCGTACCTTTACAAAGCCTCGCAGGCCGCGTCGGACACGAAGACCAATGCAAACACCTACGATGCGATGGGTTCGTACTACTTTGACGAAGCCGCAAAGCTCGAGGCCGAGATCAAGACGATGCGTGCCGACATCAAGGACACTGACGCACCTGAAGTGATCAAGACCAAGGTCGATGCGATGAACAACAAGATCGGCTTGCTCAACGGCACCCTCGAGCGTGCGATGGACGCCTATGCAAGGGCCTGGAACACGGCTCCGAATACACCGGCAGCCAAGGCATACAAGGACATCAAGATGAAGACCATCGAGGCCTTGTACGAAGCCCGCTTTGACAAAAAGGACGGCGTGAAAGCATGGGTTGACGCAGCGATCGCCAAGCCGACGCCGAACCCGTCGATCGCGGTGACCCCGATCATCGATCCTGAGCCGACCCCGACGACAACGACGTCGACGACGGCCCCGGTGACCAAGCCCGAGACCAAACCGGCAGCACCGGCAACGAAACCTGCCTCTCCCGGAAAGCCGGGCGTTGCGACCACCGAGACGGCTGCCAAAGCTCCGGCCAGTGTTTCCGCGGCGAAGCCCGCAACGGCCAAGAAAAAAGGCACTCGTTAATTTGCCGATCGATCTAAATAATCGTGTCGGGCACCGGTTTACCGGTGCCCGACTTTCTTTTTCCCGCCAATATTCTTAAAATTAGGCTCAATGTCTGAAAGCGTCGCGAAACTTGAAAACCTGATCGGCCACAAGTTTCAGGACCTGAAACTGCTTGAACGCGCCGTGACACATCGTTCGTGGGCGTTTGAAAATTTGCCGAATCAGGACGAGGCGGCGGTTCGCGAATGCGTTAACGAATCGCTGGAATTCGTCGGTGATTCCGTGCTCGGCCTCGTCGTCGCCGAAGAACTGTTTTTGAGCCATCCGAAGCTCAGCGAGGGCGACCTGACGCTTATGAAGCACCGCCTTGTAAGCACGGCGACGCTGGCGGCGATCGCCGAAGGGTTGAAGCTTGGCGAGTATGTGAGGTTCGGTCGCGGCGAAGAAAAGACCGGCGGCAGAAAGAAGGCCGCCCTTCTCGCAAACACGCTTGAGGCGGTGATCGGAGCTGTTTTTTTCGACAGCGGCTATGCGGCCGCCCGTTTTTTTATCAAAAGAGTTTTTGACGCGCAGTTCAGGTCGGCGACGCCTAAGAGCTCGCTCGATTTTAAGTCGATGCTGCAGGAAACGCTCCAGGCCAGGCGGCTGCAGGCACCTAACTATTCGCTGATCAAGGCTGAGGGCCCGCCGCATGATCGCAAATTCTTTGTAGAGGCCGTATGGGACGGCGGCAGCGCTCGCGGCGAGGGAATTTCGATCAAGGCCGCTGAAATGATGGCCGCCGAGGCCGCACTTGCTATACTGAAAGCCGAAGTTCGTAAATGAATGGCTTTGACGCTAATTTGACACGTTTATGAGTACTGAAGAAACCGAGATCGAGTCGCCGGCGGTAAAGCCGGCCGGCCCGCCCAAGTCGACGGCCCGCGAGTATTTTGAATCGTTTGTTGTAACGCTTGTAATGGCGCTCTTCGGGATGACGTTCATCCTGCAGGCCGTAACGGTCCCGACGGGTTCGATGCAAAATACGATCCTGATCGGCGATTATCTGCTCGTCAACAAGTTCATTTTCACGCCGGGCGGCCGTTCGCTGCCGTTCCTGCCGCAACGCGAGATCGAGCGCGGCGACATCATCGTGTTCAAATATCCCGGCAATAAGGTCAAACCGCAGAACGACAAATCCCGCGGCATTATCCCGTATCAGATAAATTATGTTAAGCGTGTGATCGGGCTGCCGGGCGAGACCGTTGAGTTTAAGGACAATCAGGTATATATCAACGGCGAACCGCTGCCGGAGCGGCGCGTCATAGGCGATCCGCCGACCCCCGGCGATAACCAGTCCGCACTGGTCACTAAGGAGTTTGAGGACGCACCGCCGAATGCTAAATACAGCGTCTATTATTCAGAAGAGGAAATGCTCGAGGTTAAATCCGGAGCACATCTCCCGGTCAAACAATACGAATTCGGGGTCCGCGGAAAGCCGATGCAGGTGCCCGAGGATAGTTTTTTTGTGATGGGCGATAGCCGCGACAACAGCGAGGACAGCCGATTTTGGGGATTTGTGCCGCGAGGCCTGATCGTCGGGCGAGCGATGTTCGTTTACTGGTCGTGTGACCGCGGAGCGTCAAATGGCGATATGCTCGGCTGCATAACCCATCCGCGCCTCAACCGCATCGGAAAGCTCGTTAAATGATCAGGCCGCAGGATTGACGATTCGGCAGTCCCCGAGGGCCGCCATTTTTATCTATGAAGATCAATTACAGCCCGGAAGTTGCTCAGGCATTGGCGGACGGAACCCCGGTCGTCGCACTCGAATCGACGGTGATCGCTCATGGGCTGCCGTATCCGCAAAATATCGAAACGGCCGTAAAGCTTGAGTCCGCGGTTCGCGGCGGCGGTGCCGTCCCGGCGACCATTGCCGTCTTTGACGGAAAGTTCTGCGTGGGTCTGGATGCCGGTCAGATCGATCAGCTCGCTACCCGCAAGGACATCAGAAAGATATCGATACGCGACCTTCCGATCGCAGCCGCGATGCGGCTCGATTGCGCGACGACGGTCGCCACCACTTCGTTCATCGCGAACCGGGCCGGGATCAAGGTATTTGCGACCGGCGGGATCGGCGGGGTCCACCGCGGATTTGAGGCAGATATTTCGGCCGATCTGCCGGAGCTTGCGAGGACGCCGATCACGGTCGTTTGTTCGGGCGCCAAGATCGTGCTCGATCTGCCGCGAACACGCGAATGGCTCGAGACGCACGGCGTAACTGTTCTGGGGTGGCAGTGCGACGAATTGCCGGCGTTCTACTCGCGTTCGAGCGGTTTGAGCATCGACCAACGAGTCGAAGACGGCTCCGAGGCGGCGGCGATCGCCATCGCCCGCGACGAACTCGGCCTGAAGAGCGCAGTTTTGGTCACCGTTCCGGTCCCGGCCGAATTTGAGATCGGACGAGACGAACTGGAACCGGTACTTGCTGAACTGTTGAAACTGGCGGACGAGCGGGGCGTTGTCGGAAAAGAGATAACTCCTTTCCTGTTATCGCAGATGTCCGAACGAACCGGCGGCCGCACCCTTGCGGCGAATATCGCTTTGCTCGAAAATAACGCCGGAGTCGCGGCGGCTATCGCCTGCCGGATCTAATGGCCGCGGTCATTTGGCCGGCGTGCGCTCCATTTTCTGCTTCAATAATTCCATCCGCTTTTTGGCCTCGGCTGCCTCGGGGCTGGCAGGGAACTTTGCAATTATCTCGGCCCAACTCGCGCCGTCGTAATGATACTGCTTTGTGGCGGAATTGAAGACGAACACGATACCCAGTTTGCGGTATCGGTCAAGCATGTTGAAGTTGAGATAATAGCTGTGGATCGGAGCCGCAGACGCCGCCATTTCGGGGCGTTTGAGCCGGCTTGACGCGTCCTTTGAGAGTTTTGCGGCGGCTACCTCGATCAGATCGCCGTAAAGGAGCAGCGTCGAGGGGCGAAATTTTGAGTTCGGGTAGAGCATAAAGAACTCGACCGCGATCTCGAGCTGATCAAATCCTTCGGCGGCCTGGACCATCCGGGCGAGACGCTCTTCGTCGCCGGGCCTGAACTTGCCGAATACCGCGTCGGCCTGTATCCATCCAAAATTGGTTGGGGCAGCGACCCTGTAAAATTTGACGCCGTCAGCCTCGGCCGCACCCAATATTTGAACTTTGCGGCCGCGGCCGACACGCAAAACTGTCTGGGCATAAAGGCTCGGGCGGTCGCGCAGGACCGAAAGCGTTTCGTCAATGACGACGGCCGTTTGACCGATCTCGGGGGCCTGACGCTTGGCCGACGCTGTCGTATCAGTCCGCCGTTGTGCGGGAGCGGAGGTTGTTGTAAAGACGAGAAAACCTAACGCAAAAATGACAAATGGGAATTTCATCGCGTTGTCCCCAACTGATCCGGACGCTATTTCATTCCGGTCTGAGCTTTCCGGATGCGGTCCTGCATTCCGGCGTGGTGAAAATGGGTGATGGCGATCGCTAAGGCGTCGGCCGCGTCGTGCGGGGCCGGCACGGTCTTAAGCCTTAACAGGAGCCTGACCATCTCGCCGACCTGCTGCTTTTCGGCGTTGCCGTGACCCACGACCGTCTGTTTAACGAGCCGGGGAGCGTACTCAGCGATCTCGAGCCCTCGCTGCTCAGCCAGCAGCAGCATCAGGCCGCGAACCTGCCCTAATTTCAAAGCGACGCCGACATTGACGGCGTAAAACGTGTCTTCGACAGACAAAACGTCCGGCGAATGCAGAGCGATCAGGTCGGCGACCGCATCGTAAATATTCAGCAGACGCTTTGAGAACGCGTGCCTGGTATTTGACCTGACGGTGCCATAATCGACCAGAGTGTATTTAAGGCCGACGCCCTCAACCACGCCCCAGCCGAGAGTTTCACTGCCGGGATCGATTCCTAATACACGCATTAATTCAGATTATCTTCGCTTCGATTTCACACGATACTTCAGTAAATCAACAAATTGCAAGCTGGCACCAAGAAAATAGGGACGAGATAGACGGGCGGCCCGAAGCCCGTTACAGCATTGGATCTGATCTTGTGCAGGCCTGTGTAGGTACCAGAATTTGCTTGAAATCGCGGTACCTTTTGCCTATAATCCGAGGAACTCAAACTGTTTATTGCGATTTTTGAGCGCATTTCGGCCGACTATTGTCGGAATACCCGCATACCGAAAGGATCACTACTATGCCGAATCAACTCACAAATATTTCCCTTATTCTTTGCATCATCGTTCTCTGCGCGCTTGGCTGCAGCATCCCGGCTTCCTCGAATTCAAAGATAGTCCGCAGCGGATGTGTAACACCTGACGGATCAAAAATTGCACTAAACGGCTTTGAAGATAACGCTCGACGTTATTCTCGGTCGGGAAGCGACGCGTACCGATTGATATTGGATGGGGAAACCGGGAAGGTCGTGTGGAAAGATCTGGAAACCGGATTTCCATTGGTGTGTGGTCCGGACAATTCGGTGATCACCGTTTCGAACACCGGTGCGAAATGGATTGCGGGCGGAAAGGAAATAAAGTTTTCAAAGACTGGCGAAGTGCAGAACACAAACTTCATAGGCATGCTTGACGCAAATACGATAGTCCGCGAAGAACGGCAATACTATACAGAGAACATGAAACAGCCCGGTCGACCCCCGGTCTCGAGTTCGACAAAAAGCTTCAGCACCTTCCCAACTATTCTAATAGACAGACTGGATGGTGACGGCACAAAGTCGGTTGCATTTTCAGACCCCGATGCGGATGGGTCGGTCAAGGCGAGTTTTTTCGATTATTATTTTGAGAAGAACAAGATCTTCATGCAGGCCGGTAAAAGACTCTTCGCATATGATGCCGCGAGTGGAACGACGCAACCCATTAGCGAGACCTACAGGGACCTTCAGAACAAATTGGCGAAGACCGACAAATATGATGCGGTCGAGACGCTGCCTGAGTCACCAAACGACGAGATCGAGATATATGAGGGCAAAGGCGACAATGCCAAACTCGTCAGACAGGTCAAAAAATCTGATCTTAATGCCAAGGTGATCAGTATTATCGACTGCTGCAACAACGGACTGATAGTACTCTATTGGGAGCGAGAAACTTACGTCAAGGTCGCCAAGATCGACCACCTGAGCGGAGAGGTTATCTGGAAGTCTGATGCGCTCAATTCGGAGTATGTAAAATAACTCTCGTCTTAGCCAAAGATCTTTGTGATGCGATAAACTAGCCGCTAACCAGCGTTGTTGAGATATGTAAAGTCAACCATGCCTTAGGCCTAGATCGATCAGATAATGGAGTATCAAACCACGGATTCGAAGGTAATGGAGTCAGTCCGAACGCTGCTCTCGGGTGCGATCGACTATGCAGGACTTTTCCCGCCGTCACAGCTATCGATGCCCGAAGCGGTCATCAACTACGCGACGTACCGCAACAGCAATTACAAATGGATGCTTGGCCGGTTTGTCGTGGGTATCGGACGCCTGGGCGAATTTTACGATTGCGCACGTGACTTTATCTCGCGTGACGCCGCGACAGCGTGGCGGGTGAGCGTCGTGACCGGCGATAACCCATACGAGGCGATACGGCAGGTCGAGGATTTTAACGCAGCGAACGGGCCGGGCATCGTTTGCGACACGCTCGAGATCAAGGCGATGACGGCTTACGAGATCGAGAATGTCTCGCCGGCACTCCCGATCGGCGTCCAGGCTTTTTTTGAGATCGCACCGACCGAGGGCTATGCGGACCTTATCGCCGCGACCGCCGCCGCCGGCCAATGTGCCAAAATACGCACCGGCGGCATCACGGCCGATGCCTTTCCGCGGTCGGAGATGATCGTCAGATTTGTCGAGGCGTGTGTCGGAGCGGATGTTCCGTTCAAGGCGACTGCCGGACTGCATCACCCGATCCGCTGTTTTCGTCCGTTGACCTACGAGGCAAATTCCGTCAAGGGAACGATGCACGGCTTTCTCAACCTCTTCCTGATGACCGGATTTGCGATGGAGGGTTACCGCCGCAGCTTTCTCGAATCGGTGATGGAGGAGGAGTTTGAAGAGGTATTCGAGTTTGAGCCGTCGGACGTCAAATGGCGAAACGAATTCGCGCTGAGCCTTCATCAGATCGAACGCCTGCGTCGGGACGGTATTCGGTCCTTTGGATCGTGCTCGTTCGACGAACCGATCGCCGATCTGCAGAGCCTGGGGATGCTGTAGGCAGAAACACGACCGGTAGGGAGTGTGCCCGCTTGCGATCAGACCATGAACGACGATATCTGGGACGACAACGACTATCCGATCGCCTACTTCATCACGTTCCGTACTCATGGAACGTGGTTGCACGGCAATGAGCGAACGTCGGTGGATCGTCATGGCAAGAATATATATGGCCAAGAAAAGATAGGTCTCGACCCAATGTTCTCTGCTTTGATGGACAGAAGTATGAACTCCGAGCCATTTTCGCTTAATGGTTCTCAACGAAAAATAGTCAGGTTGGCGATCATTGCGGTATGCGATTTCCGAGGCTATGTTCTCAAAGCAGTCAATGTTCGAACCAATCATGTTCACGCAGTCGTAAGTGCCCTGACCTCGCCTGATAAGGTACTGAATGCGTTCAAATCAAATGCGACACGTGAACTAAGGCAAGCTTGCCTCGCCAACGTAGCACAGAAAGTATGGTCACGAGGCGGGAGTACAAGATATCTTTGGAAACCGAGTAACGTATCGAATGCGATCGAATATACGATCAATGGACAAGGAGACGATCTGCCCGAGTTCTAGGCAGAATCTGAGCGGTAGCGAGGGTGCTTGATCCGTAGTTGTCCTGTTACTATAGACGTGTTCGAACCGCGAAGGGCACACTCCCTACCGGTCGTGTTTCCGCCTTGGTGACAGTAAACTAGATTTATGACCTACGAAATCAACGAAACCCACGACCCGAACCTAAAAAGCTGGGTCGAATCTGCCAACGACCCGAACACGGACTTTCCGATACAGAATCTGCCGTTTTGTCAGTTTGAATCCGATTCTGATGAACTTTGGAATGCTGGTGTGCCAATCGGAGATCAAATCTTGGGCATTACTGCGGCATTTAATAGGGGCTTGTTCAAAGATACAAAGGCTGAGATGGAGTCGCGTCATGCTGAAGGCTCGTCTTGCCTTTCAGATTTAATGGATTACGGAGCTGGAACACTGCGAAGTCGGATAAGTGAGCTTCTGCGCGATGATATTGATTCGAATATTCGAAGTCTGGTCGAGGAATGTTTAGTTCCTATATCGAAGGTGGAATTTGAATTGCCGGTTAACCAGATCGGCGACTATACCGACTTCTATTGCTCGATATTTCACGCTACGAATGTTGGGTCGATGTTTCGGCCGGATCAGCCGTTGATGCCGAATTATAAATATGTTCCGATCGGTTATCACGGGCGGGCTTCGAGTGTCGTGGTTTCGGGGACGGACGTTAAGCGGCCGCACGGGCAGAACCGCAGCGACGCGGAGAAGCCGCCGGTCTTTATTCCGGCGAAGAGCCTTGATTACGAGATGGAGCTAGGTTTCTTTGTCGGCAAGGGAAACGAACTCGGCACGCCGATCGACATTAAAGACGCCGAAGATCACATTTTTGGCGTGTGTTTGGTGAACGATTGGTCCGCTCGCGACATACAGGCGTGGGAATACCAGCCGCTCGGGCCGTTCCTGGCGAAGAACTTCGCGACGACGATCTCGCCGTACGTCGTCACGATGGAGGCTCTCGCACCGTTTCGCACGCCTGCTTTTGAACGCGACGCCGACGATCCGCAGCCGCTCGATTATTTGGCTGACGATTACAACCGAAAGTTCGGCGGCCTCGACATCAATCTCGAGGTTTATATTCAGACCGAAAAGATGCGTAATGAGGGAATCGAGCCGCACAAGATATCGCGTTCGAATACGAAGGACCTTTATTGGACGATCGGCCAAATGCTGACCCACCACGCGTCAAACGGCTGCAATCTGCAAACCGGAGACCTATTGGCGACCGGCACCGTCAGCGGCAAAGAAAAATCTGAGCGCGGCTGTCTGCTCGAAATGACTTGGCGCGGAACCGAACCGATCGAACTGCCAAGCGGCGAACAACGCCGTTTTCTCGAAGACGGCGACGAGATCATCATGAAAGGCTACTGCGAACGCGAAGGCTTTCGCCGCATAGGTCTGGGCGAATGCCGCGGGAGAGTTCTTCCTGCTTCGTAAGAACATTCAACGCAGAGACCGCTGAGGTCGCAGAGAAAAAAGAGAAGATGATTGGATTTCTCTTTCTGCGCTCTTAGCGACCTCCGCGTTTTATTTTCTTCTCTTTGTTATGATTCAACTGTGGAAGATGTATCGCAAGAACGCATTAAGGTCATGGCGTCGGACGGGCGTGAATTTGCGGACGCGTTGGCGGTCGAGGAGCCGCTGGAGATTCGCATCGGCTTTCCTGACGGCAAGCACAAAGCAGTTTCGGTCACGATGCGAACGCCCGGCCATGACGGCGAACTCGCGGCAGGGTTCTTATTTACCGAAGGCATTCTCACTTCGCACGATCAGATCAAACAGATCCGCCACTGCGGCCCAAAAGGCAGAAACCCTAGCGGAAGCGAGGGTGCCGTTCTGCAAAAAGTCGACTTGGACGCGACGGGCACACTACCTAACGGTCGCGTTTCTGCCAACACGATCCGCGTCGATCTTAACGACAATATCGATATCGACCTCAAACGCCTCGAACGCAATTTTTACACGACCTCAAGCTGCGGCGTCTGCGGCAAATCATCGATCGAGGCCCTGCGTACGGGTGTCAAGAAACTCGCGGCGAGCAGCATAACGGTCAGTGATGAGGTCATTCACGGGCTGCCAGCGGCGGCTCTCAGAGCACAGAGGGCTTTTGAAAAGACCGGCGGGCTGCATGCCTCGGCGTTATTCACAACAGACGGTGAACTCGACACGATTCGCGAAGACGTCGGCCGGCATAATGCCCTCGACAAGGTCATTGGCCACAGATTCAACGCGGGCGAAATACCGCTTTCGGATAAGATACTGTTTGTCAGCGGCCGTGCGAGCTTCGAACTGGTGCAAAAGGCGTTGATGGCCGGAATCCCGATCCTGGCCGCCGTCGGGGCACCATCGAGCCTCGCGGTAGAGTTGGCACGAGAATACGGCATGACGCTGATCGGATTTGTCCGTGACGAGCGGTTCAATATCTACTGTGGAGGAGAACGGATCAACATTACGATACCCCTGATTAATTAGTAATTTGATAATTACTAATTATTAATTAAGAAATGAAGGACGACGATTCGAAACTAAAAGTCACGCCGCCGCCGGCCACGTCGGCCGGAATTCACGCGGTCACAAACGCCCTCAAACACGTGTACGGCAAGATGGGCGTCGTTCGCGGCACACGCGGGCTGATGAATCTTAATCAAAAAGGCGGTATCGATTGTCAGTCATGTGCCTGGCCCGATCCTGAACACCGCACCATCAACGAATTTTGCGAAAATGGTGCCAAGGCCCTCGCTGACGAGGGCACCAAGAAGAAGATCGGTGCCGAGTTCTTTGCCGAACACAGCGTTGCCGACCTCGCCGCCCGTGAGGATTTTTGGCTAAATGGCCAGGGCCGTCTTGCCGAGCCGCTCGTATTACGTGAGGGCGGCACTAATTACGAACCGATAACCTGGGACGGAGCTATCGGCCTGATCGCCGAAAAATTGAACGCCCTCGCGTCGCCCGACGAGGCGGTCTTTTACACTTCGGGGCGCACCTCGAACGAGGCTGCGTTCCTGTATCAGCTTTTTGTTCGGCAATTCGGCACTAACAACCTGCCCGATTGCTCAAATATGTGTCACGAATCGACGAGCGTCGCTCTCGCCGAGTCGATCGGCCTCGGGAAGGCAACGATACGCCTTGAGGATTTTGAAAAGACTGACCTTGTCATCGTCGTCGGGCAAAATCCCGGAACGAATTCCCCGCGAATGCTGTCGTCACTCGCCGCCGCCAAGGCTGCGGGGGCCGGGATGATCGCCATCAATCCGCTGCCCGAGGTCGGCCTGTCGAGCTTCGTCGATCCTAATCCGCAGCACGGTAACCCTTTTGGCGTGCTCGGACTGAAACCGGCAAAACTCGCCGATCTGCATTTGCCGGTCCGTATCGGCGGCGATATGGCCGTCATCAAGGGGCTCATGAAGATCGTGCTGGAACGCGAGCGTGCGGTGCCCGGCGGCGTACTCGATCATGAGTTCATTGCGGACTGCACCGTCGGGTTTGATGACGTCGCGGCGTCGCTCGATGCCGTCATAATGGACGAGATCCTGGCGGCCTCGGGGCTCAGCCGCGAACAGCTTGACACTGCAGCTGAGATGATCCTAAACGCGCGGTCGTTCATCACCTGCTGGGCGATGGGCGTAACCCAACACACCGACGCGGTCGCCACGATCCAGGACATCGTCAATCTGCATCTGATGTGCGGTGCGATCGGCAAGCCGGGTGCGGGGTTGTGCCCGGTCCGCGGACATTCAAATGTTCAGGGCGATCGGACAATGGGCATTTGGGAAAAGATGCTGCCGAAATTTCGCGAAAATCTCGAAAGGGAATTCGGATTTACATCTCCGAAAGATGACGGCCTTAATACGGTCGAATCGATCGCCGCGATGGCCGATGGCCGCGCAAAGGTCTTCTTCGCGATGGGTGGAAACTTTGCCGCGGCGTCGCCTGACACCGAGGCGGTCTCGGCCGCACTGGCAAACTGCGATCTGACCGTCCAGGTGATCACCAAGCTAAACCGGACGGCACTCACACCCGGAAAAATGTCGATCATTCTGCCATGCCTCGGACGTTCGGAGATCGATATCCAGGCCGGCGGCGAACAGTTCGTTTCGACCGAGAGCACGATGCTCAACGTACAGATGTCAAAAGGCGTTTTTGCACCCGTTTCCGAGCATTTGCGGAGCGAAACGTGGATCGTGTGTGAACTTGCAAAAGCGGTCCTCGGCGGACGTTCGGCGGTCGATTGGGCGGGCATGGCCGCAAATTACGACCTCATTCGCGATGCAATTTCGCGGGTCGTCCCGGGATGCGAGAACTACAATGAGCGGATCCGCGTAAAGGGCGGGTTTTATATGCCCAATCCGCCGCGTGAGCGTATATTTCCGACCGCGGCCGGCAAGGCCATGTTCAAAGCCAGTCGGCTGAACCCGATCGATCTTCCGCCCGGCCGTTTGATGCTGACGACGATCAGGTCGCATGATCAGTTCAATACCACGATCTACGGACTCGACGACCGTTATCGGGGAATCGACGGACACCGAAGGGTCATTTTCATGAATGCCGCCGATATCGAAAAGTATGGCCTGACGCCCGGCCAGAGCGTCGATATCACGAGTTATTTTGGCGACCGGGAACGTGAGGTGCGCGGCTTTACGGTCGTAAAGTACGAAATTCCGGTGGACTGTGCGGCGGCGTATTTCCCCGAGGCAAATCCGCTGACACCGCTCGGGAGCGTCGCAAAACGCAGCTTTACGCCGACCTCGAAGTGCGTGGTCATCTCGGTTCGGGCATCGGAATAACAGTTTTGACAGCGAATTGCGCAAAGGTTACCAATACGACCAAAAATCGATCCGTGAAATTCGTGTGACTCGTGGCTAAATTCTTTTTGTGGCAAAATAGAACGTAAATGGATCTCGTTCTCGACAAATTGCACGAAGAGTGCGGTATCTTTGGCATCTTCGGCCACAGCGAGGCTTCGACGCTGACGCAGCTTGGCCTGTTTGCTCTGCAGCACCGCGGACAAGAGGCCTGCGGTATCGTCACGGCCGAGGGCGACGACCTGCACCAGCATCGGGCGATCGGCCTGGTCGCTGACGTGCTCAATCCCGACGTCCTCAAAAAGCTGACCGGCTCAAGTGCGATCGGGCACACGCGATATTCGACCGCCGGCAAGAACACGATCAAGGAAGTGCAGCCGTTTTCGGTTACTTGCCAGCACGGCAAGATCGCCGTCTGTCACAATGGGAACTTGCCGTTTGCCGATCAGAAGCGTGCCGAACTTGAAAAAGCCGGTGCGATCTTTTCGTCCACTTCGGACACCGAGACCATACTTCACGCCATCGCCCGGACGCCTGCCAAAACCGCGATCGAAGCGATCGAAAAGGTGCTGTGCGATACCGAAGGGGCGTATTGCCTGTTGTTTCTGACGCCGACCGCACTGATCGCCGTACGCGACCCGCGGGGCTTCAGGCCGCTGGTGCTGGGAAAATTTCAGGGTGCTTGGTGTGTCGCTTCTGAAAGCTGTGCGTTTGACCTGATGGATGCCGAGTATGTCCGCGAGGTCGAACCGGGCGAAATGCTCATCATCGACGGCGACGGCGTTCGCTCGTCAAAGCCGTTCGAGCAAAAGGCCCATTCGGTCTGCACGTTTGAGCACGTTTATTTTTCGCGGCCCGATTCGACGATATTCGGCCGCTCGGTCAACGAATCAAGGCACAAGATGGGACGCCAACTCGCCGTTGAGCAGCCGGTCGATGCCGACCTGATCGTACCGGTACCGGATTCCGGCGTGGCGGCCGCGATCGGGTTTGCGGCCGAATCGGGCATAAATTTTCGTCAGGCCATAATCCGCAACCACTATGTCGGCCGCACGTTCATCGAGCCGTCGCAGTCGATCCGCTCATTCGGCGTAAGGCTCAAACTAAACCCGATCAAGGATCTGATCAACGGCCGCCGCGTCGTACTGGTCGATGATTCGATCGTCCGCGGGACGACGTCGAAGAAGATCGTTGAAATGGTGCGTGAGGCCGGTGCCAAAGAGGTGCATATGCGGATCTCGTGCCCTCCGACCGCCCACTCGTGTTACTACGGCGTCGATACGCCGCACCGCAAGGACCTGATCGCTTCGCGAATGACGGTCGAGGAGATCCGCGCATTTATCGGAGCGGACAGCCTCGGATATCTCTCACTCGAGGGTATGCTCGCAAGTATCGGCCTCACGGGCGATACGACATGCGCCGCATGCTGGACCGGCAAATACCCGACGCTGACCGCCAACGGGAAAGCTGCATAGCTGATCTTTCATTCTTCGTTTATGGTGCGATCCCGATGATCGATGCGGAACGGAGCTCGGTGGGTTGAAACCCACGGCTAAAGTCAGGGCACCGCTACACGGTCGAAAGCGCCTTTGCTATGACGGAACATAGGATCTACTCAACACCATTCGCGAGCGTTTACCCGCATTACGTTAAGAAGGCTGAGGCGAAGGGCCGGACCAGGGAAGAGCTTGACGAGATCATCCGGTGGCTGACGGGCTACACACAAAAGGGCTTAGAGAAACAGATCGAGAAGCGAAAGACTTTTCGCGACTTTTACGAAAAGGCCCCGAAGTGGAACCCCAACGCCCACCTCATCACCGGCGCCGTCTGCGGCATCCGTGTCGAAAACATCGAAGACCCGCTCATGCAAAAACTCCGATACCTCGACAAACTCGTCGACGAACTCGCGAAAGGGAAGAAGATGGAGAAGATATTGCGGAAGGAGGCTACTAAGCTGTAGGAACATGCGAGATCGAAGCTTGTTTGAGGAGATTAGGTCGCAATGGGATCGTTGGTCTAAGATTCCGTTCCCGGCAGGCGCGTCGGACATGGAAGCAAACGGACACGACCTTGTCTCGATCGACACTTCCTCAGCGGGTTGCATCGATACCTTCGTCGCAAATCGCGGAAAACTCGACAGAGAGCGAATAGATGTTCTTCGTAGTTGTGTCGCCGACCTCAAATCGAGAGTTGGAGAATTAACAGGTGACGTCAGAACCTACTTTGCGGATCTTTTGAATATATCGCTAATGGTCTTGACGGCAACGGATTCTAATGACGGAAATAGGATGAAAGAATAAATCATGAAACCAAGCACAAAACGCATCATCCTTCGCATCGTGCACTTTGTCCCGGTGATACCGATCTAAGAATTTGCATACTCCCAAATAGCGATCACAAACCATGAACGGACTTACTAAACAAACAGATCTCATACGTCCTTTTATTCCGTCAAAGGACATTAACCTATCAAAGCGATTCTACGAGGCGTTGGGGTTTGAAAAGGTCCTTGACGCTGATGAGGTGGTGATCTTTAACTCCGGGTCGGGCGGTTTTCTTATACAAAAACACTATCAGAAGGAATGGGCGGAGAACTTTATGATGCAGCTTATGGTCGACGACCTCGATGCGTGGTGGGAACATATCTCGGCACTTGATCTGCCCGGCCGATTCGGTGTTCCGGCGCCGAGAGAGCCGGCGATGCAGCCGTGGGGCCTCCGCATCGCTTATGTCGTAGATCCCTGCGGTGTCCTTTGGCATATCGCACAGCGCCGCGAAGGCACAAAGCAGGACTGAATTTGGTTATTCCGTTTGGCAATTGCGGTTAGCAACGAAGTCCTTTGACATTTCATCTCAATACGGTACACTGTCCTTCCTCGTGGGGGCGACAGGCTTCGACAGGGGCTTGTATAGATCTTTGAATGCACGTCGGGCTTTGCACAGGTTAGCTCGTTAAAAAAACTTGATGCGAAACAAATGCTAATCAAGAATTAGCTCTTGCTGCCTAATTAACTTTAGCTACAGCAATGTCACCCTCGAAGTCCGCCTGATGCGACGAGACGTGGCATAACTCAGTTCAGGCTCGGGCGCGTCCACCACCTGCGGACGCGGCTTAAATTTAGCCGGGTTAGCTGTTTGAGAGGTCTTGTCGGTTCATCTGCTCTCGGATAGCGAAATTTAAGTGAACACGACTAAACGTGTAGATTTCACTGGTCGCAACCTTTGGATGCGGGTTCGATTCCCGCCGCCTCCACCACTCAATTTCTTAACATTCAATATAAAGCTAACGCTCGGAAGATGGGCATTCGCGCGCCGTTAGAAACATCGTATAATGATGGCAGATATGGCCATTGCACGATGTACAGCGCGTTTCGCGATGCTCCTTGTGGTCGCCGTATGCGCTCTGTTTGCGGCCGTGCCGGTCATGGCTCAGACCTCGGCTGCGGAATTTCGCAAATTCCTGACGGATAAAGCGGCGTTCGCCGATCAGGACCTCGAGATCCTGGATAAGGGCGAGATCGTGATCAAGATGCTGCCGGTCGCGGACAAGCAGGAGATCGCGGTATTTGGCATTGTTCGCGTAAACGTTCCGGGCGAATTGGGCTTGTCCGCGTTTGCCGAGAGCCTGTCGCAGCGTAAGGACTCGTCGTTCAAGGGCGGCGGCAAGTTCAGTTCGCCGCCGGTCGCCGCTGACCTCAAGGACCTGAAAAATGAGGATCGCGATTTCCAAGAGATGCAAAAATGCGTCGTCGGCAAATGCGATCTGAATTTGTCGGCGGAGATGATCCGCCGCCTGCAGGCCGAAGTCGATTGGAACGCCGCCGATCACCGCGAACGCGCGACGGATCTGTTGCGGCAAATGCTGGCGGGTTACGCAAACGATTACTCGGCGAGGGGCGATAGTGCTCTAGGTGAGTACGCAAATCGGCGAGAGCCCGTGAAACTTGCCGAAAATCACCGTGCACTGCTCGATGGCTCGCAGATCGTCCGGCAGTTTGCTCCCGACTTTTACGAATACCTACGGAAATTTCCCGCCGCGAAACTGGACGGGGTCGAAAACGACCTAAGCTGGACAATGGTCGATTTTGGGCTGAATCCGATGATCGCATTGACACACCGGGCCGCGTTCAAACGCCAAACGGCAGGCCCGGAACAGATATTCATCGCCGCCAAGCAGATCTTCGCCAGTCGATATGTCGATTCGTCACTTTCTTTTGCCGTCTTTCTGCGAATGGCAGACACCGGTGCCGGTTACCTGATATTTACCGATCGTTCGCGGTCGGACGCCCTCGACGGACTCTTTAGCGGAATGACGCGAAGGGTTGTCACGACCGAGGCGAACGAACGCGTCACGCGAGTACTTAAGAATGCACGGGCAAAACTTGAGGCCGGCCCGGGCAGATCGTCGGGGAACGTCCCAACCGAAGAGGTTTCCGGCCCGGTCGATCTGGTGCTCGATTACGC
Organism: Pyrinomonadaceae bacterium; assembly: GCA_044221625.1. Taxonomy (GTDB): domain Bacteria; phylum Acidobacteriota; class Blastocatellia; order Pyrinomonadales; family Pyrinomonadaceae; genus OLB17. The sequence continues at coordinate 56,282 of JBGAOU010000009.1, read as the reverse complement.
CCGCGACCCGCGGCTGCAGATAATTGCCGTAATATTGGCACTTGTGGCGGGATATCTGATCTTCAAAATGGCCCGAAAATAGCTTGGGTTTGCCCGCCTTGCCGTTCGTTTTGGATTTTATGCCGGCTGAGGAGTATCCTCTATAATTCGGCCGTTTAACGATGAGTTCCATTTCGACAAATCAACTTCCGATAGGCATATTCGACTCCGGCGTGGGCGGCCTAACCGTCTACCGGGCGCTTCACGACCGCCTGCCCAACGAGCATTTCATTTATCTGGGCGACACCGCCCGTGTGCCTTACGGCACAAAATCGCTGGCCACTGTCGAACGCTACGCGATCGAAAATTCGCAATTTTTGGCGAGCCGCGGCATCAAGATGCTGGTCGTTGCATGTAACACCGCGTCCGCACTTGCCCTGCCGAAGATACGCGAACGCATCGGGCTCGACGTTGTGGGCGTGATAGGCCCCGGCGGGCGTAAGGCTGTCGAACTGACCAAAGGCGATCCGCACGCCAAGATCGGCGTAGTCGCTACCGAGGCGACGGTCGCGAGCAACGCATATTTCGAGGCGATCCGCCGGGCGTCCGACACCGCCGAGGTGCTTCAGGCAGGATGTCCGCTATTTGTGCCGCTGGCCGAAGAGAATTGGGTCAACGAGCCCGAAACCTATTCGATCGCGGCCAAATATCTCAGATCGATGAAGGAGTTCGCGCCGGACGCGCTCGTCCTCGGCTGCACCCATTACCCGATATTGCGTGACGTGATCCAACAGACCGTCGGCGAAAATGTTAAGCTTGTCGATTCCGGCGAGGCGACCGCCGATGAGGTGGCCCGGCTTTTACGGGACAAGGGGCTCGAGAATCCGAACGTACACGTCGGCAAACGATCGCTGTGCGATGACCTCGATCATTTTTACGTCACGGACGCCGCCGACAGATTTGGCCGTGTGGCCGAGCGGTTCCTCGGGGCCAAACCGTCAAAACTCGAGGCGATCGAGGTTTACGGTGCAGACAATTTAGCAGACATCTAACCTATTCGTCGATCTGCGTGATGAGCGTCAGCGGCGGTAGAAAAACAATGACATATACCAGACTAGACAATCGAACCCACGACCAGATACGCAACACCAAGATCACGCCGAACATCTCGCCGTACGCCGAGGGCTCGGCGTTGATCGAGGTCGGCGGAACCAAGGTGATCTGCACGGCCTCGGTCGAGGACCGCGTGCCGATGTTCATGCGAAACAAAGGGCTCGGCTGGGTGACCGCCGAGTACGCCATGCTGCCGCGGGCGACCAACACGCGAACGCAGCGTGAGACCAAAAACGGCCCGTCAGGCCGCACGCAGGAGATACAGCGGCTGATCGGCCGCAGCCTGCGCGCCGTGGTTGATACCAAACTGCTCGGCGAACGCCAGATATTTTTGGATTGCGACGTGATCCAGGCCGACGGCGGCACACGCTGCGCTTCGATCACGGGTGCGTATGTGGCGCTTGCCCTGGCCTGCCGCAAGCTGGTCAAGACCGGCGTGATAAGGACAAACCCCATACTCAGTGAGGTCGCGGCGGTCAGCGTCGGGATCATCGAAGGCACATCGGTACTCGACCTGGCATATCAGGAAGATTCGACCGCCGATGTCGATATGAACGTCGTCTGCACCGGCAGCGGCAAGTTCATCGAACTTCAGGGCACCGCTGAAAAGGAACCGTTCTCACGCGAACAGATGGACGAGATGCTGATACTCGCCGAGATCGGCGTTAACCGTCTGTTCGAGATCCAGCGGAACGCGCTTGCCGGCTAGTTTCGCCGCAGGATCGAACCTGGCATTGCCCCTGTTATTTTTCCGTCTGACAATACGCGGACGCCGTTGACGAAGACCGACCTGATGCCCTCCGAGAAGGTTTGCGGTTCGGCAAAGGTCGCTTTGTCGATGACCGTTTTTGCGTCAAATATCACCAGATCCGCTTTCATCCCTTTTTTGATCAGTCCGCGATCTTTCAGACGCAGGCGTGCCGCGGGCATGGCGGACATTTTTCGGACGGCCTCCTCGAGGCTGAACCACTTGCTTTCCCGGACAAATCTGCCGAGCACACGAGTAAATGTGCCGGTCCCACGCGGGTGTCGGCTGCCGATGCCGCCGTCGCTTGAGACCATGACCCAGGGTTGCTGATAGAACGCCTTGACGTCCGCCTCGTTCATCGAGTTGCACACGACGCCGGCTCCGCCATCCTTGACGATCTGGATGTAAATATCGACGGGCGAGGTATTTTTTAAGGCGGCGATCTGTTCGAGCGTTTTGCCCTCGTAATCGCGGTGCGCCGAACAACTGGTAATAAGGACCTTATCCGCTCCGCCGACGTTGCTCAAACCGCGTTCGACCTCGGAGCGGTCGTCGTGCTTGCGCGAGGGCACGAGGACGGTGATCGTCGATGCCCACGCCGTGTAAGGGTAAGCGTCGGCAGTGACGTCAAATCCCGACCTCCGAGCTTCTTCGACGATCGCGATGGCCTCGGCCGATTTGCCCCATACGTTGCGGTTGCCCATTTTTATGTGAGATATCTGGACCGGCAGCTTGGCTTCACGGCCGATGCGGATCGATTCGCGGAGAGCGTCGAGCATACCTTCTTCCTCATCGCGCATATGGGTCATATAGATGCCGCGGTGCTTTGCCGCGGCGCGTGCGAGCGCGACCATTTCCTCGGTGGAAGCAGAAAATCCAACGTCGTATTCGAGCCCGGACGATAGTCCAAACGCGCCCTGACGCATACTGGCTTCGACAAGTTCGGCCATCCGCTTGATCTCGTCCTCGGTAGCCTTGCGAGTGAAATCGTTCTTCATCACCTCTTCGCGAACCGAGGCGTGTCCGATAAAGGCTCCGACATTGACCGCTACCTTACCGCTGAGCTTCTGAAAATAGTCGTCGATCGGATACGGCGACCCGCCATCGGGCCCGACGAAAAGGGTTGTAATGCCCTGCGAAACCTGATTGGCGGCGGTGCCCTCTCTTAAAAGGCCCGACTCCGAGTGGTTGTGAATGTCAATAAAACCAGGAGCGATGACATACCCGCCGGCGTCGATGACGTCGTCGTTCGCTGACCGCTTGATCTTGCCGATCTTGACTATCCGATCGCCCTTGATCCTGATATCGCCGCGAAACGCGGGCTTGCCGCTGCCGTCGATGATCTCGGCGTTGATTATCAGCGTCGATCTCTCTTGGCCCGCGACCGAAAGCGAAGCGAGCGAGGCACAGACAGCGAAAAGAAAGACATAGAAAACGGCCTTTGGCGAGGTGAACATATGTAGACGAATGATAGTCAAAAACCTATTGGCAGTCCAACACCACGGGATCGTCTTTTGACGTATCGTCATGCTAAAACTAAAATCAAACCAATACGAACGGAGACAAAGTAAATTGAGCGAAAAACAATTTGAAGGACGATCGGCGATCGTGACGGGCGGTACACGAGGTATCGGTAAGGAAATAGTGCTCGAACTGGCACGCCGCGGGGCAAACGTCGCATTTAACTATTCGAAAAGTGCGGACGAGGCCGAACGCCTGAAGGCCGAGGTCGAGGCACTCGGGGTGAAGGCTTATGCCGCCCAATGCGATGTGGCAAACACCGAGGCCGCCGCCGAGTTTGTAAAGCAGGTGACGACCGAATTCGGCACGGTCGATCTTCTGGTAAATAACGCCGGTATCACCCGCGACCAACTGATACTGCGGATGAAAGAAGAAGATTGGGATTCCGTCATCGATACAAATCTCAAAGGCGCCTGGAATTTTTCGAAAGCGGTGATGCGCCCGATGATGAGAAACGAAAACGGCGCGTCGATCCTGAATATCTCGTCGATCTCCGGCGTGGTCGGCATGCTCGGCCAGTCAAACTATTCCGCGTCAAAAGCCGGCATGATCGGCCTCACAAAGGCGATCGCCAAGGAAGTTGCCAGCCGCAAGATCACGGTCAACGCACTGGCTCTGGGCCTGGTTGAGACCGAAATGGCCTCGGAAATGAATGCTGAATATCGTGAAAAGATCCTGGCGATGATACCGCTCGGGCGCCTCGGCAACGTCCGCGAGGTCGCTGAGATCGCATGCTTTCTGCTCTCGCCGTCCGCCGCTTACATCACAGGCCAGGTCATCCAAGCCGACGGCGGCCTGGCAATGTAGTTTTTATAGATGTCATTTACCTATCAGCCGGACGATGAACCGCAGGAGAATGAGCAAACCCAAGCTCCCGCGGTGTTCTCAGATCCGCCGGTTTACACCTACATCCTTGTCGGCGCGATCGCGGTCGTGGCTATTACCCAATTCGCAACGGGTCTCGAGGCGTCGATACTGAACGCGGGATTTGTGAAACCCGCTTTCCTGCAGGGACACGAATACTGGCGGATACTGACCGGTGCGGCTACGCACGGCAGTGTGCCGCACGTAGTGATGAACTGCTACGCCTTTTACAGCTTTGGCAAAATATTCGAGATACTGGCAAATCGAGCCCATCTTGCGATCGTCTTTTTATTATCAGCGGTCGGGGGCGGGCTGCTGAGCCTTCTTTTCGTCCCGGACGGGATATCGGTCGGAGCCTCCGGCGGCATCGTCGGGTTGATCGGTTATCTGGTGGTTTACGCATTTCGCCGACGCGCGTTCATCACCGCCGAATTCAGACGCAATCTCCTGGTCAATATCGGATTCATTCTGGTCTTCGGCCTGGTGTTGTACCAGTCGATCGATAATTTTGGGCACATCGGCGGCCTGATAACCGGAGCCGTTTATGGGCTCTTGCAGATACCGTCGGACGAGTACATCGATCCGCGTGCGGCCGGTTCGGCGACACAGACGATCGGCGTCGCGGCTCTCGGTATCTATCTGGCGACCTGCCTGTTCAGCGTCCTGCTCATACTTCGCATTGTTTAGTTATGGCCCGCGTCAGAATTCACCAACACGTCAATCCCCTGAGCCCGTACTATCGACAAGAGCCTGAGCCGATCGACATTTCAGCCGTATTCGCCGATCCGACAATGCCGCTGCTGTTGGATATCGGGTGTGCCCGCGGCCGGTTTTTGCTAAAAATGGCGGAGGTCGATCCGGCATGGAACTATTTGGGGGTCGAGATACGCGAGCCGCTGGTCGACGAGGCGAACCGGCTCGCCGAAGATGCGGGGCTCGGCAATCTACACTACGCTTTCTGTAACGCCATGCTCTGGCTTGATCGGTTGATCGCCAATATCCCTGACGGGGCTTTAAGGGCCGTGACGATACAGTTTCCTGATCCGTGGTTCAAGAAACGCCATGCCAAACGCCGAATGGTGAACGCTGAGCTGATTGACGCCGTGGTCAAAAAGCTCGCCGTCGGCGGCCGTATATTTGTTCAGACGGATATTGAGTTTCTGGCTGAGGAGATGTTCGAACTATTCCGTGCCGACAAACGCCTCGATGAGATCGAGATCAGCGAAAATCCATTTCCTGTAAGGACCGAGCGGGAAAAGGCGGTTGAAGATAAGGAACTGCCGGTTTACCGTTCGCTCTTCACCCGCGTTTAGGTCATTTCCAGGTCTTTTCTTTTTTGAATCGTTTTACGACCATGTCGCGGCGCATCTTCGGCAGGTGGTCGATGAAGAGCTTGCCGTTGCAGTGGTCGGTCTCGTGCATAAATGCACGGGCGGCGTAGCCCTCGGCGTCGCGTTCGAACCATTCGCCTTTTTCGTTCTGAGCCCGCAGACGGGCCTTTAGAGGGCGGACCACGACCGCAGGCACCTTGCCGACCGAAAGACAGCCTTCAGGGCCTGATTGCTCGCCTTCGGTATGAATTATCTCGGGGTTGGCCGCGATCAGTTTGATATCGTCACAATCCATTACGAACAGCCGCAGGTTGAGTCCGATCTGCGGCGCCGCGAGCCCGACGCCTTCGGCATCGTACATTGTCTCGAACATATCGGAGCACAACTCGGCCAGATCGGCGTCAAAAGCCGTTACCGGTTTGCCTACCTTGGCCAATACGTCTTCGGGATATTCGGTGATCTTACGGACGGCCATCGCTATCTCGGGACAATGCCGCGGCGTCCGTGACGGCTGAAATTACGCTTTGCAAAAAAACCCTTCTCTTCGCGGGCGAGACATTGCCAGCAAATGACGGACTCGACATTGGTGGGGGAAATGAACGTGTTATAGTGCGTGGCTTCGCGATCGCATTCGGAGCATCGTGCCGGCGGCTTATCTGTTCGTTTGGGGTCGGTCGTAACTATCATCGCGATTTCCTTTTCAGCAGGTAAACTCTTTCAAGGTAAAAGTCCTTTTCTATCTCAATAGTGTAATTTGCATCGATGTACTTTTGCAACGGGGTGCAGGCCTCGGTCGCAATGCACTTTTCGCCGACCGCAAGCCAGATCCTGTCGGCTTCGGGAGGAATGGTCGAAATAACGTAATCGATCTCGTTCTTCAGGCTGTCGACACTGCCGTACTTGGCTTCGGGCCCATAGACGAAAAATCGCTCGGCAGGCAAGATCCGGTTGACGCCGGCGTAATGGTATCTGAGCGCCAGCGACTCGAATGTGATGAAAACGATTATCGGCTGGCCCGGCGTTTCGTTCGATCGAATGAACTCGCCGACACGTGCCCAGTCTCCGCGTTTGGTAAATGCCGGGTAGATATTCAGCGTCCCGTATGTGAAAGAGGAAATGACCGCCAGACTGAACACGATCGTCGGGACCATCGCCCGGTTTTGAAAGAGCCCACGAAGAAGATCACGGGCGAGCAATGCTCCGAACAGGATCATTGGGACGAAAAGCGGAGCAAGATGGCGGATCGCCAGATATTCGTGCCCGATCAAGAAATACGCGATCACCAAAAAGGCCATGATCGCAAAGGTGATCGATCCGAATACGAGCGTGTCCCCGGTGATCTGCTTTCGCCGCACGATGGCCAGTATCGCGACCGCGGCAAAAACGATCCGAACAAGCCAGGTTCGCCAATATGCGAATTCCGAAACCGGCTCAGACGGAAAGATCTCGGCGGGCAAAACAAATGTCAGTGTGTGGTACCAGATCTCCTTGAAAGGGACGATGAGCGAATGCTCCTCCTGATATCCGGCCGCCTTTGCCAAAAAGACGGTCTTTATCATGAACACCATCGGAATGAACGCCACTCCGGCGATCATCAACAGAACCGCGAGATCCCAGGCGTCGCGCCAACGCTTTGCAACGATCAGCGAGCCGAAAAGGCCGGCGATAACGAAACCGAGATAAAAATTTGTGTAAAGTGCGACGATAATTGCCGCCAACAGCCATATTGTGGACGAAATCCTCGGCCTTTGCCCATCGGAGCCGGATAGCGGAAATGCGTCCAGAAACAACCAAATAAGAACCGCCGACAGCAATATCACTGCCGAATAGACCCGAATTTCGGCACTGGCCCAGATCAGATATGGGTGAAGTGCAAAAAAGGCCGTGAGGAGCAGTGCTTGCTTTGGACTCAGATAGCGCCGGGCGATACCCGCAACGACGGCGATCGCCCCGAGGCTGCAGATCGTCGAAAACAACCGTGCGAAGAAGATCGACCCGTCCGCCATTCGCCAGACGCTCATTATCCAAAAATATAGCGGGGCTTGCTTTTGCTCGGCGGCGGCGGTTTGGATCGCGACCGCCAGTCCGTTCTGCGTGGCGTATAGAGTCGACGCTTCATCGACCCAGATATTGAGGTAATAGGCAAAGGGGATGGCGATCGCCAGATGGACCGCCATCAGCACGGCCACGATGATCGTCTGTGATCTTTGCGTAAGTTCCGACTTCATATTCGACGGCGACCTCAGGCGCGTTCAGCCTGAACGCCATTGTTTCCCTGAAATGATGTCGCGCGAAAACTGTCGGCGTGCCGGCGCATGGTCACGATCTCGAAATTATCCGCCAACAGGCCGATCGCAAAATCAAGGAACTCGATCTTTTGGCTCGCTGACACGTTCATTGCGGGAAAGAACTTCATTTCGCTGACGTCGTCACCTGACAGAAAATCAAGCGGATGCAGCAGCAGCGACGGCTGCACACCGGTGAGTTTGCAGGCGGTAACGGACATTCGCCAGTATAGCCTGGCAAGAGCCGGTGAAAACGTCATCAGGTACATCAGATAGCTGGCATGGATAGGCGTTTTGACGACCGGAAATGTGGTCACCGGTATCTCAACGATCTGTCTGCCGCCGGCATCGACAAAGTGCGGCCGCAGGCTGCGAAAACCGTCAGAGAATTTGCCGAATAGTTTATTGAGCTTTTCGCGTTCCTCAGGACTGACATCCGGAGCACGCAACATATAGAAAGCCCTGGCGAGCGGAGCGATGTAGGTCGGCAGAGTCGAGCAATCGTACTCGTACCCGCGGTCACCGAGCACGTCCAGGACGGTGGGCGAAAGGCTGAATCCGGGGCCGCGAAACCCTCTCGGCCTGGTCCCGGTCAAACCCTCCAGCGCGTCTTCGGTCCGCTCAAATTCGGTAACGAGTTCGTCACGCGTATAAAGGTGGAGCCACGGTTCGTGATTGAAGCTGTGATTAGCGATCTCGTGCCCGGTAGCGGCGATCGATGAGATGGCCTCGCGATTCTTTTCGAGTGCGGCATCCTGTCCGACGACAAAGAAGGTAATATTCAGCCCGCGTTCATCAAGAAACTTGAGGATCCGCGGAGCCACAAGGTCGAGGTACGACGGAAACGTTTCCCAGCCCGCGTCGCCGTGCGTTTTCATATACGACCATTGATTATCGAGGTCGAGCGAAACGCTCGCGATCGGTTTCATATCTGTAATCGCCTGCGTCCTTAGTGCACGGCATTCTTGCCGCCAAACTCCTCAGCGAAAAAATTCTCTGCCAACTGGACGGTCTCGTTGATATTCAGCGTACCGTTGACGATGTGGGACGAATTGACGACATAAACTCCGTCAACTGTCGAGCGTTTATCGGCGAGGCCCTCGGAGTATCGCACGACCGGAACGGGGAAAACCTGCCGGACACGCGAGATCTTAAACGCGACGACGTCCTTGCGCCTGAATTTGGGGTACATTTTCTCGAGTCCGTCCAGAAATTGCCGTTCGATCTCATCGTCGGACTTATCAAAAAGTTCGTCGTCCGGGGCAATGTACCTCGGCAAATAGACCAGTGCGTTTCGTTCAAATTCACGCTTATCGACGATCGCCGTCATTTCGATGATGCCGGTAAACGGCGTGTCATCGGTAATGTTGGTCACGTAAAAATCAGACAGCGAGCACTTCATCATGACCGACGCGCAGACTATTCCCTGATAGCGGATGCTCTCGAGCATTCGGCGTTCGGCAGGGTCGGCCTGAGTCAGCATTTTCGCCGCCGTATTGGACGGGCAGGTGAGTATCACCTTGTCAAAATACGATTCGGTACCCGGATCGGGAAATTGGACGACCGTCGCGCCATCGGTCTTCGGTTCGGACAGGAAAGCCCCGGAGAAACCGGGTGCGACGACGGCGTTCGCCTGAAAGTTGGCGTACTTTGTCCGCTGCCGGACAACCTGCGGCTTGGTGTCGTTGCCGCGGCGCGAGGCGGCGATCGAGACCTTGATCTTGCCGCTATCGAGTTTTTCGATCTGGCGAACGCGCGAGTTGAGCCTGATCTCAACACCTTTTTCGACGAGAACCTCGCCAAATCGTTCGAGCACGCGAGCATAGCCGCCCTTGATATAGCCGAACATCTCACGCTTCATACCGGAACGTCGGGCCGAGTACATTCGCTGGATCGTCGCCCAGATAAATGACGCCGCTGTTTCCTTATACGCTTCGCCGAGCTTTGCTTTCAGCAGCGGTTTCCATATCTTTTCAAACGTCTTTTTTCCCGACAGTTTGGTTAGCCATTCTTCGACCGTGATCTTTTCGAGGCGTTTCCAGTCCTTTACCCGCGAGGCGTAAAAAATGGTCGCCCCGAGGCGGAGCTTGCTGATAATGTCCAATGGCGGAAATTTAAGAAACTCGAGCGTATCTGACATCGACAACAGTTCGCCGTCTGTATAAAAGCCAGTTTTTGTCTCGACCCAGCGAAAGTCGTCGGCGAGTCCCAGTTCGACAAAAAGGTCTCGCGTATATTTATCGGAGGCCAGCACCACGTGGTAATGCTTGTCCCAAATAATATTATTTATCTCCCAAACGGATGCCAGACCGCCGATCTCGGCAGCCGATTCGTAAAGAGTTACTTTCGCACCGGCGTCCGCCAACCGCATCGCAAGCGTCATCCCGAGAAATCCCGTTCCGACAATGGCAATATTTTGTGTCATATGAATACGACCGGCCGCGAAGGTAAATGGTCAGAAGCCTGCCCTGCCGAAAATGGCGAGCACAGCTGCGATCTAGTCCAATGATAGCTTAAAGATGCTTTGGCACTCTAACTTCTGAATCAGATCAGTCCTTCGAGGCCGGCAAAAGCCTCTCACTTGAAGTAGAAGGTCGAATAGGGGCGGTTTTCCCGAACACACGCATCGTTGCCAGGCGGGAAAGGAGTTTTACGGTACCGGCGATGGTCTTCAGGGTCTTCATTTTTGAAGCCCCGAAAAGGCGGACGGCAAGCACCGTCGGGTATTCGACGATCTTACCTCCCTTGAGGTCGAGTAACCCGAGCATCTCAGGCACTCCGTGAAAACCCATTTCCTCAGGTTCGATATCGATCATCGAACTGCGCCGCATTACGCGAAAGCACGCCGTGTACGAAGCGATCTTGGTATGCAGGACCCGCCTAAAGAGAACGGACGCACCCTTGGAAAGCAGCAATCGCCAACCGGGCACATTCTGTACGCCGCCGTCCTTGTGATAGGGCGACGCTTGGACCAGGTCAACACCGTCCTCGAGCATCGGGATCATATTGACGAGTTCGTGAGGGTCGAATGTACAGTCACAATCGATCGAACAAACAATCTCTGTCCTTGCGGCACGAATTCCGGTCACAATGCCGCCGGCGACGCCCTTATTTACTTCGTGCTCGATGACCTGAAGCCCATTAGAACCGCCGAAAAGTGAGTTGATGACGGTCAGTGTGTCGTCCTGACTCTTGTCATCGACGAAGATCAGTTGCGACGTATAGCCGATCTCATTGAGTCCGGCCTCGACAGACGCGAGAGTTTTGGCCAGATACGGCAGAGACTCCTGTTCGTTATAGCACGGGATCACGATCGACACCGGCGTGAGGTCAGCGGCCGACGCTCCGTTCACCGTCAACGGATCTGCGTGTCGGGCGACCGGTTCGACGGAAACATGAGTTTCGCGGCTCAGGCCCAAATGGTCGGCGATGCCGATACATTTGTACAAAGCGAGATTTTCGTGGAGTATCCACTCCATCTTATCCAGGTTCCGATAATGCCTGATCCGGCTGTATCGTGAGGCGGCGGAGATACGCGGCTGCTCAGGATCTAGTTCCCAAACGTGAAAATAAGAAATGAACGGGGCATCAGACCGTTTGTGCCAATCCCTGACGGCACGCCGCATCAGAGTATATGGTATCTGGCGAAAGTAGTTGCCACCCGAGATAGGCAGCAGCCCAATTCCGAGGTCACGGGTCGAGTATGGAAACTCCCAAATAGCCGAATCGCCGTGCTCATAGCGATGAGCGACCTGCCTGTCGGCGGCATCGCCGCGTCTCGGCAAAAATGACGAATCGTAAGCAAAACCCTCTTCGGCCAACACGTCCAAGACCCAGTCGTGTTTTTCGAAAGGGAGCTTGTCAGCCGCCCTGTAGCCGATAACCTTTTGGCCCGAGGCATTTTCGATCGCGTCGTTGGTACGGCGAAGGTCGTCCCTGAATTCCTCGATCGAGAGATTTTCGAGGCTCCGGTGATAATAACCTCGACTGGCGACCTCGTGCCCGCGGGCGACGATCTCGCGTACCAGGTCAGGGCTTTGTTCTGCGATCCATCCGAGAACGAAGAACGTTGCTCGGGTGTCATATTGGTCCAGCAGGTCGAGAGCCTTACGGGTATTTTGCTCGTATCTGGGGACGAAATTTGCCCAATTGCGTTGTTGGATAAGATTGCCAAATGCGCCGACATGGAAATAGTCCTCGACCATTACGGTGAGCAAATGCTTGTTGTCGGTGTCGTTCGTCGGCATTACTACTTAAAAAAGTACTAATTGGTTCGCTTTTGCGGCAATATTTTTTGAGGCGAGTTTTTCTTCGATAATTCTGACGATTCTGGCGGCCGATCGTCCGTCGCCAAATGGGTTGGAGACCTCCTTCACCGATCGGATCCAGGTCTCGACCGAGTAATTCTCCTCAAGAAGCTTTTTCAGTGCTCCCGGGTTGTTACCGATCAATTTAGAGACGCCGGCACGTATCGCTTCGGGACGTTCGGTATTTTCGCGCATCACGAGCAGCGGTTTGCCGAGACTCGGGGCTTCCTCCTGAACACCTCCGGAGTCGGAAACTATCAGCCAGGCGGACTGCATGATCGCCAGAAAATCGGCATAATCAAGCGGGTCAAGTAAATGGATTCGCTCGCGTTTGCCGAGGATCTCTTTCGCAATGTTCTTGACGTTAGGATTCGGATGGACGGGAAAGAACAGGCAGACGTCGGGCCGCTTTTCGACAAAAGCCCGCAGCACCTTAAGATTGGCGGTCATCACCGTTCCGAAGCTCTCGCGGCGGTGCGTAGTCAATAGCACGCGTTTCTTGCCCTCTGTCGACTTTAGCAACTGACTGATCTTCGGGCTCGGCGAGATCTTTTTGAGCATCGAGCGTAGCGAGTCGACCACCGGATTGCCGGTAACGAATATTTTGTCGCTCGGGACGTCCTCGGCCAGCAAATTGCGGCGATTTTTTTCAGTGGCGGCAAAATGGAACGTGGCGATCTGTGAAACGACCCGCCGGTTCATTTCCTCCGGATAAGGGCTCATCAGATTACCGGACCGCAGCCCTGCCTCGATGTGCCCGACGGGGATCCGACGGTAAAAGCCGGCAAGAGCTCCGGCAAGCGTAGTCGTCGTATCGCCCTGTACGAGGATCAGATCGGGACGCTCGGCCTCGAGAACCTTATCCAGTTTCGCCAATATCCTCGAACAGACTTCGGTCGGCGATTGATCTCGCTTCATCACGCTGAGGTCAAAATCAACGTCGACCTCGAGTGCGTCTAGAAACGGAGTCAATAGCTGTTTATGCTGGCTGGAGGAAACAACAACGGTCTGAAAGAATCGTTTGCGTAATTCATGGATCACGGGCGCGAGCTTGATCACCTCGGGACGCGTACCGAATAGAACAAGAACTTTCATCCGCCAATCCACTTCGCGGGGATTTCGTTTTCGGGGTTGATTACTCACGTTGTCGAACATAGACATTTGCACCGGAATGCCACGAAAAACTACCGTGATACTATACACTTAAACATTCTTGTATTCCGTTTTGCAACACTTTTTTGTTATTTAAGTCCCAAAACTGTGTGTTCTTTTGCGGGTGTCTGAGGGGAAGGGGAGTGTGTCGGGTCGCATTAATAACGGACTGAATATTGGCGAGAAACTGAAAAAGGCGGGCAAAAGCCCGCCTTGCAAATTAGCTGGATCCAACTTTTATTCGGGCTGTCCCTTACAGCCGGGGCCGTACAGGGCCGGCTGCTTGACGCTGATGATCGGATAGTTCTCAGCGTCCTTGTTGATCTCAAGCCACTCCATGTATTCCTCAGGAACTGACATATCCGAGTAGATCGCCTCGACCGGGCATTCGGGCAAACACGCATCGCAATCGATGCAGGTGTCGGGGTTGATCAAAAGGCGATCCGGCAGTTCGTGAAACGCCTCAACCGGGCAGACAGCGGCACAATCACTGTATTTACACTGGACACAAGGTTCGGTAACGATATAGGTCATTTTTTACTAAAACTCCTAAGAAACAATGAAAACCAATCTAAAAAGCTAATACCCTAATGACAACTTGTCAAATGAAGCCGCACAAGTGGTAGAATGCCTTCATTAGCAGAACATATTTTAGACCACATTTACCATAAAATACTGATGAAAAACCACAAAGCTGAACGTGAATTAGCATTGGATTTCCTGCGGGTTACCGAGGCGGCCGCGATCGAATCTGCCAAGACCATGGGACAGGGCGACCGCAAGCATTCGGACCACGTCGCCGTTGAGGCGATGCGCGAGGTAATGGACACGGTGCCTATGCGCGGCCGGATCGTGATCGGCGAAGGCGAGCGGGATGAGGCACCGATGCTCTACATCGGCGAAGAGGTCGGCGGCGGCAGTTTTTCCGACGAAGCTCGTGCCGAGTTTCCGGAAGTCGACATTGCGGTCGATCCGCTCGAAGGCACAAATCTTTGTGCCCTCGGGGCCAATAACGCCATTGCCGTCCTCGCGGCGGCCGAACGCGGCGGCCTGCTCAATGCACCGGACATCTACATGGATAAGATCGTCGTCGGACCGTCGTGCCGCGGGGCCGTGGATATAGACGCTCCGGTCGAAGAAAATCTCAAGAATATTGCCCGTCGTCTGGGACGTGACGTTGACGATCTGACGGTCATCTGCCTCGACCGCGGCCGTCACAAGGCCCTCGTCAATGCGGTTCGCGAGGCGGGAGCCCGCATTCGCCTGATCTCGGACGGTGACCTCTCTGCCGGTATCTCGGCGGCCGTCGCCGGAACAAATATTCACGCTTTGATGGGTATCGGCGGAGCTCCCGAGGGCGTCATCACGGCAGCCGCGATGAAGTGCCTCAATGGCGAGATACAAGCAAAACTCGTGTGGGACCCGGATCGGTTGGGCGTCGACAAGTCGAAGGTCCCGGCTGAAGAAGAAGTGATGAAACGGCTCAGCGAGATGGGCATATCGGATCCGAACAAGATCTATGACACCAATGACCTCGCACCGGGCAAGAAGATCATTTTTGCCGCGACCGGCGTGACCGACGGTGCACTGCTCCGCGGCGTAAGGTTCTTTGGTGCCGGCAAACGTACGCATTCGGTCGTTATGACCACCGACTCGAAGAGTATCCGCTTTGTCGATACCGTTCATGTCGAAGGCGGGCCGGACGCAGTAATTAGATTCTGATCTGCATCTGCAAGTTCGGTAGATCGGGAAACGGAGGGTCGTGATTTAACCGCATCCGTTTCCCGAGATCTCGTTTTTGACGACAGTCGTCCAGACAGGAGTATGAGCGAAGCCGCCGAAAATTATATTCCGGTCGAGATCTACAGTCGGCTTCGGCGACAGGCGACACGAGTCTGGCTGGTCGGGCTTGCGGTCGTCGTCGTTTGGGCAGCTGCGATTGTCGCCGCCCCGATCCTCAAATCGTTTGGGCAGACGTCCCTTTCCGGTCCGCTTTACCATTTTTACTCGTTCATTTGTCACCAAATGCCGGAACGCTCGTTTTTCGTCGCCGGTGAGCAGTTCGGTGTGTGCTCTCGTTGCTTTGGTGTTTATTTCGGCCTTGTCGCCGGGTTTCTGGCGTATCCGCTTTGGCGGCCGATCGACGATGTCGAGCCGCTTGCACGTGTCTGGCTCTTTCTGTCGCTTGTGCCGGCAGGCATCGACTGGTCGCTGACGATATTCGGGATCTGGGAAAATACCCATCTCACGCGATTTGTGACGGGTTTGATACTCGGATTTGCTTGTGCAACATACATCGTGCCGGCGATAGTCGAGATCACACGAAACTTGACCATTCGAAAACTGCGTCAACAGAACTGACGCCGAACTTTCATTGACTTGGGAGCGTAGAGTGTTCAGGATATTCAATATCGTTAAAATATGAGTTTTACACAGAGTTCAGCAGTATCACGGGCCAGGCAAGACCTTGCCAAACGTCTCAATCTCTCGGTGACGGAGATCGCTGAAAAGAGCGTTTCGGAAAGGGACTTTCCGGACATGGCTCTCGGCGCGCCGGTCGACGGTGAGATGTCGGCGCAGATGATCTCGAGCGGCTGGCAGATCGTGCTCGAGACGCACGGCCATCGATATGAATACAGGGCTGATAAATATCAGTTACGTCTGCACAACTATCACGGGCGAAATTACGTCATAGATTAGTTAACGGTTGGGAGTAGTACTATGAATCGAGGCAATTTTTGGATCCATATTGGTTTGGCCGTTGTTTTGGTGACGCTTGCAGCCGTGGTCGGGCAGATCGAACGCTGGAAATCGGCTCTCAGGTCTTCGCCCGCTCGATCTGAGCGTGTCGATCCCGCCGCGACCGGAAAGACGCGGGGACTCACCGGCACGCCGGAGGTTTTGGTGCGATTCAAGCCCGGCACCGGCCTTGATGCGATCCGGGCTATTGCTTCGTCCAGGCACGACGTGGTGACGGACGAGATCGAAGCGGTCAGCGGCCTCGTAGAGATAAACGATCTCGAAGACGCAAGCCCCGAGAAGGTCGCTGCCGAATACGCCGCTCTCGAAAATGTCGAATACGCCGAACCCAATTATCGTATAAACCTCGACGATCCGGCATCGGCCCCCAAACGAATGGATCTGGTCGAACGCGTTGGGTCAGCCGCAACGCCGAACGACCCATTGTTCGGCGACCAGTGGGCACTTAATAACTCGGGACAGGACGGCGGAAAGGCGAGGGCTGACCTGGGAGCTATTCAGGCCTGGGAGAAGACCCGCGGCAACTCTGACGTGGTCATCGCTGTCCTCGACACCGGCGTCGACTACACCCACATTGACCTGCGCGAGAATATGTGGATCCGGCCGTCAAACATTCCTGCCTATACCGACGACGAACTCGGCACATATAACGACCTCAACGGATTTAACGGGACCGATCAGACTGCCGACCCGATGGATGATAATGGCCACGGGACGCATTGTGCGGGCATAATCGGTGCCGAGGGAAATAACGGCGAGGGCATTACGGGCATTAACTGGAAGGTAAAGATCATGCCGCTCAAGTTTCTCGGGCGGGGCGGTTTCGGCAACACCGACGATGCGATCGAAGCTATCAATTATGCTATAGACCGCAAGAAAAAGGGCGTCAACATACGGGTCATCAGCGCCAGCTGGGGCTCGACGCAGCGATCAAAAGCTCTCGAAGATACGATAAGGGCGGCGGGTGACGCCGGAATATTGTTCGTCGCGGCGGCCGGCAACGACGGCAGCGACAACGACAGCCGTCCGCACTATCCATCAAACTATAAGTTGCCCAACGTCATCAGCGTAGCCGCACTCGACCGCAACGACAAACTGGCGTCTTTCTCGAACTACGGGGCAGAGACGGTCCACGTTGCTGCACCGGGCAAGGATATTCTCTCGACTTGGCTTGGCGAAGGCTACCGCGAAGCATCGGGAACGTCTATGGCCACGCCCTATGTTTCGGGCATAGCGGCTCTGGTCATCGCGGCCCAACCGTCGATCACGCTCGATGAACTCCGGGCGCGGATAATCGGTTCTGTCGATAAGCTCGATTCCTTGTCGGAAAAGGTCGCCAGCGGCGGCCGGATCTGTGCTGAAAAGGCCGTGGGGCAATAGCGGGCCGGGCGGATCGCGGCGTAAACTGATCAAAAATTAAAAAAAGATTGTCGGCAAAAGCCGTCATTTCTCGCATTTTTCTACAAGGGAACAATCCGGTTAGAAAAGTGAGGGTGAAATGATGGCTTTTGGTCGTATTCGAACGGTTCGATTTCTGCTCCTGGCATTGGCTTTGGTGATCATGTCGGCGGTTGCCGGCACGGCACTTGAGCGGACCGCAAGTGCCTCGCTGCTTGACGGCGTTGCCAAACTGGCGTCGAGAGTATCATTGCCCATTTCAAGGAGCAGTACCGCAAAGAGACGCGACACCCAAGGCTCAACCGTCGACAACGCCTACGGCAGCAGCGGCGACCGCATCATCGTCGGCCAGGGCGACGGCAGTGTTTACACGAGCGGTTCGAGAGTTGATAAGATCCAAGTAATTCAGCCGACCGGAACGCCGGTCGCACTCTCGACGATTGACGACCTTGAGCCGCAGTGGTCGAACGATGGCAAAAAGATCGTATTTATTAGTCTTCGCGATGCCCCGCCAGGCGCAGATTACTACACTCGTCACGATTATCGCTCGATCTACGTCATGAACGCGGACGGTTCGGATCAGCGCCGCATATTTACCGGTGCATTTCTTGGGCCGATGAATCCGACCTTTTCGCCCGACGGCACCAAGATCGCTTTCCTGGACAACGGCGATAATCTAAAAACGGTTGAAGTGTACGGAAGCGGTATCGAAACGGACGTCGATATCTCAGAATGCACGTCGACAGGAATGCGAAATACTGTGCGTCGTCGTCCGGGCCAAGACCTGATCCCCGGCATTTATGGCCCGCACTCACCTGACTATTCGCCGGACGGAAACCACTTGATCTATGTTCAATGGGATTCTGACCTGGGGGTTTACGCTATTTTCCGTGTTCCGACAGACGGCAGCGGCGGCTGCACGATGGTCTATGCGTCGAACGATGATGTTACACCTATCTCGCCCCAATATTCGCCCGACGGCACCAAGATAGCCGTTTACTATGTCGAGGGGTCGGGCAATCCGGCCACCGCGGTCCGCAAACTCAGGATCATTGACGCGGCGACTGGAGCTACGATCGCCGACCATACGCCGTCAGGGTTTTTTGGCGAGCCCGTCTGGTCGCCCGATGGAACAAAGATCGCATATCCGATCGGCGCATATGACGAGATCCCGGATTACGAAATTCGAGGGCTGGGTGTTCGTTCGTATGAACTGGCAACAGGGATCGAAGAACAGATCGATCTCTCCGGCATTTTCGAAGGCGTCAATGGACTACATTGGGGCGTTCCGACGACGGTTCAAGAGCCGCTCTCAATGCGTATCAATTCACCGCATCCGCTGGCATCAGGGGCCGCGACGACCGGAACGCTTTACCTTGATGCTCCGGCTCCTGCGGGCGGAACCACTGTGACCTTGAGCGCTCTGGGGATGGTTGGCGCAATAACGGTCCCGGCGAGCGTGGTAATTCCGGAAGGCCAACAGACCGTTGATTTCCCGATCACATCTGCGGCCCAGACTTCTTACATTACGGCCGGGGTCCTTGCGACCCGGAGTCTGCCAACGATCGCTCAGGCTCAACATAGTATTTCACTGCATCCGGCTCGGCCCGACATCGCCGCGACCGGGTTTACCGTGCCCTCAGCAGCGGTTCCGGGCGTTGCTTTTTCGACGTCAAGAACGATCCAAAATATCGGGCCAGTTAGCAGTTCGTCCTTTTTCGATGGTATCTATTTGTCGGCCGACAATGTACTCGATGCCGGCGACGGAGCAGCGTTGGTAACCCAAAGTCAGGCGATATTGGCCGCCGGAGCCAGTCGAGGGCCAACGACTCTAAATGTCAATATTCCGGCGAGCAGGATCCCCGCATCCGGCCAGTACTATTTGATCTTTAAGACGAATCATCTTCAAGCGATGGTCGAGGGGAACTATGCCAACAACACCATCGCACAGCCGATCCAGGTAAACACGGCTGACCTCGTTGTCGAGGACCTAGTCGTTCCCGCCAACGTCGAACCGGGCACTGCTTACTCCTTGACTTTCAATGTGCACAATGCCGGAACCGTTGCGACGTCAGGTACATTTGCAACACAGATATTTTTCTCTGAAGACAATGTCGCCGGAAATGCTGACGATGCTCAGCTGCTCTCGTTCAATATAACGACACCGATCGCTGCCGGCGGAGTAATCCCGCAGTCTCGTTCCGTATCTATTCCTCCACTTCCGGCGAGAAATAGCGGCCCGGCTTTCTATTACGTAAAGGTCGACTCAGGCAATGTAATACCGGAAGGAACGACGACCGGTGAGACCAACAACAACACTTTTCAAGCGACACAGTTTCAATATCGTTTGCCCGATCTGGTCATTGAAAACCTTGCGGTGCCGGCTTTGGTCGAGACTGGCACCCAATATGGATTGACGTTCAATATTCGCAATTCGGGCGAGGTTGCGACCACCGTTACATTTGCAACGCAGATCTTTTTCTCTGAGGACAATGTTGCCGGAAATGCTGACGACGCTCAGCTGCTATCGTTCAATATATCGACATCGATCGCAGCCGGCGGCACGAGTCTGCAATCGCGAAACGTAACTATACCGACGCTTCCGGTCAGAAATGACGGGCCGGCATTCTTTTACGTCAAAGTAGATTCGGGAAACGCCGTCACCGAAGGAGTGACGGTGGGCGAGAACAACAATATTACATTCCAGGGAACGCAGTTCGAATATCGCGTGCCGGATATGCAGGTCACGGCATCGAGCGCCCCTGCAGACGTTGATACCGATACCGCGTTCTCGCTCTCCTGGACGACGGCGAACACCGGCAACAAAGCAACGACCGCAAATCTGATCGATCGCGTCTACCTATCAACAGATCAGACCGTCGGCGGCGATACGACACTCGGCAGTTTCACGCTAACCGGCGGCCTTGCCGCGGGTGCGACCGCTGATAGGATCCAGAATATTACGATCGCATACGCCAATATTCCGGCGTCCGGTAACTACTATTTGCTGATCCAGACGGACCAATCAAATATCGTAAACGAGGGTGCGAACGAGGGGAACAATGTCCGAGTTCAGCCGATCTACGTCCGAAAAGCTCTCAGGCCCGATCTAGTCGTAACGAATGTAACGGCGCCGCCAACGGTCTTTTTTGACCAGACGATCCAAGTTCAATGGACTGTGACGAACAACGGAACCGGCCCGACGAACGCTCCGCAGTGGAAGGACCGCCTCTACATCGGGACGAGTTCGACAAGTACATCCGGAGCGACGCAGTTGGCCGACGTCAATAGCATAACTGCTCTGAATCCCGGCGAGAGTTACACTACGTCGGCCGTTGTTAAAATACCGCGCGGATTTAATGGCGCTTACCATTTCCTTGTACGAACAAACTCGAACAATGCGGTGAACGAAGTGTCGACGACGAACAACCTGCTGTCGTCGGCAGTTCAGGTCAATGTCCCGCCATTACCCGATCTGATAGTCCAATCGGTGCAGGCTCCCGATGAGGTTTTTGCCGGCCAACCGATCTCGATCAACTATTCGATCCAGAACATCGGGACCGACGCCGCGATCGCGCGAAAGGACCGGATCTATCTGTCTCGAGATACCACGCTGAATACCAGCCAAGACAGGTTGATCTTCACGAGTGATGAGTTATACGGGCCTACCCCAGGGGACGCAACGACGCACACCTCGCAAAATCGTGTTGGAACTCAGAACCCGCCGGTATATCAACTTGCTCACCTACCGTCAGATCTCGAAGGCCTCTGGTATGTCTTTGTCGTAACGGATTATCAAAACACGGTTTACGAATTTACCGGCGAAAACAACAACACCGGACGTGATATTGCCGAGCCCGGCGCTCCGATGAACATTCTCGTCACTCCGCCGGATCTCGTTATTCCAGATCAACCAACCGCTCCGGCCACGGTCGCCAGCGGAGAAGCATTCCCTGTCGAGTTCACGGTGCGTAATCAGGGAGCATTCGTCGCATCAGCGTTCTTGTACCACGCGGTGTATCTATCGACCGATGCAACGTTCAACGCCACAACCGACACATTGATCGGGACGTATTATGATCAAGATCCGTTCGGCCCCGGAGCAGAGCATCCCGTGACATTAAACGTCGCTACGCCTTACTGTTTGCCGAACGGCACATATTATTTGTTTGCCGTCGCCGATCACAACGGGCGACAATTCGAATTCGATCCAGGGTTTGACGCCGAGGCGAACAATGCGAGTCCGGCGAAACAAATAACCCTTTCCACTGTTCCGCCGGACCTGCAGGTTACTTTCCTCCAGCACACGCCAGTCACATCGCCCGGCCAGACCGTCACCGTCAACTGGACCGTCGCGAACACCGGCGGCAACGCATCGGGCAATTGGATCGACCGGGTCCGGCTTATCTCGGCAGATCCGCAGATCGCGGCCGTCACCCTCGCATCCGTCCAGCATACCGGCGGACTAGCAGGCGGGGCAAGCTATTCAGGTTCGAGAACCGTAACTCTGCCCGCGTATATGCAGGGGGATTACTATCTCACGCTGACGACCGACGCCGACACGACGGTGAATGAATGCGGTACGTCGGAAACAAATAACGCAGCACAAGGCAGTACGTTCACGGTTCAAAATAATCTTCCTGATATTGTGATCGATTCGGTAAGTGCACCTACATCGGCTACGGTCGGCGATTCGTTCCTCGTACAATGGACGGGTCGGAACGCTGGCGGGTCGATGCCTTCGGGTTCTTCGACCTGGCGTGACAACGTCTATCTTTCGACCGACACCACCTTAAGCGGCGGCGACACCTATCTCGGCAACGCACTCAATTCATCATTGCTGAACGGCGGGCAGTCATATCCGCAGCAGACAATGGTCACGATCGGGAACGTGGCTCCCGGCACCTACTATCTGCTCGCGTATGGCGATGGCAGCAAGAACATTTACGAAGGCACCTCGGATTCAGGATTTGAGTCTAACAATGTCCAAGCATCGGCCGCGATCACGCTGTCGGCGCCTGCGGTTGACCTCTCCGCCGGGAGTGTTTCTGTATCGACGCCGCATTATTCCGGGACGTATCGAACCGTGACCTGGACCGTGACCAATGTCGGAACATCGCCAACGCTCGCCAGTTCCTGGACTGATTACGTTTATCTGTCGCGGGATTCGATCCTAGATCCTTCAGACACGCAGCTTACGTACCGAACACACGCTGGTGTACTTGCTGGCGGTGCGAGTTACGTTCAGTCGACGAGTGTCTTTATTCCCGTCGGACTCACGGGCGACTATACCGTCTTCGTCGTGACCGACAAAAATAATTCGGTCGTTGAGAACAATAACTCAAACAATACGAGTCTGCCGCTCGGGATCAATCTGACCGTTCCGCCTCCTGCGGAACTTAGCATAACCAACATTTCGCCAGCAGCAACGGTCGCGTTGGGCGGAAATGCGGTTTTCACATGGACCGTTCAGAATTCAGGAGCAAACCCGGTGGAGGGCCAATGGCGCGACACGGTCTATCTTTCGAAAGACCAGTTCTGGGATGCGAGCGATACGCTAGTCGGAATTCGCGACCTTAACAGCTCAACAACAAGCGTTCCCGCCGCCGGCGGCACCTACACAGCGTCGCATAGCGGACAACTGCCGCCTGTTGACGAAGGTACGTATTACGCAATTGTTCGCACGGATGCGCAGAATAGGATCCGCGAAAGCAACGAAGCAAATAACGTTTCGACCTCGGTCAGCACGACAATGGTCACGATCACCGAGCTGCAGCTCAATACACCGTTCAATACCACACTCGGCAACGGAGCATCGCTTTTCTTCAAGTATGTGACCGAGCCGGCCGAAACGCTCGTATTCTCGCTCGACACCGATACTCCCTCGCGTTCGAATGAGGCACTGACCAATTTTGATACGGTCGTTAGCCGAGCGGATTACGATTTTCAGAGCAGCCGCCCGGGCGAAGGCAACCAGGAGAACGTCATTTCCGAAACGCAGGAAGGCAAATACTTTTCGATGGTCCGAACGGACCTGATACCTGAGAGTTTTGCCGGCAATTTCGACAAGGAATTGAAAAAGACCGCCGCACAGAATGGCGTTCCGGTCCCGGACCAGAACATTATCGTTCAAGCCAAGATATTACCGTTCTCGATCCGATCGGTGTCACCCGAGGAAGCCGGAAATGCTGGATATGCATCGCTGATCGTCGAAGGTGCCAAATTCCAGGCGGGAGCAACATTGAAACTCGTCGGTTCGGGCGGAACTGAGATAACGCCGCTGCGAACAACCATTTTCACGTCATCGATTGCAGCGATCTTTGATCTAAAGGGCAAGCCTGCGGGCGACTACGACATAGTCGTTCGCAATCCGGATACTCAGACGGCAACGCTGCCTAATGGGTTTAAGGTCATCAGCGGCGGCGGAGCATCAGAACCGCGCGTCTCAATAAAAGGACCCAACGCAAGCAGAGGCGGACGTGTTCGCTACTCGATCTCGGTATCGAATGATGGCCTCAATGATCAGTATCTCGTTCCGATAATGATCGCGATGCCGAGCAGGTTTGCATATCAGCTGGACATGAGCAATCACGTTGGCGATATGCACGAGTATATGCAGGCCGACGCGATACCGTCGCAGCTGCCCGCACATTATGAAGCTGACGGAATTCGGATCATTCCGCTATTTACACCTGTACTGGGCAGCAGACGCACCGTCACCGTCAACATTGACGTCGTGCTTCCGTTCGGTTTTGGTGGCTTTAGTATCAAGGCCGCTACGTTCCCGCCGATGACGGATTGGTACGAACTGTCTCGATCTGACCAAATTGACCTTCTCAACCGAAAGGCTGTGCTCCTAGGTAACGGAACAGAAGAGCAATGCAACGAGAATCTCAAGAATTGCATGCGGACATTTGTCGTTGGGCTATTGTTTGCGGCTTTGCAGGAATTTTTGCCCAGCGGATGTATCGGTGCAGTTTTTGGCGGCGTGGTCACCGCCGTCGACACGGTCATGGGTGTCTGGCTGAATGGCGGTCCCGGCGACGCATGGAATAAATTGGGGACCGTATCTAACTTAATAGCCTCGACACTCGGAGGGATCGGCACCGAATGCGCCGGCCAGGTGATCCCTTGGCTGAAAATAGTGTCGATCGCCCTGACGTGCTTCAAGGGCTTTATGGATTGGCTAAATTGCGTCACCGCATACTACGATTGCCTGCCCCCACCACCCGAGGAGCATTTCACTTCATTCCCGATATCCATCGATCCGAACGAAAAGATCGGGCCTGAAGGCTATGGGGGTGAAAAATTCGTGCCTGTCGGGCAACCACTCGAATATCGGATCAACTTTGAGAACCTCTCGAGTGCGACCGCGCCTTCGCAGCTGGTCCGAATTACCGACCAGCTGCCACCGTCGCTTGACCTGAGAACGGTCAGGCTAAAGGAGATAGGGTTCAAGCAGAACCGATACGTGATACCGGACGGCCAGTCATATTATCAAAGCCGTGTTCAGCTCGGAGAAGATCTAGGTAATTTGCAGGCCGACATCCTCGCTGGCGTTGACCTGGTAAACAACCGTGTGTTCTGGACAATACAGGCGATCGACCCGAATACGGGCGAAGCACCGCTCGATCCGTTCGGAGGTATCCTGCCGCCAAATAACGCAAATAAGGACGGCGAGGGTTTTGTTATCTTCACGGTCGAAGCTCGATCGAGTTTCCCGAATCGTACAATGATCAGCAATTCCGCGACGATCATATTTGATCAAAATGAGCCGATCGTGACCAATGCGACATCGAACTTGCTGGACAGCGTGATCCCAACCAGTCAGATCGCACCATTGCCTGCGACGTCAGCTGTTCCGGAGATCCCGATCAATTGGACGACCTCTGACGATAACGACGGATCCGGCTTTGCCAGCACAATACTCTATTCGTCAGAAAATGGCGGAACTTACACTCCGTTCTTGAACTCAGGAGCGACAACAAGCACTACGTTCGGTGGTAAATGGGGCAGAACGTACCGCTTCTATTCGATCGGGCGTGACAATGCCGGAAATGTGGAAGCGGCTCCCTCGCAGCCAGATGCGACAATACGGATCCTTGGCGGCGACACCGAGGGCGATGTGGCACCACGACCGAACGGGAATGATGGCCAAGTCGGAAATGACGATGTGGCGCAGGTAAGGCGATTTATCGCCAATCTTGACAGCGCTAATGTCTACAACGAGTTTCAACGCAGCGACGCGGCACCGAGACTGTCGGGAGGCGACGGAGCCTTGTCCGTCGGCGACGTGATCCAGGCCCGCCGATACGCGGCCGCTCTAGACAATCGATCAGAGGCCGCGGGCCCCGAGACGCCGTTTTCATACTCACCCAAGCCGATCGCCGGAATGCGTTCCGGCCTGCTCCCGCGTGAGATAAAACCTGTCAGCCTGTATCGAGCGGGCAACAAGGTCATCGTTGCGGTTGACCTCGAGGCCCAGGGTGACGAGGTGGCGGCCGGATTTGCAATGAACTTTGACCCGGCGGTGCTAAGCTCGCCGTCGTCGATCGAACTGGGGCCGGACGCAGCCGGGGCCGTGCTCACCATCAACGATTCTCAGGCCGCGGCAGGAAAATTGGGGATCGCCATCGATCGTGCTCCGACGTCACCATTTGCGGCGGGTTCACGTCGATTGCTGTACATCGCGTTTGACGTGGCTCCCGGTCATCCGCCGACGACCAATATCAGCTTTACCAGCGATCCGGTGATCAGTGAGGTCGTCGACGGTACCGCCTCGACATTGGCGACCGCGTTTACGGCGGCAAATGTCTCACTGCTGGTCCCGACGTCAGCCGGAGCAACGATCGAAGGTACTGTGATACGGGCAAACGGTGCCGGACTCTCGCGGGCGACCGTGGTGCTGAGCGGAGCTGCCGGTGCTCGCAGGTCGGTGTTGACCAACGGGTTCGGCAGATTCAGATTTGACGATGTCGCCGTCGGCGAAACATATACGATCGACGTTCGTGCCAAAGGACTGGTCTTCAGGCCGCGTCTGATCACCGTCACGGAGGATGTCAGCGGTATCGAGATCGGCCCGGAACCGTGATCTCGGCGGGGAGCCTAAATACGAAGTTAAAGCCGGGCTTGCAATTGAGGGCCCGGCTTTTTCTTGTCAGGCCGAGGCCAGTCCGGCGCGGTAAATACCAACGGCAGGGCACTGATACGTATTGCGTTACCAGACTTACCATTTGCGACATCTATCGGCCTGCGACAGTTCCGGTGATCTTGTTCGGCAGTAAATGTGGTGCTGTAACTGTTGCAAAACGGACTACTTACAGTTGATCTGCACTCGCCTCAAAAAGTTTGGCACGCCTTTTGCCATTAGCCACATCGAGCAATGGCCAACACATTGCCATAGAAAACGATAAGGGGATAAAACAATGACTCGTATTAAAACATATTTGGCTGTCGCAGCATTTTCGTTATTGGTTCTGGGTTTACCGGCCATCGCTTCGGCTCAATGGCGTGATCGCGACGACGACTACAACCGCGGCGGATATGGTAATGGCGGTTATGGCAATGGTCGTTATGGAAACAATAACTACTACGGCAATATCCGCTCAACTGTGCAGAATCTGAAGATCCGTGCAAAGAACTTTGAACGTCTGACCGACCAGAGCGGACGCTACGGTGGGGGCGGATATGGTGGCTACGGTGGATACGGCGGTTATGGTAACGGACGCAGAAGCGATATCGAGGACCTCGCTGATCAGTTCGCCAAAGCAGCAGATCGTCTTGAGGACAAGTACGGCCGGGGCCGCAATATGGACAACAGTGCGGACGAAGCTCGCCGGGTCGTCGACATCGGTTCACGGATCGAGCAGGAAATGTACCGATCGCGCGGCAATGGTGCCTTGCAGAACCAGTGGAATGAGATCAGCAATGACCTTCAGATCATCGCAAACACCTACGGTCTCAATTACTACAACAACCGCGGCCGCAACAACCGCAACAACCGCGGGAACAACAATGGCAACTGGCGTGACCGAATGCCGATCCGCTTGCCCTTCTAAGCAGGCAATCTTCACTCTACCTGAAGTTCCGGGTCCGAAAGGGCCCGGGCTTTTTATTTTTAAGCACAACTTCGCTATATTCACCCTATGCCGGGAACTCTTTACCTCGTTGCGACGCCGATCGGCAATCTCCGGGACACGACCCTACGGGCACTCGATACGCTGCGTTCGGTCGGCGTGATCGCGTGCGAGGATACACGGCACACCCGCAAATTACTGAGCCATTTTGAGATATCGGCCAAACTCGTGAGTTATCATGAGCATAACGAAGCTGAGCGGGCGGCCAGCCTGATCGAAGATCTTAGATCAGGCATTTCGGTCGCGGTCGTTTCTGACGCCGGAACTCCGGGGATAGCTGACCCGAGCTTCAGGATCGTTGAACATGCGATTGACGCCGGGATCCCGGTCGTCCCTGTTCCCGGATGCGTTGCATTTGCGGCTGCTGCTGTTGCATCGGGGTTGCCGACCGATTCGATCTTTTTTGGCGGATTTTTGCCTTCAAAGAGCGGCGACCGCCGGAAACGACTCGAGGAGATACGAGCGATACCCGCAACGCTCGTGCTTTACGAAACGCCTCATCGCATCGCTCGCTCACTAGCGGACTGCCTCGAGATACTCGGCGACCGTCGGGCGGTCGTCGCCCGCGAGATCACAAAACTTCACGAATCTTTCAGCCGGGGCACTCTCTCCGAATTGGCCGCGGAATTTTCGGAGAGCGCGGCTCGCGGTGAGATCGTTCTAGTAATCGATCGAATGAGCGACGCGGTCGTTGACCGGCCTCGATCGACGCTTGCCGAGCTCGTCGCCAACCTCGAATCCGAGGGATTGGACAATCGGGCCGCGCTCAAGAAAGCCGCCAAAGAACTTGGCTTGAACAGATCCGAAGCCTACCGACTGCTGCTGTCGAGCAAAAAATAACGGAACGAATCGCCGGGAACGGTGTCTAAGTCAAAAGCCGACGGGTCTGGGTAAAGGCAACCCATTGACCTTTCGGAGTCTCTTTTGATCGGGAGCCAAACTTACACATCAGACTGGGGGATTGTTATGAAGAGGTCTAATCTGACGTTTTTGATCGCGGCCGGTCAATAGCCGTACAAACGGAAAAATGCCCCGGAGCCGTTCTTTGATCTGCAACGGCTTCGGGGCATTTCTATCCTGCGGCGATCAACGCTGGGTCAATTCAGGCGGCAACTGCTTATCGACTTTCGGCCGATCTTTCAGTTCGCCCAATTCCCACATCGTTAGGAAGATCGTTCGAGTGATCTTTTCCATTCTCACATAGTCGATCTTGTCGGCGTGGTCGCCGGCCTGGTGATAGTCTTCGTGGACACCGTCAAACCAGAACGCGATTGGAATGCCGTTGACGGCATAATTGAAATGGTCCGAACGGAAGAAGAACCGGTTGGGGTCTTTCGGGTCATCATACCGAAAATCATAAGTCATATTCAGGTAGCCGGCATTTGTGCCCTTGACGACCGATCCGAGGGTCGAACTCATCATATCGGCGCCGATCACGTAGATCGTATTTTCGCCCGACAGTTCTTTGTTCTTCGGATTGGTGTCATCGGCCTTTCGGCTGCGGCCGATCATATCGATATTGAGCTGAGCGACGACCTTTTTGATGTCAACGGTCGGGAATTTGTTGAAGTAGTCGCTGCCCCACAGGCCCTTTTCTTCACCGCAGTGCCAAACGAAGAGGATCGAGCGCTTGGGACGCTTCGGCGACTTTGCCAACGCCTCGGCGATCGAGAGTACCGCGACCGTTCCCGAACCGTCATCGTCAGCACCGTTAAAGATCTTGTCCGGTCCCGGTGCGTTCGGGTTGATCCCTACGTGGTCATAGTGTGCACCGATCGCAACCATTTCGCTCTTGAGCGTCGGGTCACTGCCCTCCCAAAGGGCGACGACGTTTTGCGTCCAGGCAGTTTCGGTCTTGGTCGCGATCGTGAAATTGAATTTTTTGTCTGCGCTCAGGTCAAACGAGGTCTTCGAACCGGTCATCGGGTTATTGGCTTCGCCGGCAAAGATCGCTGCCGCAAGCTTTTGCGACGCAATAAACACTGACGGAGCACCAGCGGCCTGGGCCGGAACGGCCGGAGCTAGTTTTTCGACCACCATGCGGCTGCGGCCAAACATCTGGCTGACCATTCCCCAATTGTCCGAGAGGAATTTTGACGGCAAAACAAGCACACCCGCGGCACCGTTCGCACGGGCGTAAGTGGTTACATCGGCCCAGTCCTTGCCGCGCTCACCGGTCAGATCGGCTTGTGTGACTCCCTGAGGAAGAGCGACGATATTTCGCCCCGACGACGGCCCGTCACTGTAAACAGCGATGAGCTTGCCCTTGACGTCGATATTCTTGTACGGGTCGAGGCCTTTGGACTTTATCATCCAGCCGTCGCCCGCAAAAACGATCGGTGCCGACATCGCGGCTGTCGAATTGCCCGATACGCGGACGATGTCGTCGCCGTACGAGAATTTCTGTCCGCCAACCTCAACCGACGTTCCCGCCGGGTCGATCGCGTCCTTTTTGAGGGCGATCTTTTGATAGAATGTGCCATTGTCGCCGGCAGGTTTGAATCCCCATCGCGAGAGATTCATCCCGATGAACTTGGCGGTGGTGTCGAGTCCCCGTGAGGGCGTATCGCGGCCTTCCATTTCGTCTGAAGCGACAAAATAGAGATAGTCCTTCAACTGTGCGGCTGTGACGCCTTCAGCAGCCTTTTTTTCGGCCGGCGTGATCTTGACCGCCGTTTGAGCCAGAGCGGTGCTCTGAAAAACGAACGCCGAAAGCAGTAAAAACGCAAATAAATTTCTTCTCATTATTTCTCCTGGATTTGGTACGAACAATGGCGCTAATTACGCTTCGTTGTCCGAAAAGGTTTCAATTGGCGAGCCGATCACGCATATGTTGTGCCGGTCAGCGAGGGCGAGCATGACCTGGCGGTCAAAGATCAGTGTTTTTCCGGCCGAGATCGAAAGGCAAGTCGCACCCGCCGCGATCATCGTCTCGATGGTCGAAATACCGACTACCGGCACGTCGAAACGCATATCCTGATGCGGTTTAGCGACCTTGACGACGGTCAGTTTGCCGTTAGCAAGTTCACCGGCACGCTTGATCGCCGCGTCGGTGCCCTCCATCGCCTCGACCGCGACGCAGGCTTTGCCCCGGACGACGATCGTCTGGCCGAGGTCGAGACGTGCGATCTCGCGGGCTATCTGCAGGCCGTACTCGATATTTTCGAGTTCGAGATCGCTCGGCCGCCGTTTGGTCATTACGCCGTCAGCGGCGAGATGGTCACCGACAAAGAACGTCGAGTCGATCAACTCGATACCGTCCTTGGCAAGTTCCGAGGCAATGCCCCCGATCAGCGAGTCGGTATTGCGGCGCGGCAAATTCCAGAGCATTTTTACCATCCGCATATCCGGCATCGCCCCTGAAAATATCTGGACGTGCTTCACCTGACCGGCCATCATCACACGCTCAACTCCTCGATCCTTGAAAAAGGAGATCATTTTGCCAAGTTGGCCGATCCCGACCCAACGGACGTCCGACGCTTCGCGTTCGATCCGCGGATCTGTTTCCTCGTTGATCGCGACGACCGAGAGTTCGGCCCCCTGACGGCGAGCGCCGTCGATAACTAGAAAGGGGAACTGGCCATTGCCGGCGATGAGTCCGTATTTCATAAAAAAGAATGCAGAGCTTGATACCTCAAACTCTGCATTCTATTTCATTTTGCGGCTAATCTTAAGCCGACGCCTAACGGTATGCCATGACGGAACCTTTTGCGTTGGTCAGGTCGCGGACGAACAGCGTCGCCGGTACCGATGTGTCCTCCACCGCATTGGTCGGCCCCGGATATGGATTATTGAAAATTATGTACCCTTTGCCGTCGTCGTTGTAGCCTGTCGCGACGATCGCGTGATACAACCCGGGTTTGATGTATCGTGAGACCCAAAGCGGGCCTTTCTTTAACTCGTCGAGAAACTTATACGCTCCTGACGAAACGTCAAAATCGAAAAAGCTCGTTTCCTTGAACGGTGCAACCGAAAGTGCGGTAAGTCCGAGTGCCGTCGCCGCGGTCTTGTAATCGGTGTCGAGCATACCGTCCGATTTGGCGGTTGCGACGTCGATCCCGGCGGCACTTAGCTTTTCTTCGATCGAATTTGCGTTGAGCTTGTGATACTTGTAGAGCATCCCGAATGACGCAAGCCAGCATTGCTGGTGGGTCTTTTGCCCGTTACCGGAAGTCGGGACGGCGTGTTTGAAACTGTCCATTGATAGCCTCCAAAAAATAAACGGCAAACTAGTCACCGATATCTACAGACGCATGAAAGAACGAATTTTTGCGGAACAAAGTTCAGGCCGCGGGTTCCGAGTAATATAATTTCAGCGATTCGGTGTCAGACACTAGCATTCGGTCGAAAGAAAAGCCGAGTTTAGCGAGCAGGCCGCCCGAAGCGTCATTATCCGGTGACGTGATCGCCAGTATGCGCCGCATTCCCAGTTTGGTACGGCCATATTCCATCATTGCGGCCGCGGCCTCAAATCCGTAGCCTTTTCCTTCAAACTCCGGCAGGTAAGCAAATCCAATGTCCGGTTCCGGCAGTGTGTCCCGCCGTACGAACCCGCAGATCCCGATCTGGGGGCCATCGGGCAGCAACTCGACCGTGTAGAGCCCAAATCCGTGGTCGCGATAGCTTTGGCGATACCGCGTCTCAATGAACTCAGCCGCCGCCTCGGAGTTGCGCACGCCGCGGTCACCGATGTATTTAAGGAATTTGGGTGAGTTTAGCAAAGCGCAGATAAACTCCGCGTCGACATCCGGCTCGATTTCGCGGATCGTCAACCGTGCTGTCGCGAGTATCTTCACCTTTATTCACCGCTTTCTGTCTGTTGGCGTGCGTGATACGAACTTCGTGTCAAAGGCGACGACTCAACGTGCTTGAAGCCGAGGTCGAGCCCGATGCGTTTCCATTCGGCGAACTCCTCCGGTGTGACATATCGCTCGACCGGCAGACGCTTTTCGTACGGCTGCAGGTATTGGCCGATCGTCATGATGTCGCACGAGACGCTGCGAAGGTCTTTCATCAGGTCGACGACCTCTTCGAACTCCTCACCCAGGCCGGCCATGATGCCGCTTTTGGTCTTCATCTCAGGAAACTGAGTGTCGCGGAAGTGGGCCGACCGCTCGAGCAACTCGAGCGTTTGAGCGTACTTTGCGTCCGGACGGACGCGGCGGTACAGCCGGGCGATCGTTTCCGTGTTGTGATTGAGCACATTCGGCCTGGCCGCCAATACATTGTTCAGGGCCGTTTCATCGCCGTTAAAATCCGGGATCAGGACCTCGACCTTACAATCAGGGCTGAGTTCACGAACCTTAGTGATCGTCTCGGCCCAATGCATCGAACCGCCGTCCGGCAGGTCGTCGCGGTTTACCGAGGTGATGACGGCATGAGCGAGCCCAAGATGTTTTACGGCCTCGGCGACATGGGTCGGTTCCATCGGGTCGAGGTCCATCGGCTTGCCCTTATTGACCGCACAGAATCCGCAGTGCCGCGTACACGTGTCGCCTCCGAGCATAAAGGTCGCGGTCTTGTCGGTCCAGCACTCAAACAGATTGGGGCACTTTGCCTCCTGACAGACCGTATGAAGATTCAGGCCGTCGATCAATTCGAGAACGGCGTTCTGATTTTTCGGATCGCCCAGTTTGATCTTTAGCCAATCCGGCTTTTTGAGCCTCTCGCGGCCTTTCCGGTTGAGAAAACTTTGTACTAAAACTTTTTCGTCGATCATAAAATGCAATGAAACCACAGATTAACACAGTTCGACACCGATATCTTTACCCGTGCGGTTCCCGTGTTTATCTGTGGTTTCGGTAACGTTAGCGGCCGATTAACCGAGCCGAGCGTTGACGGTCGTCCAATTGATGTTCGAGAAAAACGCCTCGATGTACTTCGGACGGTCGACCGGGGCGTAATCCTTTATGAAAGCATGCTCCCAGACGTCCATGATCAGGATCGGCTTGTATCCGGCGACATTTCCGGTTTCGTGAAGGTTGATCCAGTGGTTCGAAATTGCACCGTTTGACGGATCCTGATAGACGGCTGCCCAGCCCACGCCACGCATTTTGCCGGTATTGACAAAATCGGCCTTCCAGGTCTCGTAACTGCCAAAACTGGCCTCGGCGGCACCCACGAAAGCGGAGTTTGAAAAAGGATCGCCCGTGCCCTGCTTCTGCATATTGTCGAAATAGTATTCGTGCAGGACCATACCGTTGTACTCGAAACCAAATCGGCGCTTCAGTTCGCTGAACGCCGCGGCCTGAGTCGGGTCGAGTTGACCGTCGCCAATGAGATCGGCGATACGCTGGTTGAGGACATTCGTGTTCGTCACGTAGCCCTCGTAGAGCTTAAAGTGCATCGCCAGCGTTTCGTTGGAGATGCCGTTCAGGTCGCTGAGGTCAAAAGTTCTTGCTGTGTATGTTGTGTTCAAACCCATTGTTTTTCTCCCGTTGTCGAAATTCCGTTCCCGGTCGCTTCACCTCCAATTAAGGATGTGCCGTCCGCAGGCGGAACTCGAAATTACTAGTCCTGCGGACGCGTTCCGGCGTCGATGCCGGCAACGCTCGCCTGATTGACCACCTTAACTTCCATATCGCCGTTTACTCTTATCTGGCAGGACAACCTGGTATTTTCGCTCAGGCCCTCCTTGGTCGAAAGAATAGCCTGCTCGTCGGCTCCCATTTCGCCGGCGTCGCCGGCGATCACCTCGACGCGGCAGGTCGTGCATCTGGCATTGCCGCCGCAGCGGTGCAAAATGTCGACACCATTGTCCTCAAGCGCGAGCACAAGTTTCCGGCCCGCCTCTGTTTCAAACGAAATTGTCCCTGTTGCCGTTTCGGCAATAATATGTGGCATTAATGATCTCTCCCTTGTGTTAAACCTTACAAATCCGTATAGATTTAATTTGTCATAACGTGTAACCGAAAGCAAGCACCAGCGGGTTAACCTATCGTGAACGCCCCTTTGCGTTCTTTCGGCGGGCTGTCTCCGCGATAAAGGACCTTTTCAAAGAAGAGTCCTGACGGCGGAGCGGTAAACTGAGCCGGGACATTGGACTCGAAACGAAGCAGGCGTTCAAATGCGTCATACGTGGTGTTACCGCGGCCGACCTCGACTAGCATCCCGACGATCCGCCGGACCATTTTCCAAAGGAAATGGCTCGCCCCGATCCGAAAGCAGATCAGGTCGCCGTCGGTAAATACATCGGCGTGACTGACCTCGACCAGCGTCGATTGTTTCTTGCCCTCCTCGGTTTCACAAAACGAGCGGAAATCATGACGCCCGACGAGCATTCCGGCCGCCTGGCGCATCGCGTTCGCGTCGAGATCGTCCTTGATCCACCACACCAGATTTTTGCCGAATGCTGTTCGGCGTGTCGATATCTGATAAAGGTAGAACCGCCCTATGGCATCATGCCGGGCATGAAAGTCGTCGGGAGCGTTTGTTACCTTGACGATGTTGATGTCGTGCGGAAGCAGATCGTTAAAGCCGAACTGGATCTGCCGCGGCGTCAGGTTCACCGACAATTCGCGTACCTTGAGGTGCACGATCTGGCTCAATGCGTGAACGCCCGCATCCGTCCGTCCGGCTCCGTAAAGATCGACCCGCGAGGCGAACAATTGCCGCGATACGTCCATCATTTCGCCCTGGACCGACTTGGCGTTATGCTGCATTTGCCAACCGCGATACCGCGTTCCTTCGTATTCGACCTCTAGCTTCCAGGTTGGCATCGTTATCCTCCGATCCTGACCTTTTCGCGGGCTTCATTAACGGCGACAAAGGTAAGTTCGGCCTCGGTGACCTTGGCGATCACGCCGGGCGTGCCAAAGCGTTCGGCCTCGACGACGACATGGATCGTGATCGACGTATTGCCGACCCGCAATGTTTCGGCATAAAAGCTCACGAGGTCACCGATGAAAACGGGTTCGTGAAATATCACCTCTTTCATCGCGACCGTCACAAAGCGATTATGCTTGGTATGGCGAACCGCCTCGACGCCGCCGGCGACGTCAATGTAGCTCAAGATCACGCCGCCGAAAACCGTGCCGTGGGCGTTTGTGTCCCGCGGCATCATCGTCAGCCGGATCGCCGCGTCGCGATTAGTTTCTGTTTCCATAAGATTAATATTCTGTCGCTTGAGCTATCCGAACAAGAAATAGCTGCGTTTTAGTGGTTCAATGCTGATCGCATCGGCCCCCCGAGTCATTCTTCGGACAGCTTTTTCTCCGTCCAGATCCGAACCGCCTCGCGCAACTCGTTGAGATGCTCGTCAAAAAAGTGGCCGCAGTCGTTAAAAACGACGAGTTCCGTGTCGGCTGTGGCGGCGATCTTATCGATCAGCGGTTTGAGTGTTTCGATCGACCCAAATTCGTCGCTGTCGCCGTGAACAAAAAGGATCGGTTTTTGCAGGCCGATCAAAAAGTCGTAATCGTCGTATTTATCAACCGGCGTTCCGATCGAGATCAGCCGTTTGACCTTCGGGTCGTCGATCGCGGCCTCGAGACCGGTGCGCGAGCCGAAGGAAAATCCGGCAAGCGTTATCGTATCTTCGGGATATTCGGATTCGACGTATCTCAGCACGTCCGCCACGTCTTCGCGGCCGCCTACGATCTCATCATGGACTCCGCTCGAGCCGCCGACACCGCGAAAATTGAATTTGACCGTCAAAAGCCCCGCGTCGAGCAGCCCGGCGGCAGCCCGGAAAACGACCTTGTTATGCATCGTGCCGCCGCCTAATGGATGCGGATGGCAAACAACACCGATCCCGCGTCTTGTTCCATGAGGCTCCTTGACTATCGCTTCGAGGCGGCCGTGTGTCGCCGGTATGTAAAGATTGCCTTTTGGGTACATAACGAATCTATGATGATACCAAACGAGCTTACGATGAGTCGACAATGCAAAAAGAGGTGCCCCAAAAGGCACCTCTACGAACAACGCGGTTGAAGCCAAAATAAAGTGAGAGCATCGCCGTCAATCAAGGGATCGCGACCAATTCAATGTCGCCTATCGAGTCAGTCAAGACGATCACTTGAGGCGCAAATGTGTAGAGCTTGCTTCCGACTGTAATAATATATGTCTGCCCGACCTCAACGTCGTCTAATTGAAAATAGCCAAAACTGCCGCTTCGGGCAACGCGAATCTGCTCGCCGCTTCGTGAAAGTATGACTATTGCATTACGGATGCCGCGGCCGTCAGTGGTCTTGATACGCCCGGCTACGGAAACCAGCGAAGCCGAAGGGGCTAGGTCCATTTGCCAAAATCCGCTTCTGAAGGAATAAGGCAGGCCAGTATAGCTGCCGCCGGCCGCAGGTTGTCCGGCCGTACCGTACACTTCGAAATTGCCGCCGGAGGATGGTCCTGTGCCGCCGCCCGCAATGACCGATTGCGTGATCGAAAATTGTCCGCCGGACTGTGCTGACGACGATCCGGCAAATAGCGCGATCGTGAAAAGCAGTGCAATACTGCCCGAGATTTTAGACCTGAATTCTGTTGTTTTCATTTGGCGTAATTACTCCGAGCTACTTAAACGTCGTTATCTTGCTCACCGTATTGCTATTGAAATTTGTGACCCAGATACTTGCTCCGTCAAAACATACACCGCGCGGACTGTTTCCGACATTGTAGGTGCCGACCACAGAACCGTCATTTGCAAATATCTTCGTCACGGTATTGCTGATCGAGTTCGACACCCAAATATGTGTTCCGTCGAACGCAATTCCATTGGGCGTAATTCCCACACCGACTGTCGTCAAAATAGCGCCATCGCTAGCCCTTACCTTGACGACCTGATTCAACGATTCTTTGATAGCCCAAATATTGTTACCGTCAAACGCAACGTCACGAAGCGATCCCGAACCAACAAAGACCGAGGTAACGACCGCACCATCAACGAGTCTGACAACATAGAGCCTTCCGGTCGAGGGATCGGAAACCCAAATATAGGTTCCGTCAAACGCTACACCGACAGGCTGACTTCCAACAGGAAAAGTCCCAAGATCGGCAGCGTCGCTCGCACGCAGTTTGGTGACCGATCCGGCGGAATGGACCACCCACATATTGGCTCCGTCAAATGCGATACCAGCGGGTGGAAAGTTGACAGGGAAATTGCCCAGACTCACACCGTCACTCGCCCTGAGCTTTGTAACATTAGTGTTGCCGTTGTTTGTCACCCAAATGTATGTGCCGTCAAATGCCGCCGCTCTCGGATCGTTTCGGACGTTGAAGGTTCCCAAATTTGCACCGTCACTGGAGCGAAGTTTCGTAACGTTTCCGGATCCGTTGTTTACGACCCAAATATTCGCTCCGTCCGACGCGCAGGCGATCGGGTTTGTTCCAACGGCAAATGTCGCCGGTGTTCGCAACAGATCCCAGCGTAGCGAGCCCAAAAGAGCCATGTTTGGTGAGGTCTGAGCCGTGAGTGCCGTCGTTGCCGTATCGGCATTGAGTGACTTTATAGCATGAGGTGCACTCGTAATAAGCTGTCTCGGAACGAGAACCGTGTAGGCTCCGCTGCTCGCTCCGGGGCGGACCTCGATCTGTAAGTATCTGGCGGAACCGTTTGTGAACGCGGAGGTCCCAAAATCGAGCGTTACAGAGAACACTCCGGAAGCCACATTAACGTCGTCGGCGGTGAAATTCGAACCGATCTGTGACCCGCCCGTCGGTTGGTCAAACAATTTGAACAACAGATCATATGCTCCAGTGGCATTGATGTTCGCGTCAGTTAGTTTTCCCTGATAGGTAAATGATGATGTTTGTGCGATAGCCCAACATGGCAGACAGACCACCACCGCAAAAATGAGTAAGATCCTGCATCTGGTAAGCATAACTCTCCGCATTCCACCTCTAGTTTTAGAAATTTCCCGAATTATAAGCCACTTTTGGTTGTTTGCATAGAAAATTATTTGCACGGTATCAGAATTGAATTTGCGACCGCCGCAAATAACGATCGCCGAAATGGCGAGGAGTGCTTTCCCAATATGCATCGGTAAAATGGGACTCGAGTATTGATCAAAGAAGTTCAACCAGGCTGCGCGTTTTAATTTGCATCGTGCTCGTGTAATATTTTGAGGTTGACACGATTCTAAAATGGACGAAAATTCGATCGAAACACCTATTGACCCGACCCCGAAAAAGCAGACTTGGAACGAATTTCTTGAATCCGAATCGGCGGTTCGGATCATCTATTTGATCTTCGGGTTTTGCGCGATCCTGATGGTCCTGACGTTCCTTCAGTCGAGGACCGACGCTATTTGCTGCGGCGACTGGGACGGTTATTACCACATCAGATGGTCGTCGCTGCTGTGGGAGAACTTCAAGCACGGTAAATGGCTGCCAACGTTCGAGTGGCTGCCGCTGACGGTACTTAACCCGCAGGATTACGCCGATCATCACTTCTTGTTCCATTTGCTCCAGATCCCGTTCCTTTGGTTTTTCGAGCCGGTGATGGCGGCCAAGGTGGCGACTGTCTTTTACGCTACTTTTGCCGTTTTTTCGGTCTATTGGCTGATCTATCGATACGGGATCAAGCATCAGCTCATTTGGCTCACCGCCTTGCTGACATGTGCCAACGCGTTTTACTACCGGATGAATATGGGCAAGGCTCCGCCGCTGACCATTATCATCACGGTACTCGGGATCCACTTGTTGTTCCAACGAAAGTACATCTGGCTGCTGCCGCTGATGTTTGCGTTTGTCTGGACATACAGCCTGTTCCCGCTTTTGTGGTTCGCGGCGATAATCTGGACGGTGATCATCGCGGTCAATGAACGCCGGTTCGAATGGCGGCCGCTCGCCTTTACGACCGCCGGAATGATACTCGGCAACGTTATCAATCCGTATTTTCCCGACAATCTTGGGCTGTTCTTTGAGCATTTCATTACCAAGTTCAAGGTCGGCAGCGATTTCGCCGTTGCGGTAGGCGGCGAGTGGTACCCGTACGACGGAAAGGAACTGATGATGAACTTTCCGATCGCTCTGATCGCGATGTTCCTCGGATATGTGCTGTTCGTTCCCAAGAACGGAAAACTGCCCGAGAAAGCGGCTTTCTTTCTCGCATTTACATCGATCCTGCTTGCGGCTCAGTTCCGGTCAAAGCGGTTCGCCGAGTACTTTCCGCCTTTCGCCATACTCTTTGCGGCCTTTGCCTGGAACGCGTTCACGGCGCCAAAGGCTGTCGAACTTCCGGATGAGTTTCAGCGCGAGTTGGATCCGTACCTCGATGTTGACAAGCCGACAGAGAAACAAGCGTGGTTGCAGGCAGCACGGGCGTCAGCGGTTTGGATCATCGGTATCGCTCTGTGCGTCTTCTGGGTTTACAACCTGATCGGTCTGCACAAATTCGGGTTTGATGAACCCGGGATGATCGACAACATCTCGAGCAATGAGCCGAACGACAAATATCGGAGGTCAATGGAATGGGCCACGGGCCTCGACGAGACCGGTGCGGATAATATCCCTAAGAACGAGCTGATCTTTAACTGCACATGGGATGATTTCCCGAAGCTCTTCTTTTTTAACACAAAGCATCGCTACGTTTACGGCCTGGACCCGAATTATCTGTATTCGCAGAATCCTGAGTTGTACAAGTTGCTCAAGGATCTGACGGAGGGCAAGATCGACGATCCGGCTCCCGTCATCCGTGAACGATTTGGGGCCAAATATATATTCGCCGACGCTAAAGAAAACACGGAGATGATCGCCAAGGCCCTGGACAGCGGTTGGGCCGAGATCATCTACGAGGATGACGAAGCTCGTTTGCTAAAGATCCGTGACGTCAAGGGCGAACCGTACGATCCGGCGGCAGGCGAACCTCCGGCAACGCCGGACGAAGAAAAGATCCTCGACGAAATGGAGAGGAACGACGCCAAAAACAAAAAGGCAAATGTCGACGACGAATTAGACAATTAGCCGACCACCGCCCAGATCGCGATTTTCAGGC
This sequence comes from Pyrinomonadaceae bacterium, assembly GCA_044221625.1. Lineage (GTDB taxonomy): Bacteria > Acidobacteriota > Blastocatellia > Pyrinomonadales > Pyrinomonadaceae > OLB17. Next base: position 15,760 of record JBGAOU010000009.1, on the reverse strand, counting down.
TATTTGAAGATGGTCGAAGGGTCGGTTGCGGGAAGAGGTAATCTCAGGTCCCGAATGATCCTGGCGGTGGCCGCGTTCGTTGACAGTCCCCATTTCCTGAAAAATGGGGTCAGGTCGTTTCTTGTAATGGTGCACATGGCAAGAATGAATCTGTTCGCTTTTTCTTCGTCCGACAGATCGTCATCATCTTGTCGAGGCTGCTTCCTGAAACTCTGGTGGAGCTTTTTGAACACATCCCATCCGTAAGCGGACTTGAGCTGGTGAAACATCACCAGCTTTGAAAACAACTCGTTGTAGTCGTCTTCGTTTTCTGCGAGATAATCTCTATTTTGCTGTGACAGATACTTGCGGGCTTTGTTGAATGTCGTCAGCGATTCACCGCCCTCCTTGGTCCCGAGCCGCGAGGGTTGTCCAAACTTCTCCTGCACATACAGTGAAAACAAATTTACGCTGATCTCAGTGATCGAGCCCCAAAGCCAATCCGGCTGCTGGTGCGTATGTCCGGTCTCATGCCAAATGCCCCATTCGGTCGCCAGCTTTTCGGTCAAGTCGGTAAAATTGTCGCGTTTCATCCCGATCATGTGATCGGTGGCGTACATGTAATAGTCTTCGGCCTCCTTGGGCGTCGAATAGAGGTCTACCAGATAGTGAAGGCGGTTTCGGGTGCGGGTGTTTTCGAGTGAGCTATTGTCAAAACCCGCAAGTTCATCCTCGAGGTCGATCACCTGGTGAATAGTCCTGAACGAAGCGGCGATATCTCGGATCGGAGAACGCAAATAGTCCTTAAACGGTATGGTTACCAACGCCTTGTCGGATATCAGCTGGACGAAAGGAGCGTCTGTCATGATCCTGAGATCATTTTGCCAATTGGCGAGATTCGACCTTCCGACGTGAAACAATGGAAAGGCCTTGCCGCCCGTAACGTTTATTTTTACCGTCGTCGGCCTGGTGTCATAGCCTGCGCTTTTTACAAAAATGAACGATAGAATTCCGGCCTGTGAAGCGGTGACCGTATTAGTGCCGTTTTTAAGTCTGACCTCCTGAGTGTTGTTTCGATCTCCCCACATCGGCTTAAAGCCGATCATCGACGAAAGTGTGTAGGCCGGATCGAGTGCCCCGACAACGATCGACAACTGCTCGCCCTTTCTGACATACAGTCCGGACGGCTGCGAATCACACAAAACCATCCTGTGCGTTCTGCGAGACTCGATGACCGCGTCGGTCTGCGACACGAGGAGATATTCCTTCTTGTAGTTGTTATATGACTGAGCGCTCGAAGCAATTGTGAGCAGACACACAAACATGATACCGACGATCGTTGCTTTCATAGATGTTGCTTATTGGATGACGGTGAAATGTATCATCAGCCGGAATTTCGTTCAAACTTTCCTGTCAGATCAGAGCTCAAACTTTGCCGGCCGATCTAAGTTGACTTCATCGGAACGCGGCCCGGGATCCGAAGTTTTGGTGGGCTTGATGTCGCGGCCGGCACGGCTTTTGTGTTAAAACTCTTATGACCGGCCGGAATCAGGATGATAATTGTTCACATAAATGCTCTCAGATCCCGCATTTTGTCGCTGACGCTGATCGCGTCGGCGTTGGTTTCTGCGGCAGCGTGCGGAGCAAATGAAACCATTTTGCGGTCGGGAAAGGAAACGCCGTCACCTGTGAATTCAGTGCCATCGGTAACTACTCTTGAAAAAGACGTCGCCGATATGCGTACGGCCGATTTTTCAATAATTCTGGTTCTGAGACGGCGAGACCGTGCCGCGATGGACGCCGACGACCGGTCTTTGATCCGTCAGCAGACCGATCAGGCTAACCGGCGTGTGAGTTCAGACGGCGGAAAGGCGGTGGTAGTTGGTTCTAATTTTCCGCTTTTGATGGAAAAGTACGCCGCACTTCGTGATAGATTTGATATCGAGAACTTTTCAAAGCCCGATGCCGTTATCACTGCTGAACCTGTAAAATAACGAACTGCCCTTTCGAAGATTTGAACTTATGTCTGAAAAGGAGAACCCGCAAGAAGACCTGAAGCCGAGCTTTCTGCGCCCGACTGAAAAGGGCGTTGATGTCCGCCGTGTCGTGCTTGATCCGTCGTCGCCATCGATCCTTTCGATCGCGCGAGTGGTTTTTGTAACGCTGGTACTTGTGGGCGTTGCGGGATATGTCCAGAGCGTGATCTCGTCTCTGACGTATCTGTTCTTCCTTGTGGTCCTGTCAGTATTTTTTGCGTATCTGATCGACCCGATCGTTAAGCTGATCCGCAAACCTTTCAAGGTCGCATCGCTCGAACGTCTAATGCCGCGTTCAATAGCGATCGTCATCGCCTATGTGGTCGTATTTACCGGGGTTGGGGTCGCGATTTCAAACGTCGCCCCGCGCGTTATCGAGCAGGGAAAAGAATTTGGCACTAATCTGCCAACATACACGCGGGCGATACAGCAGCAGGCCAATCAGCTCAATCAGCGATTTGACCGTCTGAAGATACCTGATGAGGTTCAGGCCAAGATCAACGAAAAGGTGACATCGATCGGTGAAGATATTACCCTGACCCTGGGAAGCTTTGTTTTATCATCGGCGACTTTTGTGCCGTGGCTGCTTTTGATCCCGATCCTCGCGTTCTTTTTTCTGAAAGATGTAAATCTGCTTCGGCTCGGCGTGCTTCGGGCCTTTCCTGCCGGCAGGTGGCGTTTCCGTGCCGAAATGGTAATGCAGGACTTCAATACGACGCTCGCCGCGTATACACGTGCACAACTGATCTCGTGCTTTTTGATCGGTCTCATCTGTACGTCCGGATTTTATCTTCTGGGCTTGAAATACGCTCTTTTGCTAGGCATTTTAGCCGGCATATTCGAATTTGTCCCGTTGCTCGGGCCGGCATCTATCGGGCTGATCGTGATACTGACGGCGGCTGCATCAGACGATCCGTGGAAGGCATTGTATTCGGCGATATTCCTGATAGTTCTCCGCATAATCCATGACTACGTCACCTATCCGCGCATCGTCCGAGGCGGTATCCATCTGCATCCGCTGGCAATAATCCTATCTGTTCTGGCAGGTGAACAGGTTGCGGGCATTCCGGGTGTATTTTTGTCGATACCGATCGTCGCGCTTCTTACCGTGTTCTATCGTCATATTCTCGAACACCAAGGCCGCCGCGGTTTGATCTCCGGATTCATTGATGACGAAAACGCCCTGGCGGAGGAAAACGTCTAGAATGTCATACATTGCGTGGCTGGTGATCTTCTTTTTTGTGCTGTTGGCGATCTGTCTGGCAGTGTACATCCTGACCGTCCGCGCGTTTTATTGGGGTGACAAAAAAGAACCGCCGACGAAGAAGCGTTAGAGCATCGCGGCGAATGATTCACGGTCGTCGAGGACTACGTCGCTGATCAATACAAAACACGGCATAGAAAAGTGCAGGCCCGCGAGTTTTACGGCGTCCTTTGGCGTTGTCAGCAAGAAGCCTGATCCGGCCGCTTGGGCAAGGCTGTCGATCTTGTCGGCATCGTTCTGATCGTAGCTGTGATGGTCGGCAAAGCTGTGAGTACCCGCTAACTGGTAATTTTCCTTTTTAAGCTGTTCAAAAAAGGCATTTGGATTGCCGATACCGCAAAACGCGAACGCTGTCGCGTGTGCCAGTCGACGAAAATCTACGTCTGTATCGAACGACCCGTCCGGGTCGATAAATTTCCCCAAAAGCCGGACATCCGCGGTACGAGTACCGGCAGTGAAAATTCGGCAATCAGAATTGTATTTTCTGATCTCGGCCTTGATGGCTTCGACGTCGTTGACGAGATTGGCTCGTGTAATTACGACAGCGTCCGCTCGTTTAAGATTGGGCAGCGGTTCCCGCAGCCGACCGAACGGGAGCATCTTGCCGCGGCCAAACGGTTCGAGCGCGTCGATGCAGACGATGTCAACATCACGCTTTGCGTGCCTGTGCTGAAAGCCGTCATCCAGTACGAACGTCGTGACGCCAAATTCGCCTTTTGCCCATTCGGCGGCCGCGACACGATCAGCATCTGCAACTACAACCGCTTTTCCGAGAAGTCGCGTGGCGATCTCGACCGGTTCGTCACCGGCAGCTATCGGATCAGCCATAAGCCGCTTGCCGTTTGAAACCACAACACGGGTTCCGGCGTCCTTGCGGCCGTAACCTCGGGTCAACACGCAAACGCGTTTGCCGCGGGCGGCAAGCATCTGGCAGGTCAAAATGACCAAAGGGGTCTTTCCGGTGCCGCCGGTGGTGATGTTGCCGATGCTGATGGTTCGGGCTCCGAGATCGCGCGAGGCGAGCTTCCCGCTGTCGAACCGTGCATTTCTAACGTCGGCGATTTTCCCGTAGATCCATCCAAGCGGCATAACGATTAAATGATGTAGCAAAGGCGAGGCATACAGCAAGCGGTCAGTGGCGGTTCACTTCTTACCGGAGGTTTGGATCATGCGGTCGAGTTTGTTCTGTGCCTGTCCGCTGTCGATGCTCTGCTCCGCCATGCGTGCCGCCTGCATCGTGTCGGCCGCGACGCCGCCAATCACCAGGGCAGCGGCCGCATTCATAACGACCAGCGATCTTGCCTCATCACGACGTTTGCTGGCAAGAACCTCGCGAATGATCGCGGCACTCTCTTTCGCGGATCCGGTTTTCAGGTGATCGATCTTCCCGTGTTTTAATCCAAAGTCCTTAGGCTCGATCACAAAGCTGCGTGTCTTGCCGCCAACCGCCTCGCAAACGAGAGTCTGCCCCGTCACCGTGATCTCGTCGAGGCCGTCACTGCCATAAACGACCCAGGCTTTTTCCGCCTTGAGCAATGACAATGCCGCGGCCATCGGTTCGACCAGTGAACGGTGCCAAACCCCGATCAAATGGCGATCAAGTTTGACCGGATTTGCCATTAAACCGAGCAGGTTGAGGCACGTCCGAATGCCGAGGCTGCTTCTGACCGCACCGACACGGGCTAATGCGGGATGGAACTTTGGGGCGAACAGAAAGCACAGCCCGACGCCGTTCAACGTCTTTTCAGCCGCGGCGGGCTCGGCCGCGACCTTGACGCCAAGTTCGCCCAGTACGTCCCCGCTTCCCGAACTGCTGATCCCGGCTTTGTTGCTCTGTTTTGCGATCGTCAAGCCGGCCCCGGCCGCGACAAGCGCCGCCGCCGTCGATATGTTAAATGTCTTTGCCGCCGACGATCCTGTGCCCGTAATGTCGACGACGTTCTTCTTAGACGTGCTCAACTGCACCGCACGTTTTCGCATTACACCCGCCATTCCGGCAAGTTCTTCGTGAGTTTCGCCCTTGATCGTCAATGCGGTCAACGCTCCCGCGATCTGAGCCTGATCTGCGGCGGTATCGGTGAGTGCGGTGAAAAAGGCAGCGGCGTTCGCGACCGAAAGGTCCTCGCCGCGGATAAGCCTCGCCAGGAACGGAAACAGCGCCGTATCGGCCTTTTTATTAGTGGCTGCGGTGGATGCGGATCTCAGCCAATCGGTCTTTTTTGCTTCCATTGTGATCAATGACCGTAAGATCGGAATAGTGCCTCAAAGTTCAAGGAAATTTCGCAAAAGTGTCCGGCCGTGTTCGGTGAGGATCGATTCGGGGTGAAACTGGACACCCTCGATCGTCCATTCGCGATGCCGCAAACCCATGATCAACCCATCGGGCGACTCAGCAGACACCTCCAGACGATCCGGCAGACTCTCGCGTTCAACTATCAGCGAATGATACCGCCCGGCCGCGAACCCATTCGGCACATCTTTGAAAATGGTCTTGCCGTCGTGCAGTATCTCGACCGGCTTTCCGTGCACCGGCTCGGGGGCACGCTTTACCCTTCCGCCAAAATGCTGCCCGATCGCCTGATGGCCAAGACAAACGCCGAATATCGGGATCCGTCCCGCAAACCTGCCTATGGCCTCAAGCGTGACCCCGGCCGTATCGGGCGTTCCCGGGCCGGGTGATAACAAGATGCGGTCGGGGCAAATTTCGCTCTCGATCGCGTCGACAGTTATTTCGTCGTTGCGGACAATACGCATTTCCGTCCCCATTTCGCCCAAATACTGGACGAGATTGTAGGTAAACGAGTCGTAGTTGTCGATCACCAGCAGCATAGCGGTCAGAATGCAACAAAAAGATCTTCACTCGTTCTTTTTGTTTACTAACAAGATTAATCACTCTATCATAAACAAGTCTAACCGGAGATGCCCAAAAAATGTTAAAAACACTAATAGTTGCCGTCCTTTTGCTCACACTTCCGCACGGCTTCAGCGCCCAAACGCCGTCTGAATCCAAAAAGAAAGAGGCCGCCGACAAGTTTGCCGCCGAAACGCTTGAGTTTTTGCGCGAGACCTCCGCCGATGTGGGCAATATGCGATCGATCGAGAACCGCATAAGCTTTAACGCGGAACTTGCCTCGCTGATGTGGTTTCGTGATGACAAAGAAGCCAGGGCGATGTATGCAGCCGTGATCGGTGACTTTCGCCAGCTATTGACCGATTATGACCGGTTGCTTAATTCGCCGGATGCGACATCGGTCGACGAAGACGCAACGGGCGGCTTTCTAACCGGCGGCAGCAGATCGCCGGTCGAACGCAAGTTTCGGGTCGCGATGGCGGTTAGGCAGCAGATCGCGATGAGCCTGGCGGAACACGAACCAGACCTCGCGTATGGATTCTTTGCCGATAGCCTCAACCTGATAACCGATCCGGAAAGGCGTAAGCAGATGGAGTCGAGCGACAAGTATTTCGAATTTCAGCTAATTACTCAGATCGCCGCATCAAATACGGCGAAAGCTTCAAAATTTGCTATCGATTCGCTCAAAGACGGTTTTGAGTACCAGCATATCGATCTGCTAAGAAAGATCTACGCAAAGGACACCGAAAAGGGTATCGATTTTGGAGCTGCAATATTGAGCAAGATCAAGTCCGACCGCTCGAAGATCAAAAGCGGTTATCTATACTCGTCGCTGCTGAGCTTTGGCGCCGAAAATCTCGAGGCGTCAAAAAAGGCCGGCGGCAAAAAGGCGATATATTCTCAGAACGATCTCCGCGATATTGCCGATCTCTTCGGCCAGATGGTGCTCGAAAATACTAACGAGGACGCATCCCCCGAAGCTTGGGCCGATCAGATCGGAAAGTTTTCGCCGTCGCGTGCAGCACAGATCCGGGCCAAATTTCCCGAGCGCAAGGCCGTTATTTCAACGGCGAGCAATGCCGCATCCAACACGGTCGGGAATGGGGCTGGTTTCGGTAGCGATCGCGAGTCCAACTCAAATACATCCGACCCTGAGAACGAGTCCCGCGAATTGCGCGCAAAGGCCGAGAAAGAGGCAATGGACAAGGTCATGGGTATGGCCGACAAGCCGCTGCCGGACGAGGAACGTGCAAAGATCGTCGCCGAGGCGCGAAAGATAATCTCGCAAACGCCCGGAAAGGAACGAAAACTGACCGCCCTTAGCCTTCTAGCGGCGCAAGTCGCGCGCGCCGGCGATAAGGCGTTGGCCGCCGAGATAATGCGCGACGCCGAGCGTCTGGTCAATCCGCAACCGAAGAACTATCGCGATTTCTTATTCAGCTGGATGCTGGCCAGCGGTTTTGCCGAGGCGGACCCAGACAAGGCCTTTCCGCTGCTTGACGACGTTATCTCACGAGCAAATGAAACGCTCTCCGCATTCGTTAAGGTCGCCGAGTTTATCGATACGGCCGACGAATTGATCGATGACGGCGAGGTTCAGGTCGGTGCTTTCGGCGGATCTATGATCTCGGGTTTGACCAAGGAACTCGGTATCGCGAATGGCACGATCAACGCGCTTGTAAAGGCCGATTTTGCCCGAACGCGGGCACTTACCAATCGGTTTGACCGGACGGAGATCCGCGTGTTGGCCAAAATGATGGTGCTCAGGGCGATCCTCGATGATAAAAAGGCGATCTCCGACGAAACGAACCCGGCCGACGGCCCTAATGCACCGCCGCCCGCACCGATCCGAACGCGGTCCAATTAGCCGAGGCTTGTTCCCATCAGCCACTGCCCGCCGTCGACGACCAGCGTTACGCCGTTGATATAACTGGCGGCATCCGACGTCAGGAAAAGGGCTGAATTCTCGATATCGGCGATCCGGCCAAATCGGCCGAGCGGTATCTTGCGGGTTATCTTTTCCTTAAGAGCCTCGGGCAAAAGCCGTTTCATTCCCTCAGTGTCCTCGATCGGGCCCGGGGCAATGCCGTTGACGCGGATGCCGTAACGCCCCCACTCGGCCGAGAGATTGCGGGTGATGGCGTCGACGCCGGCCTTCGCGGCGGATACGTGGATCTGCATCGGGGTCGCCAGATAATGAAGCGTGGCCGAGATGTTCAAGATCTGCCCCTTCGACCTCTTTAATTCCTCAAATGCCGCCCGGCAGACATTGAATGTTCCCTTGGTGTCGATATCGACCACGGTCCCAAATCCATTGGCTGACAACTCGCCGGCGGCGCATAGAAAGTTGCCGGCTGCTCCATTCACCACGATGTCGATCTTGCCGTAATGTTCGACCGTCGCGGCTATCGCCCGCTCGACCGCCTCGTAATCACGGACATCGGCGGCAATGCAAAAGCACTCGCCGCCATTGTCTTCGACGATCTTTTTCATCGCTTCGAGATTTTCGATCTTGCGGCTGGTGATCGCGAGCTTGGCACCGTGTTCGGCAAATGCGCGTGCAACGCCGCCGGTGATCCCGGTGCCGCCGCCCGTTACAAACGCGACCTTGCCTTTTAGAATGTCAGTGTTGAATACTTGGTTCATATAGATTGGGATTTTAGCAGAGAATTGACCACAGATGAACACAGATGGAAACAGATCTTTTAGGAGGTGGTATGAGCCGAGAATCGCCCACAAAAACATCCTTTCTTCATCTGTGCTTATCTGTATCTATCTGTGGTTAATTCTCCTTTATTCGTGTTCAACCAAGCCCACTGATATGAGGGCCCTTGCCCCGGCCGATTCGCTTGTTTATCTCGAAACCAACGACCTCGCCGCGACCCTGCGACCGATAGTCGACAGCAAGCCTTTCAACGAGGCCGCTAAAAAGAAACCCGACCTTTCCGCCTTGCAAGGCGTGCAGCTCGCCGTTGCGGTGACCGGTTTTGAAACGACCGAAGAAAAGCTGACTGACGAACACTCGGTCGGCCGCGTGCAGCCGCATTTTGTCGCCATTGCCGATACGCATGCCTGGAATTATCAGGCAGTCAGTTTTGCCGAGCGCAAGCTCGGTGCTTTTGTCACCGAGATCTACGATAGTGAACCGTCGCTCGAGAAAGCGGACAAACACGGCGGCAAATACTTCACCTGGACCGCGAAAGACGGCCGGAAGGCATATGCATTTGTCACGGACAGAGTTATCTATTTCGGCAACGACGAATCGGCGATCGACAAATGCCTCGCCGTTCGCCGCGGTGAATCGGACAGCGTGCTGAAAAACGGCAAGGTTCCGCCCGCAGATCCCGCGACTCTCGCATCCGGATATGTCTCGACCGACGGCATTGCACAGATCGCGGCTCTCGCGGGTTTGCAGTACGCAACCCGTTCCAGCGAGGACGAAGAGGTCCAGTCGGCCGTCGCGGGGCTGCTGCCGCAGCTCATTCGCGGTATCGTCACCGACATCCGCTGGAGGACGTCGAGCACGGAAAAGGGCTACGAGGACAGCCTTTCGTTCGGTCTGGGCCCCGACGCCGCCGCCGTCTTCAGCGAGACGCTCGCTTCGACGTCGAAATTGGACGCCGGGCTTTTCGGGTTTGTGCCGGCCGCGTCGCCGTCTGTTACGCTCTACGACCTCGCAAAGCCGAACGTCGCCTGGCGTGGTCTGTTGTTAACGCTCAGTTCAAAGGTCGATCCGCTCGGAGCAAGAGTTATTGGCGAATTTGCCAATGCGTTTGCCGAGCCCTACGCGATCCGCGACGCCGAGATGTTCCTTTCCGGCGTTGGTTCAAACATCATTTCGGTCCGCGCCGATGCCGAGGGCGAAAAACCGGCATTGATCGCCTCGGTCACTAATCCCCAGGCCGTTCGCGGGGCACTCTCAACTGACCTGAAACCGGACAAGGCCGCGTCTGACGCTTTCGGGCTTGAGACCCTTAAGAACGAGGATTCGATGGCCGTTTTCGCCGGCAGCGTGGTCGTGATCGGCGATATCGACGCGGTTACCGCTTGCATAAGATCGAGATCCGACGCCTCGGGCATGGGATTGGCTGGCCTTTTCCGCCCCGGAGGCACGGCCGTTACCTATACGGCCGAGAACGAACAAACTGCAAATATCGTCCAAATGCTGTCCGCGGCGAAGTCAGACGAGATGGCCGTTAAGACGATCGTGATGACCGAGACCCGATTTAACAAGAACGGCATTGAACGAAAGACGACCTCCGACTTCGGCCTGATCGGCTCCATCATCGCTCAATTGGCTCAGGACTGATCTTTGCCGCAGAGACGCTGAGAGGCAGAGAGATAGGTTCAACTTCGTCCATCGCTCATTGGCTCTGCTCCGCGTCTTTGCGTCTCTGCGGTTAATTTTTCTTCGCCTCACGCTTCAATCGCCGCACATTTCGTTCGATCCACGTTTCGGCCTGTTCGTAGTACGCGAACTTTCGCTCGTCCCGCCGAAATGCCGCGGTGTGATTGTAGCGGCGGCCGTTGACGTGCCTGGTCGGGTGGTGGATGTGCAGCATTTCGTGAAACATCACATATTCCACCACGTATCGCGGCACCGATGGGGAATCGAGCGACTTGCTGATCGTAATATGGCCGTGCGCCGCATCATGATGGCCGAGAATGCGATAGGTCTTGCGGGCGGACCACGTCAGTACCGGTTTCGGCATCGCATCCGCAAAATACTTTTGATTAAGTACCTCGAACATCTCGTCAAGGTCGTAAACCGAGCCCTTTGAGGTAGTTACGACCTTACGGCCGCGGGTACGTTTGCTCTCGGTGGCCCTTAGCCTGACGGTTTCCGATTTTGAAAACGCCGAATACACCTCGCGTGCTCCGGCTGGGATCTTTTTACGCAGGAGTTTGCCGACCAGAATGTAAGCCAGCCCCTTATGGCACGGCCGCGGCATATCGCGGCAGATCTCGCCGATCTTGACCAGTATCTTGCCGTCGCGGATCCTGATCGTGTGATTGATCCCGACATACGGATAAAACGTTACCGCGATCGACGGTACGGGCCGTTTCGGGTCGTACCACCGAAATGCTTCCTCGTATATCTCGCGGAGTTCGTCGGTTACTTGAGTCACAAAGATGTTTGTCGCGGTTTAACGAAAATTCTTGACAATTTCGGGCAGAAAATGTAATCCTTTCTATGGGAACAGCATACCGTCATCAAACGGTATGTTTCAAACCCGCCCTGAAAGAGGATGTCTGTCCGGCAAAATCCCCAAGGAAACGAGAAAATCCAAGCTTTTCCCGATTCCCGCGGGCAAATCATCCTATCAGCCATTATCAACGAACATTTCGTCACGGGAGAACCGGTCGGGTCAAAAACACTCGCCGAAAAATTTGCCAATGCTTCGGGTTTGAGCTCGGCAACTATCCGCAACGTGATGGGCGAACTTGAGGAAATGGGCATGCTTGAGCAGCCGCACACTTCCGCCGGACGCGTTCCCACTGATAAAGGCTATCGGTTTTACGTTGACAATCTGCTGGGTGTCCTGAGTATTTCAAACGACGACCTTTTCCGTATCGGCGAGGGCTACGGTTTGAACCCCCAGGATCTGGGCGATCTTTCAGATACGCCCGACCGGCTGATGGAACGTACTTCCCAATTGCTCTCTGCTCTTTCAAATAATGTCGGCATCGTGGTCTCGCCCTCTTTGGCGAGTGATCGCCTGCAGCATATCGAGTTTGTCAATCTTTCCGACAACCGCATTCTCGTAGTACTGGTCTCGGCGCCCAACATTGTCCATAACAAGATAATCAGGCTCAACGTTTCCTTTACCCGCGAGGAGCTCGAGCGTACGGCCAACTACCTTAACGCCGAATTTGCCGGAAAAAGCCTTGCCGAGATCCGTGCCGAGATATTGGCTCTGATGCACGAGGAAAAGGCCCTGTTTGACAAACTGCTCCAAACAGCCGTCATCCTCTGCTCCGAAAGTATCGAGCGGGACGACAGCCGGCTGGGCGAAGTTTTCGTAGACGGTACGTCGAATATCTTGTCAAAGAGCGACTTTGCCGATCTCGAAAGGCTGCGGGAGCTGCTGCGGACCATCGGTGAAAAATCGCGTCTGATGCAGATCCTAAACGAATGCATCGAACGCGAGAACGCCGCCAAAGGAGACGTTCAGGTCTTTATCGGCAGCGAGAACCGAACGCCCTCGTTCCAAAACTGTACGCTGATATCGGCTCCGTACCGCATCGGCAACAGTTCCGCGATCGGCACACTGAGCGTACTTGGGCCCACCCGCATCGAGTACGCACGAATGATCTCGATCGTGTCATATGTCGCTCGTACGCTCGAAAAGATGATGTCCGCGGACATCAGGCAAAACTAGGCCGGCGTACGGCATTAACAAAATGAACCTTGACGAAAACATGGACCTGCCCCTGGATCCGACGGAAATGATCGACGCTGACGAGACCTCGTCGGTCGATGATTTCATACGTGAGCTCGAGGCCAAGGAAAAAGATCTGCATATCACCTCAGATATGACGATCGAGATCGAGGATTCCGATTTCGAGATCTCGGCCGTGCCTGATTTCGTCCAGAGCGAACTGTCGATCAAACCGCTTTCGGCCGCGCCGCCTCGGGCGGATGCCCCGGCCGCGTCCCCGGCGACCAAGGCCCGCAATCTCGAACTTGAAAACGAGATCGCGGCTCTCAAGGTCCGCATAATGGAGCTCAAGGCCGAGCGCAGCGACATCCAGGACAAGAGCGACCGGCGGCTCAAGGATTTTGAGAATTTCAAATATCGAATGGACCGCGAACGCCGCGGTGCCTTTATCGATCAGATCGGCAACCTGGCCGGCCAGATGCTGCCGGTGCTCGATAATCTGCACCGGGCGATCGACGCGGCAGACGAGATCGGCGGCGAACGCAGCCGTGATTTTCAACAGTTCTTTGACGGCATCGTGCTCGTCAACCAACAGCTCAACGACATTTTTGCCGGTATGGGCGTGACGCCCATCTCGACGGTCGGCGAGCCGTTTGACCCCAATTTTCACGAGGCGGTCGCCACCGATGTTCGGCCTGAAATGCCGGCCAACACGATCACCGAAGAGCTGCTGCGAGGCTATCGCATCGGCAACAGGGTGATCCGCCACTCGATGGTCAAGGTCAACTTGCTGCCCGCACCGACCGCTCAGGCGGCACCGCCGTCACAAACGACACCGGCCCCGCCCGATGTTACCGCCAATACTCCTGAACTCACTCTCGACGACTTTCCCGCGACTCCCGCATCGGAGGCATCCGAACAGGCCGATGAGGCCTAAACCCTTACCTCACTTAGATATCAACTGAGGAAAAAATAGATATGAGCAAAGTTATCGGCATCGATCTCGGCACTACGAACTGCTGCGTTTCTGTTCTCGAAGGCGGCACCGTCCAGATCATTTCAAATAAAGAAGGCGGCCGCACAACGCCGTCGGTCGTCGGTTTTACCGACAAGGACGAACGGCTGGTCGGCCAGATCGCCAAGCGGCAGGCCGTGACCAACTCGGCAAACACGCTCTATGCCGTCAAGCGCCTGATCGGACGCAAGTTCGACGCCCCTGAGGTCGAAAAGATGCGTGCGACCGTACCGTTCGAGATCGTCAAGGCGCCCAACGGCGATGCCCATATCCGCGTACTCGACCGCATCTACAGCCCGCCCGAGATCTCGGCGATCGTGCTCCAGCGGCTCAAACTGGCCGCCGAAGAATTTCTCGGTGACAAGATCAGCGAGGCGATCATCACCGTTCCCGCGTACTTTGACGATATGCAGCGTCAGGCGACACGCGACGCCGGTAAGATCGCCGGCCTTGAGGTCGAGCGCATCATCAACGAGCCGACGGCCGCCGCACTCGCCTACGGATTCGGCAAGAGCAAGACTGAAAAGGTCGCCGTCTATGACCTCGGCGGCGGTACGTTCGATATCTCGATCATGGAGATAAACGACGGCGTTTTCGAGGTGCTCTCGACGTCGGGCAACACGTTCCTCGGCGGCGAAGACTTTGACGAACGCATCATCTCGTGGCTGGTCGAGGGCTTTGAGAAAGAGAACGGTATCGACCTCAAGAACGACCGTCTCGCACTCCAGCGGCTTAAGGAAGCAGCCGAACGTGCCAAGTGCGAACTCTCGAGCGTATCCGAGACCAACATCAGCCTTCCGTTCATCGCGGCCGACTCGACCGGCCCCAAACATATCAACGCGACGCTGACGCGTGCCATTTTTGAAAGCCTCGTGGCCGATCTGGTCGAGGCGTCGGTCGAACCGTGCCAAAAGGCACTTTGGGACGCCAAGCTCCAGCCCTCGGACATCGACAAGGTCATACTCGTCGGCGGTCAGACACGTTCGCCGATCATCGCCCGCACGGTGACCGAGGTCTTCGGCAAGGAGCCGTCGTCGGAGATCAATCCGGACGAGGTCGTGGCGATGGGAGCCGCCATCCAGGGCGGCGTGCTGACCGGCGAGGTCAAGGACATCGTCCTGCTTGACGTGCTGCCGCTGAGCCTCGGGCTCGAGACCCGCGGCGGACTGTACGTAAAACTGATCCCGCGCAACTCGACCATTCCGCTCAAGAACACGATGACCTTTACGACCGTCGTCGACAATCAGCAGTCGGTCGAGATCCACATCTTGCAGGGCGAACGCGAGATCGCGTCAGCCAACCGCAGCCTTGCCAAATTTGAGCTCGTCGGCATCCCGCCGGCACCGCGCGGAGTGCCGCAGGTCGACGTTTCGTTCGAGATCGACGCAAACGGCATCGTCAGCGTTTCGGCCAAGGACAAGATGACCGGGCTCGAGCAGGCACTGCAGATCACACCGTCATCAGGCCTTTCGCCCGACGAGATCGAACGCCTCATCATCGAGGCCGAGACCTCGATCGACCGCGACCGCGAGGAGCGCGAACTGATCAACGAACGGAACCGCCTCGATTCGCTGATCCGCAACGCCCGACGGGCGATGATGGAGATCGGAAAATCGTTCGAGTTGGCCGAGCAGCAGTCGATCAACGGCGTTCTGTCCGAAGCCGACGAAATGCTCAAATCGCAAAGCATCTCCGAGATCCGCGAGCAGATGGCAAAGGTCGAGGCGGCCGCCAACCGCATTACCGCGGCGATGCTGACGATGGCATAGGAAAAAGGAACATAGCCCTTCCGAACGGCCGTAACGATCCGCAAAATGGCCGTGAGTTCAAAGCTCGCGGCCATTTGTCGTATCAGGTACCGGTCCGCTTTGAGAGTTAAGTCCGGGATCGCCTTAAAGCCGTTTCAAATTAATTTGGAATTTGAAACAACCTAAGTCCTTTATTCAGTGACTTTAACCCCCGATTTTGTTTCAAATTACAAATAGCTACCGTTACGTCGTTCCGGATCTCACCGAAAACGCGGTAACACCCCTGTTTAGAGCAGTTACAGTACCTTGGGTGTTTCAAATTACCTTTCAGGTGATTTCGACGTGCCCGACACGGCATTTCGATCGATCCGGGCGTTCTGCTCCTCTCATTCGTTATTCAATATTCTAAATTCAGAATTGAATTCGTGTCCTGAGTGTCCCGGCTGTCCACGCTGTCCTGAAGCTCTCGACTCGACAGACTCAC
>JBGAOU010000039.1:0-26539 GCA_044221625.1 Pyrinomonadaceae bacterium | reverse complement strand
TGGGGGTTGTGATCTCCATTGTATTTCCCGGCTTCTCTGCCGAGTAGCGGCCCGCGGTCCCGGAACGTCGTCCGGCCGGGCCAAAAAAATTATTGCCGCCCCGACGCTCCGGGCCGTGACGACGGTTTCCACCAGAGGATCAAGCTCAACGCGATGGCCCAGCAAAGCACCGACGCGATCACCAGCGGCCACAGCTGCTTATGTTCGTTTGCAAGAGCGGCCTCGATCGCTGCCGACAGGATCCACATCTGGGCCAGATTGATCATGATCAGCAAAGCGACGCGTGCCTGCCAAACGGCGGTCCGCCCGCGCGTCTGCGGCCTCGATCCGGTTCTGTGATCTGACGTGTTCTTTTGTCGCATCTCAGCTTTCATTGCCTCTCACCTTTCTGCCGGTGGCAAATATCTCACCGTTATGTATCTCAAGTTCGATCAGGTCGAGCGGCCGCGGCGGCGGGCCGTAGAGCACCGCACCGGTGCGGGCGTCAAAACCGCCCTCGTGACACGGGCACTCGAGGCGGTCATTTACCTTCGAATAGTGGACCGGACATGAAAGATGTGTGCATTTCTGTCCGAACGCACGATAGGTACCGTCGTGATTTCGCACCATGATCGCCGTATCTTCCTTGCCGGGATACGCAAAGTTGAGGCTTTCGCCGGGCTTCAGTTCGCCGGCGCCATCGACACGGGCGGGATAAAACTGCTTTTCGGTCCGCGAATCATACGCCGATTTGGCGGCAAATGCCGCTGTGCTTACTGAAAACGCCGTCGAGGTCAGAAACAGGAAGTTGCAGAACTCGCGGCGGGTGACCTGAGCCTCGTCGTCCCGCTCGTACGGAAATTCGCGAACGTAGCCCGATGAGGCGTCACGAACGTCCGCTTCATCCCGAAGCACTTTATCGATCGAACTTTTCAATTTCTCAGAACTCATTGCTCTTATCCGTCTCCTGTACCTGAGTATCCATCCACGATTCGGGCCCGGCCGCACCGTCGCGTTTTACCCTGCCTTCAAAAACGCCGCAGCCGTCGATGTTCACCTCGTCATCGTCGGTCGGCAGCATCAGATATACTTTGGTCTCGACGACCTGATTGCCAAAAACGTGTGCGTTCACCGGCTTGGTCCTTCGCAGCGGAACGATCTGTTCGTAGGTGCCGAACGATATCGCCCCGGTCGGACAGACGCTTGCGCACATTGGCTTTAGCCCCTCGCTCGAACGGTCAAAGCACATATCGCATTTCATCTGCAGGTGCATCTGCGAGTTGTATTTCGGCACGCCGAAAGGACACGCGTTGACGCAGTTTCGGCAATCGAGGCACCGCGGCTTCAACGCCGACATAACGACGCCGTCCTCGTTCTTTTTTATCGCGTCCGCCGGGCAAACGAGGGCACACGTGGGCTCGTCGCAGTGCATACAGACGGTCGGCATCGTCGCCGTCGTTTCGTGCCGGTCGATGTAATCCAAAAAGATCATCGAATGGCCCTTGTGCGTCGAGCATTCCCTGCATGCGGCAACGCACGATCGGCATCCGATACAGCGTTGCGGGTCAATGAACATCGTTTCTTTCATAAATTGATTTCCTTATTGGACCTCGCTTCGCGACACGCCCTTTCGTACGGCTCCATAGATCGGCAATTCGCGCGAATGGATCTTTTCGATCCTCGCCGCACATGCCTTGAACTCAGGTATTTTTGACGTCGGGTCTAACGCCGGATTTGTCATCTGGTTGGCGGCCAGTTCTTCGCCCCAGTGATACGGTATAAAGATCGTGTCCGGCCTGATGGTCCGCACTACGAGTGCCGGAAATATCCCGAAACCGCGACGCGATACCACCTTGACCCGCTCGCCGTCATTAATGCCGAGCTTTTGGGCCATTTCCGGATGGACCTCGACGTAGGGCTCGGGGCACTGATCGACCAAAAATTTGATCCGCCGCGTCTGGTTGCCTGAAAGGTACTGAAAGACGACGCGGCCGCTCGTCATTATCAGCGGAAATTCATCATCGGGCTTTTCGTCCGCACCTTTGTACTCGACTGCGTGAAACTTTGCCTTGCCGTCGGGGTGATAGAACCGATCCTCGAACATCCGCGGCGTACCCGGATGATCTTCGGTCGGACACGGCCAAAACACGCCGTTCTCGCGTTCGATCCGCTCCCAGCTGATGCCGCCATAGTCAGCGGTGCCGCCGCGTGAGGCTTCGCGCATCTCTTCAAACATTTGCCGCGTATTCTCGTACGGAAAGAACTTTCCGCGGCCGAGCCTTTCGGCAAGCTGCTTGACGATCCACCAGTCCGGCCTGGCTTCGCCCGGAGGGTTGGAAGCCTTGTTAATTTTCAAGACCCGGCCTTCGCCGTTGGTCGTCACGCCCTCGTCCTCGGACCACGCCGTTCCGGGCAGCACAACATCGGCGTATCGCGCCGATTCCGACATAAAAAAGTCTATGCAGACATAAAAATCCAGCCCCTCGAGCGATTCGCGGACCTTGTTTGTATCGGGCAGCGAAACCATCACGTTGTTGCAGACCGACATCAATCCGCGGATCTCGCCCTCGCGCATCTTTTGAAACATCTCGACGACCGAGACGCCGGCCTGCGGCATCTCGCTCTCCGGGATGCCCCAGATCTCGGCGATCTGCCTGCGGTGCTCTGGGTTGTTGATCGAACGCTGTCCCGGCAGCTGATCGGCCTTTTGTCCGTGCTCGCGGCCGCCCTGGCCGTTGCCCTGCCCGGTAAATGTCGCGTAGCCGCGGCCGGGAGCCCCGATCTTGCCGCTCGCCAATACGAGATTGATATAGCTGAGCACGTTGTCGACGCCGTTCGAATGGTGCTCGATGCCGCGTGCGTGCAGGACGAATCCGGTCTTAGCTCGTCCATACAAACGGCCCGCCTGGATTATCTTTTCGGCCGGAACGCCGGTGATCTCGGCACAGTATTCAGGCGTGTATTTTTCAATGACCGTCTGGCGAGTTTCCGCCCAGCCGTTCGTCTTGTCGGCGATGAACTGCTCGTCGATCAGGCCCTCGGTGATCATCACGTGCAAAATGCCGTTGGTCAGGGCGACGTCAGTTCCGGGCCTTAATTGCAGGTGCAGGTCACCCTGGCGGGCGGTCGCGGTCTCGCGGGGATCGATAATGATCCAGATGCCGCCGTTGTCCCGCTGCTGCCACATATACTTGTTCAAGACGGGGAACGTCTCGGCGACATTTGCCCCCGCTATCATCAGCACCTCGGCGAGCGGTATATCGCTCCACGGATTGGCGGCACGGTCCACGCCGAAAGCCTTGTTGTTGCCGGCGGCGGCCGACACCATGCACAGCCGGCCGTTGTAATCGACATACCGCGTCTGCAGCCCGACGCGGGCAAACTTGCCCATCACGTACGTCTTCTCGGTCGTCAGCGACGAACCGGAGTAGATTGCCAGCGAATCCTGCCCGTAACTCTCCCGCAATTGCCTGAATTTTGCGACGACCAGATCGAGGGCTTCATCCCAGCTGGCACGTTCAAATACGCCGTTACGTTTGATCAGCGGATATTGGAGCCGGTCCGGATGGTGCGCCTGCAGGTACGCCGTCACGCCTTTGGGGCAGAGCTTGCCCTCGTTGACGGGAAAATCGTACCGCGGTTCAAACCCGACGACGTGATCCTGCTCGACGAGCAGATTCATCCCGCATTGGACGGCGCAATAGGGGCAGTGCGTCTTGACGACCTTGTCGATCGTGCGATCGGCCCGCCAACCGCCGTAGGGCTCGTCATGGAGCGTCGGCCCGAATTCCTTGATTATTTTGTCGAGATTCTCAACTTTTGACATATGTTTCGAGGCCGCGAGCGGCTACTTATCGTCGGCCCTCTTTCCGTAAAATACCGGTTCCGCTTTGTTCGGCAGCCCTGAGTACGCCAGACCGCGCATTATTCGCTTGCATCGCGGACAATAATCCTGGAGCGTCGTCCCGTCCTCGAGCGTGTAATCAAACCCGAGTTCCTTGACCACTCCTTTAAGATCGTCGACTCACATTTGGGCCGCAAACTTGGTACCGCAGCGAGGACATTCGGCCTGTTCCATTTCCTTTGAACGCGATTGATACAGCTCAACGCCGACTGACGCCGGCCGCTGGATGATGTGAAAGAACTTGCCGAACGGCAGAAAAAATATCGTCATTATGACCACGGCCTGATGCGACAGGGCTATAAATGAGTACATATAGCCGTCAAACCAGAGACTCGACGCGGTCAGCATCAATCCCGAGACCGAGATCGCGATAAGCAACAGATGCGGGACAAAATCCAGAAGGAATTGCTGAACAGCGATGGCTCCGCGGTCACGCAAACGCCTCTGGATGGCGATCGCACATCCCGCAATGACCATCAGTGCAGAAAAATCCAACGCGTGAAATACGATCCACGCCATTACGCTGCGGCCATTGAGCACGGTCAGCGGAAATCCGAACAGGTACGTCCGGTATCCCATTTCGCCCTCAAGGTTGAAATGGACCCAGCCGAAGACCAGCGGGAACGTCACCGCCGCCGCCGAAAGGCAGCCCCACATGATCAGAAAGTGCATCAGCCAACGCATCGTCCCGCGTTTGAATATGAATCGCTGTCCGACCAGATTTTTGGCGAGCGTTTTGGAAGAATCGACCGTGTTGGCGGCAAATTTTCGTCTTTGGAAGAAAAGTTGGATCCCGCGGCGGAAATAGACTCGCGTCGCCGGCCGCTGCAGCCACAGTGCCCGATCACCACCAGTGCGGTCAGCAGGATCGAAGCGGCAAGGCCGATCAATGTCGGGTTAACGTAGTTGATTTGGCTGGTTCGTTCGTTCATTGCTTCGCCTCTTACCGAACTAACATTTTTCTGATTGCTTCGGATTTGGGAAAGTATCTTCGTCGTCCTTTCCGGGACGCGGCTTCAGACACGAAAGATCCTTTTCGATACCGATCTCTATCTTTTCCCCGTCACCGATCGGCTGTTCGCCGGCGAGTTCGATCTGCGGGCCCGCGAGCCATTCGTTCAACGCGGCGGCGGGCACTGTGACCGCGATCTCGCCGGCACAAAAACCGATCGCAATTTTCTCGCCATGCTCGTCCGCTCTGATCGAGTAGCTCAGCCGCTGATCTGCTCCCGGGCCGAAACTTGTACTGTCATCTACGGTTCCTGCCCTTAGCAGCGTCGCAACGTCGGTCTGCGTCAATCTAAATCTGATCGTGTTTTTTCGGAGTCTGACTTTCATATTAACACCTACGTCAAATTCTAATCAGCTTAACACCGGTTGATTATGATCTGAATCATATTGACGATGTCTTTGCATCATTTTTTTCGTCAAAAGACTCCGGCGCCCTTCGCCCGCCCCGAACGCGGCATCACTAACCAAATTTACCGATGTTTGCTAATCTAAGTTGTCCGACAGCGGTTATTTTGTGATGAATATCATTCTCGCCGAGATTAAAAGCGACGGCAGCGAGTCACCCGAACAGCCATTTGCCAAAAGCGTGCTGCGCATCGGGCGCGACCCTTTCGAGTGCGATATCGCGTTTCCCGGCGACGTGCACCCGATGGTTTCGCGCAAGCACGCCGAGCTGCGATGGGACAATGACCGCTGGTATCTCGTCGATCTGAATTCCAGCTACGGCACGTTTCTCGACGGACGGCGGATATCAACCCCCGAGAAATTGCGTGCCGGCCAGGTCGTCCAGTTCGGCACCGACGGGCCGCAGATCAAGGTCGTATGGTTTGAGACTTTCCGCGAATCGGTCACACCGCCGCCGGTCATAGCCGCCGAACCCGTCCACGTGCCTTCGCCGCCGATCCCGCCGCCCGCAGCGGCACCGTCGAAGCCCTTGGAAACGCCCGCACCCAAAATTTCCGCGGCAAAGATCGTATTTGTCGAACAGCCCGGCCGCCCGCCGCTTGAGCTTTCAGGCAAGGGCATCTCGATCGGCCGTGATCCGGCCTGCGACATCAGTTTTGACCCGAAGGCGATAATGGTCTCGCGCAAGCACGCCATGATCCGCGCGGAATCGGGCCGGTACATTCTCGAGGACAACGACAGTTTCAACGGCACATACGTCAACGATCAGCGGATCTCGGCTCCGACGCCG
Organism: Pyrinomonadaceae bacterium; assembly: GCA_044221625.1. Taxonomy (GTDB): domain Bacteria; phylum Acidobacteriota; class Blastocatellia; order Pyrinomonadales; family Pyrinomonadaceae; genus OLB17. Next base: position 20,450 of record JBGAOU010000039.1, on the reverse strand, counting down.
CTGTATCACAGCGATATGATCAGATTCGGGATCGGCGGGCCGGAACTGGAGTTTGTTTCGCTCGGCGAACAGGCGCCGATCAACGCGGGACCGGCCGGACAGCGGTCAGTCGCGGTCAGTAATCTCGCTGAGGCATTCGAGCTGGCCGAGCCCGGGAATCCGAAGACGATGGTCTTCAAGCTGGACCGTTCGACGGCCGCTCCGCCGAAACCCGCCGCGGGCGGCCAGCCGCAGTTGCTGATGTCGCTCACATTCGGCGGCGGCAAGGAACTCTCGATCGGCCGCGACCCCAAGAGCGACATTACGCTCGACGGGCTTCAGATCTCGAGCAAACATGCCCGCCTGCTCAGCACCGCGGGCGGTGTTTACATCGACGATCTCGGCTCGACCAATGGCGTATATGTCAACGGCGTCCGCGTCTCGCGGCAACTGCTCACGCCGGAGGACCGCGTGCAGATCGGGTCGTTCGAGATCCGCGTCGATCCGAGCGGGAATGTCGGCGTTTTTGATACGCGGTCGCGAACACGGATCGATGCGGTCGACCTCGTCCGCGAGGTCAAGGTCCGCGGCGGCCGGCTGCGGCTTCTCGACGGCGTTTCGCTTTCGATCCAGCCGAACGAGTTCGTCGGCATACTCGGGCCGTCCGGCGCCGGAAAATCGACCTTGATCGAGGCGATGAACGGCATGCGCCCCGCATCTGGCGGCAATGTCCTGATCAACAATCTGGACCTTTACCGGCATCTCGATTCGCTCAAACACGCGATCGGCTACGTTCCGCAGGACGACATCATTCACCGCGAACTGACCGTGTACCGGACGCTGTATTACGTCGCCAAACTGAGGCTCTCGCGCGATATCTCGTCGGCCGAGATCGACCAGACGATCAGCGAGGTCCTCGACGTGACCGGCCTGACAGAGCGGCGCGACGTCCCCGTCAGCCAGCTCTCCGGCGGCCAGCGAAAGCGCGTCTCGATCGCCGTCGAGCTGATCACCAAACCGTCGATCATATTTCTCGACGAACCGACCTCAGGGCTCGACCCGGCGACCGAAGAGCGAATTATGAAGCTCTTCAGGCAGATCGCTGAATCGGGCCGGACCGTCATTCTGACGACCCACGCGATGGAGAATGTCGGCCTTTTCGATAAGATCATCGTCCTAATGCGCGGCAAACTTGTCTTTTACGGTAAGCCGGCCGACGCCCTGACCCACCTCGGTGCCAAAAATTACAAACAGCTCTTTGATATGCTCGAGGCTCCGGTCGAAAATGCCGTCCGCAGCCGCGGCGAGGGTGTTCGTCAGCAGGTCCAGCAGGAAACGGCCGAGGAATGGCGGCGAAAGTTCGCGGCGACGCCCCAATACAAGCAAAATATCAGCGAGCCGCTAAAACAGCTCGGAACGCTGCCGCCGAGCGGCAACGTCAAGCGCCGTCGCCTCGGTGTGGCCGGCACGATCAGTCAATGCCTGACATTGTCGCGACGCTATTTCGAGGTCTTGCTCAAGGACAAGTTCAATCTGTTCATACTGCTGGCGCAGGCACCGATCATCGGCCTTCTGACATTGTTTGTCATGGGATCAGAACGGCCGCGTGATTTTGCGTACTTCATACTGGCGATCGTCTCGGTCTGGTTCGGCACCAGCGTGGCGGCGCGCGAATTTGTGCGGGAACGCCCGGTCTATCGCCGCGAGCGGATGGTCAATCTCGGGCTGATACCTTACCTTTGGTCAAAACTTGCGGTGCTCGGCATTATCGTCGGCATCCAGTGCATGTTTTTATTTCTGCCGCTCAAATTCTTCGACCTGACCGGCCTGATGCCGATGCCGGGCGAGATGTTTGGCCTGCCCCAGCTCTGGACGATGCTCCTGACCGGAGGCGTCGGCATCGCCACCGGATTGCTCGTCTCGGCGGTCGTTCGGTCGTCTGAGATGGCGACCAGCCTCGTACCGCTGATCCTGATCCCGCAGATACTGTTTTCGGGCATTGTCGGCGTACCGGGCGGCGTTTCCAAGCCCGCGAGCCTGCTGGTCCCGGCTGCATGGTCGTTCGACACGATGAAGCGATTCTCGACACTCGACACGCTCGAGCCTGAAGGAGCCTCGCCGAACGGGCGGACAAAAGGTCTGGGGCTGTACAAGTTCATCGAGTCGGAGAACGACAAAATAATGGCCGACGCCCGCCGCGATATGGAAAATTATCAGGCCGACGTCGAGAAAAAGATCAGGGATTTCGGCGACGCCCGCAATGCCGGCCTGTCACCTACACTGACCAAACCCGACGAACTGCCCGCGATGCCGGCGGCCAAGAAATTACCCTCCGACCTGAGCGGATATATCACGTTCCTGCATCCGTGGATGAACGAAGTTTTAAATCAGATCGTATTGATGCTAATGTTTGGAATGCTGGTAATTGCGGCGTTGGCGGCCCTTCGCCTGCAGGACAGCCGTTAATTGAAGTTTAGTTTTATGAAGCAAAAGATCGTCCATTTCCTGATCCTTACCGCGATCGCCGCGGCCGCCCTGTTTATGTACGGTTGCGGGCAGAGCGGTGCCAACTCCGGCACGACCAACTCTGCAAAAACCGGCGATACGAATAAACCCGTGTCTGCCAATAAGGGCGAGTCGCTTTATCCGCCGTTGAAGAGCGACGTCGCCGATGCCGAAATGGAAACGATGGAAGGCGGAAAGACCAAGATCAGCGACCGCAAAGGCAACGTCGTGCTGATCAATCTCTGGGGCATTTGGTGCGGACCTTGCCGGGCGGAGATGCCGCACCTGATCGAACTGCAGAACAAGTACCGCGACAAAGGCTATCAGACCATCGGCCTCAACGTCGGCGACGACGACGGCAACCCCGAAGATTTTGCAAAGATCAAGGAATTTGGCGAAAAGATGGGCCTCAATTACGAACTCACACGCGGCTCACGCGAGATGAAGGGTAGTATCTATCGGCTGGCAAATTTTGACGGCGTGCCGCTTAGCCTCCTTGTCGATCGCGACGGTCACCTGCGTGCGGTCCTTCGCGGCGGCGGGCCCGCGGCGATCAAGCAGCTAAAGGACAGCGTCGATAAAGTAATGGCCGAATGATCATATCTTGCCGTCGTCAAACGGCACCTTGGGCTCGACCAGTATCGTCCTGAAACTCGCCAGGCTGACGAGGCCGGGTGCAGACCGCTTTGGCTTATTTACAAACTTTTTCAGCGTGTAATTGACCGCGGCTTTTGAGAGCTTTCGGGCGTCGCTATAGAATGCCGCGATCTGTGCCGCCTCCAAAAGCGTCCGGTCGGGTATTTCCTTTCGATTGGGATTGTGGATCACGACGTGTGAGCCCGGAAAGTCGGCGGCGTGCAGCCAGGTATCGAGCGATCTCGCCACCCGAAATGTCAGAAAGTCGTTATCCTTGGCCTTTTTACCGACCAGTATCTCAAATCCGTCCGATGACACGAATCGGCGTGCCCCGTTGAACTCAACGTCCTTTTTCTTTTTGCGGGCCTTCTCGACGATCTTTCGCGGCGGTTCGAGCAGCGACTCGAGATACGCGATGTCGCGTGACTCGACGGCGGCCTCGACGTTGGCGGCGATCTCCTTTTGTTTCTCGATCGCCGTTTCGCACGCCGCTATCCGCTCGGTGATGACTGAAACGCCGTTCCGTGCCTTTGTGTAGAGCCTGAAATAGTTTTCGGCGATCTCATTGAGCGGCTTGTTCGCCTCGCCCTCGATCTCCACGTCCGGCACATCGTCGCTGAAATAGTCCTTGACGATGATCCGCGAACCGTCACGCCTGGCATTATGCACATTTGCCAGGATCAGGTCACCGCATCGTTTCCAGTGCTCGGGGTCACCGTGCTTGACCAGGTCGCCCTGCAGATTTTTGATCAGGCGGCGGAGCTTAGCGGTCTCGCGGACGACCTTTTTGCGCACCTCGGCGGCGACTTGCCCGAATCGTTCTTCGGCGAGTTCGGCCTTTGTTTTTTGCCGTTGCTGATCATCCATACCGCTAAGTGTAGTTTAAGCGCACAAAAGCCCAAAGGAACCGTTTGACGGAACATTTGGGCTTTGCTAAAGGTCTCGGGGACTAAAATTCGCGGACGATGATCGTACCCGACAAAAGGTCGTGGGCCGCACGCCGCTCGTCATTGAATAACATCGGGACAAATCCGATACCCGCAAATATGATCGATAAGATGTAAACCGATGAACTCACGGCCGCCTGATGTATCGACGGATACTCATTGGCCTCGGCGTCGACCAGTTCGAGTGCGAACAGACGCATTCCGAGCGTTTTACCGAAAAATCCGACCGCCGCCGTGAGGTACGCAAACGTTACGATGGCACACGTTCCGATAAATGTGAGTGCACCCGCTCGCGAGAACCAGTCGCCGCCCGCAAGCGCGAATGGCGAGAGTGCCAGCATGCTGACCGACACGGCGATGATCAGGTCAAACAGTCCGGCGTTGAACCGCATCGAGAGCGGTGCCAGATCCTCGATCTCGTCGTCTTCGTCCGTATAAACATCTTCCAACTCCGCGTCTTCGTGCTCGGAGTTGATCAGTATCCGGTTCACCTCGGTAAACTCGGTCTCTGACGGCATCAGCGGCAGTTTCGATACTTCCACTTCCTCCATCGCCGGAGCCTCGACCACAGGCGGCGGGACGACCGTTTCGATCCGCGGCAATTTGTTGGTGTCCAGCTTGCGTTCCATCCGCAGCGGAGCCACCATCGCCGGTTTTGGACGGACCGGTGTACTCGCCGGCATCGGCGGGCGGACCGGTTTATTCGGTGTCGGGGTCACGACGTTGAACGGGAAACTCTTTGCCGCGGCGGTCTTGGCCGCGGGTGCTTTTGCATCTTCGGGCAAAAAGGCTCGACGCGATTCGGCGATCCGCTTAAGTGCGGCCCCGAGGCGCGGGTCGGCATTTTCGATCTCGGGCAGCGGGATCGGATCCTCGATCACCTCGGTCTTGAGTGCAGTCGCACCGTGCGTAGCCAGATGGCTCTGCTTTGCGGCCACTGCGTTGACCGGGGCTCCGTCGTCTGTCAGGCCCTTTCTCTGCCTGACCGCGTTCTGCATCTGCAGACGCCATTCCGGAACGGCGATATTCTTGTTTTGAAACTCCACCAGCGTCGGGCTCGTCGGTTTCGCATTTAGATTTGCGGTAACCACGCGATTTACCGGTGCGGGCTTGGCCGGTGCCGGATGATGTGCCGGTGCCGGATGATGTACCGGTGCAGGGATCTGTTCGAGGATCATCGGCCGGGGCGGCGGTGCCAGGACCGGCTTTGGTTCCGTCGGGGACGGCTGTGACACGGCTGTCGGTTCGATACGCGGCAGTTTGGCTGAGGGAGTGATCTTTGTCTGAAGTTCTTCTCGAACCGAGTCGTTCATCATTGCTCCGCAGGACGGGCAAATTGATAAGGTCGGCGCCAGATTTCGATCGCAAACCGGGCAGTTCATAGGCATTTCCCTGTAACTTTTCAGTGTCTAGGTAAAGGAGATTCGCAAAAACTAGCTGATATTATCAGGAAATACTTTAACTCGTCAACCGTAAAGCGCACATAAGCTTAAGCTTTTTATACAATTTCGAAACAATTTGTTAACTTGCGCTCTGTGGAAAACCTTGTGGATAAGATCAGAGCGGCTTCCTGCCCGCAAAGCCCGCGTCGGTCTCGTGCCACCAGGCGATCTCGTCGCCGTCGCCGATCTGCCAGCAGAGCAAAACGATTCGGTCATTTCGCATCGAGGGAAAGTCGATCAGCCCGCGTGAATAGTCCTTGAGTTCGACGCCGATCAGCCCGAGTTCGGTGGTCAGTTTGCCGACCTTGTACAGCGCGTTGACATAGGTCGTCCCGCCGGGCATTCCGCCGCCGAACTGCGACGCCTCAGCCGCCGTTCGGGCCTCGTCCCGCATCACCTCGATCTTGGCATAGAGTTCGCGGATATCGAGCAGCTTCGGTATCACCGACGGCAGAACGGCATTGGCTTCCTCAACGGTAAACAGCTTCATCTTTCGTTCGTGATACGGTCAATATCCGAATGCGAATCGCGGTCGTCATCGGCAAAATCCCTTGCGGGCGGGGCCGGTCTGCCGTGTCGGCCAAACCCCTCGCTTCGCGATTCCTGCGAGAGCATCTCGCCGGCCGGCACGAACGACGGCACGTCATAATCACCCTGCTGGGTCGAGTCTTTTCTGATCAGGTCGGCGATGTCGCCGAGATCGATAAAGAAATCGGCCACGTCGATCAAACGCGGGGCGGTATTTGACCGAAAGCCGGCGACCTCGACGCGGCATCCCTTGTACGCCACGGCGTTGATCGCGTAGACAAAATCTTCGTCGCCCGAGACGAGGACGGCCGTGTCGTAACGCCCGGCAAGGCTGAGCATATCGACGGCTATCTCGACGTCGAGATTCGCCTTGCGGGTCCCGTCAAAAAAGGTCTTTAGTTCCTTCTGCACCACGCGAAAGCCGTTTCGCCGCATCCAGAGCAGAAATCCCTGCTGCCTTTCCGCACCGACATCCACGCCGGTGTAGAAAAACGCCCGCAGCAGGCGCCCGTCACCGAGCAGCACCCGGAGCAGCTTGTTATAGTCAATATCAATGTTATGAAAGCGGGCAGCGTGAAACAGGTTGTTTCCGTCAATAAAGACGGCAACCCTACCGCGATGTCCAAACTGCCAGGATGAGCTGGTAGTCGTATCGAACTGCATTTTACACACCTCTAACTTCGAGATCTATGTCAGATCCCCGAGGTGAAAAACAAGCTGAGCGGTGAGGCTAAAATGGTCTGAAAAGCGAACTAACGGGTTCAAAAAAGTGAACCAATAAACGAATTAAATAACTTTCTCAATACCTAAACATCAAACAGTGAACAACTTACGACACTCGCCGCCTTGGCCTTGAGTTTCACATTCAAGGATATACCAACTATTAGTTTGCCTTTGGCCGGATGAATGGTCAAGCAAATTATCGACGATAGTGCTAAAATTCAGCTTTTCGGTTCAGACGGACATGGCATCGACCGATCACGAACGATCAGACAATTTTCTCCCGGACGGGACCGCGATCCGAAGCGAGGATATCGGGTTTGCGCCCGGTGAACTTACCGTTTGCGGAAAATGCGGCCGAAACAACGCTCCGGATCGGCCAAAGTGCATCTACTGCGGTGAGATCATCTCGACAGCCGCGATCGCGGCACCCGCCGGCGACCTTCGGCGGCCCGACGACATCGAACCCGGTTACAACGTGATTGCATTTTCCCGTGAACCTGTTTCCGATCAAACGGTTCGCGAGGCCGCCCGCGTCACCGGCATGCCCGAATCGAGCGTCGCCGCGTGCCTTAACGCCCTGACGCCGCTGCCGCTGGCCCGGCTTGCAAACGCGGCGGACGCGTCCGCGGCAGCCACCCGCCTGAATACACTCGGCGTCGCGTCAAAGGTCGTCGCCGACACTGACATGGCACTCGGCCAACCGCCGCTTCGGCTCCGCGGCATCAAATTCGGCACGGACGCCTGTTCGTTCATCGACTTTAACAGCGGCGTTGCGTATCCCGCCGGATTCGACCAGCTCGCTTTGATCGTCGTCGGCACGATCATCGAAACCAGGACCGAGCGACTCGAAAAACGGAAACGCGCCGGCAATACAAAGCTGCTTGACGAGTCCGAAACCTCGTCCGACCATCTGGTGATCGACATCTACAGCCGTACCGACCCGCGTGGATGGCGAATTTTACCGACCGGCTTCGATTTTTCCTGCCTCGGCGGCGAAAAAGGTCTGATCGCTGCCGAGAATATGCGGCGGCTCGCCGGGCTCATCAGGCGGTCATCACCCGGCGTCAGGTTCGCGGACCGTTTTGACGCGATATTGGATGAGTTGTCGCTGGTCTGGGAGGCCGAGCGGCGGCGCGACTCAAGGGGCCTGATGCGCAGCGGTATGATGAAATTCGATTTTGGTGCGGCGTCCTCGAGTTCGAACCTCGGGCAGTTCAACCGATATTCGCGAATGCAATGGCATCTTTTATGAAGAAAAAGTTTAAGGCACCTCCCCGCGAGCCCCGTTCGGCCCCGCGGCCGGACCGCGGCAAGACAGAGGGTTTTAAGACAAATGCGTCGGCGATCTACGGCGTTTTGCCGGTTCTAGAAGCACTGAGGGCTGAAACGCGCCGGGTCGACAAGGTGCTGATCGCCGACGGCGCTCAGGAACGGCGGTTATCTGAGATCATCGACCTTTGCCGAGCTCGCTCGATCGCCTGGAGCCGCGTGCCGCGTGACAATTTCGCAAAGCATCTCGATTCCGGCGTCAACCATCAGGGCGTTCTCGCGTTTACGTCCTCGGCCGCCTACGTCGAGGCCGATTCGATAATTGACGCCGAGGCAGTCCCGCTTGTACTGATCCTCGACGGTGTCGAAGACCCGCGCAACCTTGGCGCCATTCTGCGCACCGCCGAGGGAGCCGGCGTTGACGGCGTGATCATCCCCGAGCGGCGGGCCGTCGGGCTCAACGACACGGTCGCAAAATCGTCAGCCGGTGCGATCGAATATGTTAAGGTCGCCAAGGCCGGCAACCTCAATCGCCTGATCGAAGACCTAAAGGCCCGCGACATTTGGGTCGTCGGTACAAGCATGGATGCGACAATGAGCTACGACGAATGGGATTGGACGCGGCCGTCCGCACTAGTGCTGGGCGGCGAGGGCTCGGGGCTGCATCGTCTGGTTGCTGAGAACTGCGATGTATTGGTAAAAATCCCGATGTATGGAAAAATAGATTCGCTGAACGTTTCGGTCGCGGCCGGCGTAATACTTTTCGAAGCAAGAAGACAACGATCAAAGGATGAATAACGCCTATGTTCTGCCCAAAATGCGGTAATCAAAATCCTGACAACGGCAAGTTTTGCCGCAGCTGCGGAACCGATCTCGGCAATGTTTCGAATGCCCTTGCGAACCCGTCGAATCAGCCGAAACAGATCCTCAGTAAAAAGGGCAAACCCGTCAGCCTCGAAGGTGCGATAACCAAGATGTTCACCGGGCTCGCATTTTTGATCGTAGCTTGCGTTTTGGGCTATACCGGCATGGCGGGCGGCAAGGTCTGGTGGTTTTGGATGCTGATCCCGGCCTTCGGCTCACTTGGGTCGGGCGTCGCTCAATATATGCAGATCCGCCGTCTCGATCGCGGACAGCCCGTTTATGGTGCGGTCGAAGCTCCGTCGGAGTTGCCGGCCGGCCAGGCCCCATCGCTGCCGCCGACGCAGACTGCGTACGTCGCTCAGGATCCCCGCTTTAAGACCGGCGACCTCGTGCCGCCGAGCGTGACCGACAATACCACCAGGCACCTCGAAATGGACTCCGAAGGCAAGACCATGACATTGCCCAAACCTTAGCTCTATTTTTTGCGGAGGCTCATCTTGTGGCCGCTGATGCGTTCGATCAACCCGAGATAACGCTTGGGAAACAGCCGTGAGATCGCGCTGATGGCGTATGCGTCCTGACCGATCAGGATACGTGGATCGCGGTCCTTGATGCCCTTCACTATCACTTCAGCAGCCGTTTCCGGCGAGGTCCGGGCGACCTTGTCAAAGAATGTGGCTCCCTGCTGCTTCCATTCTCCGGGAGTGTCCTTTCCGACACGCGAGTTACGCGCGATATTCGTCTTGATGCCGCCCGGATGGATCGCCGACACGGTCACATTGGTTCCGGCCAGTTCGTGCCTCAGGCTCTCGGTAAAACCCCGGACCGCAAACTTTGACGCGCAGTACGCCGTCTGCTCCTCAGGCGCGATAAACCCGAACACACTGGAAACATTCAGGATATGAGCACTCTCCTGCTCCTTGAGTATCGGCAAAAAGACCTTGCAGCCGTAGATCACGCCCCAGAAATTGATGCTCATCAACCATTCGATATCCTCGATCGAGAGCTGTTCAAAATTTCCCATCACGCCGACACCGGCGTTGTTGATGAGGTGCGTGACGCGGCCGTGTTTTGCGACCGCCTCGTCGGCAAGCCGCTGAACCTGATCGAGTTTAGAAACGTCAATGACGTGTGTCGAAACAGGCACGCCGTACTGCTCGGCCATCGCGGCCGTTTCGCCGAGCCCGGCTTCGTTGACGTCCGAGATCGCGATGCCGGCGATCTTTTCCGAGGCAAGCTTTACGGCCAGTGCACGCCCGATACCCGACGCCGCTCCGGTCACAACGGCAACACTTTTTGATGAAAGGCTCATTAGATCTCCGCTAGGTCCTAAAGGTCACTTTTTCACAACTGCCCGTGCGTTCCCGGCATTTGAATTAACGTCAAACGCACGCAGCGTAACGACATATTCGCCGGCCGCCGGTACGGCTATCTCGATCGTGTACCGTTCTTTCGGCCCGTCGGAGATGCCGTCGTCCGCATAGACCGCCATCCACGGGCCGCCGTTGACGCTGTATTCCGCCCTTGTCACGTAGCTTGCCGCGTCTGCCGCGTCAAACGTCACTCGCGCCTTATCACCAGCGATCACCGGCGTTCCGGCCGCCGTCACGACCGGCGCGCTGTTGTCGATATCGACCGGTTCAGTCACGCGTTCGCCCGCAAGGGCAAGCTTTACCGGATTTGAGGGCGCGTCACGAGCGACGACCTTAAATATGTATCGCCCGTCCGCCAACGACTGTCCGTCGATCGCCGCAAAATTATCGGTCAGATCGGCCTTGAGCAGCTTGAAATCACGGTCGCCGATCTCCTTGAAATAAAGGTCATAGACGAGTTTGTCGCCGTTTCGGTCCTCGGCCGTCCACTGCAGCGATGTCGCCGCCCTTTGAAACAGGCGCCTCGGCGGGACCGCAGCGTTCGGGATGCCGAACGTGACCGGGTCCATTCCCGAAAGTTCGATGTTCGGGTCGACCTGTATCGGCGGATTTGCCGCAAGGCCCACATTGGTCGGCAATGCCTGGATCGAAAGCACCTCGGGAGCGATGTTTACAGCCGCGAACGACAAGTTGACCTCGCTCAGAGACGGCACCGAGGCATCGGCCTTGAAAACCGCCCGCCACTGAAAATATCTGGCCTTCGGGCTCGCGGCCTGTCCGCCTTTCGGGTCGGTCATCGGCGAGCTCCATTGGCTCCACGTCTCGTCCGCTTTCTCTGTGTTCCCGCTGCGGGTCTGAATAGCGACATTACCGCTCGAACGCCACCAAATTCTGCCAAAGTTCGACGTTGCCTTGGTGTCCAGAACAGCCGAATCGTAACTGCCGTCTGCGGCTGAGCCCTGGATCCGGTAGAGGCTGCCCTGATTGCTCGATGTCGCAAACAGCGAGGTACCGTCGCTCGCAAACGTCGAGATCTGGCTGGCACCGGTTTGCAGCACGAGCGTCTCGCGGCCCTCATTGCTGACGTTGTAGATACGTCCCTTGTCGGACGTGCCGATCAGGACGCCTTTCCCGGTCGCGTGTGCCTGGATGGCAAATCCGACCACCGCCGGCGAAGCCCACAGCAGGTCGGTACCGCCGTCCGGCGTGATGCGATAGACCGCGGATTTAGCGGCCGAAAGGTCGTATTTGCTCTTTGCGGGCGTCTCGGGCGTCAGCGGATTAGCCTTTTCGACCGTCACCGTTTTGGACTCGGCCGCGGGTGCGGCAGGCGTCTCGGCCGGCTTGGCGGCGACCGATTCGGCGATCGCGAGGGCATAAACCGAACCGTCCGGGCCGATCGAAAGATCGTGTATCTCACGCAGCGGCGAATCGAGCAGCCCGAAAGGCTTGCCGTCGGGGCCAAACCTCAGCACGAGCCCGTTCGAGTCGGTGCCGGCATACAGATTTCCCTGTTTGTCGGCCGCGAGCGAGATTATGTGCGATTCGCTCGTGTCAAAGAGCAGCGCGCTTTCCGGACTGGCGTTTGCCGATTTGACCTTAAATATCTTGCCGTTGTCGCCCGTCGCGACCGCGAGGCTGCCGTCGGCGAGCACAGCGAGCGCCCAGATGTACTTTTCCTTTGGTTCGAAATACGCCTCGGCTTTGCCCGCCGCGTCGATGCGGTAAACCTTGCCGTCCGGCGAGGTCGCGGCGTATATCTCACCCGACCCGCCGATCGCGATCGCCGACACATTCAGCTCGGCCAGATCTGCGAAGAGCGTCCCTTTGCCGGCCTTGTCCACCTTGAATATCTTGCCGTCGCCGCCGGTGCCGACGTACACATTCCCGGCCGCGTCCACCGTGCTGGCCCAGATGTACGATTGCTCGGTCTTAAAATCCTCGGTCAGTTTCGGCGCGAGCGTCATGGTGCCCGTATCGTCGATCGAGACGCCGCGGGCGTCGCCCTTTAGGACCTCAGCTCGTGAATTGACGGACCAGACCATCGGTTCGACCGCGGCGGCGGCGGCCGAAAGGCAGACGAACATTATCGGCAAAAGTAAGTATTTCTTCATTTAATATGATGTTGGCACAGTAATCGGAACGTAAAAATTTAACCACACTTCAAACAAAAAAGACACCTTTACGCCGCTACGGCCTATTTCTGTTCGGTTCCGGCCGCTCCGGCCCGACCTCGGATGAACTTGATCGCTTCGCCGAGTTCGTCGGCGTCACCGGTGATCAATCTGGCACTTCGCTCACGCGTCAGATACGCCCAAAACCACTCGAACATCACGGCGGATCGATTTCTAAACCCGATCAGGAAAAAAACGTGCAGAAACAGCCACATCAGCCACGCGACGAATCCCCTGAACTTCATCCCGGCGACCTCGGCGATCGCCTTGCTGCGGCCGATCGTGGCCATTGTGCCTTTGTTAACGTACTTGAAATCCGACCGCGGTTCTCCCTTCAGATCGCGGGCGATATTTGCGGCGGCCGCGTCGCCCATCTGCATCGCGGCGGGACTGACGCCGGGAACGGGTTCGCCGTTGTCCTGCATCAGCGAGGCCATGTCGCCGATCACAAATACGTTTCGAAAGCCCGGTATCGACAGGTCGGGCTCGATCGACACTCGTCCGGCCTTATCGGTCGCCACGCCTAGAGCCCTGCCGAGCGGCGAGGCCGCGACGCCGGTCGCCCACAGCACCACGTCGCAATCGATCCATTCGCCGCCGACCTTGACGCGGCCCGACTCGATCTCGGTCACAAAACTGTTCAGCCTGACCTCGACCCCGAGGTCCTCAAGCTGCTCCTTGCCGCTCTCTGAAAGATCGCCGGCAAACGTCCCCAGCACGCGGTCCGACCCCTCGAACAGGATAACGCGCGCCTTTGCCGTATCGATCGCCTTGAAATCCTTGGCGAGCGCCTTTCGGGCAATGTCGGCGATCGCACCGGCGAGTTCGACGCCGGTCGGGCCGCCGCCGACCACCACGAACGTCAGCGTCCGCTGCTCGCCGGTCAGATACGCGTCGCGCTCGGCCATTTCAAACGCCAGCAGCACCCTTCGACGTATTTCGACCGCGTCTTCGAGCGTCTTCAGCCCCGGTGCCGCCGTTTCCCATTGATCGTTGCCGAAATATGCATGCCTCGCACCGGCGGACACGATCAAATAATCAAACGGCACTCGTGCACCGTCCGACAGCAATACTTGCCGTGCCTCGAGGTCAAAGCCGACGGCCTCGCCGAGTATGACCTCGGTATTCTTGTTTCGGTGGAGTATTCGTCGGATCGGCTGGGCGATCTCGCCCGGCGACAGCACGGCGGTCGCGACCTGATACAGCAGCGGTTGAAAAACGTGGTGGTTCTTGCGGTCGATCAGCGTTACATCGACCGGCAGTTTCGCCAGCGACTTGGCCGCCCAGAGCCCGCCAAATCCGCCGCCGATTATCACAACTACCGGCCTTTTATTTGAAATGTCGTTCATATCTGCGCCTCCGATATGTAACGCGTAGATCGCTTGTGAAAAGTATCACATACATCGTCAGCTGCCGACAAATCTCGCGTACATCGATCGGGCCGCCGCAACGTCGTCCGTTCCCTTGACTATCGCCCGGCCGTCGCGAAACAGCGTCATTTCGAGGTCGCCGGACGCAAACCGCAGCAGATATTCGTTCTGATTTACGGCCGCGACGAACTGCAGCCGTTCGGCAAGCTGCTCGAGGTCGAGCGTCACCGGCCGCGGCGGAGCGATCTGAACGGCATTGCGGCCGCAAAGAACGGCCGAAAACTCGGGTGTTTCGGTATCCAGAAAGTCGAACGCCCGCATTCCGCACGCGCGGCAATCGGGGTTCGGCGCGTCGAGCCGTATCCGCTGGCGGTCGTTTGCCCAGAGGTCAAACTGCATCAGCGATCCGTGCAGCGACGACGTGTCGCCGACGAGCAGTTTTAACGCCTCGGTGACCTGAACGGCCGAAACGGTCGCGATGACCGGCATTATCACCCCGGCCGTATCACAGGTCGGGGCCGACCCGGCGTCCGGCATTTCGTCAAAGATGCATCGCAGGCAGGGCGTTTTGCCCGGGATGATCGTCATCGTCGTGCCGTAGCTCGAAACGGCGGCGCCGTAGATCCACGTGACCCCGAGCTTCACACACGCGTCATTGATCAGATAGCGGACCTGAAAATTGTCAGTCCCGTCGATCACCAGATCGCATCCGGCGATCAACGATTCGATGTTCGAGTGGTTGACGTCCGCAATGACGGCGTCGACCTCGATATCCGAGTTGATCGCGGCGATGCGTTTTTTTGCTGCGACGGCCTTGGGCGTCCGTTCAGCGGCGTCGTCCTCGCTAAAGAGGGTTTGCCGCTGCAGGTTGGTGTATTCGACAAAATCGCGGTCGACTATCCTGAGTTTGCCGACGCCGGCACGTGCCAGCATCTCGGCGTGTGATGCACCGAGCGCTCCGCAGCCGACCAGGAGTACGGTCGCGTCGAGCAGCCGCTGCTGGCCCTCGGCGCCGATCTCGCGAAATAGTATTTGCCGGCTGTAACGTTCGTTCATTTGGCTCTGCGGATCCGCTTGGACGACACCCATTCGTTCTCGTCGGTGTCGTAATCGTCATAACTTACCAGGTGCGATCCGCCCTTGATATTGACGATGTGAGCGGGATACCATTTCGATCTCCACTCGACCTCGACCTTTTCGCCGATCTTGTAGATCGACGTTACCTTCGGGACACGTATCATCTTCGCGGTCACCCATTCGTCGTCACTCTGCTCGTAGCCGTAATAATGGATCAGGAATTTGCCGTTTTTGTGATCGATGATGGTACCCTTGTACCAGCCGTCAACGCTGTAAGCCTCGACGCGTTCGCCCACTCGCGGGGATGACGCCCGGGCCGCGGCCCCGATCCTTGCCCGCGGGTCGAAAATGCCCGTAAAGGCAAACGACGCGATCTGTTCCTCGCCGAACAGCATATCGGCCTTAGCGTTCTGCTCGAGCTCGGCAAATGTGACGGTGCCGTCGCGATCGATGTCCGCGTGTGCCTCGCCGCTGAATGCCGAGATCAGCGCCTCGGTAAACGTCCAGTTGCCCGTCGACGACTGGCTCGCTGACGACGACGCCATCACGGCGTACGAGACGCGGCGGCTCGCGGCCTTTACCGCGTCGATCATCGCACCCGCGTAGCAATTATCCATCGCGATGATCGCCGTCGAGCCTTTGAACGACCGCTCGATCGTCTGCGGCACCGACGAGACCGCCCAGCCCTTGTTCCCGTTATCGTTGACGTCCCAGCTAGCAAAGTACGTCTTCCGGTCGTCATCCTTGTAACCGTGGCCCTCGTAATAAACGATCAGCGTATCGCCCTCGCGGGTGCGCGCGAGCAGCTTCGAAAATTCGGCCGCGATCCTGGCGGTCGTCGCCGCACGGTCCTTTAGATAGACGATCTGCCCGGTCGGCACGCCGCGTTCCTTCAGCACCTTGATCAGCCGCTCGTCGCGGCGATCTGTCTTCGGAAATGACGCAAAACTCTCGCTGTCCTGCCACTCGAGCAGCCCGACGCAGAAGACCCACGTCCGGCTCGGCTCCCAGTCGGCGGCCGCGGCCGCCCGGACGGCCCCAAATAACGCCAAACACAGCGTCATCGCTGCTGTCGCTCGTTTTAGTCTGTAAATTCTCATATTACGCTAATCAAACAGACGTCGGACGAAAGATCTGATGCTCGCGTTGTCCTCGCTTTCAAAAATTGCCCCGAGGCCGGACCGCGTATCTTCGATGCCGTATTTTCGCTGTTCCTCGCGGAGCCGCCTTCGCTGCTCCTCGATCTCAAACTTTTCTTTCTGCCGGGCGGCGTCCATTCCGCCGTTTTGGATAAACCCGATGATCCGCGGCAGTTCGTCGGCATCGAACCACACGCCGTGCATCTTGCAGATGTCGATAATGACGCCCGAGGCCCTCGCAAAATTGCTCCGGTTCATTAACTGGCCGCAATCCGGGCACGGCACGTAACTGATCTTTGCCGCCGGCTGGGCCTTTTGCTCGCGGCCGCCGATAAACCCGAGCACCGCCGAACGCTCTTCACGCTCGGAGCACAGCCGCTCAAATGTCTCGACGTCGGCCCATATCCCGTCGCACCGGCGGCATTCGCGGACCGAAATTTCGGCGATCTGCAGCAGTTCGAGCCCGGATTTGCATCGCGGACAATTGCCGAGCCCTTCGCCCTCGGGCGTCTCGGCACGCACCATCTTTTCGCCGCAATGCCCGCAATACCGCGTTCCGACAAACATCAGGCCCATACACGACGGGCACGCCATCGTCTTCAGACGCGAACCGCAAAATTCGCATTGCGTCCGGTCGCTCGCGACGCCGACGCCGCAGTTTGGGCAGTTTAAGGCTTCGATCTCCATATTTCAGGCGTTCATTCGGGCAAGTAGAGAGTTTCGCATCAGTTGCTCTGGAGCCTCGCGGCCGGTCCAGATCTCAAATTGCCGCGCGCCCTGTGCGATGAGCATTTCGAGGCCGCCGAGCGTTTCGATACCGGCAAGTTTTGCCTCGCGGATCAGCGGCGTGTCGGTGAGTTTGGTGACAAGGTCATAGACCAAACTCACGCCCGTCAGGCCATCGGCGGCAAACAGCGTCTCGTTCTCAAGCGGCCCTTTCATCCCGGCGGGTGTGGCGTCGACCACGATGTCAAACCCGCGAATCGACCGCGTGAGCTTGCCGCCGCTGACGCCGAATTCAGCCGCGAACGCCGCGGCCTTTCGCTCGTCGCGGGCCAGCACCGTGACATCGGCCGACTCAGCCTTCAGGGCGTACACGGCCGCACGTGCGGCACCGCCCGCACCGCAGACGGCGACTCTCACCGAATTCAGGCCGCCGAACTTCGCCTTGAGCGGCGTGATAAAGCCGTGAACGTCCGTATTAAAACCCGTCAGCCGGCCGCCGTCGACCTTGACGGTATTGACCGCACCGACCTTTTCGGCGGTCGGGTCGACAGCGTCGAGGTGCCGCATTATCGCCTGTTTATGCGGCATCGTCACCGAAAAGCCGCCAAAATTCAGCTCGGCCTCGCGTGTTTCGGCCCGAACCATCCGCCGGAAGAAAGCGTCGATGTCCTTCACCAAAAAGCTCAGGAAAACCGCGTCGATACCGGCTTCCGCCAACGCCGGATTGTGCATAAAAGGCGACATCGACTGGGCGATCGGGTCGCCGAGCACGCCGAAAACGAGGCTTCGCGGGCTGAGTTCCTTGACGCGGTACACGTCTTTAAGCTCGCGTGCGGTCACCTGGCCCTCGGCGGTCGCCGTGCCCGTCGCGGCCGACGCAAACGTCAGGAACGAGCCGTGTGCCGGCCCAAGGATACGCGTCCATTTGCCGGCGTCGCCCATCGCGATCGGGATGATCGGCTTGCCGTCGGCCTTCGCCTCGCAGAGCAGTTTCCACACGCCCAACGCCTCGGCTGCGTCGTCGACACGCACGGCGATCTTGACGATATCGCCGCGGCCCGCGAGCCGGTCATAGACCGCGTCGAGGCCGCCCGCCGTCCCGTCAAAATCGTGAAACGACGCGATGCGCCGGACATGCTCGGGCGCAAACCCGATCACGTCTTCCTCGAGGTCGGCCGCAAAAAACGTCTCGCCCGGCAGCGACTGCCAAAACCGCACACGCTCGTCGAATGAGGCATTTCCGCGGCCGCCCTGTTCCGGCGAGCGAAAGGTCGCGATCAGTTTGACCGGCACGTCGAGCCCGGCGATCATCGCCAGTGCTAGATAGTCAAAACGCACCTCGGCCGCGTCGCCCGCGGCGGCCGCATCCACGATCTGTGCGCGCAGCTCGTCGACGGTTTCGGCAGAGGTCGAAATGCATATCATCGCCGTGTTCACTGATATCTGGTCGTCGAATCTTTGAGCGTAGTGACCACGCTGCCCGCCGTGACGAGCCCCGTGACCGCGGCGAACGCGGCCGCGACGACGATCGCCGTATTACCGCTCTGCTTGACCGCTATCGCCGACACGGCCCACGAGATCGCCAGCGGAAATATAAAATTACCCAGCCACACACGGGCCGCGACCGCCAACGCTGCCGCCGCCGCGATACAAACGGCGCCGAAGATATTCCACCCCGCGGGCGACATCTCGACGTTGGCCCATTTCAGCATTATCGCCAGATTGACCAGCGACGCGGCGGTCACCCAGCCCGCGTACAGGCCGAAGGGCGCCGTGGTCAGCAGCGATGAACCGGGTTCCTCAGCGTCGCGAAAACGCCGCAGGATCAGGATCAGCGTGACCCACAGCCCGACGATCAGGCCCAGACAGAGGGCGATCTGCTCGCGATGCCAAAAATAGATCCACGCGCAGTTGAGCAGACAGCTCAGCACATAAAGCGTGCGGACCGGACGCTGGCGCACGAGTTGCGAGGGCAGCATCTGATAAACGCTGAACGCGATGATGCCGACGTAGATCAGGCTCCAGATCGAGAACGCGTAACCGGCCGGCGTGAGGACCGTAAGATATTTGTTTGAAATGACTTCGGGCGAAACGCCGTTGACATAGCCGGCGGCCGCAAGAGCGTTAAAAACGATCGTACACGCCGTCGCGGCCAGGACAAGTACCGAGCGGAGGCGGTCCTGTGAATGTGTGGTTTGGGCCATTTCTTAATTATGCCACCGACCGGACCGATACGGTGCGGCCGGGTACATATTTTTTGCACGCCAGGGTGACAAAAAACCCCGCAGATTCACGATTTCGTATAAAAATACCTGAAAACGTAAAGTTTTGTAAACGTGTTCCGAAGCCCAAAACTTTGAATCCAACCTATTCGCCGTATATTCAATCATATGACCGCTTGTGGCATCGCGATTGCAATGAAACGAGCGGAACGCAAGTTCCTCTTTCCCCAAGTGGAAGTATTTTGGAGGAAAAAGGGATAACCAAAGCGATGAAGAAATTTAACCAGATATTGCTGATGTGTACGATGGTCGCCGGCCTTTCGATTGCCGCTGCCGCCCAAAAGAACGACGATCAGAAAAAGCCGCCGCCGAAAGATCCGCCGCCGGTCGTCAATCCGCAGCCCAAACCGCCGCCCCGCGACAACCCGCCGCCGAAAAAACCCGGCAGCGAATACTCGCTCTACGCCATCAGCCCGTCATCCCGCGAGGCCTAACACCAATGTCAGAACCGCCTGCGTAAGCGGGCGGCCAAAGATCGAACACTAGCACCAATGTCAGAACCGCCTGCGTAAGTGGGCGGCCAACACCAAAGTCAAAAAGGCTGCCCGCCGTCCGTCCCGGCAGCCTTTTTTGCGTCCGATTTTCATGCCCGGCATTCCGCCACTGCACACTCGTGCGTGGGCCACAACCTAGCCGAATACCCGCCCAAACTCACCGTCACAAACGCCGAATTCTGCCAGTACCTTTCGCGACTATTCTTCTATGTGTTCGATGGTCATTTTCTTTTCTTTTTGAAGTACTGAATCAGAAGCCGCACAGCATCGTGGTTATAAATTGATCCGGAAGCTTTCGTTGGTCCCGCTGCCTCGTCTTTGTGCGTTCGATAACTGTATTTTGAAAACCGGGAATCATCCTTCATACCTAATTCTGTAATTGCTTTCCAAACCATACCTTTTGTTACCCCCTCACACTTTTCTCGAACCTCAAGATTGAGTTCGTTGGCAGACAATGGATATTTGTCTAGATTGCTGACAGTTCGCTGTACGATCGTGGTCCCGGGTTCAGCTCCTCCGACGGTTGCGACAAGATCGGTTGAATCTGTTATCTTTTTTGCCGAAATCAGCTTTGTCTCGATTTCGCAGACAAATGAGTAGTTCTTCGAAATGGGTAGTGAATCTTGATCGTCGGAAATGGCTGCAATTAGATTTCGTATTTCTTCTGGCTCTTTTTGGAAGTCGGCAACTTTGAGAGTCTTAAAGGGAGTATCAAATGCTAACGGTAAAATATAGAAATGATATTTCGATAGGTCGAGGCTAAACCAGACCTTGATCAATTTGGCATAATTTCGAAGCGAAGCCGTTCCCAACGTAAAGACAAGATACGGCAACGTGGGCGACTCGGCAGTAAGGTGTACCACGGCGTCGCGGATCTCAACCAATCTAGAAATGTTTGCCGCGGCGACCCTGTTCACGGTGC
>JBGAOU010000038.1:0-26748 GCA_044221625.1 Pyrinomonadaceae bacterium | reverse complement strand
ATTTTGTGGTCGATCATGTCGATGTACAAAACTCGAAATACGCCGACATCGACCGTGAGGTCCGCGAAGAAAAGCTCCTGGAAAAGGCGGCCGATCAGCTCAACAAGGCGCTCATTCTGCCGCACGACATCACGCTTCGCACCAAAGACTGCGGCGAGATCAACGCGTTCTACGATTCTAACGACCCGACCGTCACGGTCTGCTACGAGTTGATGGAGCATTTCTATCAGGTCTTCAGATCGACCGGCCTGCCAGATGATCGGGCCTATGAAAAGATGTTTGACGCGGTCCGGTTCGTCTTTCTTCACGAGATCGGCCACGCACTCATCGACACCTACAAACTTCCGGTGACGGGCAACGAAGAGGATGCCGCCGACCGTGCGTCGGCATACATCAATCTCGAAGAACTTGGCGAAGACGGCGTCAATGCCGTTTTTGCCGCGGCCGACGCGTTCGCGATCGAGTCAAAACGCCGAACCAACGGTCGGGACGACCTTGCGGATGAGCACCTTTTGAAAGAACAGCGGTTCTACAATTCGCTGTGTATGATCTACGGATCTAACTCGGCAAAATACGAAAATATCGTGACCAAGGGCTATTTGCCCAAGGAGCGTGCCGTTCGCTGTGAGAACGAATATCAGCGGACATCTGACAGTTGGCGAAATCTGCTTCAGCCGTGGCGCAAGGATTGAGGCTTTTCCTGGTACTGCTATGAAAAGACTATTTAACAACATCGTATTTGGAAACAATACATTGATCAGCGGCATCATCGCTCTGGCAGTGGTCGGCAGCATTGCCCTCGGCTGTAACTGCAACAAGAGTTTTGACCTCGGCAATATCTCGTCGTCGTCCAACACCTCGTCAGGCTCGTCCAAGGACACGCCGAGCGATACCGGCAAGAACGGTGATGTGCCTTCGAACAGCGTCGTCGAGGGCTTGATAAAGGATTCGACCGAACAATTTGCCGAGGCGATCCAGAGCGAGGAGTTTGACGATTTTCGTTCGAACGCGTCGGCCGATTTTCAGAGCACATACACGGCCGATGAGATGCGTGACGCATTCAAATCGTACATAAACAAAAAATCGCTCGTCGTTCCGATCCTCAGAAAGGTAAAGGATGCGGATGCCGACTTTGCCTCCCCGCCGTCGATACGCACGGAAAAGGGCGTCAAGGTTTTGATGGCGAACGGCAAGTTCCCGACCAAACCCTATGCGGTTCGTTTTGATTACGAATACGTGATGCGCGGCGGCGAATGGAAACTTCTGAAACTGGTGGTAAATATACCTTAGCGGCCGGCAATCTGAGCGGCCTAACAAGTCTTTGAGGAGAACTATGAAAAAAACTATCTTTGTAAAAAGTTCAGGCTCGTCGCTGTCGCTTTTCCTTGCGTTGGGCATTCTGTTGGTCGTGGGCCTCGGTTGCGGCGGCAGTACGCCTGCGCCGCCGGCCTATGTCGGCTTCTGGCAGGGCGACGACGGCTCGACCATCACAATTAGGGCTGATGGCGGTGCCGACTACAAATCCGGCGGCACGTCCGTCACCGGCGGCGGCGTTACCGTCGATGAGGGTGCCAAGACGCTCAAGATCTCGATGGCCGGCCTCGGGCCGAGCTTTACGATCGATAAGGCACCTGAAGGCGGCAAGATGACGCTCAGCGGTGTTGTCTACCGTAAGGCCGGCGGCGGCGGCTCGGACTCGAGCACCAGCGACGCCAAGCCCACGATCCCCTCGGACGAAAAGCTGCAGACGCTCGTCAAATCGACCATGATGGATTTTGGCGACGCGGTCCAATCGGGCGACTTCGAAGACTTTCACAACAAGATCGCCAAGGTCTGGCGTGATACGTCGACACCGGAGAAGATGAAAGAGGCCTTCGCGGTTTTCGTCGATAATAAAGAGCAGTTCAATTTTAAGCGGGCCATCGCCACGTTGGATGCAAAGTTCTCGCCGGCACCTTCGATCGAAAAGGTCTCGGGCCTCGACGCGATGATCCTCAAAGGAACTTACGCTACCAAACCGGGCACCATCTTTGAACTCAAGTACACGATGGAGGACGGCGTTTGGAAGCTGATCGGCATCAACGTCAAGACCGCGGGCGAATGATCGCGTATCACGCAACGCTTGAAAGGCCGGGCCGCGGATGGTCCGGCCTTTGATTTTTGCGAGAGCGATACGCTAAACTCTTTCTTTCGCTTTAGTTCACAATCATATGAAAATTCACGAGTATCAAGGCAAAGCTATCCTGAAAGAATACGGCGTTCCGGTTCCCCGCGGCATCGTGGCCCGCTCGCCCGAAGAGGCCGAAGCGGCGGCAAAGGAACTCGGCACCGACGTCGTCGTTGTCAAGGCACAGATCCACGCCGGCGGACGCGGCAAGGGCGGCGGCGTTAAGCTCGCCAAATCGCCGGCCGAGGCACGCGAGATCGCTTCGCAGATCCTCGGGATGCAGCTCATCACGCACCAGACCGGCCCCGAGGGCCAGGAGGTCCGCACGCTGCTGATCGAAGAGGGTTTGCCCATCGATAAGGAATTTTATCTCGGCATCACGCTTGACCGCGTCACGGGCCGCAACGTCTTTATGGCGTCGCAGGCCGGCGGAATGGACATCGAAAAGGTCGCCGAAGAAACGCCCGAGTTAATACTCAAGGAAACGATCGACCCGGCGGTCGGGCTTCGCGGCTTTCAGGCCCGCAAGCTGGCGTTCGGCCTCGGCATTCCCAACGAACTGATCGGCCAGGCGGCTAAATTCATGCTCGCCCTTTATGACGCGTACGAAAAGACCGATGCCAGCCTGGTCGAGATCAATCCGTTTCTGCTCACCAAGGACGGCCGCCTGATCGCCCTCGACGCCAAGCTCAACTTCGACGACAACGCGATGTTCCGCCACAAAGATTACGCCGAGCTTCGCGACCTTAACGAAGAAGAACCGCTCGAGATCGAAGCCTCAAAGCACGACCTCAACTACATCAAGCTCGACGGCAATATCGGCTGTATGGTCAACGGTGCCGGCCTCGCTATGGCGACGATGGACATCATCAAGCTCGCGGGCGGCGAACCCGCAAACTTTCTCGACGTCGGCGGCGGTGCTTCGCAGGAGCGCGTCGAACAGGCGTTCAAGATCCTGCTCGCCGACCAGAACGTCAAGGCCGTGCTGATCAACATCTTCGGCGGCATCGTCCGCTGCGATATGGTCGCCCTCGGCGTCGTCGCCGCGGCCAAGAATCTCGGCGTCACGATCCCGATCGTCGCCCGGCTCGAAGGCACCAACGTCGAAGAAGGCCGCCGCGTCCTCGAATCCTCCGGCATCGGCATCATCCCCGCCACCGGAATGAACGACGCCGCCGCCAAAGTAGTCGCGGCTGCTGCCTAAGTCAGAACCGCCTGCGTCAGCGGGCGGCCAGTTCGCAAGATCACCAAAGGCCTCGGACATCACCGAGGCCTTTTTGCTTGACGAGACCTCACTGCCAGACTACTTCACATCCAAAAAGCGAAATTGCGAGCAGGTTTCCTGGAGCTCCGAAAGGGGTTGTTAGACTCTTACGACGTTCTTTCTTAGTTGCCACGCTCTTTAGAGCGTGTTTGGCATTTGCACCTTGACCCCGGCTTTAGCCGAATGGTTTGGGCTAAAGCCGGGAGATTTCGTTAAAGGACTCACCACTAGCTAAAGCCAGCGGCAATTCATCCAATCCCGACATTCCCGCCGCCAAAGCAACCAAACCGGCCGCTCGCATCATCCTTTAGGCTAAGTTTGGCGCCTTCCGGTCGATTTTGAGGAAAATTATATGAGAAATGCATCCGTGCTCCTGTTTGTACTGGCCTGCGCTTGCGGCCTGGCGGCTCAGCCCGCGAGAACCGCCAAGCCCGCATCCGCCGCGGTCCGGCCCGCCGGGCCCGTAAATTCCCTGCCGATCCGGCGCGTCATTCTGTACTCGAACGGCGTCGCCTATATCGAGCGTCGCGGCTTTGTCACCGGCAACGCCGAGATCGATCTTTCGTTCAAGCAATCGCAGGTGGACGACGTGCTCAAATCGATGGTCGTGCTCGACCTCGGGCAGGGCAAGATCGGCGCCGTCAGCTACAACTCGTCGATGCCGGCGTCGGCCCGCACCGCCGAGATACCGTTCAGCATAGATCCGCAGTCGGACCAGACCGACGATGCGGGCGGCGGCCTCGCCGGCGTGCTGTCACAGCTGCAGGGAGCCAAGGTGATGGTCGCTTCGGCAAAGGGCACCGCGTCGGGCTCGATCCTCACGGTCGAAAAGCGGACCGGCCAAGCCGAAACGAAGGCCGATGAAAAGCCGCAGGCGATGCTCGCCTATTCGCTCGTCATCGCCTCTGACACCGGCGAGATAACGAGCTTTGACCTGGCGGAGGTGCGCAGCGTCAAACTGCTCGAGGACGGCACGCGAAAGGACCTCAGCGAATTTGCGAACGCCACCGCTTCGACCCGCCGCCGCGACGCCAAGACCATCTCGGTCACCTCCAACGGCGAGGGCCGACGCGAAATGGTCGTCAGCTATACCGTCGCCGCCCCGATCTGGAAAACAACCTACCGCGTGGTGCTCGACGCCGAGGGCAAACCGTTCTTTCAGGGCTGGGCGATCGTCGATAACGTCAGCGACGAAGACTGGCAGAGCGTGCAGCTTTCGCTGGTTTCGGGCTCGCCCGTTTCGTTTATCCAGAACCTGCAGAAACCGCTCTATCGTTACCGCCCCGTCGTCCCGATCCCCGAGGACCTCAATCTCAAACCGCAGATCTATGACCCCGAGAACGAGTCCGGCAGCGGCTCGGGCGACGGTTCGGGCAGCGGTAGCGGAATGGGCAGCGGCTTCGGCGGCGGCAGAGGTTCGACGGTCGAGGTAACGTCAGCCAAGCCGATGTTTGACGGCGCCAATAACAACTTTATGATATCGAGCGGTTTTGCCGGCACCAGCGTCAGCGACGCCATCGTCAACGAACGCTCCGGCATCGAAACGGCGGCCAGCGGCGAGGAGATCGGCGATCTTTTCGAATACAAGATCGAACAGCCGATATCGGTCGATAAGAACCGCTCGGCTCTGATCCCGATCATTCAGACCAAGATGGACGGCGAACGCGTATCGATATTCCGCGAACCTGCCGTAACGTCCGCCGACGACGACGATGAAGAGGACGAGAGCGAGGCGGTACGACGCGCCAATCCGCGGCCGATGAGCGGACTTTTGCTGAAGAATGTCACGGCGATGACGTTCGAGGGCGGGTCGATGACCGTGCTCGACCGCGACGCCTACGCCGGCGAGGCCCTGATGGAAAGGCTCAAACCCAAGGAACAGCGGCTCATCTCATTCGCTCTCGACCTCGGCACGCTCATCCGCACCGAAAAGAAAGAGGATCGCGAACCCGCCAAACTCGTAAAGGTCGTCGGCGGCGTCTTTCAGGTGCATTATTTCAAGACCGAAAAATCGCTCTACAAAATCTCGAACCAGACCGACCGCACAAAGGTCGTCTATATCGAACATCCCGTCCGCAAGGATTGGGTCCTGTCGGAGAATTATGCCAAGCCCGACTATACGACCGCGAGATTTTACCGTTTCCGCGTCGAACTCAAACCGTTTGAGAATCGCGAGATAACCGTCGGCGAAAACCTCGGGATGATGGACAAATACGGCCTTTCGACGCTGTCGCCGAAGGACCTTGACCTTTTCCTCGCCGCCCGTGTAATCGACGACGCGACCAGGGCGAAAATGTCGAAACTCATCGATCTGAGGATGCAGATCAACGCGATCGACGCAAAATTGATGAGCAATGAAAAGGAAACGGCCGAGATCACCAAGGATCAGGAGCGTTTTCGCGAAAATATCGAGTCGCTCGCCAAAACGCCTGACGCCAAACAACTTATCGTCCGCTATATCGCCAAGGCAAACGATCAGGAATCGCGGCTCGAACAGATAACTAAGGATAAGCAGACCCTGATCGCCGACAAGGACCGTCTTGAACGCGAACTTGCCGTCGAGATCAAGAATTTTGAGATCAGATAGCGGCTATAACTTGATGTAGATATTTTTGCGGTACAACAGCCACATCAGGAACAGCCAGAGCAGAATAAAACAGACGGCGTAGAGCAGCGACGCGTCAACCGGTTGGGCGACCGACATAAATACATTGTCGAAAACCCACTTTTGGACAGCGACCGGTTGGCCGTCCGCCCCGCTGACGCGGTAGGCGCCGATCATTCGGGCGAATATCCCCGAAAAGACGAATAGCGGCAGAGCGTTTGTCCCGAAGATAACAAAGGGCTTGGCCCACGCCTTGTAACCTTTGATGTCGATCAGCCAGTAGCACACCCCGAGCGTGAGCGATGCGAGCCCGGCCGTGACAAGTACGTACGAACTTGTCCAAAGAGCCTTGTTGAATGGGAAATAGCTGTTCCAGACGTAACCGAGAGCAAGAAGGACCACACCGAAGAAAAACAGACCGCTGACCTTATTTAATTGAGAATGATTTATGGTGAATGATGAATTCTCAGGTTGCGATCCATCATTCATCATTCCGCATTCATCCTTTCTGACGAGCCAGGTTCCCGTGAGAACACCGGCGATGGTGGTGGCGATCGCCGGCAATGTCGACAAGATGCCCTCGGGGTCAAAGACCTTGGCCGACCGCCATATATGTGCCTCGGTCAATATCGTCCGGTCGAGCCACGCCGCGAGGTTGCATGCTTTATCGTCGATCGTGGTTACCTCGCATCCGGGCACCGGGATCATCGTCATTATTGCCCAATAACCGAGCAATATCCCGGCGGCGATGTATGCCTGTTGCTTCCAGTTAGTGTGCAGGAAAATGAGCGATACGGCCAAATAACATACCCCGATCCGCTGCAGCACGCCCGGTATCCGCATCGTACCGAAATTGTACGGCACGACATTGTAGCCGCCCAGATTCAGACCGATCACCCCCGCGATGCCAAGCCCGATCAAGACGCCGGCGATCTTAAAATTGCGCAGCAGCAGAAACAGCAGCCCGCCGGTCATCGCGATCCAGATCAGCATTTTTGACCAGTCCGGCGCGTCGGTCGCGGCAAACTGAAAGAACGGGATGACCGACATCAGCAGTCCGATGGCAAATATCATCGCCGATCGCGAGACGATCTTTGAGTACACCTTGGCGGTGACCCCTTCGGCGACACGTTTTCCGAGAGCGATCGGGATCGCCACACCGACGATGAAGAGAAAAAACGGAAAGATCCAGTCAGTCGGCGTCAGCCCATGCCACGACGCGTGTTCGAGCGGGTCGTAAATGTGAGCCCACGTGCCCGGATTGTTGACGAGCACCATTCCGGCGATCGTCATGCCGCGGAAAACGTCAAGCGAAACTAGCCTGTTCTCATTGGACATAAGAGCATTTAACCACAGATAAATACAGATGAACTCAGATAAGCAATCTTAGTATCGGTTTTGATCAGTGTCCATCTGTGGTTTAACTTCTTACCAGCCCATACGATCAATTAGTCGGGTGATGTGTGCCGTATGATGCAGCGAATGCCAGGCGTAAAGCGCCAGAGCCGCTTCGAGCGTCCATTCGCCTGTTTCGGGATGAATAAAACTCTTTTGGAAATCAGCGTCTGACATCGATCGCAGCAGGGTCGACCAGCGGACGTGGATCGCTTCGATCATTGCCAATGACACGTCGACCGGCAGTTTGCTGTCTGCAAGCTCAGCCCAACGCTCTTCATAATACGGCTTGATCGTGGGCGGAGCGTCCTCGGTGAGCGCGAGTTTGAACCTCGTCAGCGAATTGGAGTGGCTGTCGGCGAGGTGATGTACGGTCTGACGAACGGTCCAACCGTGAGGGCGGTATGGCGTGTCGAGTCGGGCATCGGAAAGTCCCGCGACCGCCGCCGCGATCTTACCCGGAAGTTCATCAATTATTGTGATCCGCGACAACCGAGCCTGTTCCGAAACTTCGAAACCCTTGTCAAATTCGCCGATAGGAAACCGTAGATCTTCTGGCATAATTCCCTCTTTGGGCGGAGCCTAACCGCCGTAATAATTCTCGAACCGGGTAAATTCCTTTAGGAACGCGAGTTTTACCGTGCCGGTCGGGCCGTTTCGCTGTTTGGCGATGATAAGTTCGGCAAGCCCCTGATTCTCTTCGGACGGCTTGTAATAATCCTCGCGGTAGATAAAGGCGACGACGTCCGCATCCTGCTCGATACTGCCCGATTCGCGAAGGTCGGACA
Source organism: Pyrinomonadaceae bacterium (assembly GCA_044221625.1). Classification (GTDB taxonomy): domain Bacteria; phylum Acidobacteriota; class Blastocatellia; order Pyrinomonadales; family Pyrinomonadaceae; genus OLB17. The sequence continues at coordinate 18,529 of JBGAOU010000038.1, read as the reverse complement.
TCAGCGGTTTGGGCGGTGTGCGGGCCTCAGGCGCACGCGACAACTGCGAAAGCGCCACGACCGGAACGTCCAATTCCTTGGCGAGAGCCTTGAGTTCACGCGAGATCTGCGACACTTCCTGCTGACGTGATTCTGAACGCTTGCCGCCCGACATCAGCTGTAAATAGTCAACCACGATCAGGTCAAGGCTCTTTTGCTCGGCTGCCAGACGGCGGCATTTGGCACGCATTTCAAGTACCGAAATGCCCGGAGTGTCGTCAATAAACAGCTTTGCTTCGCTGAGGATCCCGATCGCCTCCGAGAGCCGTGTCCACTCACTGGCGACCAGATGCCCGGTGCGGAAGCGATGGGCGTTGACCCTTGCCTCGGACGCCAACATACGCGTGACCAACTGTTCCTTCGACATTTCCAGTGAGAAGACCGCCACGACCGAATCCGAATGAAGTGCGGCATTTTGCGCCAGCGTCAGACACAGGGCGGTCTTTCCCATCGACGGCCGGGCAGCGACGATGACGAGGTCGGTCCGCTGTAGTCCCGAGGTCATCTCGTCGAGTTCGGCAAAACCGGTCGAAAGTCCCGTAATCCCACCGGCGCCGGCCCGATGTTCACGCACCCTTACCAAGACACGGTCCGCGATCGGGCCGATACGTGAAAAGCTCTGGTTGGTCCGGGCCTCGGCCAACGCAAAGATCGCCTGTTCCGCACGGTCGAGAATAACGTCGGCATCATCCTCCTCGGCCAATGCTTCGCCGGTGATCGAGTTGCAGGTTCGGATCAGGTTTCGAACGACCGCCTTTTCCCGAACCACGTTGATGTATTCCTCGACACTGGCAAAATGCGGAAGGCCGAATGTCAGGTTCGTGATAGTAGCGGTACCGCCGATCGATTCGAGCGACCCTTCTTTTTTGAGCTCCTCGCCGATCAAGATCGGGTCGATCTGCTTCTGTTTCTCAAACAGGGCGATCATCGCCGCAAACACACGGCGATTGAGCGGTGAGTAAAAGTCCTCAGGCTTGAGATGCTCGACGGCCTGAGCGATCACCGAATTGTCCAGGATTATCGCACCCAGAATTATGCGCTCGCTGTCCTCACTGCTGGGCAGCGGTTTCTCTAAAAATTGCTCTCGTCTCGCGTCTGGAAATGCGCCTGCCATCTGGTGAAAAATGCTCCGATAAAATGAGTGAACAAGGCCTGTCCGGTATGCTTGATCAACATATCGAACAGAAAAAGAGACCGCAAATTCGTAGTTTGCAGTCTCTAATATTACTCTCATGCGGATACGTTTATCAACGAATCCGATGCGATTTATTCGCGGCCGCTGACGGCCGTTTTGACCGGCTATTCAGCCGCTGCTTCAGTGGTTTCAGCCGCTTCCGGAGCCGCGGCATCGACCGCCGGAGCGGACTCTTTAGCCGGAGTTTCTCCGCCTTCGGCTGAGACCGTTACCGGTACTGAAAGCGTGACTTCGCGGTGGAGCTTAACGTTGACGGTGTAGTCACCCGTCTCCTTGATCGCGTCTTTGAGCGAGATACGGCGACGGTCGATCTCATATCCCTTGGCCTTAAGAGCCTCGGCGATGTCCATCGACGTGACCGAGCCGAACAGCGTACCATGATCGCCGGCCTTGCGCTCAAAGCTGAGCGAAATGCTCGACATCTGCTCGAGTTGAGCTTCGGCCGTGGCCTTTTCGATCGCGGCCTTTTTCAAAAGTGCCGCACGTTCCTGTTCGATCTGCTTAACATTGCCCTTGGTCGCGAGCGTAGCCAACCCCTGCGGCAACAGGAAGTTGCGGGCGTAACCGGCCTTGACCTTGACGATCTCGCCGCGTCCGCCGACATGGTCGATGTCCTCGCGTAATAGTATTGTTGTATTTGCCATGATGTTCAATCCTCTTGATATCGGACCGCGTCGCCGGGCAGTAAGTGCGTGCCCCCGTTGCAAACGTCTGATCCGATCGAAAAATTCCTACTAGTCCGCGACGAACGGCAGCATTGCCATCGAACGAGCTCGTTTGATCGCCTTGGCGATACGACGCTGATCTTTCGCCGAAATACCCGAGATGCGGCGCGGCATGATCTTGCCGCGTTCAGGCACGAACTGCCGCAAATAATCGACGTCCTTCCAATCGACATAATCGGGGACCAACTGCCTCGGGCGGCGACGCTGAAAGCGTCGCGGACGATCACCGATCACGTCCTCACCGACGCCGAAACCGCCTCTATCGTCCATCATTTCAATATCTTTTTCTGCCATAACTTTCTCCTTGCAGGGCGACGCTTAAGCCTCGGCTGACACCTCCGTTGATTCTTCTGTCGGGCGGAATTTTGCACGCTTTGCAGCCTTCGCCTCACGTTTGGCGGCACGCTTGTCGGCGGCCTTACGATCCTCGTCGACTCGGACCGTGACGTAACGCATGATCATGTCGTTAACGCGCATACGGCGTTCGAGTTCCAGGATCTCCTGTCCGGTCCCGTTGATCTCAAAAAGCACGTAGTGGCCTTCCGTCTTTTTCTGGATCGGATATGCCAGTGTCCTGATACCGACGTTGTCCATGCGGACGACCTCGCCGCCTTCTTTTTCGATCAATTTACCGACTGCTTCGTTCAGCTTATCGATCTTTTCGCCATCCGTGTCGGGATTGACGATATACATAACTTCGTACGTTCTATTTGCCATTTATTTACTATCTCCTCTCGGCTAACCAACCTCATTCTCATTTGGAATGAAGTAAGGATCCTATCGTATGGGCACTTTTATGGGCCCAAAATTTCAAACTAATTAAACTTGGCCATTGCGGCATCAATACCATCGGTGATGATCATCTCGACCGCATCGGCAGCGTCATCAAGTATCTCGTCCAGCTTTTCCAGATCTCCCTTAGAGAAATCCTCCAAAACGAAATTAGACGCACTCGATATCGGGTGTTCCGGCTGTATCCCGATCCGGACTCGCGTAAAGTCCTGCGTTTTCAAACAATCGATGATCGACCTGAGCCCGTTTTGTCCGCCGTGCGAACCTCGCGGCCGAATTCGGATCTTTCCGAACGGCAGAGCGAGATCATCCGAAATAACGATCAGCTCAGAGTCAACTCTTTCGGGCTTTGAGACGAGGCAGCTGACCGCCTCGCCGCTTAAGTTCATAAACGTCTGCGGCTTCACAAGTTCCACCGCGTTTCCGCCTATGTGCCCGCGTCCGACCAATGCTCGGCATTCAGCCCTTGAGACCTTTGTCTGCAGCCGATGGGCGAGGCGGTCAACGAGCATAAATCCCGCGTTGTGCCTCGTCCTTTCGTATTTGCCGCCCGGGTTACCGAGCCCGACAATGAGCCGCTTACTCAACGTCCAGGTCCCTCAACTAACCCTCGCCGCCGTCTTCGCTCGAGGCTCCACCGATAACTTCGGGTTCGGCTCCGGCTTCGACTTGAGATTCGAGTACTGCCTCGCCGACCGTTGCGATCGCAGCGACCACGGTTTCGGGAGCCTCAAGCAATTCGATCCCGGCTCCGACCTTGAGGTCCGAAACATGGATCGCATGTCCGGCAGCCAGATCGGTAACGTCAACGTCGATCGACTCCGGCGTGTTTGCCGGCTCGCAAAGGACCTTGATCTCGCGAAGGGCCTGCGTCAATACCGCACCTGCGTCCTGCAGGCCGACAGCATGTCCGGTCAAGTGGATCTGTACCGTCATTTCGATCTTTTCACCCTTCGAGAAGCGGCGAAGATCGGCATGGATCAACCGTCCTTTGACAGCGTCGATCTGACGATCCTGAAAGATCACATCATTAACCCCTTCACCCTCGATATCAAGTGAGAAGACGGTGTTGATGCCCGAATCAGAACGGATGATGGCTGCCAGGTCCTTCAACTCAGCGGTCGCCGCGAGGCTTTCCGAACCGCCGCCGTAAACAACCACCGGAATTTTACCGGCGGCACGAAGCCGACGGTTCTCGTTCTTGCCGCGCGTGTCACGCTTTTCTGCTTTGATTACTATTTTTTCTGCCATAACTCTTTTCCTTGCCTCTCACGAATCGCCGCGATCGCGGGCAGTTTCGATACTGAGGCCAAAACTAAATGAATAACGATGAAACACTCGTCTCGTCGTGAATCGATCTTATTGCCGACGCCAAAAGGCCCGCAACGCTCAAAACTTCGATCTTACCGCCCTCGACGAGCGGCACTCCGTTATCGCGGATCGGGATCGTATTGGTAACGATCACCTTCTTAAGGTACGAACCGCTAATGTTCTCGACCGCCTTGCCGGACAGAACACCGTGCGTAAAGCACGCTGAGATCTCGTTCGCACCGGCCTTGTGCAGTGCTTCGGCGACCTTGCAGATCGTTCCGCCAGTATCGCACATATCGTCGATGATCAGGCAGTTCTTTCCATTGACGTCGCCGACGATATTCATAACGTCCGCTTCGTTCGCACGTTCGCGGCGTTTGTCGCAAAGTGCGAGTCCGGCCCCGAGCCGTTTCGCATATGCCCTCGCACGCTCGGCACCGCCGGTGTCGGGTGCGACCACGATCAGATTCTCGATCGGGTTTGCCTTGAAATATTCGACCACGATCGGTGCCGCGTATAGGTGATCCACCGGGATATCAAAAAAGCCCTGGATCTGCGAGGCGTGCAGGTCGATCGTCAAAACCCTCTGTGCACCGGCCGTCGTTAACAGGTTCGCGACCAGTTTCGCCGCGATCGGGACCCTTGGCCGATCCTTCTTGTCGGAGCGGGCGTAGCCAAAATAGGGAATAACGGCTGTCACGCGTTCCGCTGATGCCCGAACGCAGGTGTCGATCATTATCAGCAATTCCATCAAATGGCGGTCGCTGGGCGGGCACGTCGGCTGTACAATAAAGACGTCCGAACCGCGTACATTTTCGCCCACCTGGAAATTGAACTCGCCGTCCGAAAATCGGTCGGTCGTCGCCTTGCCCAGTTCACAACCAAGGTGCCCGCAGATCTCCTCTGCGAGTTCCCTGTGGGCATTGCCCGAAAATACCTTGATCTTGCCAGTGACGCTCATTGAAATAAAAAAACGGACCATCTTCGTTGAGATTGTCCGTTTCGGAATCGAAATTGGCTGGGGCGGGAGGACTCGAACCTACGAATGCCGGATCCAAAGACCGGTGCCTTACCACTTGGCTACGCCCCAATGCGAATTTTTAGAAACTGATCGGAAACAACCTAACACCGAAGTGCTTCGCGGTACTCCGTCCGCGAAATAGTTGCTACGGCAAACTTTCGCCAGGTCGATTCATTATCGAGGGCTTTTATCGCAGCTTGCCGTGTCTCTTTTTTGTCAAATAGTGCGAAGACCGAAGCCCCGCTGCCGCTCATTGCGGCATTTACTGCACCGAGGTCGTTCAAGTGACCTTTGACACGTTTGACCTCAGGATGAGCGTTAAAAACGCTCGCTTCAAAACTGTTTATCAACTCCGAAGTGGCCGGATCAAGAAGATCGGCTTCGTTTCGGCAAACAGTAAGATTATGTTTTTGCTCGGCTGATGTCAAGGTAGGAGCGTTCAACGCCGCGAAAGCCCGGGCGGTCGATACATCTACGTCCGGCGTCACGATCAGCAAATTTTCGGCCTCAATGTCCCGGCCAAGCGGCGAGATCACATCTCCGCGGCCGGTACCGACCGCCGTACCGCCGCTCAAAAAGAACGGAACGTCGGCACCGAGGCCGGCAGCGATCCTGTAAAGATCGGCTTCCGGTAACGGCCCGAACCCGCATAGTTTGCTAAACCCGATGATCGCCGCTGCCGCATTTGACGAACCGCCGCCAAGGCCGCCGGGCGACGGGACACGCTTTGTCAGGTGCACCTTGCCGGTTACAGGTTTCTGAAGATGCGATCCGAGGGCTGCAGCCGCCCGAAGGATCAGGTTGCTGCCGTCGACCGGCACCTTCGGGTCGTCACACGTCAGTTCGAGACTATCGCTTTCCTCAAAATCCAGCGTATCGTGCAGCGAGACTGTCTGAAACACGGTGCAGAGTTCGTGAAATCCGTCGCTGCGCTTTCCAATGACACGCAATGTCCAATTTATCTTCGCAAACGACGGCAACGAAAACGGGGCTTTCATCGCTCAAGCATAAAACTAGCCTGCCCGAAAGTAAATCGGCGTGCCCGGTTCAGGTGACTCGGGCACGCTCGCGTTAAAGCCTTGCTATTGGGTCTATTTCCGCGTCAGGAACACTTGCGTAAAATAATACGAACCGTCTGCCGCGACGGCAATCCCGACGGCCGACTCGCTCCAGTCGGACTTGAGCAGATTTTGCCTGTGTGACGGTGATTCGAGCCAGAGTTTGACGGCGACCTCGACCGGATCATTGTAGCCGCGATTGAACGCGATATTCTCACCGATCGCACGCCACTTCTTCAATCCTGAGCGGTCCGCCCGGTCGCTCACCATCGAATCGTCCAGTCCGCGATGGCCAAAATACTTGAACTCGGCCATATCCTGCGAGTGCTGACGCGCGATCCTGGCGACATCATCGCTCCACTCGAGCGGCCTGAAGCCACTTTCGACCCGCTTTTTGTTGATCAGATCAAAGGCGATACGCTCGATCGACGCGGTATTTACTACGATCGAAGCCTTGACGGCTGCCGCCTTTTCCTCGACGACGCGCGGCCGCGAAAGTTCGGTCGCCCCCGAACTGTTCCGTGCGGACTGTTCCTGAAAATTATTTGACTGAGCGGCGGCGGTCGCGGCAAATGCGGCGATCAAACCTACAAAAAGGATGGCTTTTCTCTTCATTAGACCTCACTTCGGCAGCCTGACCTTCCGCGTTCCCGCGGCTCTAGGCTTTGCGTTCGCCCAACTGGGCGATTGCCTTTTCGGTTAAGGTGACGGTACGCGCGGTATCGTCTAGTAAAAGAAAATCCTAATTTGGCCCGTATTCCAGGTATTTTCGCCGGAATGAGATAAAATGTTCGTATGGCACAACAAATGGTCCAGTTGGGCAGAAGAAAGCCCGATGAGACGATCGTCGAACCGCACGTCGATCCCGTTTGCAAGATGCTGGTGCTTCCCGACTCGGCCGCCGGCAAATTCGAGTATCGCGATACCACCTACTACTTTTGTGCAGTTGGCTGCCGTGGCCGGTTTGCCGCGGATCCTGAGCGATATCTGAATCCTCGACCGGCCGAGGATCTGCCGCTCGACGTCGAATACACTTGCCCGATGGACCCAGAGATAGTGCAGATCGGCCCGGGCGTTTGTCCAAAGTGCGGCATGGCTCTCGAGCCAAAGGAAATAACGCTTGACGACCGGCCCGACCCGGAATTTCTTGACATGAAACGGCGGCTGACCGTTTGTGCCGTACTGACTCTGCCGGTCTTTGTACTTGCGATGAGCGAAATGTTCATCGATCTCAACCGCCTGTTTCCGTCGCTGCCGCACGGCCGAGCCTCGGCGGTGTCGTTGTGGATGCAATTTGCATTGTCAACGCCGGTGGTTTGGTGGGGCGGTTGGCCGTTCTTCCAGCGCGCTTGGGCATCGATCAAGAATACGAGCCCGAATATGTTCACGCTGATCGCGATCGGCACCGGGGCCGCATATCTGCTCAGCATTGCCGCTCTGTTTGTGCCGGGACTGTTCCCTGCCGCGATGATCGACGCTCACACCGGGTTGGTTCCTGGCTATTTCGAGTCGGCGGCTGTCATCACAACGCTCGTACTGCTCGGCCAGGTCTTGGAATTGCGAGCAAGGTCGCAGACATCATCAGCGATCAAGGAACTGCTCCGGCTCGCTCCGGAGACAGCTACGGTCGTTCGCTCCGACGGCACTGACGAGGTGATCGATCTAAAACATGTGCACGCTGGTCAGACGCTCAGGGTTAAGGCGAACGAAAAGGTTCCGACCGATGGCGTGATCATCGACGGTCAGACCTCGATCGACGAATCGATGGTCACCGGCGAGTCGATGCCGGTCCAGAAGCACGCCGGTGACACGGTAATTGGAGGCACGATCAACGGCAACCGCTCATTCACAATGACCGCCGAAAAGGTCGGTGCCGAGACGCTTCTGGCTCATATCGTTCGAATGGTAGGCGAAGCCCAACGCAGCCGTGCTCCGATCCAGCGACTAGCCGATGTCGTCTCCGCATACTTCGTGCCTGCGGTGATCATAGTAGCGATCATCGGGTTTGTTGTTTGGCTTATTCTGGGCAGCTTTGCTTCAGCGGTCGTCGCCGCTGTGTCGGTTCTGATCATTGCCTGCCCGTGCGCTCTCGGACTCGCTACGCCGATGTCGATCATGGTCGGCACCGGCCACGGAGCGAAGAACGGTGTCTTGATAAAGAAGGCCGAGGCTCTCGAGACGCTTGAAAAAGTTAATGTGATCGTCGTCGACAAAACCGGAACTTTGACCGAGGGCAAGCCAGTTGTTAAAGCAGTCCTCGCGTTTGAGGGGCAAACCGAAGAAGAGGTTCTGTCATTCGCCGCGTCGCTAGAACGCAACAGCGAACACCCGCTGGCAATTCCGATCGTTAGTGAAAACGAACATCGCAGCTATCAATTTCATCCGGTCGTCGATTTTCATTCGATAACAGGAGTTGGCGTCGAAGGAACTATCGGCGGTAAAAAGGTGGGTGTGATGAGTGGACATCATCAAAAACTTGACTCAAGTTTTATGCCGACTATGAGCGATGAAGACGCCAGCCAAATGATAACTTTGGTTAGCGAAAGCCATATTTCATCGTTCGTCTACGTCACGGTCGATGACATTGTTATTGGAGGTATTGGTGTTGTCGACGCGATAAAACCGTCCGCGGTTGCGGCTATCGCAAAGCTTCATCGCGAAAATATCGAAGTAATAATGATGACTGGGGATAATACCTTGACGGCCGAGATTGTCGCTGGTGAACTCGGAATACAACACTTCTTCGCTGAGGTCATGCCCGAGGACAAGGCGGCGAAAGTAAAGGAACTCCAATCCCAAGGCAGGATCGTCGCGATGGCCGGCGACGGCGTCAATGACGCTCCGGCATTGGCACAAGCTGATGTCGGGATCGCGTTTGCCAGCGGAACTGATGTCGCGATCGAATCGGCCGATATCACATTGCTAAAACCTGATCTCAGCGGCATTTTGAAAGCCCGCAACCTCAGCCGCTCGACGATGAAGAACATCCGGCAAAACTTGTTCTTTGCCTTCGCGTACAACATCATCGGCGTTCCGATAGCCGCGGGCGTGCTGTTTCCCGTTTTCGGCCTGCTGCTATCGCCGATGATAGCCAGCCTGGCGATGACGTTCAGTTCGGTGTCGGTGATCACGAATGCGTTAAGATTGAGAAAGACGAAGCTTTGATCGGCGATCTCACCGCGGACGTACGAAAAAATCGCGGTCAAGAGCGTTTATATTTATCAGCAATGACCGCGATCTTGCGGCTGCAAACTCCTCCGGCTTTTGGCCGTTGAGGTAAAATCAAACTATGGGAAAACCTGCACTAGCGGTCCACGGTGGGGCCGGAACGATATTTAGGTCTGAAATGACGCCCGAACTTGAGGTCGAGTACCGAAAGGGTATCGAAAACGCACTGCGAGCGGGTTGGGCCGTGTTACAGTCACACGGAAGTTCGCTCGACGCGGTCGATGCCGCTGTTCGCCAACTTGAGGATTTTCCGCTCTTCAACGCCGGCCGCGGCTCTGTATTCACGCACGAAGGCAAGAACGAGATGGACGCCGCGATCATGGACGGCCATTTGAAAAAGGCCGGGGCCGTCGCTTTTGTCCGAAACGTTAAGAATCCGATAGGGCTGGCCCGCCTCGTAATGGAACGCACCGAGCATGTGCTGTTGGCCGGTGAGGGGGCGATACTCTTTGCCGAGGAAATGGATGTTGAACTTGCGGACAACGCCTATTTTTACACCGAGCACCGATGGAAACAGCTCGAAGATGCGATCGCCGCCGGCCGGGTCCAGCTTGACCACGCCGGTGCGGCTCATCCCAAACCGATCGGGACGGTCGGTGCGGTGGCGTGTGACGTCAACGGATATCTTGCCGCTGCCACCTCAACCGGCGGTATGACAAATAAGAAATTCGGCCGTGTCGGTGATACGCCGATCATCGGTGCCGGCACTTATGCTGACGAATTCTGCGCGGTTTCATGCACCGGTCACGGCGAGTATTTTATGACCAATGTCACGGCATTCGACGTTGCCGCTCGGATCAAGTACAAGGGACTTACGCTTGAAAACGCCGCACAGGAGTCTATCGACCATCTGACCAGCCTCGAAGGCGAAGGCGGTATGATAGCCGTCGATCCGCAGGGGAACATCGCCATGCCGTTTAACTCCGAGGGGATGTATCGCGGTTCGGTCAATTCAAAAGGCGAATTAACGATCGCGATCTACAGTGAGTAATGAAAAGGCCCTCGATCGAGGGCCTTTGGTTGAATAAACTGAATGGATCATTTTGGTACGATCCTGAGTGATGAGATCTTGTCGTTCCATCCGTTTGAAACAAGTGTGCTGATAGTCGCTGGTCCGGTGACTGTCCACGAACCACCCTTGTAATTAATATCCTTGTAAACTACCAGTTTCATCCCGCTGCCCACCTTGAAAGAGGAGATACGGTCATTCCAGTTCGGAGTTCCCAATCCCCCGGTGTTGTAGCTTCTCAGGTCCGGAATATCGCGGATCCCGTCCCAGCGGATGTAATTTCCAGCATAATTGATGTCTTCGTAAACAAAGACCTGATTTGAGGTCTGTCCAGAAATTGCGACGACCCCGATCAAAAATGCTCCGACAATAACCAAAATCGGTAATAGCTTCACCATGGTCTTGTCCTCCAAAACAAAAGTTTGAGGCTCGTGTCGGCTCATGGCCATGATGATCAATATCAAAGAACAGCAGGCTCACAAACCGCTCGCCTCAATTTCAGCCTACGCCTGATAGCAGAGCGAGTCAATACTTCTGCGGCCGCAACTCACCTTTTCAGAGAATCTCATATCCTATTGCGACGCCTTTTCATTCACAAGGTCCCGGTACTCCTGAACATACGATATGTCCTTCGGTACCAGATCCGCGAGCGTGACGACCAGTTCGCCCTTTCTGCCATGTTTGATCGCATGGTGGATCGCCGTGCGGCCGTCCGGAATAATTCGCACTGTCGGCGAGTTTGAACTCTGGGCGATCCCCTCCTGCAGCAATCGGTGCAGATCCTCAGGTTCGCGGCCGCGAAGGTAATTGCCCGTTCGGATCACGATCCGGTCAAATGTATCGGCGGCGATCTTGCCGAATTCGCGAATGTCATCGTCGCGGCGGTCGCCGGTGCCGTTTAGGACGACCGTGCGGTATTTATTGGGCAGTTTCAGGACAAAATCAGCCAGGCCCCTCAATCCGGCCGGGTTATGTGCGTAATCCATCAGCACCGTCACGTCGCCGACCTCGACAAAGTTAAGGCGTCCCGGCGTTTGAGCGGTTCCGGCATTGAATGTCGTCAGGCCCACTCGCAGATCCTCGAGCGAAACCCCGTGCACAAAGCATGCAAGCGTCGCCGCCAGCACGTTTTGGATCATGAACTCGGCCCGGCCGCCGTATGTCAATGGAATATTGACCACCTTTTCGACGCGGACCTTCCATTTGCCCTTGAGGATCGTCACATATCCGTTTTCGTAAACGCAGGAAACACGCCCGCGTTCGGCACGACGCTTGATATTCGGATGATTTTCGTCCATCGAGAAACAAACGACCTTTCCGTCGACCATTTCCTTCATGGCGTAAACCAGCTCATCCTCGGCATTAAGGACCGCGTAACCCTTCTTCGAGACCGCACGCGGCACGACGGACTTTACCCGGGCGAGGTCCTCAAGAGTATTGACGTCCTTCAAGCCCAGATGATCGGCCGCCACATTCATCACGACCCCGATGTCGCAATAATCAAACCCGAGCCCCGAACGAATGATGCCGCCGCGGGCCGTTTCGAGTACCGCGACGTCGACTGTCGGGTCTTTCAGCACGAGTTGGGCCGAGACGGGACCGGTGTTGTCGCCAGCCACGATCTGCTGGTTGCCGATATATGTGCCGTCAGTGGTCGTAAATCCGACCGTGCGGCCGCTGTTTTTGAGGATGTGGGCGATCAACCGCGTCGTGGTCGTCTTGCCGTTGGTGCCGGTGATCGAAAATATCGGTATCCTCGCCGGCGTACCCGGCGGAAAGAGCATATCGATCACGTGCTCGGCTACGTTTCGGCCGATGCCCTCGCTCGGAGCGAGATGCATCCTGAATCCGGGGGCCGCGTTGACCTCAATGATCCCGCCGCCATTCTCCCGCAGCGGCTCGCTGACATTCGGAGCAATGACGTCTACTCCGGCAACGTCCAGCCCGATGATCCGGGCGATACGTTCAAACAAAAAGACGTTCTCCGGATGCACTTCATCCGTGCAGTCGATGGCCGTGCCGCCGGTCGAGATATTGGCGGTCGTCTTGAGGTGTAGCACCTCCCCCTTAGGCAAAACACTGTCGATCTCATATCCGGCCTTGCGGATGCATCGCAGCGTCTGGCCGTCAACGTCGATCTGGGTCAGCACGTTCTCATGTCCGTAGCCGCGACGCGGATCTTCGTTCGTTTTGTCGATCAGAGACTGGATCGTCGATTTGCCGTTGCCGACCACGTGGGCCGGGACACGCTCGGCAACCGCGATGAGTCTGTTATTTACCACGAGGGCCCGAAAATCAGAGCCGATCAGCTGCTTTTCGACGATTATGTACCGCGAATACTCTTTGGCCTTTTCGAAGGCGATCCGTGCATCTTCCAATGAATTGATGCCGACGGTCGCCCCCTTGCCATGATTGCCGTCAAGCGGCTTGATCACCACCGGAAATCCGACACTTTCGAGCGTATCCTCAAGATCGTCGATGTCGCGTATCCTGTAGCCCTTCGGCACCGGAACGCCCATATCGCCGAGCAGCTTTTTAGTAGCGTGCTTGTTGCCCGCGATATCGACCGAGATCATATTGGTATTGACCGTGGTCGTCGCCTGGATACGCTTTTGATACACTCCGTACCCAAGCTGCACGAGCGACTGATCGTTTAGGCGGATGTAGGGGATATCGCGGTTTACGGCCTCCTCGACCAGTGAACCGGTCGACGGGCCGAAGCGAACATCCTCGCGGATCTCACGCATCTCCTGGATCTCTTTTACGAGTTCGTCTTTGATCTCCTGCGCCGGGCGTCCCTCGGCTATATCCAAAAACAGCCTGACCGCCGCACGGCCCGCGTATCGCCCGACTTCTTCCTCGAGATAGCTGAAGACGACATTGTAGATACCCTTATCGTCCGTTTCGCGCGTTCGTCCGTAACCGGTATCCATTCCCGCAAGCGTCTGGAGTTCGAGCGCAAAATGCTCGATCACATGGCCTGCCCACGTTCCCTCTTCGACGCGCCGCAAAAATCCGCCTTCTTCCTGATAACTGCACCCGTGGGTCGCGATCGACGGGAGAACATCTTTCAGGCGATCGTAAAAACCGGCGATCTTGTCGGTCGGCTTTTCTTCATAATCCGCGATGTCCAATCGCATGATGATGAGCTTTTTCCAATAACCGCTCCAATAATTGGGGCCGCGAAGTGTACGGATCTCGAGTATTTCCATAGGTGTTAACGAACGCTGACAGGCTGATACAGATGTAGTGATCCCTTAGTTTGAAAGTGCTATCCTTCAATCCATTGATCACCGCAAACGGCGACCGGGCCTGCATAACTGACGAAACTTTTGATTATTTATATCAGATATGGGCAAACTTTGTCTTCGTTCCGGCAGCAAAATTCGGCAGGACGCCTGATACCGGCGAGCCATGATCGATCCGGACGGCGTCGGGCGGTCAAGTTATCGCGTCGATCCGGACATGAGCTTAACCGAGGTCCGGCAGCAGAAATTCGATCGGCGGCTGCATCGGATGGCGTTCGAGGTAGTTGTATACCAGGCCATCACGTAATACATGAAATTGCACCCCGCAAATGCTAAATGCTTCGTTATCAGCAACTTCTGCTATTTCATTGAAACTAATTTGTGAACCATCGACGATCGTTGTCGACCCTTGCCCAAACACTTCAAGTATTCCCTTACCATCGAGAATGATGGCGGTATTTTCATCTATACCAATGCCGAGGTTGTACGGATTGTACGACACCGCGGTGATCAGCCGGCTTATCCTGCCGCGTTCACTAAAGTGCTGGTCAATGATGATGTTCTTGAGAAACCCGAGGCCGGGGCTCAACTTTACGGCGTTCTTATGCGGATGGGAACTGGCATCGCCGCGAACGATCATCGATGTGCTCATAGCCGCCGCTCCGGCACTAGTGCCGGCCATAACGACATTGGTCTCTCGCACCAACTTACGCAGCCGCTCGGCGAGCTTGGTACCGCCAAGCAGAGAGACCAGCCGCATCTGGTCGCCGCCGGTCATAAATACACCTGTCACACCGTCAGTCAATCGTTCGACGTCAGCCTGCACTATATCCTGCCGCGACGTTGCTCTGAGCACCCGGGGATTTGCAACGCCCAGGTTCCTGAATGCCTGCGTGTACACGTCCGCCGCAAACTCCGGAAAGTCCGAGGCGACCGGCACGATCAGCACCTCGGCCTTATCGCCGCCGGCGAGTTCCAGGAACTTTTTAAGTATCCGGCGCTCATTGTATTTGTCCTCTGCTCCGCCAATGACGAGCAGGTGCCCGCCGATTATTTCGCGGTCATGCGATTCGCTCATGTGATTGATTGTTTAAGACTAAATTAAAGAAAACTAAACACTAAGTTAGTTGAAAGTCTGTTGGTGGTCAAGAAATGCAAGTGCATTAAGGGCTTTGAGCGGATGCCGGACGTTCGCCGAGGCCGACTTTCGATCACAACCCACGATTTCGGAAAGATCGTCGAACGAAATATCATGAGCTCACGAAGGCCTGATCGAAAGTTCAACTAATGCGAAACATTCCGGCTGGCGGCGGCGTGGACCTCCTGCAGGCTCCTGACCGCCACGCCCTCCTGCGACAGTTTGGTCCCGATCGCCTCGATAAGAGCTTCGGCACCGGTCATCGTGGTCACGCACGGCACGTTGAACTGAAGTGCGGCCTTTCGGATGGCTTTTTCGTCAAAGTGCGAAACCTTGCCGAGCGGCGTGTTGATGATAAGGGCGATCTCGCCCTGCCGGATCAGGTCGGCGATATTCGGGCGGCCCTCATTGACCTTGAATACGGTCTCGCACTCAAGTCCGACCTCGTGGAGGCGTTTCGCGGTTCCAAATGTAGCCACGAGGCTAAACCCAAGGTTGCTCAGACGTCTGGCCAGCAGGACCGCTTGCCCCTTGTCAGATTCGTTGACCGATATAAAGGCTTTGCCGCTGAGCGGCAATCTCACACCGGCGCCTTCCATCGCCTTGCCGTATGCCTCGCCGAAGGTAGCCCCGACACCCATGACCTCACCGGTCGAGTGCATTTCGGGCCCGAGTATCGGGTCGACACCGGCGAACTTCTTGAACGGAAACACCGGCGATTTAACAAATATCCTCGGAACCGGCAGGATCTCAGGCAAACCAAAATCCGCGAGGCGCTTGTGCCCGGCCATTACCAGGGACGCGATCTTCGCGATCGGGACCCCGGTCGCCTTGGCGACGAATGGAACCGTCCTCGATGCCCGCGGGTTGACCTCGAGCACAAAAACCCGGTCATCCTTGATCGCAAACTGGATGTTCATCAGGCCCTTTACCTTGAGGGCTCTCGCCAGCAGACGGGTGTAATGCCCGATCGTCTCAAGATGTTCCGGAGCGATCTTCTGTGCCGGAAGGACGCTGGACGAGTCACCAGAGTGGATCCCGGCCTCCTCGATGTGTCCCTGTATCCCGGCGATGACCACGGTCTCGCCATCAGCGAGCGCATCCACATCGATCTCAGCGGCACGCTCGAGAAACTTGTCGATCAGGATCGGTTTTTCGGGTGACGCATCGACCGCCGAACGCATGTACTCATCAAGCGACTGATCGTCGTACACGATAGCCATCGCTCGTCCGCCGAGAACAAAACTCGGGCGGACTACGATCGGGTAACCTATTTTGTTTGCAACGGCTTTTGCCTCTTCAGCGGATGTAACGCTTGAATTATCCGGGCACGGTATTTTGAGGTCAGCCAGCAGTGCACCGAACCTCTCTCTGTCCTCGGCAAGGTCGATCGAGTCCGGTGAGGTACCGATGATCGGCACACCGGCCGTGTGCAGCCTGTCGGCGAGATTCAACGGAGTTTGACCGCCGAATTGGACTATCACGCCCTCGGGCTTCTCGACGTCGACGATGTTCATCACATCCTCAAACGTCAACGGCTCGAAGTAGAGACGGTCCGAAGTATCGTAATCCGTTGAGACGGTCTCCGGGTTACAGTTGACCATTATGGTCTCAAAATCCGCGTCACGCAGAGCAAAGCTGGCGTGGCAGCAGCAGTAATCAAACTCGATACCCTGGCCGATGCGGTTCGGGCCCGAGCCGAGGATCATTATCTTTCGCCGGTCAGTCGGTTGAGCCTCGCACTCCTCTTCATATGTTGAATAAAGATATGGTGTGTAAGATTCAAACTCCGCTCCGCACGTATCAACCCGCTTGTAAACTGGCCGTATCCCCTGTGCTTTCCGATAGTTACGCACCTCTACCTCAGGTGAATCCGTAAGAAAGGAAATGCGGCGATCCGACAGGCCAAATTCCTTGAGGCTCAGCATCAGATCCTCCGGGATAGCGTCGAGCGAGATAGCTCCCATCTCCTTCTGCAGGTCCATTACCTGCTTAAGCTGATCGAGGAACCACGGGTCGATCTTCGTCAGCCGGTGTATCTCCTCCGTGTCGTAGCCGATCTGTACCGCGTAGGTCAGATATGAGAATCGCTGGGAGTTGGGCCGGGCCAGTTTTCGCTGCAATTCGGCGTCAGGTATGTCTTGCAAACGCAGAGGTTTAACTGCCTCAAGTGAACGCAGTCCCTTAAATAGCGATTCCTTGAATGTCCGTCCGATCGCCATAACTTCGCCGACGGATTTCATCTGCGTCCCAAGCACATCTTCGGCCCCGGGAAACTTCTCAAATGCCCACTTGGGTATCTTGGTCACGACATAGTCGATCGTCGGTTCAAAGGATGCGGGTGTCTTTTTGGTAATGTCGTTCGGGATCTCATCGAGGGTGTAGCCGACGGCGAGTTTTGCCGCGATCTTTGCGATCGGGAATCCAGTAGCTTTTGAGGCGAGAGCGGACGAACGCGACACACGCGGATTCATCTCGATTATTCGAACGTCGCCGTTCTCGGGGTTTATCGCAAACTGAATATTCGAACCGCCCGTCTCGACGCCGACCTTTCTTATACACGCGATCGACATATCACGCAGCCGCTGATATTCGACATCCGAAAGGGTCTGGGCCGGTGCGACGGTGATCGAGTCGCCGGTATGGACGCCCATCGGATCAAAGTTTTCGATCGAACAGATGATGACCACGTTATCGTTAAGGTCACGCATCACCTCCAGCTCGTACTCTTTCCACCCGAGGATCGACTCTTCGACCAGGATCTGCGAGTTTGGTGACGCGGCCAGGCCTCCGCGGGCGATCTCCTCAAATTCCTCGGGATTGTATGCCGTACCGCCGCCGGTGCCGCCCAGCGTGAAGCTCGGCCTGATGATCGCCGGATATCCGGTCTCTTCGACGATCTTGCGCGCCTCTTCCCAGGTGTGGGCAAATCCGCCCTTGGCTGACGGCACCCCGATCTCATCCATTGCCGCCTTAAACAGTTCGCGATCCTCACCGACCCTGATGGCGATGATATTTGCCCCGATCAGCTTAACGCCGTACCGATCTAGTATTCCCTGCTCAAACAGCTCGACCGACAGATTGAGCCCGGTTTGCCCTCCGACCGTCGGCAATAGTGCGTCAGGCCGCTCCTTTTCAATTATCGCGGTCAGTGTTTCGACGGTCAGCGGCTCAACGTAAGTGCGGTCGGCGATCTCAGGGTCGGTCATGATCGTCGCCGGATTGGAATTTACCAGTACCACCTCAAAGCCTTCCTGCTTGAGGGCACGGCAGGCTTGCGTGCCGGAGTAGTCAAATTCGCAGGCCTGGCCTATGACGATAGGGCCCGAGCCAATAATTAGGATCTTGTGGATATCAGTGCGTTTGGGCATGTCTAAACTTTTGATTATACAAAAAAAGTGCGGTCATTATAACCGCACTTCTCATAATAGCTGCCCCAGACGCCCTAGAACGGTATCCTAGGCACCTTGGGTATCTTATTCTCGATCTTTTGCTTCGCGGCGTCGACTACGACCTTGCCCGAGAGCACGTTGTCGAGTTTTGACGCCAGGCCCGGGTTCAGCTTTCTCAGTTTGTCGTTTATCTTTTTGGCCTCTTTTTTATTGCCGCTGGCATTATACGCCTCGCCGAGATTAAAAAGGCCGAACGGGTTGCTGCCGTCGAGGTCCACCACACGCTTGAATGTCGCGACGGCGTTGGCGAGATCGTTCAACCCGCGATATCCGAGGCCGAGCTGATTGATGGCGATCACCCAGTTCTGACGCA
>JBGAOU010000037.1:0-7126 GCA_044221625.1 Pyrinomonadaceae bacterium | reverse complement strand
ATTGTATGTGTTCCCGAGTTCGTTCATCGCCCATAATACGCGGCGATGCACGGGCTTTAGCCCGTCGCGAACATCGGGCAGGGCCCGGCCGATGATGACCGACATTGCATAGTCGAGATACGACCGCCGCATCTCGTCTTCGATATTGATCTGGTTACGTTCTAGTGCGTCCATTTATAAACCTGTCCGGTTGTGATACTGCAATTTCTATATTTTCCCGGAGAATGTCCAAGGCAAGGTGCAAAAACTTTTTTGGAATAAACTTAGTTATGTCCGTTTTCTTATAATACAGGCGTCCAGCCTGATTCGCAACCGGCGAAACTCCCGTAAAACCTAGTATTTCGAGTATATTGACAGCGCAATTCCGGCTCTCAACTCAGACCGGCCGAATACGGGAAATCAACAAATGGAAACAATTGTCGCAGAAAAAGAGAACAGACGGATCCAGCGAATTTCGCTCCCGTTACCGGTGCGTGTCGAGGTGACCGTTGACCGGACCGTGACCTGGAACGAGATCACCAGGCTGTCTGACATTTCTGCGTTCGGTGCCGGTTTCACGCTTCGTCGGCCGATCAAGCGCGGGCGTTTGATGCAGTTGACGATCCCGATGCCGCGACAGCTTCGCTGCTACGATTATGGTGAGGCCCAGTACCGTATTTGGGCTCTCGTTCGCCGCTGTATCGCGGTCGAAACCCGCGATTCCGAGCAATTATTCTCAGTCGGTGTGGCGTTTATCGGTAAAAAGCCTCCCGAAGGCTACCTCGAACATCCTTCGAGGCTATACGACACGACACATCAGGAAACACAGGGCCTTTGGCACATAACCGAAGCCGATCTGACAAAGGACGACAGTGACCTGCCCAAGAACCTGCGACGTCAGACACGTTTCCACATTCCCGAGACTCTGATCCTTGAGCTAATGGACGAGAATGGCGACGTCCTTAGCTCAGAAACAACCGTTACCGAGAATATCAGTCTCGGAGGTGCCGCGGTTTTCACCCAATTTGACGTCGAGGCCGGTTCTTTCATACGTGTTACCAGCCAGCGTTTCAATGTTCAGATAATCTCAGTAGTGCGCGGCAAACGCGTCGGCCCCGACGGGATCACCCGGCTGCACATCGAGTTTATCGATAGATTTTTCCCACTCGAGGGCATCGAATGACGCACTCAAGAAATTAAACCCACACTCACACAACCCCTCCCTGAAGTACCCATGAAAAATCCTAACAAACGTCCCAAAAACGAAAAACGCTCGGCCGATAGGTCATCAACCGAACTCCGAACCATTGTCCAGGTCAAAGAAGCCAAGGACGAGGGGTGGAAAGAAATAACCAAAGTGACCACCGTGTCGAGGAACGGTGCTGGCTTCACGCTGACGCGCCCCTGCACCGTCGGCCGTCTCATCTCGCTCGTCCTTCCGATGCCGCCGGAACTGCGGGCCTATGATCACAAGGAAAAGGTTTACCCGATCATGGGACTCGTGCAGTATTGCAATGCGGTTAACGTCGACGGAGTCAGCACTTACCACGTCGGTGTCGGCTTTGTCGGAAAAGAGATCCCCGACAGTTACAAGGCCGACCCGCAGCAAGGGTACCGCATTACCGGCGTGACGGATGACGGCCTGTGGAAGTTCACCGAGGCAGGATCTGCCTTCAAACCTCGCCAAAACCCGCGATTGTGGGCTGCCGTCGATGTGACCATCTCGCTCATCAAAAAGGACAGGCAGCCGTCTGACAAAGAAGCGGTCGCCACCAGCAACATCAGCGCCAGCGGGCTGTCGGCCATCTGCCAACTCACGGCCGAGATCGGCGACCGGGTAAAGGTCGCATGCAAGGAATATGACTTTTACGCGATCGCGATAGTCCGAAACTGTAAACCGGCCGATAACGGCAATTCCATCCACCTCGAATTCGTTGAGCACAGTTTCCCGATGGAAAAACTCTACGCCGAACGTGCCGCCGCCCTCATAAGGGCTCGCGAGGCTCTCGAGCGATCGCTCGAACCCGATGACGAGGCTGAGAACGCGGCCGATGACGATGCCGGTGCCCGACCCGTACCCGCAGCGGCCGAATACACGCCGTCGGGGTTTGAACTTCTCAGGTATTGACCCTAATCTGATAGGTCGGAGCCAGTCTCCGGCCTTTTTTGTGACTAAGCCAACACCCGACCGATACCCGCCGAAGATCGCCGTCGCCGCTGTGCGCCTGCTTGCATATTTGATCAGCAAGCCGCTTTGGTTCGTGCGGTTCGTGGGCAAGGAAAATATTCCGCCCGAGTCCGCCGGCGGCATCATCATCGCGTCCAACCATCAAACCTACATTGACCCGGTCTGGATCTGCATTCCGCTCAGCAGGCGGGTTCGTTATTTGGCAATAGAAAAGGCATTTCACTGGCCTGTGATCGGAGCCGTGATCAAGTATTTGGGGGCATTTCCGGTCAAGCAGACCGACGGTCTGAGCGTGTCGACGATCAAGGTCGCTCTTCGGTCTTTACGCGAAGGTGCCGCAGTGATCATATTTCCCGAGGGTGAACGCGAATTTGCCGATGGCAAGCTGCTTCCGTTCAAACAGGGTGCCGCGAGATTGGCGGTGCAGGCCGGCGTCGGCATTTTGCCGGTGACCGTCAGCGGCGGAGATCGCATCTGGCCCCAAGGTCAAAAGTATCCCAATTTATTCAGGCGAGCGGTGATCACGTACCATCCGATGATCAAGATCGCGACCGGTTCCGAAAGCAAAAGTGACGAGGTCATCGACCATCTCACGACGGCACTCGAAACGGCGATCAGCCGAGATACCAATTAACACAGTTCAATATTTCGGCGGTGACGGCGGCCTGACGCCCGGCGGGATCCCGTTTGCCCGACGCATCGCATCGCGCACTTTTCGCCGTTGTGCCGGCGTCAACTTACTCATATCGATCCCGTTAATGGTCGGGCCGTCAATGTTCATGTCCGGACGGACGCCGGTCGGAGGAGGTTGACCCGGCTTTACGATCCGCATCGTCGTAGTCGTGCCGTCAGGATTCTTCCTGGTTATCACCATATTTTCAGGAAGGTCCTCGTCCGGCGGCGCCTGTATGTCGATCGTCGAATCGCCCGGGCTGAGATCTCCGCCGGTCGTTGGCCTGCCGTTCTTGGCCACGGCGGGCTGTTTTGCTGCCGTGTCGGCGGTCTTTTCCTTTTCGGCGGGCGTCGAAGCCGTGTTTGAGTCGGTTCCGGCCTGAACATTGCTGTCGATCGAAGTATTTCCGATCGTACTCTGGGACGAGTCCGGTACGACGGAGTTCTTTTCGGCAGCCGGTTTAGCGTTACCGACGTTTTGACCGGAACTGCCGCTCGAACCGAAGATCGCCGGGTCGTAAAGATATGCACCGCCGGCCGCCATGCCTATGATCGCCAATACCGCGACCGCCGCCGCTGAGGCTGCCATGCCGCGGCGCTTTTTCGGAGATGCGTTAGTGTTTCCGTTTGCCGCCGCAGTCGCTCCGCCACTCGGCGTGACCGCCGACGAGAGGCCGCGAACCGACGTCAACTGCGAAACGTCAGCGGGCATCACCTCGGTCTTAACATCGGTATGTTGAGCGTTCCCGGCATTTGTCTGCTCGGGCATCAACCGCGTGGGTTGAGCGAACACATGTGCCTCGGTCCGCTCGGCGGCATTTGCACCCGTCGCCGCAAAATATGCGTAATTCTCGCTATTGGCCAGCATTTGCCGCATTTCACGGGCCGTATGCGGCCGCTCGCTGGCGTTCAGATCGAGTGCTTTTTGCAGTACGCCGGCAACACCGGCCGGTATCTCGGGCTTGATCGAATTTGCCGCGACAAGCGGGTCGGGCTTTTGGCTTAGAACCGCCATCGCCCTGGTCAGAGCGTCCTCGGGGGCAACTCCGGTCAGGAGGTGATAAAGCGTCGCCGACAACGAATAAATATCGCTTCGCGGGTCTGTCCCGGTTCCCTGTATCTGTTCGAGCGATGCGTAGTTTCGCGAATATCCGAAAATACTCTTGGCCGCAGTCTGATGGCCGGCATCGGTCGGATTTCCCTTTGCGAGGCCAAAATCGAGCAGGATGACCTGGCCCTGCGGAGTGACTTTTAGATTCTGCGGCTTGATGTCGCGGTGAACGACCGGGATCTCCTGATTGTGAAGAAAGTCGAGTGCATCCAGCAGCTGATCGGCCCATCTTAGGACCTGTTCGACATCAAAGGGCTCGCCTTTTGTCTCGAGGATGCACGAGAGGTCATCGCCCGGGATGAACTCCATTACCAGAAACTGACTGTCATTCTCCTCGAAATGATCCGAAACCCTCGGCAGCGCAGCATGCTTCAGGCTGTTGAGCAACCTCGCCTCGCGCTCGATCGCCTTGCGAAAGTTGTCATCCATGCAAAGCGTCTCTTTGATGGCGACCATGCTGTTAAATCGCTCGTCAGTGGCGACATAAACGGCGCCCATTCCGCCCTGACCGATCTGTTTATCGATCCGATAGCGATTTTGCAGTGTCTTTCCGGTCTCGATCATCAATACTGTCTCCGCCTCTGAATTCGCCTATGATACTACAAAAACGGGCTTGCGATTAAAGAAAATTGACAGGCATACTATGCCTTTCATTTGATACGTATCGATCCGCGACAATGTTCTAACCGCGAACCGGCGGCGCAGCGTCCGCGGCCATTTTCGCCCGCAATCCCGAATCCGCGGACCGGCCGCGGGTCATATCGCGTCCGGACTTTCCTGATCAAACCAACTTTCGGTCATATCGCACCAGATCGCCAAGCCCTGCCATTCGCCGTACTTACGATAATGCCGCGCGATCTTGCTGTCGCTGCATTTTTTGCCGCCGTTGTGTTTGGCGTAATATCGTTGTGTTTGGCGTAATATCCGGCCCTTAACCACGAGTCCAGTGCCAGCCCGTCGTAACGGCCGACCAACTTCAAAAGGTTCTCGGCCGCATAGTCGCCCACGCCCTTGACCTGTTTCATCTCTTTTTTCAGGTCAGCGGTCGAGAGTTCGGACGTCAGCCACGATTCCGGGTCGGTTTTGCCCGATGCGACCGACTGCGCAAGTTCGATAAAATAGGGCGACCGGTAACCTTCTCTTATCTCATCGCGATAAAACGACTCGGGCATTTCAGCCATCGCCGAAGCTGTCGGAAATGACCGCCTGCCGTCATTTCCCTGCTCACCGAGTTTGTCGACGAGGTTTGCGACCATTATCCGTGTCAGCGACCACGAACAGTTCGTGGTGCAGATGGTCTTTACAAGGTCTTCCCAAACGGTCGACGATCGCAGCAGCCGGCCGGCACCGTTCCGCTTGACCCACAGTATCGCTTTGCTCTGTTCGATCCGGGAATAAAACTCGGTCAGATCCTCATCGATCCGTAAAATGTGCCTGACATCGGCCTTTACACCGTCGAGGTCGCATCCCGCGTCAACCTCTATCTCGAGCCCGCCGGCATGTTCGCCGACAAACACAGTCACCGGACGGCCATCGTTACCGCGTGATGCCACAAAACTCAGTCGATCGCCTTCAAGCTGAAATGGTGCGAGATCGTACCAGCCGTGGCCGCGTACGGTAAACCGATAAGAAAAATCGTCAGGGACGCCGACCACAAATTTAGCCATACTTTACCGTTGGGCCACCCATGCGGCCGTTGACTGGATACTCAACATATTATAGATTTGCTGCATATTTTCAATTGATATTCGGTCTCGGGCGTTAGAGAACTCTTTGCAGGAATTCCGGTTGACCTTCTTCGATCGGGAGATAACAATTTCACGGCCGCTGCGGCGCAGACATCGGCCGGATTGTTTTTCGGCCATTTCGAGATTCGGTTCGTCTAAGATGATTATTGACCCGAGTTCACTGCTAAAAATATCGATTGAGTTTCTCGGCCCAATAGTGTATTCTCGAATGGTAAAACATTTTTTAACGGCGTCGCTTCCCTTGCGCCTTTCGTTTCGAAGACAATTCTTTTTCAGTCCTCAGGAGGAAAACGGTTATGTATAGCTGGATAGCGAGTTCAGCGAAGCGTTTGACGGCAATTACCTTGGTATTGTCGGCGATCGCCGCATTCGCATTTGCCCAAGAAGACCCCGACCCTAATTCGCCGACGCCGGTTCTCATCACGGATGCTGCCTCGACGAGGGCTATCGCAACTGACGGTACCTTAAAGTCTTCGAATGAGATCGCAAGATCGGAACCCAAAGCCATCGCTCTCGGTTCCCGAGTCGTCTTGTACGCGATCAATATCAGCCTTTTGCCGGGCGAAGGAGCCAACGCTTTCACTTTTACGCCAAAACATACGTCCGCGTCACCGGCTGGGCGATGCTCGACACCCAGCACATCGGCGACAAACACCCGATCCGCCGCACTCACTGGGAGATCCACCCGGTCACACAGCTCGAGGTCTGCACCACCACCAAGTCCCAATGCGACACCGGCACCGGCTGGACCCCGCTCGAAGACATGCTATAATTCCCGGCGAAACCCCCAATGTATAGACGATATATCAATGCTTCAATCAAGAATCTACAAACCTAATCCACAAGAGCTGCTATTTCATTACTGTGACGGCAACAGTTTTTTAGCAATTTGTAAAAGTCGCAAATTAAGATTGTCCGATCTTTTCTCTATGAACGATTTCCTGGAACTTCATTGGGGCTATCATATTTGGGAGCTTGCGGCTGGCGAATTACTTAAAGAAATAGGAAAACCGTTTCTAGACCAAATAGACGACATTATTCGTGGAAGCGGCCTTAATACGCTACTAATCGGGTCATGTCTTTCCACCGAAGGAGACGTTCTGAGCCAGTGGAGAGCCTATTCCAACGACGGGGAAGGTTATGCTATCGGCTTTGACGCGAACGTGTTTAAGGATCTTCCAGTTCGTGCTTTGCGAGTACTATATGACAAGGAAGAGCAAGTAAAAGAAACCAAGGCATTTATTAAAGCAATTCACGAAGTTGAACAGTCGGAAAAAGAAAAATTCGGGTCTGATTTTGGAAGAACGTGCGCTCTCTTCGCGTGTGATCTTGCGTCTTTTAAGAACCCCGCGTTTGCAGAGGAGAAAGAAATACGTATTCTACATGCACTTGCATTGAAGAAAAGTAATAAATTTTTAAAACTTCACG
>JBGAOU010000036.1:0-29157 GCA_044221625.1 Pyrinomonadaceae bacterium | reverse complement strand
CCTTGCGACTCCGCATCCGAAATCGAGTGCCCGTTTGGGACGGAATCCTGAAATGAAATTCCCCTCGATCTCATCCCAAATACGAGCGACATAGTCCTCGCCGCTCTTGAAGAACACGCCTAAGGCATTTTCATCGAGGTTATCAGAGCGCATTTCGGCGATAGTATTTACCCCAAAATAGGGATCATTTTCGCCAAAATATTCCCAGACGCTTTCGTTATCGTTCATGATGCCCTGCTCTTTCTGATCTGTTTGGCGATCAGATTTACCAAAAATAGACTTACCGCGAGAATGAACACGGTCCGGACGATCGACGGAAAGATCGTCGCGTAAAACGCCTCGTACGAAACAAGCGTCAACAGCGGGAAATACGCGACTTTTTTCCAAAGGGCCGGATGCGGCGTATCGATCAATCCGGCGTGGATGATACGTAAATAGATCCCGAGCAAAAGCATCCCGAGCGGAACGCCGATCGGCCCGAAATTTCTAACCAGATCTCCGAACGGCGAGATCGCGAAGGAGTTTTCGCCATAGTTGAAATAAAGGTCACTGTACGCCCGAGCGTCGGAGGTCGGCGGTTTATCGTTCCAGACGAAACGCGGGATAAACGACGTCAGTGTGTCGTTGATGATGTTGTTCTCGAGGCCGTAGCTTTCCTCATATGGAGCAAGGCGCTCGTAATTTGCCACCACAACGGCCAGCGAACTGAGATTTTCGACACGGTCGGCAAGAGCCTGGGCACTGTTCTTGACGAGGATCTCGGGGTCTTCGTTTGAAAGGTAATCGATGGTCGCACCGATCTGCCCAACATAATCGCCCGCGTCCATTCGGGCTTCTGATCCCTTAATATTTCTGAACGAAGTGCCGTAGGTTACGCCTATCGCCACCGCAAGCAACAGGATCACACCAAGTGCGGCGGTGTACTGCCATTTCAGTTTCCTTCCGGAATATTGAAACGCCATAGCGATCGGAAAGATACTGATCAGAAGGCTGCTGCGGCTGCCGAGAAGAGCCATTCGAAGGGGCAGCATGAGGAGCAAGAGAGCGAATACGATGTAATAAATGCCGCGCTTTTCTTTCGTGGTAAATACCGCAAGCCACAGAAGCATTGTGCCTTCGGACAGCAGGGTCAGCAGGAAATACAGCGAAGCGTCGAATATACCGACTTCGGTCAATCGCTGAAAACCCATGATCCCCTGAACAAATCCGACCAGATTGACGCCGATCCCTGCGAAAAGGAGCAAAATGCCCGGGATCCAAACTTGATTTGGCTCCCAATCCCATTTCGGCAGGCGAGGTTCAAATTTCTCGGCTATCCAACGGCCGATCGGCAAAGCAAAGCCAACCGTCAATCCGATAAACCCGACGCCCACATACACCAAACTAAGCGGGAGTTGGCTCTTGGGATCATCGATGAACGACATAAAGAACGGATTGACCCAGTCGAACGCAATGATAACGCCTCCGATCACAAATGCCGGGAAAACGTAAGACCACGCCGCGAAGATCAACGGGTGAAAAGGATCAAACTTGCCCTTGTATGTCAGCCAGGCTGTGGGGGCCAAAACGGCGATACCCGCAAAAATGATCCATGGAACAAGGTAAAATCCCTTGATCGCGTCGCCAAGACCATTCTCGTACCAGACGAAGGTCACAAGCAAAGAAAGAGCAACGCCCCAGATCAACAAGATCGGGATCAGCTTGTTGCCTCTGCCTGACGGCTGAAGCCTAATGTTGTCTAATCTCTGCGATGACATTATTCTGATCTCTTACGGGCCACAACTATTCGGCCCGAGTCACCCTTTGCTCCCTTGAGGAAGTACCCCAGAAACTTCGAAACGAGAACCGTTAACTTCATTTTGAGATTGGTCCCTTCGGCGAAAGCTTGCGGCGTAAATTTTTCCTCGACAGTCTCAAAACCGGCTTCGTCAAGTATCATATCAAGCTTCCACTTAAAGATGGGAGTGATATGGGCCGGCCTAACGGTCTCATACGCACCAAAGGCGTTAAGCCGTCCGGTGTAAAGAAATATTAGACGCGAGTGGACCGCCTCGACGTTTGGCGTAGTCACGAATAAAAGGCCGCCAGGTTTGACCAGTTTGGCACATTCGCGGACAAATCTAAATGGATTCTCAAGATGTTCGATGATCTCTATCGCAACAACCGCGTCAAGGTCGCTACGGCCGGCACGGACAGTCTCGGCAAACTCACTATCGAGGTCGATAACCCGGTGTTCGATCGCCGGAACCTTCCAGTGGTCATCCGCGGCGTCCACCGCAATAACATCATGTCCGAGTTCCTGTAACTTTACCGAAAACGCTCCCTCGCCGGCCGCCAGATCGGCGACGCGTGCCGGGGCGGGCATATACTGGCCGACAAGGGCGTAAACAGCCTCGTGCGTGCCGGGAGCGGCCATTGAGGCCGGCCTCGGTAGCATTTCGGCTGTTAAATTTACAGCGGCCGATCCCATAATTAATTCGAATTCTCCTCGCCGCCGAGCCGGCAAACGGCGATGACGCCGTCACTCAGCTGCGGTGATATCTTGACCGCCAAGTCGTTGACCATATTGTAATACCACGGCTGGAAAGGGCGGTGATCCGTTCCAATATCGTAAAAGCAAAACTCCGAGACCTTCAATCCGGCTCGTTCGACGAGCAGTTTGAGCGTCTTGTACGAATAATACGCGACGTGGTCGGGGTGAACCGGCTCATTCACGCCACCTTTGCCGCGAAGGCCGTAGATCGCAAACCGCAGTGCCGAATAGGCATTTATGGTCGTGATAACGAGCTGGGTATCGCCGTTCATAAACCGCTGGATCCCATTGAGGAACAACCCTGGATTGTTCAAATGCTCGATCATCTCACCGGCGACGATCACATCGAATTTTTCGTCCAACTCGACGGCGTCCAAATTCTCGAGATCGGCACGGTAAAGGCCGGTGGTACCGGCTGCGGCCAACACGTCAAGGCCTTCCTGATCGTAATCAAAGCCATAAAGCGAGCTTGCTGATTCGGCTAGCTCGTAATGCAGGAGCATATTCTTATCGATCGCGTCCTGCGTGTAGGGCCAGTTGGTACAACCCAAGTGGAGCGCCTTTTTTCCGGCGCATGCACTTTTAATGAATTCTACTCGTTGTACCAGTTCCATCGTTGTCTGCAAAAACTATCGTCCGATCAATCGTCTGACTAGCAGTTTCTCATCCGCGGTCACAAAATCCAAAAACCAGAGCACGATGCAATAGGCGATCCCGCCGAGTCCGACCGAAAGGAATAGTGACGGCCAATTCTGCGGGAGCAGCGACGCGGACCCGTATTCGATCGACCCTGCTATCGCCGCTGCAAGCAGGAGCGACCCGGCCAGCCGTGTCCAAAATCGTACCTGAACCCCCGCAAAAAACCACCTCTCGACATAAAAGACAGAAAGAAAGACCAGTGCAAACCCTATCAATCGGGCCGCTGCAACTCCAACCGTGCCATACGGCACGATAAATATCATCATCAACGAAACGCCGATCGTCGTACTGACGGCTATCGTCATCGCGTTAAATCTCGGGTGACCCAGCCCCTCGGTCATTTGCCAAGCGATAGACAGGATCGATATCAGGCCAAAGCACGCCATTTGCAAAATAAGGATCGCGGAAGAACGCTCGGCAAAATCCTTTCCCATCCAGAGTCCGAGGAAAAGACTGCTCTGCACTGCCACGCTTGCGACCATGAATACGACGATAAAGCTGATCGCTTTGGTCGCCTTTAGGTAAAGCCCCAAAAGCTTTTCCTTTTCGTCCTTCAACTCGCTGGCCAGGGGGAAGATGACCAGTACAAGGCTCGAAATAAAAGCCTGCAACTGCATAGCGAGCGCCATCGGAACGACATAGTGCGTGAGTTCGTCAGCACCGAGCCGCTGCGTGATCCAGCCACGCTCGAACAAAAGCAGTATATTGGCGAACAGCTGATACAAGATCGTCCAGGTACTGTAACCGACGACCATCCTCAGCGTTGAACGCGAAAAGCGAAATCCGATCCTGAACTCCGGCAATACCCTCTTAGCGATGATGGCAAGGACCGCGCAAAATACGATAAGCACGCCAAGATTCCAATACAAAAGAGCGGTCAATCCGAATCCGAAATACGCAAGTGTCAGATTTCCGACTATCAAGGAAAAACTGCTTGCGGTGGTTACCTTCGAATAAATGTCGAAACGCTGGACACCCTGTATCACGGAACTCAATACCTGATTGAGCATCGACATAAAGATGATCGCCGACGCGATGTAAAACGCCACAACGCTTCGATCGCGGGCATCGGCTTCGATACGAAAAACGGAATTAACCAACCAGTTTGCGAGGCCGCAGATGACGACCATCGCAAATACGCCAAATACGATATTCAGAAAAAAGCTGGCCGAAATAACATCACGAATCTTTTCACTTTCGCCGGTCGCACGGTATTCGGCGATGTATTTGGTAATTGGCCGCCCGAGGCTGAATGTGAATGAGTAGCCGATAAACCCGAGTACGAGTGCATATATGCCGTAATCGTTGTTTCCGAGTGAGCGAACGATGATCGGGGTTGCGATAAAACTGAGGCCAAGCGGTAATAGCCAGGTCATCGAACCGTAGATCACGTTTCGGATGACACTGCCCGCGTTTTGTCGCTTGATCTCGCTGCTCATTTCCCTTCCAACGACCGTCTGTAGCTATCGATCACCTTTCCGGCAACGACCCGCTCGTCAAAATTCTCCAGCACGAACTTACGGCCGCTGCTGCCTAGATTTTCACGAAGCTCGGGATCACATTTCAACCGCAATATCGAATCCGCAAGTCCCGAGCTGTCGCCCGCGTCGATCAGGATGCCTGTTTCCATGTCCTTTATCGCCTCGGGGATCGCATAAACACGCGTCGAAATGCTCGGTATGTTAAGAGCCATCGCCTCGAGTAATGCGATCGGCAGCCCTTCGACGTAACTAGGCAGAGAAAAAACGTCGGCCACGCGGAAAAATCGCAGTACATCCTCACGGGCCTTGCCGACACTGTCAGAAAGCACGATATTAAGGCTGTCGCCCAGCCCATATTCATCTATTCGTGAAGATTCAGCCTCGTCGGGGAGTTTGGGCGTCAGCCAAACGAACGCTACCTCGGGGGCCTTGTCGATGACCTGTTTTGCGGCATCGAGGAACACCCAGCGGCCCTTTCGGTCGATAAACTGACCGACGCACAGTACCACGAACTTGTCCGCATCGATACCGTGCTGTGTTCTGGTCGAGCTTCGATCGAATTTGCGCTCCAATACGGCGTCGATCTCCGTCGGGTCGATCGCTGTGTGAGCAACGATCATCTTTTCCCAAAAATCATCGCGAACCCATCCGCGCAATTTGTCCTTGGTGTCTTGATTTGACGGGATGATGTGAAACCCGGGTAAACCGGACACAAACTTGAGCCGCCAACGCCAGATCATTTCCCGTAGTTTCGACGTACGAGGCATAAAATTATGCATCGTTACAAAGACGTGAGCTCGCCGCATCGCGAGGGCGGTCAGCAGCAGCCACGATTGCCACGGAGCGGTTTCGATGTGCAGGATCGAGTTCTTTAGGTCGAAACGCATCAAGTACTTGAAACTGACAGCCTCGGCGTAGATCCTCCGCCATTGGCGACGGATCTTGTCGATCAAACCGGGAGCCTCCGAAACCTGAATTGCCACGTCCAAAAACTCGTACCGGATGCCAAGATCGTCCAGGAAATGGAGTATCGTAGGCATCGATCTTCGGGGCAGCACTACAAGAATATCCCAGTCCGCCCTGGCGGCCTTCATGATCGCAAGCAGGAAGATCTGAGCTCCGCCCCATTCGACGTAGTTCCACAGAAAGATCAGCTGAGTTCTGGGCTTAGTCATCTAAAACGGCGGCAGCAAATGTCTCGGCAAGCGGCGGCTCGTCCTGGGCCATTGCCCACGAACCCTCGGCGTTCTTGCCGATAAAAAGCCGGAAAAAGAAAATGGGCAACCCCAGGAGCCCGTAAAAAGCGTTCGGAGCACCGGCCATCGTCATATTAAATCGACGCTTTAGGCTGTACGGGCCGGTCGATTTAAAAAACAAATGGTTCAGCTTGGCAGATAGTGTCATTCCCCGAAAGCCGCTGACCTCGTCATTCGGCTTACAGAAGACCCTCGCCCGCGGTTCGATGAGCAGTTTCCAGCCCATCCGTCGCATTCGCGGCGTGTACTCGGCATCTCCGTACTGCGGAAATTTGGAAACGTTCATCAGCCCCGCTTCACGGACCGCTCGGGCAGGATATAGAACGCAATTACCGACCACGATCTCGACCTCCCAGGGCTTTTCGGGGACGGTCCATACGGTTTGCTTAAACCAGTGACGGTATCCGCCGACCTTGAGCTCCCATCGCGGCGAAACCTGAAAAATTCGGTGCGGAACGTCCCATGTACACAATAGTGAACCGACGACTGAGCCGGGATGACGTTCGGCGCATTCAACCATCAAGCGAATGCACTTTTCGTCAAAAACCTGATCGTTATTGATCGCCAGAATGTAGTCCGGTTCGTGGCGAAGGGCCGATTCGAGCCCGAGATTAGTTCCGCCTGTGTACCAAAGCGTGCCATCGCCCCTGACGATCTCAACGTCCGGAAACGCCTCGGTCACTCTTTCAGCCGTCCCGTCCGTCGACCCGTCGTCAACAATGATAATGTGAGCGTCTATGCCTGAAAGGTCAGAATTCGCGATACTGCGAAGGCACCTTAAGGTGTCCTCGCAGCGATTGAATACCGGTGAGATGATCTCGACCCTTACGTTGCCCATCATTCAACTAAAAATGCGACCCGGGGCCCCGCATTTCGGCACAGTCGGCATCGACCATGATCTTGACAAGCTGTTCAAAGCCGGTTTCCGGTGTCCATCCAAAGCTTTGCCGGGCCTTTGAGGCATCGCCGATCAGGAGATCAACTTCGGTCGGTCGAAGATACGATTCGCTGAGACCGACCAATACGTCGTCAACCTTTACATTGAATTTGTCCGAGCCGATCTGCTCAGCCATTTTTTCGGCGTCTATGCTAAGAACGATTCCCTTTTCTTCCGCTCCGGTTCCCGTCCACCCGATCTCGACACCGACACACGAAAACGCAACTTCGACAAATTCACGGACGGAATGAGTTTCACCCGTCGCAAGTACGAAATCGTCGGCAACATCCTGCTGGAGTATCTGCCACATCCCCATGCAATACTCCGGGGCAAACCCCCAGTCGCGTTTCGCCTCGAGATTTCCGAGCACGAGCCGTTCGCTCTGGCCTGAGATGATACGTGAGATCTCCCGGGTTATCTTCTTGGTAACAAATGTGTTGCCGCGTCGGGGTGATTCGTGGTTGAACAGGATCCCGTTGCTCGCATAGATGTCGTATGCCTCACGATAATTGACGATCGTCCAGTACGCGAAGAGCTTTGCGACGCCATACGGCGACCTGGGATAGAACGGCGTGGTTTCCCGCTGCGGCACTTCCTGCACCTTTCCAAACAACTCGGAGGTCGACGCTTGATAGAATTTGACCCGCCGGAGCCCGGTTTCGCGAATGGCATCGAGGAATCGAAGTGTCCCGAGTGCGTCAACCTGAGCAGTGTAATCCGGAACGTCAAATGAGACTTTTACATGACTTTGAGCAGCGAGGTTGTAAATCTCGTCAGGTTCGATCTTTTCGAGAAGCCGGTTAAGGCTGCTCGGATCGATCAGGTCGCCGTAATGCAGAAATAGCGTCTTATTTAGTATCTCCGGATTACGATACAAATGATCGATCCGGGCCGTATTGAACGAACTGGATTTGCGGATGATACCGTGGACCTCATATCCCTTTTCAAGCAGTATCTCTGTTAGATAGCTGCCGTCCTGGCCGGTAATTCCTGTGATAAGTACTTTCTTCATCTGATTTTAGCTTTCCGAGGCTGCCGGCTTTGCGATATTGTCCAGAAACCACGAATACGCGAGTTTCAAGCCCGCGTGGATGTCAGTCTTGTGCTTCCAGCCCAGGCCTTCGATACGGCGGACGTCCATCAGCTTTCGCGGGGTTCCGTCCGGCTTTGACGTGTCGAATCTGAGCGAACCTTGAAATCCGACCACGGCCCGTATATTTTCTGCCAACTCGGCGATGGTTATGTCTTCCCCCGACCCAACATTTAGTTGTGAGATCCATTTTTCATAAAGCCCGGCCGCGTCCACGTTCTCCATCATGAAAACGACCGCTTCGGCCAGATCATCGACATATAAGAACTCGCGTCGAGGCGTGCCCGTGCCCCAGACCGTTACGTCAGGTGTATTCGCAACCTTGGCCTCGTGGAACTTGCGGATCAACGCGGGATAACGTTCTACGCGACGTGTTCAGGTCAAGGTGTCTCGTTCCCCGTAGGGTTGTCGGCATCGCCGAAATGAAATTACATCCGTACTGCCGATAATAGCTCTCGCACAATTTAATGCCGGCGATCTTGGCGATCGCGTACGGTTCATTTGTAAATTCGAGCGGGCCGGTCAGCAACGCCTCTTCCGGCATCGGCTGCTCGGCCATTTTCGGGTAAATACAGGAACTTCCGAGAAAGATCAACTTCTCGGCACCGTGACGAAACGCCGAGTTGATGACGTTTGCCTCGATCATCAGGTTGTTGTAGATAAACTCGCCGCGAAACGTATTATTCGCGAGTATGCCGCCAACCTTAGCCGCCGCGAGGACCACGATCTGGGGCCTCTCGCGAAAAAAATAATGATCAACGGCAGACTGATCCACAAGGTTCAGTTCAGACGACCGCGTCTTGAGGACGTGTTCGTATCCCCGGCGGCCAAGTTCGCGACAGACCGCGCTTCCGACCATTCCGGTCGATCCTGCGACATACACTTTTTTGTCCAAAAGGGTCATCTATATCAAAAGCCGGGCCAATGCAGAACACTGTCCCGACCGTTCCAAGTCGCCGATCTCCGGACCCGTATAAAGGGCCGGGCTGATTTATAAAATAGTACCGATCGATGTCAGATCAATTAGCCATCGCCGAGGTCAATTCGCCCTTGGCGATAAGATCTGCCCTGACCTGATCTTCGATCCACCGATAGGTGATCGCCAATCCGTCCTCAAGCGAAAGCTGAGGTTCCCATCCGAGTACCTCACGGAGCATGGTGTTGTCCGAATTGCGGCCACGGACACCCTGCGGGCCATCGACATGCTTCTTCGATATCTCAATACCGGCGATACCGGCGACGATATCGGCAAGTTCGTTGATCGATATCATCCGGTCCTGGCCTAGGTTCAGCGGTTCATGATGATCTGATCGCATCAGGCGGTATATGCCTTCCACACAGTCGGCGATGTAGCAGAACGAGCGTGTCTGTTCACCGTCGCCCCAAATCTCGATCGTGTGGTCGCCGAGCAGTTTTGCCCGTGCGATCTTGCGGCACATTGCCGCCGGAACCTTTTCGCGGCCGCCGTCCCACGTGCCTTCTTCGCCAAAAATATTATGAAAGCGAACGGTTCGGGTCTCGATGCCGTAATCTTCGCGATAGTGCATGCAGAGCCGCTCGGAGATCAATTTTTCCCAACCGTAGGCATCCTGCGGATACGCCGGATACACGTCCGACTCTTTCAGCGGCACTACGTTGGCGTCCTCCTGCAGACGTTCCGGGTAAACGCATGCAGAACTTGTATAAAGGTATCTGGAGGCCCCATTTTCACGAGCGGCCTCAAGCGTGTGCAGATTTATCAGCGAATTGTTATAGAGGATCTGAGCATGATGAGCAGAAATGAAGCCCATTCCGCCCATATCGGCAGCGAGAGCGTATACCTCATCGATCCCGTCGGTAGCCGCGAGGCAATTTTCCCAACGCCGCAGATCGAGGTCAAGAAATTCGTCTGCTTCAGTTTCGGCAAACTCGGGACGTTTGATGTCGACTCCCCTGACCCAGTATCCCTTATCTCTAAGATATTTCACCAAATGGCTGCCGATGAACCCGCCGGCGCCGGTGACCAATACTGTTGAATCGGGCCCAAGACCACCTTTACGCGTCGTCGCCCGTGCCTTCCGTATTCGAACGGTAATAGCTCTGGTAATAGTAATAGTTATCCTGCGACCGCAAGTTAGCGTTGTTGAGAACGACGCCGAAGATCTTGGCCCCGATGTCGTTAAGCAATTGTCGCGAACGGCGGATCACCTGTCTTGAGCTCTTGCCGGCATGTACGACCAGTATCACACCATCCACCATCGAGGCGATCAGTACACCGTCGGTAAATGAGGCGATCGGCGGCGAATCGATGACGACGTGAGTGAATTCCTTTGAAAGGAACTGCAAAAGGTTCGACATTTGATCCGAACCGATCAATTCGGCCGGATTCGGCGGGATCGGTCCCGAGGTCAGAAGATGAAGCTTAGTGTTCGGATCCTGTTTGATCACGGCCAGTGTCTCGGCGTCGCTAAGTTCGCTCGAAAGCAACGTACTTAGTCCTTCCCCGTTTCCGATATTGAAAACCGCGTGCAAGCGCGGCCGACGCATATCGGCGTCGATGATAAGCACCTTGGCACCGGTTTGGGCAAGGCTGATCGCCGTGTTGGTCGCGGTAGTGGTCTTGCCCTCAGAAGGCAGACTGGACGTAATAAGCAGCGACTTAGGGGCATGGCCGGCAGTGGACAACAAGATCGATGTTCTCAATTGCCGATACGCCTCGGCCAGTGCCGATCGCGAGTCCGCATAAATAAGAAGCTCGGAATTCGCCCGTTCCTGCTCCGCTTCTTCGGCCCCAACCAACGCGAGGCGCCGTTTCGGCATGGCTTCGAAGGTCGGTATCGCCGCAAGCGCCGGCAGCTGAAGATAATTTTCGATCTCCTCGGTACTTCGAATGGTGTCATCCAGGTATTCGAGGAACAACGCCAGCCCCATTCCGAACAAAGTCGAGAGGAAAAGCGCGGCTGCCACCGTCGTCAAACGGCGGGGCGAAACCGGAATATCCGGCGGGATCGCGATCTCGGTCACGCTGATGTTGTTGTCGGTACCCTGTGCGGCCACGTCGTTGCCGCTCATCTGTTTTCGAAGGTTTTCGAGAAATCCTTTGTTCGTATCGATCGTCTGCTGAAGGATCTTTATGCTGACCGCGCCCTGATTTTGTCCCTGTGCCTCATTATATTGCTTATTGAAGTCGGTCCGAATCTTGTTCTCCCGATCCTGAGCACGAAGGTAGGTTGTCTTCAGGTTTTCGAGGATAGTTTTAGTCGTTCGCTGACGGAACGCGTCAAGGTCATTGCGAAAACGACCGAGCAACTTATCGATCGAGTCCTCGTAGCTCTTGATCTGGACGTCGATCTCTTTGATCTCAGCGGCCCCTTCCTGGTATTCCTGCAACCGCAACTCACGGGTCTGCCGGAGATCGGCGATCTTTTTCTGAAGATCAGATTGCTGAAGCCGAATGGTATTTTCCTGCTCGGTGATGAACCGGGCCATTTCCTGCTCAGCCAAGGCCTTGATACGCTCGGGATTGTTGCTGACCGTTACGTAGTTCGCCTCAGCGTTCTTTCGCTCGTTTTCAGCGTCTAGAAGTTGTTTGTTGAGGCCCGACAAGCGGTCGAGTACGAGGGTCGTTTCGCCGTCGGTTTTAAGAATGCCCTCTTGTTGCGTCATCTGGACGAGCTTTTCCTCGTCCGCTTTAATGTCAGACTGCAGGTTGGCGATCCTTTCCTGTAAAAAATCGTTGGTCTTTCGGCTAGTCCCGGAACGCTTTTCCTGATTCTGATTGGTAAAGGTCTCAGCGATCGCGTTTACCACGAACGCGGCGAGTTCCGGGTTAGTGCCGCGGAATGAGATCTCGATCAAACGCGTATCTTTAACGGTCGCACGGGCTTCACGCACCGGTTCGACACCGAGATTCTTTCGGATCAGCTCGACGTAGGGCGTCAGACGGACAGCCTCAGCTATCTCGTCCGAGGTCGCCAAACTCGAATTTGCGGCAAGTTCCGGAGTGCCGGTATCCTTCTTGGTATCGTCGCTCGCCAATCCGACCGATCGAAGCAGTGATCGCCAGGGCGAAACGGAACCGTCATTCTTCGCCTGCTGAAATTCCTTATTAGCGTCGAGATTATGCTCCTTGATCACGCGCCGAAGCAGACCCTCACTGCCGAGCAACTGCAACTGAGTATTGAAATACGACGGGTCGCTCGCCGTCATCGGGCGCGCTCTGTCGGCGGTCACGAGGTCAGGATTGGTCTGCTCCATATCCACCTGAACTACTGCACGCGCTTGGTAGATATTGGGCTTCCGGGCCATATAAATGGCCGTCAGGGTCGTTATGAGGACGGTAATGCCGATGATCAGCCACAATCGCTTACGGATCGCGCGCCAATAGTCCATCAACTGGAATCCTTCTGATCCGCCGCTTTCACGATAAGCCGGGTAACGGCCCGCAGGCGCGATCGGCGCTTCGAACGGCCGTTCGAGGTCAGTGGCTTCGCCTGTCGGTGTCTTCATTATCCCGCGTGGTTCTTTCATATATTTATTAGGGAACCGGAATTCCCCTCGACAAGATGGTCGGCAGACCGTTTGTAAATGTGGTCACGACACCGTTCAGGATCGCCTTGGTGCTGTCCTTAGAGACAGCCACAATATCGTTCGGCTCAAGGTATGGATCCGATGCCCGTCCCTTATCGATCTCAGATAAATTGAAGATCAGTTCCTTACGTTCAATACTGTCCGGGATCTGGCGGAGTACGCGAACGACGTTCTTATCGGTTGCCGGCTTTAGGCCTTGTGACGATGAGATCGCCTGGCGCAATGTGATAGGTTCGCGAAACTTTACCTCGCCCGGTTTTATCACGTTGCCGTACACATAGACCATATCCGCATCGAGCACCGAAACAACATCACCGGGCTGCATCCACAGCATCCGTTTGCCCTCTTGTATCTCGCGCATCTTAAAGCCGAGGACCGTCACATCGTCGCTTACGGCCGAATCCGGCAAACGGCAATTGGATGTGCTGCCCGTTCGGGCGACCATCACGCGGGTGCCGGACTCTTTGTTCGGGCCGCCTGCGAGGGCGATCAATTCGAGAAGGTGTACGCGTTTGCTGACAAAGTACTTCCCGGGCTTTTCAACCGCTCCGATCACTGACATCGCCTGCGACTTTTGTTCACGAACGATAACATTTACCTGCGGATTCTTAAGGTATTTAACCTTGTAGGCATTTTCGATATCACGTGCCAATTCTCGTTCCGTCTTACAGACGGCAACGATCGGATCATCGAGCCGGAAAAGGTAGATCATCCCGTTAGGGTTGACCGTGGCCTCGATGCCAAGCTCGGGATGACGAAAAACCTGGATATTGAGCACGTCCTGATATCCGATACGGTAGCGGTCGTCACGGGCCTCGGCCGACGCCGCCGCGACAGTTGTCTGGGGCGTCGTCGTTTGAGCGAACGCACCGGTTGCGACGACCAAAATCGATAGGATCGAAATGAACAAAGATTTATGCAACATGATGTCTGCCTCTCAAAAAACTGCTGTAGAAAGGCGTTACAGGCTAAAGCGTTGAGCAAACCGCACAAGTACCTAATATTTTTGCGGATACCCCGCCATAATGCAAACGCAAATAGTACCAAAAACCAAGACGTTTGGAAACAATCGTTTTGATTTTCAGGGGCTTTTCGATAAACTTTGACTCTTATTTACCATGGAAAATGTGACGCCGATGCTTCGGCAATATCTGGATATCAAGAAACTCTATCCGGGAACGATCCTGTTCTTTCGGCTCGGCGATTTCTATGAGATGTTCAACGAGGATGCGGTCCTCGCATCACGTGAACTCGAGATCACATTAACGGCCCGTCAGAAGGATTCGCCGAACCCAATTCCGATGTGCGGCGTGCCTCATCATGCGGCGTCAAACTACATCGCCCGACTGGTCCGACGCGGATATCGCGTAGCGATCTGTGACCAGACCGAAGAGGCCGGCAAGGGCGTAAAACTCGTAAAGCGCGAAGTGGTTCGCGTTATTACGCCCGGAACGGCTATTGACCCGCAACTTGTCGAGTCAAAGGAGACCGTTTACCTCGCCGCTGTCTGCGGCCGCGGCGACACTTTTGCCGCAGCATTTCTCGAGCTATCGGCCGGCCAATTTTCGGTCACGCAGTCCGTGTCGTCGGACGCGTGGCAAAAGATCTGCGATGAAGTCGCATCTTTCGCACCACGCGAGATCATTTTTCCGGCGGCGATGGCAGCCGAGGTCTCCGCATCGTTCGGAGCGGACTCCGATAATTCCCTGTTCTCTGATGAACGGTCGAGGCCGGCGGGTGGCTCACAATTTGCCCTGACGCCCGTCGATGACCTCGATTTTGACCTTTCCGAATGCGAAAGGCTGCTGAAAGAGCAGTTCGGGGTAAAGGAACTCACTGCGTACGGGCTGAGCGAGCGAAATGAGGCAATACGGGCGGCCGGAGCTTGCCTTAAATACGCTCGCGACACGCAGCGAGCCACCGCCGGGCATATTACGGACGTCAGTTATTTTGAGTCGGCAGACTCCATGATTCTGGATGCCGTAACACTCAGAAACCTCGAGATCGTCGATACCCGCGGGGAAAATGAGAAGCGAACCCTTTTTGATGTGATCGATCAGAACGTGACCGGAATGGGCTCGCGTTTACTGCGCCAGTGGCTTCTGCGTCCGTCGCTTAAACGGAGCGAGATACAGACCCGCCAAGCCGCTGTCGGCGAATTTTGCGACGCGATCTTCAGGGACAAGATCCGATTTTTACTCAAAGACGTCAGCGATCTCGAACGGCTGATCGGGAGACTCAACCTTGGTACCGCGTCGCCGCGTGATCTGATCGCGTTGAACCGCTCGATCTCACAGACCCCGAAGATAAATGAAACGCTCTCGGATGCGCGTTCATTGTTGCTCCAGGTTTTGGCCGAGAATATTTTCGAATTACCCGAGATCCGCGATCTTATCAGCAGGTCGATCAGCGACGAGCCGCCGGTCAATCTTAACGACGGCGGCGTAATCAGGGCCGGATTTAACGCCGAACTCGACGAACTTCGCTCGATATCAACTTCCGCCAAACAGACCATCGCCGGATTTGAAGAACGGGAACGTGTTCGGAGCGGTATCTCGACGCTAAAGGTGCGTTTCAACAATGTATTTGGCTATTACATTGAGATCTCAAAAGCCAATCTCGACCGTGTTCCGGATGACTACGAGCGACGGCAGACATTGGCGAACGCGGAACGGTACACCACGCCCCAATTGAAGGAATGGGAGCAAAAGGTGTTGGGTGCGGACGACCGGATCATAAAGCTGGAAGCGGAGTTGTTCCAAGGGATTCGTGCACAGGTATGTTCGGAAACGCGTAAGCTGCAATCCACCGCCCGGGCGTTGGCAACGCTTGATGCATTGGCGGCACTGGCGGAGGCGGCCACGCGGGGAAATTACACACCTCCGGTGATCCATGACGGTGATGCGATCGAGATCAAAAATGGCCGGCATCCGGTTGTCGAGGCATTCATGAAGGAATCGTTCATTCCCAACGATATCGTCATGAACAATTCGACCGATCGCCTGTTGATCATTACCGGTGCCAATATGGGCGGAAAATCGACGATCCTGCGCCAGATCGCTCTGATCCAGATCCTGGCTCAGATCGGTTCTTATGTTCCGGCAACTACGGCAAAGCTTCCGATAGTCGACAGGGTTTGGACGCGTGTCGGGGCTTCTGACGATCTAGCATCGGGACGATCCACCTTTATGGTTGAAATGACCGAGACGGCCGCTATCCTTCATAATGCGACCTCACGGAGCCTGATATTGCTCGACGAGATCGGCCGGGGAACGTCAACTTTCGACGGGCTTTCGATCGCCTGGGCGGTCGCCGAATATTTGCACAATTCTCCCGATCACTCAGCAAAGACGCTCTTCGCGACTCATTATCACGAGTTGACCGAACTTGCGGAAAATCTTCCCGGCGCCAAAAACTATCAGATCACCGCGTCGGAAAAGGACGGCGAAGTCGTCTTTTTTCATAAATTACAGCCCGGCAAGGCATCGAAATCCTACGGTATCGCCGTCGCCCGGCTTGCCGGATTGCCGCGAGTGGTGATCGAACGGGCCAAGGACGTACTGGCAAAACTCGAAAAGTATGAATTGGCGGTCTTTGCCGATGAGACCAGATCGGGCCTCGCAAAAGCTGCCGGCGGGCGTGCGGCCGCGCAGGTTTCCCTCTTTGCGGTCACTAACGAGACCGTGATCGACGAACTTAGGGGCCTGAGCATTGACGGCCTGTCCCCTGATGAGGCAAAGGCCATTTTGTCGAAGATCAAGGGCCGGATCATATAGCCGCCGGTACAAGATCAGAAAACTTCAACGGGGACTATCTTTCCGGCCGGCCTGATCGACACGTTGAGCGTGTTCCCTACGGTGCCCGTCACTTCGACGACGTTTTTCTCGATGATCTGTGTGCGTGACGCTTGACGGTCTGCCGCTATCACCGACAGGGTCCGGTCAAGCCAGGCCTCACGCTCGGACCATAACGGGAAGATGTTCCCAAGCAATGTCAGCATTATCTTCCGATTGGCCGGGCTCAGCTTGCCGTTCGCGTCAAGTTTGATCGCCAGCCTGATGTTCACCTCGGAGATCTCTTTGGGAACCCCAAAAATTTCCATCTTTAACGATCTGTCGG
Organism: Pyrinomonadaceae bacterium; assembly: GCA_044221625.1. Taxonomy (GTDB): domain Bacteria; phylum Acidobacteriota; class Blastocatellia; order Pyrinomonadales; family Pyrinomonadaceae; genus OLB17. Next base: position 12,473 of record JBGAOU010000036.1, on the reverse strand, counting down.
CGGTCGTTCCCTGCCACTTTCCACCGGCGATACTCGATGAACTCGAACCGAGCGGTAGAAGTTTTCCGAGGCCGGAAACTGCCTTATCGAACCCAACGCCGAGGCCGTCGCCTTCATTTCCCATTGAACCGGCACCCGATCTTGTACCGAACCACAATGCGGCAAACTGGCCGTCGATCGCAACCCCGATCTCCTCCCATGGGTAATCCTTGAAGGGCGGCAGATTCAGGAAGATCGAATTGTGGAGGGTGCTTTTACGCCAGGTTTCGAGGGCTGCGGTAGGTTGAACGACTTTTGCGGTCGTCCGGTAGAGCGTTTCGTATCCGGTGCCGACGTATGAGGCGTTAAGCCTTTTAGGGGCATCCATCACACAGGGCCAGGTCTTTTCGTCCCGAATATCGTACGGACAATTGCTCCAGCTGTGGGTAAGAACCTTTTGATTCAGTTTGAGGTCGAGCATTCGGCGATTCGCCAAAATACTGAGCTGCTCCGAGAGCCTCGCCTGCGGCAAGCCGTTTGCCGCTCGGTATCGCGTAACGAGGTCAAAGAGAGCCTTTTCATCCGCGTTAACGGTATCACCGGCACAACGTGGCTCGGTAAAGAGGCTTTTATTATTACAGGCGCTTTGTGAAAACAGAGTTGCAGAACCAGTTGCGATGCAAACAAGCAACGCGGATACGAATAGAAATGCTCTGATCATATTCCAGTTACCCCAACGGCCGGCGTTGGCCGGCGAACCAACTACAAGAGTTATTGCTACCTGACGATTATACATTCAGCACGAACTTTTATTCGTAGTGTAAAACGAATACTATTTCAGAATGAGCTCAACTGATAGACGCAATTTCATAAAGTCAGCGGCCCTTGGATTACCGCTGCTGGCATCCATCGATATTTCGGCCCAGGGACGGAGCGAAAAGGTGTTTCGCCGGCCGGTAGTCGTTTCTACCTGGGACAGCGGGATACGGGCAAATGCCGCCGCGTGGAAAGTACTCTCCAAAAAGGGCACCGCGCTTGACGCAGTCGAGCAAGCCGCACGTTCGGCTGAGGATGAGGTCAGCTGCTGCGTCGGCCTCGACGGATTCCCTGATCGTGACGGCTACGTTACACTCGACGCGTCGATAATGGACGACAAAGCCAATTGCGGCAGCGTCGTTTTTCTGGAACATATCAAGAATCCGATCTCGGTCGCCCGGCGCATAATGGAGAAGACCGAACACGTGATACTCGCGGGCGACGGAGCTCTTCAGTTCGCGGTCGAAAACGGCTTTGAACGCCTGCCGCACAAACTATCGCCGGAGGCGGACGAGGCTTGGAAGGAATGGCTGAAAAAGTCGGAATATCGACCGGTCGTTAATTTGGAAAATGCCCCCAAACGGCCGAAAGGGCCATCGACGCCGACAAATTTCGAAGACGGGACGTTCAATCACGACACGATGGGTACGATCGCCCTCGATGCGGCCGGAAACCTCTCAGGTGCGTGCACAACAAGCGGGATGGCGTTCAAGATGCACGGCCGCGTTGGCGATTCACCGGTGATCGGGGCAGGCCTGTTCGTGGATAACAAGGTCGGTGCGGCAACAAGTTCGGGTGTCGGCGAAGAGGTCGTTCGTATTTGCGGGACACACCTCATTATTGAGCTGATGAGATTTGGCTATTCGCCGGAAAAGGCGTGCGCCGAAGCGGTTCGACGAATTGTTGAAAGAGATCGTTCGCGTGCCGAGAAGTTTCAGGTCGGATTTATTGCTATTTCCAAAAAAGGCGTTGTCGGGGCGTTCTCGATCCAGAAGGGCTTTACATACTCGGTCACGAACGATGTGACAAATGAGACATTTGAGGCAAGAAGCTATTTCAAATAGGATTGTCCGGCCGGACGCGGTCACCTGCGTAAACGTGAAAATGAAGGTGCTTTGATTCCTGATAATTTCCCAAATTTGTCAGGATGCGGGCAGCCCCGCGGTCGGCGACGACCGTATCTGCGACCCGTCTGATCACGGCGAGCATTTCGATTACCAATCCGTCATCGGAGCTTTCGAGCGTCAGGAATGACGAGATATGCCGTTTGGGAATGACGACGATGTGTGTCTCCCAAAACGGCCGTGTGTGCCGGAATGCCAGAACATTTTCCGTCTCATCGACTCGTTCGACATCGATCTTGCCGCTTAGCACGTTGTCACAGTAAAAGTCTTCGGTCATAAGTGTTGTTTCGGGTCCGCTTTATTATGCTGACCCTAATTGATAAACTCAAGGTTTTAGGGCAGTTGATGCGATCGAATGAACGATCTCTATAACAATCTATCTTTGCGGGAAAAGGTCGGGCAGCTGTTTTTTGTCGGGATCGCCGGACCTGATATGGATGAGTCGACCGGCGAGTTGATGCAAATGATCGCTCCCGGCGGTGTTTGCCTGTTTTCACGCAATATTCGTGACACAGTACAGACACGTGAGTTAAATGACGCGATCCGGCAGATAAGTGCGATCACGCCGTTTATTAGCCTTGATCAGGAAGGCGGTACGGTTGACCGGCTCCGGCGTCTGGTAACCCCGATGGCCCCGGCGGGAAGCGTCCGAAGTGCTCAGGAGGCCCGGAAAATGGCCGAATTGATCGGAGACGTTATTTCCCTTCTGGGGTTCAACATGAACTTCGCTCCGGTCGTTGATGTCGTTGACGATCGCCGCTCCGGATCCTCAAACGGGCTGTTCACGAGGCCGTTCGGACGATCTAAGGAATCAGTCGTTGATCTCGCCGGTGCGTTTCTTGAAGCGATGCAGGCTAAGGGCCCGATCGGATGCCTAAAGCACTTTCCCGGTCTCGGGGCCGCAACAGTCGACTCGCACGAAGAACTGCCCATCGTTGAGATCGGCCGAGAAGAATTGTTCAACGTCGACCTTTACCCATACCGTGTCCTATTTGCAACGGGGAATGTCCACGCCGTTATGGCCGCACACGCCAGCTTCCCGGGGATCGACTTGCAGGAAACCGGGCAAGATGGCAAACTTTTACCTTCCTCATTGAGTTTTAATTTCCTGACAAGATTGCTTCGCGAAGAACTCGGGTTTAAGGGGCTCGCAATAACTGACGACATGGAAATGGGGGCCGTCGTTAAGAATTACGGGATCGGCGAGGCGTGTAGATTGGCGTTTGACGCCGGCATTGATATGTTTGCCATCTGTGCCGGGCGAGACGCGATCATCGAGGGCTTTGAGGCGATTCTAACCGCCGCCGAGTCGGGTGAGATCCCGCTTGAGCGTATCGACCGCTCGGTTGAGCGAATCGGAGTGTTGAAGAGCAAACTCAAGCCGGAACCAGCGTTTCACATTGACCGGATCAACGAAATATCTGCCGAGATCGCCCGCTTTAACGCCGGGCTTTCGGCCTGAATTTAGGAGAAAAAATTTGCGTAAAACCATTCTGTTAGTCACTTTTTTGACCATTGTAACCGCCGTTTCATTCTCTTGCCGAAAACGCGATGCCGAGTATGTTACGGTCGCCTTGCCAGAGAAATTCTCATCATTTGACACCTTGACGACGGTTACGCCCCCGGACGCCGCAGCTGATCGGATCCGCAATCTGATCTTCAATTCGCTCGTCAAGAAGGATGCAAATTTCGATTACGTCGGTGAGTTGGCAAAAGAGATAGTGACGTCTCCGGACGGGATGACGGTCACGTTCAAACTACAGGAAGGTATCAAGTTCCATAACGGTCAGCCATTCACTTCGGCGGATGTGAAATACACATTTGACGAGCTCTTTAAGAGTGACAGCTTTAAGTCAGGTGCTTTTTACGACACAGTGCCGCTCGAAACGGCCAAGCCCCCTGCAGCCGGCACACCTGCACCGCCGGCTGATGCCAATGCGGCGGCAAAACCCAAGGAAGAGCCCAAATCGAAACGGGTCGCACATATTTCGTCCATAGAGACGCCGGATCCGATGACGGTGATCTTTAGGGTGACGCGTCCCGCACTTCGCAATCAACTGCTGGCCAATCTGGTCGCGATCCCGATCGTTCCAAGCGGTACGGTCGCTCAATTGAAGGATAACCCGATCGGGTCGGGCCCGTTCAAGTTCGTAAAATTTGACGCGTCGCAGAATATTGTCGAACTGGCGGCCAACCCGGAGTATTGGGAAGGTGCTCCGAAAGTTCTCAAACTCAAGGTCAAGACGGTAACCGATGCCAACTCGCTTCAGGCCGAACTGTCGACAGGCGGAGTCGATATTGCCGCAAATCCGAACAACCTGCCGCCGGATACGCTGAGATCCCTGGGAAACAGCCCGAACCTTAAGGTCGAGCAATCGGACGGATCGAATATTCAATATCTGGTCTTTAACACTCAATCGGCTCCGTTGAATAATGTGAAGGTCCGTCAGGCGATAGCATACGCTATCGATCGGCAAAAGATCGTCACCGAACTCCTGTTCGATCAGGCAAAGGTCGCGAGTTCCATACTTCCGGCACAGTCCTGGGCTTACGCACCGGGTACCGAATATAAGTTTGACCCCGCAAAAGCAAAGCAGCTGCTGCAAGAAGCGGGCTACAAGAATGAACCTATCGTATTCAAATACGGGTCGGGAAATCTTGCCGTCAACCAGTATGCCCAGGTGATCCAGAGTTCCCTGACGGATGTCGGACTTAATGTCCAGATCGAAACTCTTGAGGTGGGCACGATCCGGCAGCAACTCGCGCAGGGACAGTTTCAAATGTATACGGGTATATGGGTCGGCGGAAACCAGGATCCGATCTTTCTCCGCGACCTGTTCAGTTCGACAAAGATCCCGGGCGGAGCCGTGGCGTGCTGTAACCGCAGCCGATATGTAAACGCACAGGTAGATAAGGATGTCGAAGACGCGATCAACTCGCTCGACCGCACGAACGCAAAAAACCTATATGCGAAGACCTGGACGACCGTTAGTAACGAAATGCCGCTGCTGCCGCTCTGGTATCCGGCAAACATCGTTGTTACAAGCAAACGGATCGGCAATGTTAAGATAAGCCCGAGTGGCGATTGGACGTTCCTGAAGAATGTAACGGTAACTAATTAGTTCGAATCGGGTTGGCATACTTGACAAATTTTGCCGGTTCGCTAAAATTATCATTTGCCACGCGGGAGTAGCTCAGTGGTAGAGCGCGACCTTGCCAAGGTCGAAGTCGCGAGTTCAAGTCTCGTCTCCCGCTCCAGTTCTCTAAAGGAGAAAGGATAAAGGCGAAAGAATAAAGTTTATTGCTTTATTTTTATCCTTTAACCTTTCTCCTTTATAATTTTAGGTGCGGCGGCGTAGCCAAGTGGTAAGGCAGAGGTCTGCAAAACCTTTATTCATCGGTTCGATTCCGATCGCCGCCTCCAAAATTAAGTTTAAATCGAAAGGCGGCCAGCAATGGCCGCCTTTCTTTATTCCATATTGCCAGCGTACTAGTTGAACGCTGCCGCCCGTACTATCAGATCATCAAGTCCGGGCTCTTTTGGGTTTCGAGGCACGCCGGGGTGGATTATCGAAACCTGACAGCCCTCAGCGGCCTCGACCAATTGACGAAAAGTGCCGGCATCGGGATCGGCAATGTATGCCTGTTTATTATCATCATAGGCAAACATCTTTGCGTTTATGTGAGTGCACTCGTTGCAGCTTGTACAGCGAGCGGATTCAATATACGGTTCGCCGTCCCCACCTGAAACGCTCTTGGGTTCAACCGCGGGCCGATCTTCGGCGGCCGAGGCTCCATTTGAAGATTGCGGTGTTGCGGCACTTGCCGATCGATCGGGTTCAACTTCCCCTTCTACATCTGCCGCCCGGTTAGTGTGCGGACTGACAGGATGACTCAGTTCCTGAAGGCTTCGCCATATACGCAAGCACCGGCGAGCCTCGTTGATGGCCCTCGCATCGACAATTGCCCGGTGCAGAACACCATCATTATCGATGAGATCGACATAAGGAACATTCTCGTTGCCCGGAGGTAGGTCGGCGGCCAGAGCGTCGGGAACAGGGATCATTTCATCGGTCCAATCCTCGTCCGGAACGAGGGCGAAGTGTGAACTGAACCGCTGATCCATCACCATCAGATCGACCGGGGTGAACGCGGTGTCGAATCTATGGGCCCGTATCGATCCGTCCTCATAATCTATTGAATATGCGGGCCAATCGACATCGGGCTGCGGATTACTCTCGATAGTCAGTCGAGCCGCCCGGTCGGCGCCGCCGTCCGGATCGTAAAACAAACTCGGAAATACTCGGGATTCGGTTGCCGCTGCGGCTGTCAGATATGGAGGAATATCGCCATTTGAACTTGTGTGGCCTGAAAAAATACTAAAGAGTGCGGGCCCGGCAAACGAAAGTCCGCCAATTAGTTTCGAACGGCAATGAAAGATCGATGACGCCGCGGCCTGGAATACGTATACGTCGGTCAGTCCGATCGCCGTATCAACAAGCTGTCGGGCACGAAGGCCCAAAGAAAGGTGTCCTTCGGCAAGTTCGGACGGCTCAAGCACGTCGTCGGTTCTTACGAGAATCTTGAATGGTAATCCGACCGCCAGAATTTCGAATATCTTCGACGTTTCTGCCGGATCGAGCGATGCGGCGTCGGTACAGATCAGGTACGACGGAAGTTGTGCGAGATCGGTCGAGGTTAGACCGTTGGAGCCAAAGAACTCGAATATCGGGTCGTGTAAACTTTCGCGATACTCGCCCTCCGCCTCAAGTTCGGCGACGGCGAGAGCTTTCGCTAGTTTAATTGCTGTGGGGTAACGTTCGTTATATGCCCTCAATGCATCCGATGGGCGCTCGAAGATAAAATCATACGAGTCGCCTGTATCGTCGAGGCTCGGATAAAAACTCTGTCGTTCGAGTACATCGATCAGCGACCGGATCCGATCTCTACGGCGGTCTGAGATTGCCGCTTCCGGTTTGGCCGCGGTCAGAATATTCGACAAGGCCTCGAAATTGAACGCACTGTCAAACGATGATCCGACAGATGCCCGCAGCCGCTCGGGCGACCGGCCGATCGCGGAACCGATGGCTTCGGCGTCAAGAATATTATGTAATTTGTGAAGCAGGCGTTTGACCCTTGCCCGAAAAGACGCAGTTCGCTGTTCATTCAACGCTTTCCAAATATGGCGAACAACCGACGCAGGAGTGTCGCGATCGAGGTCTATAACCGATCCGGCGGCAAAAAACTCTGATTCGAGGATCCGGGCTGAATCCATGATCGTGCTGTCGCTGCCTCCCGACAGCGTCTCGGCCGCACTTTTCCAAAGACCACTGAGCGTCGACGTCCCGGCGGTTGCAAGTGTCCGGCGGATCTCACGTTCGATCCGGTAGCCGTGCCGGGCGATCCGATCGCATTCCTGCGTATCTGCCAACCTGTTCACCGCCTCATCGACCATATGCGACAAGGACAGGAGCGACCTTTCCGGAGTTCCGACAGCGTTCAACACTAGCGGCAGATCGTACCGCAATTCTGCCAGATCCGAGATGCGGGCAAACAGAGCGGGGATCATGCCGTTCGGGATCCGCTGCAATCCGCCTCCGTTAACGGTTCCGGTCAAATGAAAGGCAAGTTGAAATTGAAGTTTTCCCTGCATTTGCTTACCTCGTCGGTCCGTCGGTTTCAGGCCAGACCGTGAACTTGTCAAATTCGGCCTCGATACCCGACTGCACCATCGAGTTCGTGCGTAGTCGCGGATCGTGCCGTAGGTCCTCGTAACACGCCACTTCGGGGTTTCGGTATAGGATCCCCACCGGGATCGGATCATATTCCGAAGCGATCTCGCGGGCCCGGTTCATATTTCCCGGATCGTGTTCTTCCATTCGTGTATACGTCCGGGCCAGTGACGAACTAATTTCGATCCCGTCTTCGTGATGAAGAAGCAAAACCCGATCAGGGTCGTGCAGCCAGGGATCCATGAGTTTCGGCATCCACTCCGGACATCGCTGAATGATGCGCACGAATGAGAAGCCCTTATGTCGGTACGCCGCCGCGATCACCTGATAAAGTACTTCCGGTATCCAGTCGACGACCTGCGCAACGAATGATACGTTTGAAATACCGAGCGTTACGGTCAGTGGATTTAGTGCTTCGAGGTAACTGCCGCGGGGAGTCGTATTACTCTTGGTGCCGATCGGTGATGTCGGCGAGGCCTGCATTTTCGTCAAACCATAGATCTGGTTGTCGTGGAGCATCATGGTCAGATCCATGTTGTAGCGAACCGCGTGGATCCAGTGGGCTGCTCCGATGCTGCAGCAGTCGCCGTCGCCCGTGTTTACAAAAACAGTCAGATCCGGCCGTGCCATTTTGACGCCCTCGGCAACCGGCAGCGCCCGGCCGTGAATGCCGTGAAAGCCGTAGGTATTCATGTAATGCGGGAGACGGCTCGAACAGCCGATGCCGGAGACAAAGACAGTTTTCTCGGGCAAAAGGCCCTCGTCGCGGCAGAGACGCTGGACAGCGGTGAGAATGGCGTTGTCACCGCAACCGGTACACCAGCGCGGTACCCCTTTTTGATAGTCCTCGATCTCTCGCCGTTCCTCGAACAATTGCATCAGACAATCATTTGAGCTGATAGTGTGAGTCATTTCCATCATCCCAGTTTCTCCATTATCACGCGTCGGACGGTATTTGGTTTGAGCGGTGTGCCGCGGCATTCACTCCAGCATTCTATATCTACCAGAAACCTTGACCTGAGCAGCATCGCAAGTGCCGAGTAGCGCCGATTGTTTTCGTCGATCATCTCGTCGCCCGGATCATCGCTCCAGTTGTTTTCGATCGTAATTACTTTCTTGAAACCGCTAAGTATCTCCTTAATACCCGGCTGAAGCGGTTGGATAAATGTCAGACTGAGCGATGAAACCTCTTTTCCATCAAGCCTTAGTGACTCGACGGCCTCTTCGATCGCGCCCCTGGAACTGCCCCAGCCAATGACCAGGAGGTCACCCGTCGGGGGACCAAAGACGGTCGGCGGCACCAGCGTCTTTTGCAGTGTGGCCAGTTTTAGGCTTCGCGCCCGCATTCCCTTTTGATTGATCTCGGGGTCATAAGCGACGTGACTATTCTCATCGTGAGCAAGCCCGGTGAGAGTATGCATACCTCCGGGTTGGCCGGGAATAAACCGGCGGGCAAGACCGGTACGATCGTCCCAGTCATACGGTTTTGCACCTACGGGAATAGCGCTTTGGTCGATCGGAGGGGCCAGCCACGAGGCATCGAAATCCGGCCGGGTGAAGGGCTGCTGCGATGTCGCCAGATTGGCGTCGGAAAGTATCACGACGACCATATTGAACGTTTCGGCGATCTTGCGGGCGGTGATCACAGAATAAAAGCACTCTTCGATAGTACTTGGCGCAATGACCACCTTCGGTGCGTCACCGTGGCTGCCGAAGATAGTCGTCATCAGGTCTCCCTGCTCGGTCTTCGTGGGCTGACCCGTGCTCGGGCCTCCACGCATGACGTTGACCACAACGAGGGGTATCTCTCCCATAACCGCGAGGCCGATCGCCTCTTGTTTCAATGAATATCCCGGTCCCGATGTGATCGTGACCGTGCATTTGCCGGCATACGACGCTCCGATGGCGAAGGCACACGCCGCGATCTCATCTTCGGCCTGATGGACGATGCCGCCGACCTTTTCAAAAGCATCGCTCAGATAATGAGACGCCGACGTCGCCGGCGTGATCGGGTACATTGCACAGATCTCCATTCCGGACGCTAGCACGCCCAATGCGAGGGCCGTATTACCGTTGACGACGATCTGCGGTACTGATGACCTTTCGGCAGGGATCTCGTACCTGAGGTCCAGATTCTCGTCGGCCCACGCGTAGCCGTCCTCGAGAAGAGCAATGTTCTTTTCGATGACCTGCGCGGATTTTTTGCTAAAGGTCATCGCGATCTGGTCGCGGCCGGTCTGCAGATCAAGCCCGAAAATACTGCACAGCATGCCGAGAGCGAACATATTCTTGCCCTTTCTGGCATCGGAAACATGTTTCAGGCACTCAGCCTCCATCGGTATCTCGTAAACGCGATATCCCGCGGCGACGAGATGTTCATAGGTGTCAACATACGAACGTGAGACAGCAGGGTCGGGATTATCACGCCACATTGACTCAAGCAGAATGGTGCAGCCGGGCTTTAGCTCCTTTGATCGGACCCGGCCGAGCAGCACCTGTTCGTTGAATGCAACGACAAGATCGGTCTCGTTGCCGCCGTTCGTCATTCGTTTGGTGCCGATCCTTATCCGGTTTCCGCTGGCACCTGCGACGCTGCGAGCCGGCGGCCGGATCTCTGCCGGTATGATCTCAACCGTCCAAACTCCGATGCCCGTGCGAGCGACGATCGAACCAAATGATTGCCCGCATTTTTGTGCGCCTTCACCGGAGTCGCTGATTATCTCGACTATGTGTTCGCTGATACGGGTCCGCTGATGTCGCGGTTTGTTACCGTTTCCATTCGAGGCGGCCGAATTGATGCCGTTGCTGGATGTCATTTTCACATCGTCCTCACTCGTCTGTAATTTTGTTCACGGGCATTGATGCCGAATCGGGCCGGCCCCGAACTGATCGGCATGACGTCACGGATACCGAGAAACGTTTTCATGCCGCGGGCCGCCTTTCTTCCGGCCCCCATCGCCTCGATCACGGTCGCGGCTCCGGTCACGATGTCGCCGCCGGCGAATACGCCGGCCATCGAGGTCATCATATCCGCGTCAGTGTCGATATATCCGCGTTTATTGAGCTTTAGATCGGACGTTTGACCGATAATTGGATTGGCATTGGTTCCGATCGCAAAAACTACCTGATCGGTCTCGATCTCAAATTCACTGCCGCCGATGGGCATCGGGCGTCGACGTCCGGAAGCGTCCGGTTCGCCAAGTTCCATCTTTATACAGCGGATCGCGCAAACAGATCCGTTGCCGTCGTCCAGGATCTCGACCGGAGCGGATAACCAATGAAATTCGATACCTTCCTGCTCAGCATGGTGAACTTCTTCGGCTCGGGCGGGAGCCTCAGCCTTTGAACGCCGATACAGGCAGGTGACCGACGCTGCACCGAGCCGTTTACTCACCCTTACTGCGTCCATCGCCGTGTTACCTGCGCCGACCACCACAACATGTTTACCGAGCGGCAACGGCGTATCGACGTTCGGAAAATCTCTGGCCCGCATCAGGTTGCAGCGGGTGAGCAGTTCATTGGCCGAAAGGACGCCATTGAGTGAATCACCCGGAATGCCAAGCATCGTAGGATAACCGGCACCGGTACCGATAAATACTGCGTCGAAACCGAGTTCGGTCAGCATCTGTCGGATAGTAAATAGTCTACCGACGAGCGTGTTGCATTCGAATTTGACGCCGAGCGACTCCAGCTTTTCGATCTCGGCGTCAACGACTGAGTTGGGCAAGCGGAATTCCGGTATGCCATACCTCAGGACACCGCCGGCCTCGTGAAATGCCTCGTAAACCGTGACGTCACAACCGGCCTTTGCCATATCGGCCGCGCATGCCATTCCGGCGGGTCCGGAACCGACTATCCCGATGCGGAATTGTGCCGGTTCGATATAGGGGATGTTTACCCAATTATTTGAGATCGCAAGGTCGCCGACAAACCGCTCCATTCGGCCGATAGCGACCGGAACGAGATTTTCGCCGACGACACAGACGCCTTCGCATTGATTTTCCTGTGGGCAAACTCGGCCGCAGACCGCCGGCAAAAGATTGGTTCCAGTGATGATGTCGTATGCACCACGAAAGTCGCGTAAGCCAATGCGTTCGATGAATCCGGGAATATTGATACTCACCGGACAGCCGGCGATGCACTTTGGGTCGGGGCAAAAGAGGCATCTTTGCGACTCGAGGACCGCCTCGGTCTCGGTGTATCCGCAGTTCACCTCTTCAAAGTTTGCGGAACGCTCAAATGGATCCAGTTCGCGAACCGGTGTCCTTTCCTGCGGGATGCTTCGAACAGTTCTTTTCTTTGCCATTATTGTTCTACTCCGCTCTGTATCGCTGCACTAGCCTATGTCAGGCATTTCGATGGGTTCGACCGCTGTAGCACGCATTCGGCATGTTTCCGACCATCTTTCCGTAGCCACGCGTTCTTCTTCCTTGTAACGCCTCAGCCTTACCATAAGATCATCAAAGTCAACGGCGTGTCCGTCGAAATCAGGCCCGTCCACACATGCGAACCGCACTTCCTCGCCGACCTTGACACGACAACCGCCGCACATCCCGGTTCCATCGACCATTATCGGATTAAGGCTTACCATCGTCCGGATACCTGCGGCACGAGTCGCATCGGCACTGGCTTTCATCATCACGGGTGGGCCGATAGCGATCACTTCGTCGATATCCTGATGGTGTTTGAGGGCGAGATCGATCCCGTCGGTGACAAATCCCTTGATCCCGGCCGATCCGTCGTCGGTGCAGATGATCAGTTCATCGCAGATCGAGCGAAACTTGTCCTCCCAAAATATGAGGTCCTTATTACGAAAGCCGAG
>JBGAOU010000008.1:0-133113 GCA_044221625.1 Pyrinomonadaceae bacterium | reverse complement strand
TCAGCGAAGTGCCAATAGCCTGAGGCCGAATTCTTCTTGCTTTGAACAATGCTAAGATCGCCTGTATTGTCCAACACATTCTTCACCACGCGTCCGCTTGGGTAAGTCTCCTCGTCCAACGCTCCGTTCAGCTTGTAGGTATAGCCGGTCGTATAACCGTTTGTATCCCCGCCGTCCGTCGTTTGTTTTGCCGCCGTCACTCTACCTAAGATGTCAAACGACGTGTATTCCGTTGTCGAGACGCTGGAAGTTACTTTCGTCAGCTTGCCTTTGGCGTTGGTCAGATCGTCGTAGTAGTACGTAACATCAGGCGTATCCGAACCGCTCGGCTCATTGGTGTAAGTACGTTGAGTCACACGATTTAAACGGTCATAGGCGTATGTCGTCGTGATGCTCCTCGGATCTACCATTGTTGCGAGAGATAGCGGCTCTCGACATCGTTTCCTATGTTGGAAGAATCGCGGAGCCTGATCCCATCCCCCGAAATCACCGGTGTGCGCTCGTCAGTTCCGACTATGACAAGGAGAACAAAAGGTCATTAGCGGAGGCGATTACATCGTCCTGCTTTTCCTTCTTTAACAATCCAAGGACTTCTTTTATCACATTCGATTTGTCACCATCTGATAGGCCTAGGTCAAACAATGTTTGAAGTGTCGAATTTCTAACATTCCAATCCTCATTGTTGAGCATTTCCAAAAGTGAACTTAAATAATGCGTACGCCCTAAGGTGTATAGGGTACCGTAAAAATCCACTTTCGCACTATCACACTTTTCAATAGCCAAATATTGTTCTATCACGGGTACATTTTTAGACGTTCCAAGAATACCGAGAGAATAGGCTGCGTAGGAACGCACTAATTCTGACTTATCATTCAACGAATTTAACAATGGTCCGACGCACGATTCAGTCCCCAGGATGCCTAGGGCCGCTGCCGTTTCGACACGCACCAATTCATCTGGGTCGTTGAGAAATCTTAACAGATCCGATGAAATAGACTCATCTTCAGAGAGTGCACCGATGCTCTGGATCGAATAGGCTCTGGTAATCGAATCCGTTGTTTCCAAAATTGCCATTAGATCTGGCACTAGGCTCGAAAATCCTTTTTTTCCGATAGAATCTGCCGCCAACCATCGAATCCTCGGACTTCTGTCATGTAATGCCTTTTTTAACAAATCCTCAAGACCAAGAGAATCATTGTCTATCTTCTCCGCTAACGCATCATATCTTTCTAAAACTGTAGCTCGTCTTGTCCTTAATCTCATGTTGTATTTCATCCTATTTTAATAAAATTCGACGAATGATAGGGATAAGAACCTCGGACGCCCCGATACCCAGGAAGGGAAAACCTTCCCTTACTCAATTTTGAGGGTTCTCTTTGGTTTCAGGGGTCTTCTTGGGCTTTTTGACTTCGCGGTTTTGCCGACTCCTTCTTTGACCTGCTTCTTTCTCAGCTCTTTTTATTTCTTTATCTAACCTATTGACCTCTTTCTTATTACCAGATCGACGAGCCGCATCAAGCTTTTTTCGCATCCCCTCAACGGTCTCAGAAGGTCTGAAATTTTGCTTTCCTTTTTGTCTTGCCATGGATGCCGGTTTTGGCCGAGCCTGCGGCTGAGCACGTTCAACGGCTTCGCTAGCCCGAGGTTGCGAAACGGGGTAGGGTGACGGTCTGAGTACTCTGCCATTCGAGTCAACAATGGTTCCGTCGTCCCATTCAGTTGCATCCGGCGGTACGACGATTACTGTAACTGGATCTCCGACCGTCGATACATCCGTGACTTTTGTGCCAACTTTCGCAACTGGCCTTACTAGGGGAATTACCCAATTCCACGGAATGGTTATAGTCCCACACGGAGGACAGTGTCCTGTCGGATCATTTAACTTAAAGGGGTTATTGTAGGCATATTGATATTTGTTTAGGCTTTGCGGAATAGACAGATCGGCGTAGAAGGTTGGATTCGAACTGGCGTATATCTCAAAATCGAACAACTCATCTGGACCGCCTTTGAATTCATCGGGCGAGGTGAATCTGCCATGCATTGGCGAGTAGTATCTCGACTGAGCAAAGTCCAAGCCTGTTTCACCGTCTCGTTGATAGGTCGCGAATTTCTTTCTGGTATTATCTGTACTTGACGAATATTTCTGATTTGAGTTTCGTCCTGCCACGCCGGAGTAGAGTTCTTCGCCGTAGGGCAAGAAGTCTCGTCTCGCTTTTACATCGCCAAACGAATCAGAAATCACTCGTGTGCTGCCGAGGGCATCTTCTGTCAAATAGCTAATAACAGGCGTAGTTGGCGGCGTAACATTGATCGTGTACTCAGCCGCTAGATTGCCACTTGCATCATAAACAAATAGTGTGGTTCGGTCATTTATCGAATCGTACGATTTTACGCGTTTGTGATTGCCGTCGTAGGCATAGGTCATCGACAGGCCGCTGCCTGTGGCAGTGATTTGTAGATTCTCGGCGTTGTATGTAAATTCATGGCCCTGCGCATTCTTTGTTAAATTACCGCTCGAATCGTAGCCGTAGTCATTTATACTGTCGTTGTCCTGATCGAGTTTGAAACGGTTATTGGCTGTAAGTATTTCGGGATTCACAACCTTTGCGGTCGTGGAATCTACACTTTGCAGGGTTGTATTGCCCGTATCAAAGTTCTTGTTCCCAAATCGGTCATAAAGGAATGTCTGTTTCCAAGTCTGACTGGCTGAGATAGTTTCCGTCGCAGAATTCAACCGATCAAGCGAATCGTAGGTGTAAGACTGAATTGCGGTGAGGCCACTTACCCCGCCGATTGTCGGGACCGTAATCGTTTGCCGGGCTACATTGCCGTTGTTCTTCTGAGTATCGAGCGTCGAACCGTTCCAATCGCCGTATTCATAGTTTGACTTCCAAAGCCCTGAATCGGTGGCAGAGTATCCAAGACCGATTTGCGTTATCTGGCGACGGGAATTGAATAGGGTTGTTTCCCAACGCCCATTCCCAATTCGCATTTTTTCGACTTCGCCGCTCGGTGAATAGGAAAATGAGTTTGCGTATGTGAATGAATTGCCACTCGATTGTATGCTCACTTTAGAAAGCTCGCCATTTGCGTCGTAACCAGACTGAACGACCTTACCGGATGGGTAAGTTTGAGTGACAAGATCGTTATCGAGATTGTAGGTGTATGCAAAACCGTAGGTGTTTCCATCGGTTGCTTGTTGACTTCCAGTGATGTTCCCAATCAAATCGTAAGATGTAATGCGGTTTTCGGAGGAGGTAGATGTGACTTTCGTCAATTTGCCCTTCGAGTTCGAAACATAAGCTGAATCGTAATAGTAAGAAACATCTGGTGTCGAGGTGCCGGAATAGTCCTTAATAGTCACACGGTTCAATCGGTCATAGGTGTGAGTTGTCGTGATTCCTCTTGCATCCGTTTTGACAGCAAGATTTCCGTTTGCATCGTACGTGTACTGAAACGTTCCGCTCTCAGGGTTGGTTGCCTGTGTCAGTCGGTTGAGTGCGTCGTAGCTGAACGAACGGGTTTGTCCTCCTTGGGTTATTTGTGTCAGATTGTCTTTGAGATCGTAACCATAGACCGTTTTTTGATTCGGAGAACCGGGGGCTCCGAGGCTACCGTATTGATCCGGTTCGTCTACACGAATAAGGTTTTCCGACGCGTCTTCAACTGTTCGTCGAACTTTTCCCGATTCATCGGTGACAGTTTCGGATTCGCCAAGTTCGCTTCCTGATGTGACGAGGCCATAGGTTGTTTCTACAATGGCTCCATCGGGTGTTGTAACTTTCCAGGGGCGTCCGGCTGAGTCAAATGTGTTGGATGTCCAATAGATGTCAGATGTGCCGTTAGTGGTCGCGCAGGTGTGTGTGGTACTCGAATAGCCGCGAAACGGATTTGACGTCTTTGAAATACGGCCCATATCGTCATAACAGGTCAGCGTAAACACATCGCCCGATTCGGGATCGATGTTCTGCGTCCTTATACCTCGTCCAAGAGCGTCAAACCATGAGATGGCTTCTTTCCAGTTCGTCGCATCGATCTGCGATCTGACCTTTACCCAACGCGTGGACGCATTCGTGCCTGTTCCGTATTCTGTGACCGTTTCAGCCGCGAGTGCGGTTCCGTATCCGGTCGTGACCTTTGTCGGGCGAAGCAGCGGGTCTTCGTATTCCATTGAGGTCACTGCTCCATTCGGATCCGTGACGGTCAACGGCAGGCCGGTGTTTAGATCGTATGTCGTTGTGGTCTCAAGTTCGTCATCTAGGCCATATATTCCATTAGTGTCAGGAATCGGCGAAATGGTCTTGGTCGGATACGCGTGATCGTAAGTCGAGGAATATTCGACTTGCGAAAGATTATCTTTGCCGTCCCATGAATATCTCACATTGCCCATCAGGTCATACTGTGCCTGCGTGTCAATATACAGGTTATTTGCTATGTCGTACCAGGAACGTGTCTTTGTCACCAGACCGCGATAGTTCGTTGACGGGTTTTCCCAACGCGTCGATTCCGACTCGTCCAACAGACTTGCCCCGTCGTAAGTTATTTGGGACTTGGCCTTGACGTTACCCGCGGAGTCCTTGACCCTTGTTTCGCTTACGAGGCCGGCAATGTTGCGGGCTTTGTAGTTCGAGTCGTACAGATAGTCCATTTCGGTCACGACGGCCGGGGTCGCACTCGAAAACCACCCGATAGCTGTTGAAATGTCCGCGGTTACCGCGGTTGAAGCACTGACAACGACATAGTCGTATTTCTTAGTCTGTTTCGCGTTAAGAGACGAAAAATACGCCGGGTCGCTATTCCCCGATGAGTCATAGACCGTTTCGGTCATTGATGCCAAAGCATAGCTGTCGCCGGGCTCGAAGATGATCGAGACCTGTTTCGTCGGACGCATGTCGCGTGTCGCCTCAGCAAAGCCTCCCGCGAGAGCACCGGTAGTCGTGTACTCAGTCAGATTTTTGCGGATGAGGTTGTGGCTCGACGAACTGTCATAAACGCGGTCTTCATACGATCGTCCGGTCTTGGCATCACTGTAACCGTAGGGCCTCGAACTGTTGGCGTCAGGTTCGTCCTCGATATACTGCACCGTGTAAGACGTATCAGGTGCCGTTACTTTCACCATGTAGGCGGTCGGTGACTGAAGAGTGCCGCGACTGGCCTCGTATGTCCAGTGAAGTTCGTCGCCGCCGTTCCCTGTCGGACTGACCCAACGCTCTGTGACTCCACGGTTGGCCATGTCGTAGACTGGATTGCCAACCTGAACGGGCGGTATCACACTATAGGCGAACCTTTCATATGCTCCGGTCGGATAGACGATCTTTGTTATCTCGCCATATACATTGTAATTGAATTGATAGTACTGACCGTTGGGCAATGTGACCTTTGTCAAAAGGATCGGATTGAACTCGATGCCCGAGGATGTCGTGCCGCCGCAGACCTTTGTGTATGTGTCGGCTCCCGAAAACAGCGTCGCCCCGGAAACTGTCCCGACCTCATTTCCATTGCAGTATCTATTGCTGAGCTTATGCAGGGCGTCACTTGGGTTTTCGAGGGCGTGCTCGACGTTATTCGGGTCTTTCAGATATCTCCACGTAAAACTAACGTCATAGGTATCTTCGCCAAGGCCCGGGAAGTGCTTTGTTTCAATTCCTTCCGCCTGATTCTGAACGCCGTTCCAGTTGAACGCTACCGGATCGTAGATGACCCGCCCGAGGGTATCGGTCCAATATCGGCCGGACGCATTGTACGTCATCCTATTACCGTGTCGGTCGATGAATGTGTGGGCCGCATTGCCGGCTGTTCCTCCCGGGTTTTCGCCGAAAAGGTAACGCGATCCGTCGGGAAGATATAGTGTACTTGACGATTGGCCCGCCTCAAGCCGCATCTTTGAACCGTCGACCGATAGGAATGTTCCCGTCTGATCGATCCCCGACGTGCCGCCGTTGATCGAGCCGCAGTATATCGGCGAATCGCTTGCACGAAGCTCATGGCTCGAACCGTCCGGCATCTGTACCTGCAGCCGCTTGATGTAATAGAGCGGGTCATCGGGTGGATTCTCCCACGGTGCCGGGGCAAATATTTGTCCCTCATACATCACATTCTGGCTGCTGCCCTGATAGATCTCGTATTTGTAGTCGATCCGCGGCGTCCCGAGACTCGATGTCCAGCCTCCGGCCGAACGCTTGGCAAACTGCGGTTGGATACCGTTTATGGTCTGTCCGATGTCCGATTCCCACACGGCAAGGTTCTTGAACTCCCAGGCCTTTGACGAATAGCTTAGCGAGATCGGGATGCCGTTGCCCGCTCGGCCCGGATAACCTCCGAGCGGCAAAGAAAGTTCCATTGCGAGGGTTGAAGGGTTGACGCGGGCATTGCTCTTAAGAGCCTGATCCGGGCTGTAGTCGGTATTGCGCACGTTCTGTGCCGACGAAATCAGCGTACTCGCCAAGCTAAACAAAATGACTCCAAGAACCGACTGCAACAAGTTTGGGACGTTCTGATTGCGTTTCATACTCTACCTCGACTCCAAATACCTCTCTTCAAATGCCTCAGGATTGCGATAACCGCCGACCGGGACGCCTCTACCGCCGCCACAACGCCGGGACGGGAATGTCGCCGGAAGTGCCCCAGGCTTCTTCGCGGAGGGCGCCCCCCGAGCCCGACTTGCGGATGTACCAGTGGCCGTTTGAGTCGCGCCAGACGGCGATATCGACCTTGCCGTCACCGTCGTAGTCGTTCTGGACAGGTATGTCGGAGGCTTGGTCGCCGCTCGGTGTGACGACCGTCATATTGGCGAAGGCGGAGTTGAGCATCAGCCAGCTTGAGCCGCTGCGCAATGCGTAGTTGGCCCGTCCGTCGCCGTCGAAGTCGGCCGAGACGACCTTGTCGCCCGAGGTGAGCGTGTAACCTGAAAATGACATTACTGCCGATTGGGTGGTAGTGTCGCTGCTCCGAAGCGTGTAAAAGGTCGTGTTGCTCAGACGCCAGACCGTAATATCCGCTTTGCCGTCGCCGTCGAGGTCAGCCGGTGCCGGCTTGTCGGTCGAGAGGCCGTATTGCGTCTGGACGGTCGAACTTGTCGAGGATTGATAGACGTACCAATTGGCATTGGTCGTCCCCGGGCGGAATACGGCGATGTCGGTCCTGCCGTCTCCGTCATAGTCCGCCGGGACGGGAATATCGCCGCTGGCTCCAAACGCGGTCGAGTAGTAGCTGCTGTTACCCGATGTCGTGATCCACCAGTTGTTGTCTGTCGGGCGGTAGATCGCAAAGTCCGTCTTGCCGTCACCGTCAAAGTCGCCCTGGACCGGAATGTCCGAACTGTTGCCCCACCCATACGATGTCCACGCCGCCGTCACGAGGTTGTACACATACCAGACACCGCTCGAAGGCCGCCATACGGCCAGATCGGCAGGCGGCGTCTCAGCGGCATTGGCGTCCACGACCGCAAGCATTCGGCTGCCCGCGTAGATGTACTCTTTCGAAAGCTGCGGCGTCGGCGTCGGAAGCATGGCCGCAAGAGGGTTCCAAGCACTGCCGGAGTTCTTTGGCACCTCGCGTCCGAACCAGCCCGTCCTCTTTCCCGACAGGGCATCGGTCGCCGGAAACCAGCCGTTCCCTGCCATGATGCCGATACCTACAAAGAGTATTATCGAAACTGCTCCGATCGCCGGAAGATGTGACCGCAATGAACCGAACAGGCCTTTCCTTCCGTTTGTTCCGTCAGGCAACCCCCGTGAAGCATCAGCCGAGGCCGACAGACCCGTCCCGGCCACAGTCGTCTGCGGCTGACGGGCGAACCCACGCTTAACTTTGGACATACAAACTCCCCTGAGAAATAGAGAAATGTATTCTTGTTTGTCGGGCCGGGAAGTCGGGGTCGGGATGTCCTTTTGTCGGGAGGAGATCTACTCGGGAGTTCGGAGCCCTCGAACGCAAATATCAAACAACCGATCTGCGCCATTTCGGCGAACGCTGCCTCGCCGATCTGTCGGCCCGGTCTTCGTTCGTAATACCCTCAGTAAACACCCACCGAAAACCCGCGTATGTGACCGAGGTCACAACGCTGCATATTCTTTCCACGTGATCGCGGGCCGAAGAATGGCAGACAGGATCAGGGCAGGCAGAATTGGGTCAGGCATTAGATCTTGCGGTGTTGAATGATCCCTCAGGGAAGATGGGGCCTGGCATACGATATTCGCCGTTAAAAAGACGGTCTCTTGAGGCATCAAGGTAGAATCGGTGTTGAAAGACAGGAATACGCTCGTTGACAGGTTTCGCCGCGATCACGCACGTCCGATCTGATCCGGTCGGCACCGGAGCACGGCGGCAGGCAGCCGGACAAAAGCCAGCTTCGTTTATTAAAAATGCGCGGCTCTCAGATCAGGTCTTATGAGTTAGTTCTTTGTCATCGGCGGCAACGAGGCGAAAGCCAAGTTTGTCGTCGCCGCAATAGACCTCGATGGTGCCCGAGCCGTCCATTTCGCCCTGAATAAGGGCTTCGGAAAGCTCGTCTTCGACGTATTTCTGCAATGCGCGTTTGAGCGGGCGGGCACCGTACTTGCGGTCGCCGCAGGTCTTTTGGATAAGCCACGCTTTGGCCTCGGGCGACAATTCGATCGTCATGTTTCGTCCGCGAAGGATGCTGTCGAGCTTGCCGACCTGCAGATCGACGATCTGCGACAGATCATCGTCGCCGAGCTCGTCAAAGATGACGATCTCATCGAGACGATTGATAAACTCGGGGGCAAACGTCTGTTTGACCACCGCCATGACCTGTTCCTCGACCTGCTCGCGGGTGGCGGCGGCATCCGAGGTGCGAAATCCGAACGCCGCATTTTTTTGTATAAGCCGCGCTCCCAGATTTGAGGTCATGATAAAGATCGCGTGCTTGCAGTCGACCGCCTGACCGAGGGCGTCGGTCAATACGCCGTCCTCAAAGACCTGGAGCATCACATTGAAAACGTCCGGATGGGCCTTTTCGACCTCATCGAACAACACGACCGAGTACGGCGACCGGCGCAGCTTTTCGGTCAGTTGGCCGCCCTCTTCGTGGCCGACATATCCTGGCGGCGACCCGATGAACTTTGACACCGAGTGCTTTTCCATAAACTCGCTCATGTCGAACCGCACGAGTGCCCGCTCGGTCCCGAAAAGGTACTCGGCCAGCGTCCGTGCGACCTCGGTCTTGCCGACGCCCGTCGGCCCGAGGAATAGAAATGACCCGACCGGCCGGCTCGGGTTCTTGAGCCCGGCCCGCGAACGGCGTATCGCTCTCGCCAGTGCGGATATCGCCGGCCGTTGTGAAATGATGCGTTTCTGCAGGGCCGACTCGATATTGAGCAGCTTTTGGGCCTCTTCGGTCTTGATGGACGTGATCGGGATGCCCGTCCAGCGGGCGATCACATCCTCGACGTCGTCGCGGGTCACCTCGACCGCGTAGAACGAATCTTCGAGGGTGCGGAGCTCGTACGAGATCAGCTGATCCTCATTGGCGGCAGCGCGTTTCCAGTTTTCGACCGTTTCTTTCCATGAGGGCTCGCCGCGGTTTTCCTGCTGGTGCCGCAGCTTGGCCCGGGCTCCGGCCTCATCCAGGACGTCGATCGCCTTGTCCGGCAAAAACCGGTCGGAAATATAGCGGTTCGACTGTTGAACGGCGGCGGCAAGAGCATCCTTGGTATAGCGGATCTGGTGAAACGCCTCATATCGTTCGACGATGCCCTCGATGATCCGGAGAGCGTCCGACTCGCTGGCGGGCTCGACCTTGACGGCCTGAAAGCGGCGTTCCAGTGCCCGGTCCTTTTCGATCGAACGGCGGTATTCGCCCGGTGTCGTCGCTCCGATACATTGGACCTCGCCGCGTGAAAGTGCGGGCTTGAGTATGTTGGCCGCGTCGAGCGTGCCCTCGGCCGAACCGGCGCCGACCAGCGTGTGCAGTTCGTCGATAAAAACTATGTTCTCCTCGTTTTCGCGGAGCTCGGCCATGATCTTTTTGAGGCGTTCCTCAAACTGGCCGCGGTACTTGGTGCCGGCGACCACCAGCGAAAGGTCGAGCGAGAGGATCCGTTTTTTCTCGAGGAATGTCGGGACCTGGCCGTCGACGATACGTTGGGCGAGCCCCTCGATGATCGCCGTCTTGCCGACGCCCGACTCACCGATCAGGACCGGATTGTTCTTTGTGCGGCGGCACAGTATCTCGATCAGACGCTCGATCTCATTTTCGCGGCCGATCAGCGGATCGAGCCGGCCCTCGGAGGCCTCGTTGGTCAGATCGCGTGTAAATTCGGCAAGATTCGGCGTTTTCGACGGGTCCGGCCCGGCCGGCGTCGATGACAGCGGCATGGCGCTCTGCCGCGACATCTCGTCACGCACGTCCTGCAGCCTCAGCCCGTAACCGAACAATATCTCGGCCGCGATCGAACGCTCTTCGCGGACAAGCCCGAGCAGCAGATGCTCCGGCCCGATGTGGCGATTCTTGAGCTGGCGGCTTTCCTCGTTGGCGTAAAACAGTATCCGCTTTGTGACCGGCGACAGGTGCAGCTCGGCCGACTGCGGTATGCGGTCGCGGAGCACGATCCGCTCCTCGACGTCGCGCCGGATGGTATCGACGGTCAGCGCACTTCGAAACGGAAAGAACCGCGACGAGATAGTCTTGTCCTCACGCATCAACCCGAGCAGGATGTGCTCCGGGGCGATCACCTGAGAACCGTATTGCAGGGCTTCATAGCGAGCGAAGAAGATCACACGCCGTGACCTCTCCGTATAACGTTCGAACATAAATTCCTATTCGCAGGCTTTTCGGTTAACGATCTCAAGTATACCGAAATGCCAAAATTCACGCGCCGAATTTTTAATTTTTTATTATTCCCGAGCTACCATCTCATAAATGCCGAAAAGCCGCCGAAATCCAGAATCCGGCGGCAGGAATTTGCTATTTATCAGACAGGTGCTGTTCCCGGCTGTTTCGTGCCGGCAACGCGGATGAGTCTCTCGGAAAAAAAGCGAAAAGCCGTCAGCGGGCTGTGACCGTCGGGGTTTGCGTTGTCTTGGGGACGTCGAGCTCAAATTCGTCCAACTCGATCTCGCGAACGACCGCCTCGTCACGCTGGGTGATGCCGCGGAGCACCTGGCCGGCCGGTGCCAGCTCGACGCGCGAGGTGATGACGCGCGATACGCGTTTCGGGAGGAATTTGGGTGCGATGCCCGCAATCGAATCTGCCAGAGCGACGATGTCGCCGCCGCCGGACCAATGTTCACGAACGACCGACTCGTCAGTGCGATTGACCAGCCTCAGCAGGACGAGCGCGACCATATAGAGGTCATCGACCTGCCCGATGAACGGGAAAACGTCCGGGATGAAATCGATCGGCGATACGACATAGACGATCGCGGCGACGAACAACGCCTTTTCGGCCGTCGGCACGCGCATGTCCTTGAGCAGGCGCCCGAGCAGCATCACCATATTCGGCAAAAACATCAAAAAGCTGTGTAGCCGGCCTTTCAGCTCCGACTTTTCGCGGCGTTTCAGCTTGGTTTTCGGCTCAATGCGCTTGCTCATATTTATGTACCGGCCCGTTGGTTTCCTTCAGTCTAAAAATAACCGCAGCTTTGTGCAAGTTTCGCTCGTTTTGGTTGTATGGTAAATTCGGAAGCGAGACCTATGATATTGCAGCAAATTCGCCAACGAGCCGCCGCCGACATTCAGCACATCGTCCTGCCCGAGGGCGAGGACGTCCGGACCGTCGAAGCAGCGGCTATCTGCGCCCGCGACCGCATAGCCCGGATCACCATCATCGGCAACGAGGAAAAGGTGCGTTCGCTTGCGGCCGGTGCCGGAGCCAACCTGAACGGCGTCAACATCCTCGATCATCGCCGCGACCATCACGAATTTGGCAAGATGGCCGAGCTCTATCATCAGATCCGCCGGTCAAAGGGCGTCACGCTCGAGGAGGCCGAACAGGCCGTCAAGGACCCGCTCTATTTCGGCAACCTTCTGGTACGCGAGGGCAAGGCCGACGGGTCGGTCGCCGGTGCGACCAATACGACCGCCCACACCGTCGCCGCCGCGCTCAGGTGTATCGGCGTCCGTGCCGGATTTAAGATCGTGTCGAGCTTTTTTCTGATGGTCGTGCCGGACAAGAA
This sequence comes from Pyrinomonadaceae bacterium, assembly GCA_044221625.1. Classification (GTDB taxonomy): domain Bacteria; phylum Acidobacteriota; class Blastocatellia; order Pyrinomonadales; family Pyrinomonadaceae; genus OLB17. The sequence goes on along the minus strand of JBGAOU010000008.1, from coordinate 120,975 downwards.
ATTTGGAGCCAACGGAGCGATGATCTATGCCGATTGCGGCGTCGTGATCGACCCGGACGCCGGCGAACTCGCCGAGATCGCCGTCGCCTCGGCCGACTCGTGCCGGGCGTTGCTCAATACGGAACCGCGCGTGGCTATGCTGTCGTTTTCGACCAAGGGCAGCGCCAAACATCAGCTTGTAGACAAGGTCATCGAGGCGACCAAGACCGTAAAGATCCGCATGCCCGACCTCGCCGTAGACGGCGAACTCCAGGCCGACGCCGCACTCGTCCAGTCGGTCGCAAACTCAAAAGCACCCGGTTCGCAGGTCGCCGGCCGTGCCAACGTGCTCGTCTTCCCGGACCTCAACTCGGGCAACATCGCCTATAAGCTGACCGAACGCCTGACCGGCGGCACCGCCATCGGCCCGATCCTGCAGGGCCTCGACCGCCCGTGCAACGACCTCTCACGCGGCTGCAAGGCCGAAGATATCGTCGACGCCGTCGCCATTACGGCAGTACAGTCGCAGGCGCGTAAAGCGACCGCTTAGCTTGGTTGGTTTGAGCAAAAAGCGGGACCTCAGAACAGGCCCACAACTACCGCAAGTATTCGATGTGAGCGAAGATCGGCTGCAGTGACCGCATCGATCATGCCCGACGGTATGATCATGGAAAGAACCGTATCGAAAATAAGCTACTTATTGATCGGGTTCGATATTTTGAAGGTCGGCCATTAAACCGGGCAAATAGGTCTCAATAATATTCCATACGATCAAGTAGTCAATGCCAAAATAATCGTGAATGATGCGGTTTCGTAAACCTCGTATGCGGGTCCAGTCGATATGCGGATACCGGGACTTAAAGTCGTCAGAAAGTCGGTTTGCCGCCTCGCCGATTATCTCGAAATTGCGTGCGACCGCATCCACCGTCTTTTCATCGATAGCGAACTCTTCGAAAGATAAACCAGCAACGTATCGCTGTATCTTTTGGGCTGATTCGAGAATGTCATCGACCAGCAACTGTGCCGAACGCTCAGACATATTTCAGATCGCCGCTAATTGCCTTAAAGTATTTGGGTTTTATACCGGTTCGGGAAACAAGGTCGACTCTAAGCTCAAGAATCGATTCGAGTTGATCGGCAAGGTCAATGAATTCGATCCCGACGGGAGCGTCAAATTCGACAAGCATATCGATGTCGCTGTCGGAGCGTTGCTCGTTGCGGGCATATGAACCGAAGATCGCGAGGTTTTTGATGCGAAATCGCTCGAAAAGCTCAGCCTTGCGGGGCTCAAGTGTTTTTTGAATCGTATCAAGCGTCTGCATACTTTCCTCGCACAAACTGTAACAATTTATGCGGCGCACATCAATAATTATCTGTTTTCGAAGTCGTACCGATTAAAGTGATATTCTGACCTTAACGATATGAATCGCCGCGAAAATCCCATCAAGCGTTTCCTCAACCGGCTCGGGCCGGGCTTGATCACGGGTGCGTCCGACGACGACCCTTCGGGGATCGGGACCTATTCGCAGGCGGGAGCGGCGCTCGGGTTCGCGACGTTGTGGACGGCGATCGTGACGCTGCCGCTGATGGTCGTTGTCCAGCACATCTGTGCCAAGATCGGGATGGTCTCGGGCCGCGGGCTTGCGGGTGTGCTCCACCGCTATTATCCCCGCTGGCTGTTGTATCCGGCCGTGATCGGGCTCGTGGTCGCAAACACGATCAATGCCGGTGCCGACATCTCGGCCATTTCGGCGGCGGTCAATATGTTTGTGCCGGTTCCGATCTCGGTGATGGTCGTGCCGATCGCGTTGGCGATAGTGATGCTGCAGATCTGGGGTTCGTACCGTCTGATCGTCAAGGTGTTCAAATGGCTGACGCTGTCGCTTTTTGCTTACGTCATCGCGGCGTTTCTGGCCAGGCCCGACTGGTCTGAGGTCGCCCGGGCGACGTTCTTTCCGCAGATCCAGTTTACCGGCGAGTATGTCACGACTATCGTCGCGATACTCGGCACGACCATCTCGCCGTACCTTTTCTTTTGGGAGGCGAGCGAGGAGGTCGAAGAGGAGAAAAGCGAGGGCCGGGCACGGCTGACGCAGCGGCTCGGGGCGACCGATGACGAGATCCGACGCGAAAAGGTCGATACCGTCGTCGGTATGCTGTTCTGCAACGTGGTCTTTTACTTTGTGATACTCGCCGCCGGTGCGACTCTGCACGTGTCGGGCAAGACCGACATCCAGTCGGCGACCGACGCCGCACAAGCTCTGAGGCCGCTCGCGGGCAGCCTCGCGACCGTGCTTTTTGCCGTCGGGTTGATCGGGGCCGGGCTGCTGGCGGTGCCGGTCCTGACCGGGTCGGCCGCGTACGCCGTCGCCGAAACGTTCGGCTGGCCGTCCGGCCTCGACGAAAAGCCTCGCCACGCCGCCAAGTTCTACGCCGTTATCGCGGTTTCGACGCTCGTCGGCGTCCTGATCGATTTTGTCGGTATCAACCCGATCAAGGCCCTGTTCTGGGCGGCGGTCATCAACGGTGTCGTCGCACCGCCGCTGCTGGTGATCGTGATGCTGGTCGCCAACAACAAACGTGTGATGGGCAAGCGAACGAACGGGCCGGTCACCAATTTCGTCGGCTGGCTGGCCGCAGCCGTGATGTTCGCCGCGGCGATCGCCATGTGCGTATTATGGGGCAGTTAATTGGCCGCCCCAAATTTCTCCTCATATCGGCTGGCCTTTAAGAACGCCGCAAAATCCTTGATCTCGAGTATGTCGCGGACCGCCTGCTTCTTGTCGGCGGCATTCTTATAATAAGCCTCGGCGATCTTGTAGCCCATATAGTAGCCGAGGTCGGCCGGACGGTCTTTGATACTGTTGCCGTTATAGAGCCACAGCGAGTTATCATTTGCCGTCATCGACCGCTGAAACTCGGTCCACAGTTCGCGTTCTCTCGCATTGCCAAAATCGTGCAAGTGCTGATTGATGTGTTTTCCGGCGATAAGTTCGGCGATAAAGTCGGCACTGCCTTCGCCGATGACCGCACCGAGGAGTGCCCTCTCGCCGGCGGGATATTTTTGCTGATAATGTATCAGTTCGTGGGCGACGATATACGGTATCTCATCGATCGGCTTAAGGACCTTTTTATGCCAATCCGTGAGTTCGTCGGTCGGCGTGTTTGGCGTCATGCCGTACATATCGACGCCGATGAGCAGAGCGTTTGCGGTGTACGTCCCGCCCGAGTTCATCTTACCGATCATCAGATAGACGTCCGGAAAAACGGCATCCGGGTAAATGCTCTTCAGCTTGCGAAACGCCGCCCGCATCGGTTCCTGAAATGCCGCTGCTTTGAGCGAGGTCTCACGCAGCGACGCATAATACTTCGGCCGGGCCTCGATCACCTCGACGAGTCCGCAGGCGGACCCGATGCGGGTCGTTGTAAAATCCTTTAGTCCGATGCTGCCTTTGCGAATGTACTCGTCGCGAAAGACATTGATATTGTTATCAGGCCGGGCTTTGTCGTACGCTTTCCAAAATAGATCTATGTCCGACGACACGATCTTTACCTTTTCGGGGTCGGTATTCAGCGATTTTCCGCCCGATTGCTGAGCCGCGGCGGGCAGGCCGCCCACCGAAACCATAAAGGCTAAAATAAACAAAAAATAGATCGATCTCATCACACACCTCCGCGAACCAAAATAGTATGACCTGACCATTAAGGCGTAAATGTGACCTAAAAAGTATCTACTTTGTGATCTGTTTTCGTTTGCGCAGGTCAAACATTTCGCCGGCCTTCAGAAAATAGACGGCCATGCCGCCCTTCACCTTTTTGGTATCGGCGAACATTACGTGGGTCGGGCCGACGACCTCGAGTTTGCGGTTATCGGCTATCATCACGGCCATATCTTCGTCGATGCCGATCCCGAGCATGCCGGGACGGACCATCATCAAGCCAAAAAGCCGGTTATGCCGCTGGCGTACCAAAAAGTGCTGGTCAAAAATAACGTCGGAGATCAGCCCGAGCCCGGTGCGGACACCGACCTTTGAGCCGTCGAGTTTCTTAAGGTCGGCCTCGCCGGTCATCATCGGGTCGGACATCACGGCCGCCCCGGCACTAGTGCCGCTCATGACGACGCCCGCGGTGTAACGCTCGCGGATCAGTTTGAGCAGATCTTCGTCCTTGAGCACGTCCATGATGCGGTTTTGGTCACCGCCGGTGAAAAATACGCCGGTGGCAGACGCGATCTGGGTCAAAAACTGCTTGCGCGACGCGGCGTCGAGCGGCTTTGCCGGTGAGGCCTCGACCGACGCCGGCTTGTAGTCGGTAATGCTGTCCTTGAGCGCCTTAAAACTCGCGTCGGGCTCGCCGCTCGCCCAGGTGATAACCAGGATTCTGGCCTTTTCGCCGCCGGCCCATTCGACAAATCGCTTCATCGCCTCGGCCGGCCGTTTACCGCCGCCAATGACGATCAAACGCTGCTGCGCGAACGTCGGCAACGCCGCCAACGCGATCACGAACGCGGCAGCCAGGACCTCCTTTCTAGTCAGCATTGGTTGCGGAAATTTCATTATATTTTGCGAGGCATTGGGGACACAGGCAATCGGCAAACGAGCGGCCGATCAACGCTGCGGCAGTCGGTGCAAGTTCGATCGCAGAGCACCAACAGCTCTCGGCGTCGGCGCCGCACCCGAACCTTTTGCCGCACGACTCGCATATCTTCGGCGAGCCGTCAGCCGGCAGGCCGCTTGAGATCGGAGCTTCCCTTTCCATCGAGATCGTTTATTTACCGTGCCAGCGTCGAAACGCGACGACCGCGTTCAGGCCGCCGAAAGCGAACGAATTGGATATCGCCGCTTCGACCGTCGCCGGCCGTGCCTCGTTCGGGATCACGTCGAGGGCACATTCCGGGTCGGCCTCATTAAAGTTGGCCGTCGGCGGCAGCACCTTGTTGTGAATAGCGAGTATCGTCGCGGCCGATTCGATCGCCCCGGCGGCACCGAGCGCGTGGCCGTGCATCGATTTGGTCGAGCTCACCGCCAGCGAATCCGTGTGCGTGCCGAATACCGTCCTGATCGCATCAGACTCCATCGCGTCGTTGGCCTGCGTTGCCGTTCCGTGAGCATTGACGTACCCGACGTCCTCGGTTGCGATCCGGCCATCGGCGAGTGCACCGCGCATCGCCTTGGCGGCGCCGTTCGACAAGGGCATCGTCAGGTGATGTGCATCGGCCGACATGCCAAAGCCGGCGACCTCAGCATAAATTTTGGCTCCGCGTGCCTGTGCGGATTCGAGCGATTCCATGACGAACATCGCCGCACCTTCACCCAGGATCATGCCGCCGCGGTCGCGTGAAAACGGCCGGCAGGTGTCCTGTGAAACGACACGCATCGTTTCCCACGCCTTCAGGTTGCCGAAACAGATCGGGGCTTCGCTGCCGCCGGCGATCGCGAGGTCGATCGTGCCCTGCCGGATCAGCCAAAACGCCTGGCCGATCGCGTGATTGGCCGACGAACAGGCCGTCGAGGTAGTGAAGGTCGCACCCGTCAGCCCGAATTCCATCGAGATGTGGCTGGCGGCGGCGTTGCTCATTGCCCGCGGGATGGCTATCGGTTGGTGACGCTGCTTGCCCTCGGCGTACAGTTTGTAGAACATCTCGTCCTCGGTCATCTTTCCACCGAGGCACGAACCTGTGATCACACCGCCGCGATCGCGAAGTTCGTCGTCAAATTCGATCCCGGAATCAGCGACCGCCTCGCGGGCGGCGACGATGCCGTACTGTGCAAACGGGTCGAGCCAGAGCAGCGATTTTTCATCAAAGTGGTCTGTGCCGCGAAAATCGCGGACCTCGGCAACATTTTGGAACCGCAGCGACGTGCCGTCCACCTTGGTCATCGGCCCGATACCCGAACGGCACTCGGCCAGTGAATGCCAAAACGAAGCGGCGTCATTTCCGATCGGGGAAACGACGCCAAGACCCGTGATCACAACTCGTTTCATCGTTATTCCTTTGCGGCGGCCGGGTTCGGCGGCATTTTGGTCTGCTCGTCCGGATTGGCCAGGAGATACTCAATGCCCTCGACCACCTCGGCGACACTCTTCATCGACTGGACCTTGTCGTCTGGAACCATAATGTCAAATTCCTCTTCCAACTCGAATATCAGGTTGAGTCCGTCGAGCGAATCGAGCCCAAGGTCGTCAAAGGTCGTCTCCATCGTGATCTCGTCGGGCGACATCTTCTTAAATGTGGCAAAAACTCGGCGAACCCTTTCGGAAACGGTTTCTTCTGACTCTGACATAGCAAATTCCTCTGGTTGATCAATTATTGGCGATAGGCCTGAACAGCTATAGAGTGTAATGGATTTGTAGATTTCGTTCCACTGGCCGCGTGGTGCACTGCGGCCGGTCCGCATATTAATACAGCGGGGCCTCGCCGGGTGGACGCGTTTTCCAACGCTTGTGTATCCACAGCCACTCGTGCGGATATTCGCGGATCACCTTTTCGATCTCTTCGGTGATCGCGGTGGTCAAGATCAGCGTGTCCTGATGCCGGTCGCCGGTGTTGGGCGGCTCGATCACCCGGCCGTGGACGAGGCGATACATCCGCCGGCCCTTGTCCCAAACGCAGAATGTCGGGAATATTATCGCGTTTGACCTCGCCGCGATCATCGCCGGGCCGATCGACGTACACGCCGGCACGCCGAAGAACGGAACGAAAATGCCCTCTTTCGGATGCACGTTGACGTCGGCGAGTATCCCGAGGCCGCGGCCCTCGGTGAGTATCCGTATAGCCATCATCGCCGAGTTGTTCTTATCGATCGGCACGTTGCCAAAACGAGCCCTGATCTTAGCGGTCATTTCGTCGATCAGCGGATTGTCGAGCGGCCGGGCCAGGTACGAGACCGGCTCGTGGATAGCGGCAAAGGCCATCACCAGCAGTTCCCAGTTGCCAAAGTGGCCCGTCACCATCATTACGCCGCGGCCCTCGGCGTTGTGGCGGTCATAGACCTCCTGAGCGGCTTTATCGAGTTTGAGGTCGATGATGCGTGCCAGGCTCTCAGGCGTGGATTTGTGAAACTGGGTCATTTCGCCAAGCACGCGTCCGAGGTTGTCAAAGGCCCCTTTGAGTATCTCGCGGCGTTCCGCACGGGACTTTTCGGGAAAGGCGATCTCGAGATTGCGCATTCCCGTCCGCCGGAGCCCGCCGATCAGGTAAAACCCGATCCGTAAGAAAACGAAACATAACGCCAGGCACAACCGCCTCGGCAGGAGCCCGAGGGCGATGAAAACGGTCCTGACCGCGGCATATTCCGCCTTAATTTGAAAGCTGCTTTTTTTGGCCATTGGTCAACGACGACAAGTTAACACTTTAGAGGCAATACCCGACAAATTCAACGCGCCGGGCTAGAGTGTTCAACCTTACAAAACTCTTACAATTGCCGCGATGAAAAGCTGTTAGGCTATTTTGTGGGCGCATTAGCGTGCCGTCATCATACATCCGCAAAGAGGGTTACCATTAGTGAAGAACGTAGTCGATTTTGAACCATCACGTAAGGGCAAATACAACTGGAACACGATATTTTTCGTCGCGGCATTTCATCTCGCGGCGATCGGGGCATTTTTTACATTCAGCTGGGCCAACCTCACGGCGGCCTTTGTCGTCTGGTGGTTCGCCAATAGCTGGGGCGTAGGCATCGGTTACCACCGCCTGCTCTCGCACCGCGGATTTACGGCATCAAAATGGATGGTCCGTTTTCTGGCGACGCTGGCGACGCTCGGGCTCCAGTCAGGTCCGATCTCATGGACGACGACCCACCGCCTGCATCACGCCTTTACCGATCAGGAACGTGATCCGCACAGCCCGCGCAAGGGCGTATGGTGGTCACACATGGGCTGGATATTTCAGGGAACGGCCCAGAATCAGCCGCTGGCCGTGCGTCAGCGATACTCGCCCGACCTAATGAAAGATCCGTACCTGGTCTTTATCGACAAATATTACTGGGTCACCTCGCTGATACTCGCTGCGGGCCTTTTTGCGATCGGCGGCTGGACGATGGTCCTCTGGGCGGTCGTTTTGCGGGTGACCGTGAGCTGGCACTTTACCTGGATGGTCAATTCGGCGACGCACCTGTGGGGTTACCGCCGTTTCGAAACGCGTGACGATTCGCGAAACAACATCCTCGTCGCCGCCGTCACCTTTGGCGAGGGCTGGCACAATAACCATCATACCTACGCACGTTCGGCCAAACACGGCTTTACCTGGAAAGAATTTGATATCAACTGGTACCAGATCCGCCTGTTTGAAATGCTCGGGCTGATCAGCAACGTCTATGCCTTTGACCTCAAGACACAGTCCGAGTCGCCAAAGGAAATGCTCAAGGCCGCTTAGACAACCGGCCGGATGAGAAAGGAAAATGGAAAGTGAACCTTCGGGTTCACTTTTCTTGTTTTCCGTTCTACATTTTCAGTTAGATATGCGGCGGCGTAAGACAGCAATCTTCTTTCTGGTACTCGGGATCGTCCTTTCGGTCCTGGCGGTCGCCCTCAATATCGGGTGGATACTGCTCAACGTCCGCGAGGTAGTGCTGCTGGTGCTCGGCATCATCTTTTTTGCCCTGATCATCACGGGCCTGATTCTCAACACGATCTTTCTGGTGCGTGAGATCCGCCGCAACGAACAGCATGACGCCTTTCTCAACGCCGTCACCCACGAACTCAAGACGCCGATAGCCTCGATCAAGCTCTATCTCGAAACGCTGAAGGCGCGCGATCTGACGCCCGAAAAGCGTGCCGAGTTTTACGACATAATGCTCGCCGACAACAAACGCCTGCTCGGCACCGTCGAGCAGGTGCTGCAGGCGAGCCGGACGCGTGAAAAGGGCCGCCCGATGAATCTGGCCGAGATCGACCTCGGCGATCTGATCAGCGAGGCAATAGCGACCGTCCGCGACCAGCGTCATCTCGCCGAGGGCGATATACGCTATACCGGCACCAGTGAACCGGTCAGGGTGCTCGGCGATCGTTTAGAACTGCATACAGCCATCGTTAACCTGCTCGAAAACGCCTTTAAGTACTCGGGCGCCGAACCGAGGGTCTCGATCCGGCTCAAGGCCGCCGGTAAGAACACCGCCGAGATCTATGTCCGCGACAACGGCATCGGCATCGCACGCAGCGACCTCAAGCGTGTATTCAAACGCTTTTACCGCGTGCCAAACGCCTCGACCGAAGCTGCCAAAGGCACCGGCCTCGGCCTCGCCATCGTCCGTGCGATCGTCGAAAAACACGGCGGCCGCATCCGCGCCGAAAGCAAGGGTGAGGGCAAAGGTTCGACCTTTCGCATCCAACTCCCCCGAATCGCAAACCCGCTCGACCGGTAAACGGCATCGAGATCGAGTCTGCCGTGGTCCATGCCGGCTCGTGAAGAAAGCGGGGTCCGGCCTTCGATACCCGCGGGCGTGTCTGATCGGCGACTTTGGACTAGAGCGGCCACGAGCCGGTGTAAACGAGGTCGGCCGTGCCGGTGAGGATCATTTCATTATCCTCGCGCCAGCTAAAGCCGGTTTCGCCGCCAGGGCTTTTGACGGTCACATCGTGGCCGGTCTTGCCGGTAAAGGCACACAGGACCGCCGCACCGGCCGAGCATGTGCCGGACGCCGACGTTTCGCCGGCACCGCGCTCCCAGATACGCAGTTCGATGTTGCCGCGGTCGTGGACCTTAACGAACACGATATTGGCACGTTCGGGAAACGCCGGGTGCGATTCCATCTCGCGGCCGACGTACCGCCAGTCGAAATCAAACGTCTCGACAAAAATGCACGCTACCGGATTGCCGACGTTGACGGCCGAGACAAGTATCGCCTGATCGCCGACGACCACCTCGCGGTCAATGACCGAGTGCAGCATTTCGTTCGAGGCGAAGGGGACGTCGCGGCTGGTAAATCTGGGAATGCCGATCTCGGCCGTAAAGGCAAAATGCCCTCCCGCCGAGTCCGTTAGGTGATATCGCTTGATGCCGCTCCGCGTCCGCAGACGCAGGTCCGCCGCCTGCCAGAGGCCCGCGTAGTGGAGATAGGCGGCCGCGCACCGAGTACCGTTACCCGAAAATCCGGCGATCGACCCGTCAGGATTTACGATCTCGCAGTTATAGTCGGCGTCGGCCCCGTCGAGGCGCTCGACCACCGCGATGCCGTCGGCACCGGCCCCGGTGTGCCGGTCGCAGATCGCCGCGGCAAGTTGTGACAGATCGGTGCCGGCGTCGAGCGACGCGGCGTCGATGACGATATAGTCGTTTCCAAAACCGTGAAATTTGCTGAAGTTGAGAGTTTTCATTGCCGTTTTGTGATCTTTACAATGGTCTCCGTGGGATGTTTGTAACGCAGGACAAAATCGACCTCGTCGCCGGCCTTCAGACCGTCGAGGAGCGACCTTTCGCTGACGTTCAACTGCATTATCATCGCGGGCATCACGCCCTTGATCTCTTCGTGATCGAGTTCGACCGAGAGGCCCTTCGGGTCGATCCTGACGACCTTGCCGCGGCCGGGATAGTCGCCGTTCGCGGGAATAACGGCCGTTGGGACAGGCGTCGGCGGCTGTGCGGCGGGTGTGACCGGTGCGGGCACGGCATTTACCGTACCTTTTCCGCCGCACGCCATCGTCACAAGGGCGACCGCCGCCGCCAATATCAGGATCAGTCTCATGATCGCGTCCTACTGCCTTTTGACGGGCGTGATCTTGAGCGGGATAGTCTCGCTGCCGCGTTTTACGACGACGTCGTACTGCTCGCCGGCCTTCATCGTGCCCATCACGAACATATAATCCTGCGTGTTGCGGACGTCGCGGCCGTTGAGTTTGACGATCTTGTCGCCGGACTTGATGCCCGCGGCCGACGCCGGCGAATTATCGCGGACGCCATCGACGACCATGCCGTCGCCGCCGTCACCGTAACCCGGAATGGTGCCGAGCGTGATCGAGATGCCGCCGCGTCCGCCACCCGGGGCCGGAGCCGATCTTGCGACCGTGTAGGTCGGCCGAGCGGCGTTCTGATCGACCGATCTGACGAGATCGGCGACAAACGCGCTGATGCGTTTGAGGCCATCGTAATTGATCTTATCGGCGGTGTCCGACGGCTTGTGATAATCAAGGTGCGTACCCGTAAAGAAGAAAAGTACCGGCACTTTCTTGCCGTAGAACGAAGCGTGGTCCGATGGGCCGTAACCGTCCTCGCTCAGCACGAGGTTGAATTTTGCCGCGGCCGTGTAGCCCGCCAGCGAGTCGAAATAAACCTCGTTGCGGCGTTTTACGAGCTCGCTCCATTCGGCCGCCGACCCGATGCCGCCAACGTTGAGCTTGCCCTCGTTCAGACGGCCGACCATGTCGAGATTGAACATCGCGATCGTCTTTTCGAGCGGAAAGACGGGATTGTTGACGTAATATTTGGACCCGAGCAGGCCTTCTTCCTCGCCGCTGAAGGCCAGAAAGACGATCGTCCGCTTGTTCTTTCCGGCGGCTGAGAACTGCCGGGCAAGCTCGAGCAGGCCCGAGGTTCCCGACGCGTTGTCATCCGCACCGTGGTGCACGTCGGTCGAATTTGGTGCGAGGCTGCCCTGGCCGCCGCGGCCGAGATGGTCATAATGTGCCCCGATGACGATGTACTCGCCCTTAAGCACGGGATCCGTGCCGGGCAGCACACCGATGATGTTGTAGGCGGGCGATGTCTTTTTGACAAGATTGACCTTAAAGCCGGCGATCGGCCGCGTGTCCGGAATGCGGACGTTGACCTTGACGGCCGGATCCTTGCGCATCGCGGTCAGGCCCTCGATGGTCTTGAGCTCATCGGCATTGACGCCGAGGATGTTCTCGGCGGTGTTTCGCGAGATCACAAATGTCGGTATCGCCGCCTCGCCGGTCGTCTGGTCGTATTTTAGCTGCGTGAGTTTGTCGTCCTCGAACTTGGCTTCACGCGAAATGAGCAGCATCCCGACCGCTCCGTGATCTTTGGCCATCAGGGCCTTGGTCCGGGCGTCGATCCTGCCAAACGGGCTCTGCGGGTTGTCGTTGTCCGGATTGCCGTCAAAGACGATAACGATCTTGCCTTTCACGTCCAGGTCGACACCGTTCGGCTTGTAATCGTCGTACTTGAGATCGGCGGACGAAATGCCGAATCCGGCGTAAACGACGCTCACGGGGGCCGAACTCCCGTTTGGCGAAAAACCGACGGGCCGGGCCGGTACGAGATTTTCGACCTTGATCCGCTTTCCGTCCTTTTGGGTCAGTTCAAGCATGAATTCATTGCCCGTTTTGCCCATTTCGACGCCGGTGACGTATTGAAAAGGCTGCATAAAGGTTGCCTTTCCGGCGGCGTTCTTGAATCCGGGCCTGAGTTTGAGCGAGGCAAACTGGTTGGTCACGTAGCCGGCCGCCATGGTCGCACCACGTTCGCCAGTTCGCCGGCCCTCGAGCTTGTCGGACGCGAGATAACTGACGTGCTTGCGAAGATTGACATCGACGACGTCCGGTTTGACCGCCTGGGCTTTTTGGCCGGCGACGCTGAAGACTAACGTTAGAACTAAAAGTAGGCCGTATAGATTGCGTTTCATAAATTGATCGTCCTAGTGAAAACGTCACGCAGTTTGACCGCCGCCGACTGTACCTCGCGCGCCGACCTCAGGTCAGCTGCCGATAGTTTGTCGCGGGTCTTGCCGTCCTCGATAACGCGGACCGCCCGGCCCGCGTCAAAGTAGATGCGGCGTTCGGCGGGAACCGTCTCGTCGTTTTCTGCTCTTTGAAAATAAAATATCAGGCGGCCGGCAGCGTCGTACAGATACTCTTCTCGGTACTTGCGGTTTGAGGCCGTACGTTCGGCCTTTACCATGACAAGTTCGTCCGGATAAAGGTGAGCCTCGCTGTTGCCGCCCTTGTAAAAGAATTTGAATGCCTGGCCGTAGATGCCGACGGCCCGCCATTGATGGCGACGGCTGTTGATGGTCAGCTCGTTCATCACGAGCTCACCGATCTCGCCCTGCTCGTCATCGGTCTCGGCGAGACGAGCCTTTTCGGCCGTGTCAGTATAGGCTTTTCGTATGGATTCGACGGCCTTGGCTGGCGATAGTGCCGAAACCGCGAGTGCCGCTAACAAAAAAAATGAAACGAAGACGATCTGATCTTTCATAAAAAATAGAACGCTTCGTTTCATACAACTTGTAAGCTTTTGCAGCCCTTGTTCGGCCTAGTCTACCCAGTCCGCGATGAACACATTGGTATCGCCGACCTTTGCGTCATTTCGGTTTGAGGCAAATACCAGCTTCTTACCGTCCGGCGAGAACATCGGAAATCCGTCAAACGTCTCGTTAAAGGTGACGCGTTCGAGGCCCGTGCCGTCGAGATTGATCAGCGCGAGGTCAAAATTTCGCTTACGCGGATCGGACGCAAAATAGTTCGTGCAAAAGATGATGCGTTTGCCATCCGGCGTAAAGAACGGGGCAAATGAACCTGCACCGAGCTTTGTGATCTGCCGCTTGTTGGTGCCGTCGGCGTTCATGACCCAAATTTCAAAGGCGGTCGGCACGATCAGGTGCTGTGCCAGCAGGTCTTTGTAGGTCTTGATCTGTTCGGGGGTTGACTGGGTCGAACGCCGGTAAACGATCGACTTGCCGTCCGGCGAAAAGAAGGCTCCGCCGTCATAGCCGATCTCGTCGGTCAAACGCTTGACGTTCTTGCCGTTAGCGTCCATCGAGTAAAGGTCAAGGTCGCCGTCACGCTCCGAAGTGAATACGATCTTCTTGCCGTTCGGGCTGACGGTAGCCTCGGCGTCGTATCCCGGCGTGTTGGTGAGCTTGGTTATGTTCTTGCCGTCAACGGTCGACGTGTAAACGTCGTAATCGGGATAGACCGGCCAGACGTAACCCTTAGAAAAATCGGGATTGGGCGGACATTCCTTCTTGCCGCCGTGGGTCGACGCATAGAGGATCTTCTTGTTGCCCTTCATAAAGTATGAGCAGGTCGTGCGGCCCTCACCGTTGGAGACCATCTTCACGTTCGAACCGTCGATATTCATCGTGAATATCTGGTCACATGCGAGATTGTCCCTCTTTGACTGAAAGATCAGCCGTTTGCCGTCAAATGAGAAGTACGCCTCGGCATTCTCACCGCCAAACGTGAGCTGTTTAATGTTCTTTAGGTGCTTTTCACCCTCGAAAGCCAGCGACTTTTGCTGGGCGGGAGCGACGGAGGCGAAAGTGATGACAACGGTTAATGCATTTAGAAAAAGTCTCATATTAAACAAATATAGCATTTTAAGAGCCCGCGGCGCTCACGCTGCGGCTCCCAAAATGCTAATTTTTGCCAATTTACGCCCAAAATCGCCGTCCGGCGACAGTCCGGCGAGAATTACTTTTCGGCGACGCCCGCGACAAAGTCGCTGATCGCCGACGTATTATCGAGCGTACCGGCGATATCACCATACAATATGTCGGAATTACCGCCGCCCGTGATGTAGTATCTCGATCTCGGGGCGAGAAATGTGGTCGAAAGGTTCTCGGGCACGTAGCTCCGCGTGTTATAAGGCGCGATGATCACATTGCCGATGACCTGGCCGTTACCGCCGCCATTTCGCTCCCAGCCTTCTTCGCCGGTGACGATGATCATTCCCTTAAAGCTGAAACCGCCCAGATTTGTCAGCATTCCCGTGACCACCAGGATGCCGCCGCCATTGCCGGCGACCGTACAACTGCCCTCGCAAAAGGTTATTCCGGTGCCGTTTGCAAAGTCGCCCGGATCAGACAGTTTGCCGGCGGGCGATATAAAATACCGGCCTGAGTTTTGGGCCGTGGCCCTCAGGCGATCGATCACGGTATCCATGGCCGCGGGTGTCTGCTGCCAGTCCGGCAAACTTTCGGTGATCATCTGCGGCGGAGGCTGCATTTGATTCGGGTCGCCGCCGGGCGGATGAGCATTCATATACGCGAGTATCGCCGGGTCGGTAACGCCGAAAGACGGCACGCAGCCCGTCGGCGCGGAACAGTTGCCGCCCGAATACGCAACGCCGTTCGACGTGCCGGGCTCAAACAAAAACGGAAGCCCGCCCGGCGGGGTCGTACTCGTCCCGATCATCGTCGTCGCGGCACCGGCGCCCATTCCGTCAAAAAGGCTGCGACGGATTATCGCTTCGAGTTTCTTAACAGCACCGGCGGGTCCATATCCGGTCGATACCAGCTTTACACGAAACGGCTCGACCGCCGTGATATACGCATAGAGCACCGACGGCGTGGTACCGAGATCGAACATCACATCAGTGCAGCCCGGGCCGCCCGCACTCGACGGACACAGCTCGATCAAGCTGCCGAGCAGACTGTAATTCTGTGTTTGAAACGTCACCCTTATCGGAGCCGTCGATGTCGCCTGTGAGATCGTGCCCCAGATCGACCGGACGCCGCTTCGCGGAGCCGTCATCCGATAGTCGATCCGGAATTTGATGAGAACCGTTGACGGGATCGTGACGCCGCCCGCGACCTTGGTCAGCGTAAAGGTGCTGATGATCGGATTGGACGTAAAATTGGTGGTCGTGAGTGCAGCGTCGGTGATCGCGATCTCGGTCCGCGGCGAGGCGGTTTTGTTCGGATAATATATTGTCTTGCCGTCCGCCGATATTTCGGAACCGGACAGAAAGACTCCCGCGGTATAGAACGTCAGTGCCGTGCCCGAATTGTCCGGGTCATACGCCAGTAAGCTGTAGGCCGTGCCGATATTCGGCGAGTATGCGGACGGAAGTTCGCCGATAACGACCCGCGTTGCGCCGCCGGTGGTCGGCCAATTATACGGCAGCCAGGTCGAAAGATCGGGGTCGGCGACCGCGAGCCGGTACGTTACCGAACTGTCATTACGGAACTTGTTTATCGTCGACTGGAGCCCGCTTTCGGCGGCATAGAACGCCTCGGTCTCGGCAAGGACATCGGACGTGTTTCGCGAATTCAAAGCCACCGCGGTCAAAATCGCGACCGACGCCGTCAGAAGGATGATCGAGATCATCACCACTGTCACCAGTGCGGCACCGCGTTGCTTTTTGTCTGATAGTAGATTTGACGCACTCTTTTTACTCATGATGCACCTCCGCCTCTCGCAGGTACCTGTTAATACTGCCCGAGCATATACGGCGAGTTTCGCAGCGTAACGTCGGACGTCAGCGTCACGGTCTGATTGGTCGGCTGCTGCCGAACGTCGGCCATTATTACCGTGAGTTTGATATTCACGCGTCCGGTGCTTGCGGTGGCCGCTCCGGCCGTCGCGGTTCCGTTCAGGCTGTAGTTGTAGTAGATAAAATCTACATCACTGACGCGGTTGATCACGCCGGACGTACCGCCGATAGCGTCGTATCGCACTACCGACTGCGAAACGCTGTCGTAATAGAAAGTTACGTCCTCGCCGGGGCTGTCGGTCGACATACTGTTACCGGTGTTGACTATGTTGGAACGAAAATGGACCCGCTTTTCGGTACAGTCGCTGAGTACGAGGCCGTTGTTGATCAAGCCGTAACCCGAATTACCGATCTCGCGGGACATTATGTTCAATGCGGCCTGCGCAGAGGTCAGAGCGTCGGTTCGGCTGGCCTCGCGCTCGCGGCGGCCGAGAGCCGCCGAAAATGTCGCGACCGCAACGCCGAGTATCAGCAGCGTGATCGACATCGACACCAACAGCTCGATCAGCGAAAAGCCGGCCGGCTTGCCCGCCGATTGCCTCTGCGGTTCGATCGTTGGTTTGGGCGCCTTTATCATCATTCCGCTCCTTTGCCGGAAACGTCAGTTGGCTCGCACGCGTTGCAGGACCAGGTTCGTCTTAAGGTCCGCCAACCATCCCGTCTCGGCGATCACCGGCACCACGGTGATCTTGATCTCCTTGAATTTGCATGTCGCCTCGCTGCCGGTCTGCACACCCGCAGTGTAAGGATCATTGTCGATCACGACAGATACATAAAACGCACGTCCGTCCGGCGTGGTCCGTGTTCGGATATTGTTGTAGGTTCCGCCATTGAGGTCGGGGCTGGACCCGATCGGCAGGAACTTCAAACTGCGGTAATATTCGGCCTCTTGCTGGAGCACGGTCTGAGCCTGTGCCCTGAGGTTATTTCCGCGATTGATCCGCACAGCATGAGTAAATACCGTCAAAGTACCCACGCACAGGATTACCATTACAACCGTTGCGATGATCACCTCCACCAGCGAAAAGCCTTTATTTTCGGCGATCTTATGGCTCGCGATCCGCCTTCTTTGTACGTTGTTCAGGTTCATCTCAGTACATTCCTTCGATCCGCCGCTACGGGATCGAGACCACTTTGCTCACGTCCGACGACACCGGGACGCTTGTAACATTTGGCGTCGGAAATGACGGTATTGCCGCATCGCCGGGAAGCAGATTGACCGTTCCCGTCGGCGTGACAAGCACGATATTCGCATTTGCCGATGTCGGTGCCGAGCACGAGCCGCCGCATACCAAAAACACAGGCGAGATCGACGCTCCCGAACTGTTAACAGCCTCGCCCCGCTGATTGAAATAGACCGTGGTCGGAAGTGCCGTTCCGCCGGAACCGGCCATCACGACACTCGTCCCCGAAAGGTCGCGCAGAAGGTCATCGGCCGCTTCGAGCGTTCCGTTGAGGTTGGTGTCCGCGGTCAAGGTAAATGACGATTGGGTCAGCGCGACCTTGGCAAACGCCCCGATACTTGTCGGCCGCCTTTTTACCGAATCAAACCTGGCTCTCTCAAATGCGGCCTTTAGCTCACGAGCGGCATTTTGACGAATGAAGCGTTGATTTGACGTCGTCAGCTGCATCACCGCGATCGCCGAGAGAACACAAATGATCCCGATCACGACCAACAGTTCGACAAGCGAGAATCCCGCGTCGCTTACTGATCTGATCTGCGAAACTCTAGCCATTAGATCCTCTCAAATGATCATTTTCCGCCGATCCGGCCCGCCAGTTCGAACATCGGGCTGTAAAGTGCGGCGACGATAAATCCGACAAAAACACCGACCGGTACGATCGCGAAATTTGTAAACCAAAACAGCACGGTCTCAAGCTCGCGTTCGGCCCGGACCTCGACCACCTTTGCGTAGTTGTGAAATGTGCCCTGCATATCAGCCGTCTTTTCGTAGGTAAGCAGGACACCGGCAAATTCCTTGCCCATCAGGAACGGATACGGCACGAACAGCTTGTGCAGGTCTGTCGACTCGGTCATAAACCTGTGCCGGACATGAAGCAGCATCTTGGCGTATTCCGGATTGGTCGAGGTCTCGGCGGCCACCATGAACCGCTCGGACATCGACGGAATACCTGCCGAAAGCATCGCCAGCGACCTTAGCGTCTGAGCGGCGTAATAGTGCCTGAGAAATGATCCGAATATCGGCATACGCAGCGACATTACCTTAAGCCTGTCGCTGCCCTCTTTTGACTTCGACCACGTATAGAAAAATATTGCTCCCACTAGCAGAACGGCCATTCCCGCAATGCCCCACCAACTTGTCGCGAAATCCGAGCCGGCTATCATTATCCGGGTGATCAGCGGCAGCTGCGCCTCCTCACCGCTGAGCAGCGACGTATAAAGCTCGACCATTTTTGGCATGACAAAATAGAGCACGACGCCCATCGCCAAAAAGCAAAACAGCACGACCGCGACCGGATACATCAGTGCCGAACGAATGCTCGCCATGATCTTGTCTGCCTTTTTTTCTGCTTCGGCATAGCGGTGGAGCGTGAGCAGAAAGGCATTCTTGGTCGCCCCGTTGTCAAAATCGGCGGCCGTACCGACCTCTTCGCCGATACGCAAGGCGCAGATGAAAGTGACGGGAAACAGCGGTTCGCCATTTTGATCGCGTTGGGCCGCAAACGCCTCGGAGAGTGTGCGGCCGTTAACAATGAGATCGCCCGCATTTAGCAACGCCTCGGCAAGGACCGTGTTGGTCTGAGCGTATGCCAGCAGCCGACAAACCTGCGTCGGGCTCTCGCCGACCTCCATCAGATCGCCAAACTGCTCGGCCAACGTCGCAAATTCGACACCGGTCGGCCGGCGATGTTTCTTTCGGTCGGTGCGGCGGGCGGACAGCGACTGTACCCGGATACCGGCTCGCTCGAGTTCGCTCTCGGCTAGTTTGATCTCGGTCGACTGCACAAATCCGCGTACCAGATTTCCGAGCGAATCTTCACCGGCGAAATCAAATCCGTTCTCCGATCGATCAGGGTCATACATCTTCTCGACGTCAAAGACATCCCGCCGGAGGTCATCGGTCACAAATACGCGCGACGACCCGTTTGCGGCTCGCGGTCGGCCGCGTGGCGGAGCACTGTTGACCCGGTCTGCCGTGTATGTCCTGTTTACTTGATTCATAACCACCTCTTGCCATCCTTGGCGATACCGCGTGCGATTCGTCCGCCGAAATGACGGGTGCTTTCGCTTACACGATTATCTTGTTTTCAATGATCGCCTGGTGTCTGGTGACACTTGCCTGAGCCGATGCCGCCGCGGCCGCCGCCGCATCCTCATACATTCGGTTGGTATACTGGCGACGGCTCTCGACCAGGCCAAGCACCGCGGCCACCTCAGTCTCAGACGTAATGCCGGCAAGCACCTTTTGCCGGGCAACCTCCTTGATCGGCATCAGATAACCCGCCTGGATCGACCTTTGAGCAATATCGCGAGCGGTCATCGAACGGTCTTCGATCCACTCCTTGACTTCATCATTGAAATAGAGCAGCTCCGCCATCGCCGTTCGGCCGCGCGTCCCTTTGTTAAAACAGTCCGGACAGCCGACGCTCTTATAGATCGGCCGATCGTAGCTTTCGACGGGATGCGGATCGACGACCTTGCATTTTTCACACAGCTTCTTGATCAGCGCCTGAGCCAGGATCAGGTTGATGCCGGTCGAAAGGTTTTCGCGCGGCATTCCGATCTGGAACAAACGTGCCAGCGTGTCTTCGACGCTGGCGGCGTGAAACGTCGACAGGACGAGGTGGCCGGTCAGAGCGGCGTTTATCGCCACTGAAGCATGTTCACCGGACCGCAACTCTCCGATACCGATGATGTCGGGATCGGCCCTCAGGCAGGAATAGAATGCGTCCCACCACGTAAACGGGGTGTTCGGCCGCAGGCTCATCTGCGTTCGGCGCGGTGACCGTATTTCGATCGGTTCGCCGATCTCGATGATCTTGCTCGTGTCAGGTTCCTCGAGCGCGGCATAAATTGCTTCGAGAGTATTGGTTTTACCCTGTCCGGTGGCTCCGGTGACGATGATGATACCTCTCTGCTGCGAGTAGGCCGCTTTCAGGTCGACGATCTGGCTCGGCAAAAGCCCTACCGCATTGATGTCCCTTAACGGCTTGAGTTGTGATCTGAGGACGATCGAAGGTGCGTACAGCGTCGGCTGAGAGACAAAACGAAGTTCGACCTCGGCCGTTCGGCCGTCGCGTAAAGCCCGCACTTTGACGGTCGAATCGATGTCCTTGAATTTCATTTGTGTCGCGTCTTTGCCTGAGATCTCGGCCATTCCCATGCAGATCTGCCTGATCTTTACGAACGGGATGTTGTCCCATCGGACAAATAGCTCGCTGTCGTACCTCAATCGAATGCGGCCGTTGGGCTGCCCGGCCTCGATGTGCATGTCACTCGCGCCTGACCGCAAAAACTCCATCAGGATCAGGCGAATGAACTCCTGTGTGGTCAGTTCCGACTCGTTGCGTCGAATATTTGCCTCGTACTCCTCCGGGTCGGTCAGGTCGATCCATTCCTCGGATTCGTTTTCGTATTCCATGTCGGACTCGACCTGGGCGGCAAATACCTGCTCATCGCTCAGCATCCGTTTGCCCTCGCCCCAATTCTTGGTCTTTTGCGATTGCTTTTTCTGCTGCTGTTCGATGACGGCGTACTGGGCCCGCACATCGTAGATATGCGAGTGCATATACTCGAAAAATGCGTCGTCGAGCGAGACGAAATTGACATGTACGGGGCTCACCCTGAGTGCGTGGACGACTCCGTTTCGATGATCGGGGTTTTCGGGGTGGACCAGGCCGACCTCATAGTGCGGCGACTGAAACTCGTCCAGGCGGGCGTTGAGCACGATCGCCTGGTATCGATTTGAGGATTCCTTGTTCAGATACTGCGAAAACTGCTGCGAACTATCGACACTATATTTGATCTCGGGCAGCGAGTTGTCCTTGTTGAGCGGCCGGTTCTCAACGGCCGAAACACTCATCACCGGCGGCGGGCCGCTGATGAGATCGTGTTCAAGCTCCAGAATTGCGCCGTCCTTCCCGAGCCGTTCCGCATTTTCCTTCAGATCGTCGTGTAACATATTTGTTTACCTTTGATCTTTCGCTCAAGCCCGATCAGGGGCCCGCACGAACTAAATTCAATTTTGTCAGCCGCTTCGCTAGTTATCCTTTTTCACCGCGGGCGGTGTCGGCGTTGCCGCAGACTTAGGTTCGGCGAGCTCGGAACGCTTTTGCATTTCGGGCGTGATCGACGGCAGATCGGTCGACATTCCCGGCACCTTGACCGGTTCGATCACCGTTCCGTAAGGCATGATCGTGACCGAAATGGCAAAGTACAGCCGATTGATCTGGGTCGACCGTACGCGCCGTTTGAACAGCTCGCCAAGCAGCGGAATATCACCGATCCCCGGTGTTTTTGTAATCGTCTTGCTGTCCGAATCAACCGTAAATCCGCCGAGGATCAGGGTCTGTTCCTGATTAAGGATAAATTTCGACTGGATCGAACGGACCGCGACCGACGGGACACCCTGACTGATGACCGACGTATCGACATCGTTCGATTCGAGCTGTAATTCGAGGCTCACCGCGACGGGCTGTCCATTTTCGTCGTCGATCACGTGCGGCGTGACTGACAGCAGATTGGCCGCCTGCAGGATCTGCAGCGTGCCCGGCTGTCCGCCGATCGAGTTGATCGCCTGGACGATGACCGGCACCTGTCGGCCGACCGTCAGATCGGTCGCGTCACCGTCCAAAACGGTCGCGAACGGCCGCGATTTGACCGAGATGACGCCGTTTTGTTCGAGAGCGGTCGCCTGAACCGTAAACTGGGCGGTGCCGATGATCGCCGACACGCCAAAGATCGAATCGCTCAACCCCGCCGGCTGCAGAAATCCCGGCCCGAGCGTTCTAACGCCGCCCGGATTTAATTGGCCGGATGTGGCGGCCGACGTGGTGGTAGTCGATCCGGTACCGCCCGTCGTCGTGTTTGCGTTGGGCTGACTGGTGATGCCGCCGAGCTGCCTGAGGTCCCCGGTACCGACGATCGCGGACGATTGCACGCCGATATCACGCAGCTTGTTTTCATTGGCGGTATAGACGAGGCCCTTGATCACCACCTGGAACGGCGGAACATCGGCTCGTTTTATCAGTTCCTCAATGTCGTGGATTTGGGCCTTGTTGCCCTTGACGAGCAGCATGTTTCGTCCGGGCACCTGCCCGACGTACGGCAATGCCGGCAAACCACCCTCGCGATAAATAACGGCAGGCTCGCCCGAACCGGACGATCCGGTCTGCGGATTGTACTGGCCCGTGTCCCCGTTGAGGCCGAGTATCTGCCGAACCTCGGTCATCAGCCGCTCAAACTTGCACGTCTGCGGAAGATTGGTCTGCGTGCCGCCGGTCTGTGTTCCCGCATAGGTGTTCTGCTGACATCCGCCAATGCCGAATCCCGCCTGGTTCGAAGTGCTCCGGCCGGCAATATCACGATTTCCCGAGCTGGACGGTTGCAGATATTTGAGCTTGATGTACTTTGTCTCCAGTTTTGAGGCTTCCTGTGCGGCCCTTTCTAAATTAGAGACATCGTCATTCTTGACCAACTGTATCGTATTGCCGTCGACACAGGTCGCACCGACCCCGAGTACAAATAGCTGTGCCCGAAGCAGCGATGTCCACGGCACATTTTGCGATTTGATATTTATCGGCAGGCGGCCTACCATCGGGCCGGCCACAAAATTGATACCGAATCGTGTATGGATCTGATTTAGCAGGTCATCGAGGTCCGATTCCATGTTCTGCATAAAACTCATCGAACCGCCGACGAATTTGGGATCGCAGAAGTTGTTTTCCTCAGCCCGTAAGAGATCAAAGGCGTTGTCGTAACCGGACCAAACCGGCCGGTCAGCGGCCGCACTCTTGACCGAATAACTTGAGATCAGGCTGATGATCAGCGTCAGCGTTAGGAATATGTTCTTTCTCATGGGTTTCACCTTCGTCGTCATTCCCCCGCATCATGCGTAGCTTTTTAAGCTTAGTCATAAAAATGTTCGCCGCTTAGCGGCCATATCTATTTGTCCTTACGGTCGTTATCGTCCGCCCCTTTACACGGCTCAGGCCGTCTATATGATCTGTGCCGGCTGGTCCGGCCGATCAAAAATACGACCTCGGCCTGATCAAACGATGTCAGTGTTCCGTTCAAGAACTTTGTTCCGATCGGAAAGCTGAATACGTCGCACAGGGCCTGTGAGAACAGCATCACTTCGGCCCCGCCGCTGCCGCCGCTCGCAAATCCCACCGGCACCAGGTCGTCGATCGCCAGGATCGTTGAAAGGTCGGCCCGCTCGGACAGCGAATCGCTGTTTCGCCATTTTTCATATCGGGCGCGGGTCGCCTCGGGTGACGCGATGTCGATGACCATGCCGGATGCACTCGTGGAAACGCTGTTTGTACCGGACGATCCCGGCGATGCGGCCGAGGTTCCGGAACCGGGTTCCGACGATGTCGCCGCGGCCGGCGTCGCCCGTGATGCGGCCGTTTCGGTCAGGCCCGCTCGATCCGAAAATGGATCGAGAACCTGACCGGGTTCGTTGACCGCCTGAAATGTAAGGGCGTTTGACAGATCGGACTCCATTTTTGGATCGATCACGATCTGCTCGGCTTGATTCTGCAACGGCCGCTCGACCGCACCTCGCTCAGCTAGCGACAACATGGACCTGATCGCAAAGAGACCGATGAATCCGGCGATCAACGCCACGGCGAACAGCCCGGCGATCTTCAGCAGCAGCGGCCCGAAACCTCGTCGGTTCTTCTGGTCTATGGATTTGATCGTGATCATTTCTTTTCGCCCCCTTTCGGAATAAGTGCAATATCGTAGGGTCGTCGCGGAACCTCGGCCGGAGGCGGAGCATGAAACGCGACCAGTGTGAATCCGGCCGATACGCCGCCCTTCAGAGCAACGATCGAATAATCGCGTATGAGCAATATTCGCGGCATCCTTGAAATATCCGCGAAAAATCGCACCACCTGCGGGAACGGTCCGGTAACTACCGCCGGGATCTCACGTTCGTAGAGCTTGGCGGCCTTTGGCGATTTGACCGACGCCTTGACCGCCGTCAGGCCGGTCAGCAAGACGCCGTTTCTACGCGCGGCGGTCTCGACCTGACCCAGCACATCGGCGACCTCGGTCTCTTGCGGCAGGAGCGGTTTGGCGTCCTCATATAGCTCGGCGACCTTTCTGAATCGTGCCCTGAACTCTTCCTCGCCGGCCAGCATTGCTTCGGTCTTCTTGTTTTCGAGTTCCTTGGCGACGACCGCCTGGCGATACTCGCGACTCGATTCAGCCCAGCCGCTAAGAAAATAGTTGTAGATCAGATAGCCGATGCCGAAACTGATGATCGTCATTACGATCACGGTCACGACCGGGCCGTACTTAACGGACTCGATAAAAACACTGTCAAGAAAACGCCTGCCGCCGCCCGGATATTTTCTGCTGTTCATATTGACCCCTTTTGGCCGTCACCGCCGCAGCGGCCGGCACTCTGCTGGCCGCTACATTGCGGACTTTTGAAGACCGGTCGGCTGCGGCTCTGATGGCTGCCCGTTCGGCGGCTCCTGGCCCGGATTTGCCGGCCCCGTTGACTTTGCCTTCTTGGGCGCAAATTCGGCCATCGGCAAATAGTTTCCTTTGATGCTCCAAACGACCACGCCCGGAGCCACCGCGGCCGTGCTCAACGTCGATCCGGTCGGTGTCGCCTGGGCCGGCTGGCCGGTAGTTACAGCCGGTGTCGTCTCCTGCACCTCATAAGCAAGTCCGCTGAAAAGCCTCGACCCGCTTTCGGCGCCGCCGGCATACTCGAGTGATTTTAGAAAGGCGGCAACGCCGTCCTTACTTTTGGCAAGGCCCTTTATCTCGACGTCACCCGTGTTCGAAAGCTTCATTTCTGAGATGTAGAACGCCGGATCGATGCTGAACGGATAGTTCGAATTCAGTTGAAAAAGCATCCCGATACCGACCGGCTGCTGCCGGCGGAGACCGGTAACCTCGGTGACAAATTCCCTGTACCATTTCAGATTTGCTTCGTAAGAATTTCGGCGGTCGACCGCGGGTTTTAATTCCTGTGTTCGGGCGTCGGCGATCGACTCGCGGCGAGCGGTCATCAGGTTTGAGATAAATAATTCGATCGCAAATGCCGACAATAGTGCCGCGACGATCACCGGAACGGCAAACATCAGCGTTGCCGCACGGCTTCGGCGATTTTGCAGTCTTGCCTCCATTTCGAGTTGGCGCTCGGTACGCTCAGCGTCGGAGATGAACATGATGTCCCGCACCAGATCGACCGCCGCCATGATCTCGTTTCCGGCGACCGGCAGCCGGCCGAATGAATACGACCCCAGAAGCAGTCCGCTCGCCACGGCATCCTCGGCCGGAACGCTCATTCCGATAAATTCGACCCCTGACCTGACCGCACATTCGGCGGCGATCAACTCGGCGATCTCATCCAAGCCGTGTTCCGCGACCCAGATCACTTTCGAAAACTCCTTGATCGGAGCACCCGCCAGCATTGCCGGCGGTGCTTGTACCAAGACCTGTTCGAACGCGTGCCTCACATAGTCCTCGGTCGGCGTCGCGGCGGCCGTACGGCCGGCGATCTTAGGCGTCGGAATTATCTCATCCGTTCCGCGTTCGGCGCGGGTGATCTCATCCGGGGCCAGGAACGCATATTCGCTGAATAGTCCATACGCGGGACTCCAGAGCCCCAAACTGTAACCGTCCTTGTTGACCACGAGGAATGCCGATACTTCGCTTTCGTTTCCCGGCCTCAGGATCTCGGCACCTTCGCTGGTCTCGCAGAGAAAGTAGCGGGCGGCACTTCGCAGTGGTGTTTCGACACAGAGATCGATTCGGGCCAATGGCTGCTCGCCGACGGCCGCCCTTACCTTCGCTCCAAGTGCCTGTATATGCTGACGCGAGGCCTCGGTAATTGAAACCTGACCATTCGGAAGTCGGGTGACGGTGCACGCGGTGTCCTCAAGTGAGGTGTCAAAAACGGGGTGATTGTCCGTTCCCGGCACCATCTCCTTCTCAGCGCTTACCAGCCAATCAAGCAATGCCTGATCGGAGTAGGCAAGCCGCTCTCCGTCGAGTGCGAGTATCCGCGTAAGTTCGGAATAGTCCGCAACAGATGTTAAAAAATGTGTGTCAGCCGAGAGCGCCGGCAGGCCGGTTTCCTTTGCCCGACGCGTGCTTAACGCAGCCGCCAGATCCACGTCTGACGGAAACCGCAGGACACGTATCCGCGACGCACCATCTGTCTCCGGCAGCGGGTAGGCCGCGACCATTTCGCCGACTGAATTCCAAACCAATGCGAGTTGATCAGCAGATCTGGCCCGCTCCGCAAGCAAAGGATCACTTTCAGACCCGATGCCGATATTCTCGTATTCGTTCGATCCGTTCGTGTTTCTCATTGGGCCAAATATGCACTCCCTTAATAGAATTCACGCGCCGACTTTTGAGAAATGAAAATATTGTTCTGTGTCCTTAATTCAACGCAATTACCGTGCCTGTAACACGGCGTCTCGGCGGCAATTTAGCGTTGGATTTATTGAATTTGGCTCCGAAAACTGGTATCGGCGGCCTCACGGCGCGTGAAAGTCCGCGCCCTTTGGTCAAATGCGAAAGCTGCGGGGCTAAATTTGCCGCTCATCCGGTAAAGCAAAGAAAGTGCCGCGAAACGGCAAGTCTCGCGGCCCGATGATGTTGTCCTTACTGATCAGAAATTCTTATTGCCGAAACTATCCGGAAATGGCCTTTCGTTCGCCCCGGCGGCAACGCCGAGTCCAAATCCAATGGCCGAATGATGACCGCAAAGGTCTCTCAGTTCGTCAACGTTTGACGAGATCGAAAACGCGGTTTCAAGGGTGATCAGTCGTCGGCGATATAGTGCCGCCAGAGATTGGTTCAGCGTCTGCATACCAAATCGGTCGCCGCCCGTCTGCATCACCGAATAGATCTGATGTATCTTGTCCTCACGGATCAGATTGCGGATCGGCGCGTTCGGCACCAGAACTTCCATCGCCATTACGCGTCCGGTTCCGGTCGCATTCGGCAATAGTGCCTGACACATGATGCCTTCGAGAACATTTGACAGCTGGGTCCGAACCTGCGGCTGCTGCGACGACGGAAATACGTCGATGATCCTCGTGATCGTCGACGCCGCGGTATTGGTGTGAAGCGTCGCAAACGTCAGATGTCCCGTTTCGGCCACACGCAATGCCATCTCGATCGTTTCGAGGTCGCGCATTTCGCCGACCAGAACGATGTCCGGATCCTGCCGCAAACCTGATCTAAGCGCTTCGGCAAATGAGAATGTATCGGCACCCAATTCTCGCTGACTGACGATGCAGTTTTTGTGTGTATGGATAAATTCGATCGGGTCTTCGATCGTTATGATGTGCTCATGCCGCATCGTGTTAATGCGGTCGATCATCGTCGCCAGAGTAGTCGATTTGCCCGAACCTGTCGGGCCGGTCACGAGCACTAACCCGCGCGGCCGTCGGCAAAAGTCCATCGCGATATGCGGCAGGCCAAGTTCGTCAAATGATCTAAGTTCGAATGGGATGGCACGAAACGCGGCTCCGACCGTGCCCTTTTGATTAAAGATGTTCACGCGAAATCGTGAAATGTGCCCGAGGCCGATCGAAAAATCCAACTCCCGATGCTGTTCAAATTTGCTTATTTGTACGTCCGAAATGTGCGAATAAGCAAGTTGCCTGGTCTCGTCCGGTGTCAGCGGCTCAAATCCCTCGAGGCGTACCATCTCACCGTTGACGCGAACCTGCGGCGGACTGTCCACCCGCAGGTGCAGGTCCGAGCCGCCCATTTCAATAGTGGTCTTGAGGAGGTCGTCAAGGGCCTCTTTCGGATGTTCTAGGTCGATCATAGTTACCTCACTGGCCGGTCCTGATCATGGCTCCAACCGAAACTCAAATTCATGCCGAATAAACAGCAAAGCGAACGGGATCGCTCCCGTTCGCAATTGTGTTCCTTCCAGACATTTTAGATTCCTCTCAAGGTACCGTTTACCGACCCAGGCCTATTGGATGGGCGTTCCGCCGGTTGTGGTCAGGACACCGTCGGCACATACAAAGGCTGTCGATTTCTTGTAAATCACTCCATCGACGCTGACGCCGTAATAGTTGGTTCCGGTCGAACCGGCGGTGGACGGAGCGGCCGTCGCACAATACAACGAGTTGTTGGTGCCACCGATCGTAAGGGTAAAGTCGTATCCGCTCTTTGTCGGCGATGCAGCGGCCAACGTCGCGTCGACCAATCCGCCCAAAGCGGTGTTCAGGGCATAGCTGGTGCTATTGCCTGTTGTTGCCTGATATGTGGCTTCCGCACTGTGATATGTGCGGAGCGTTGAAATTGCGCTCGCTTCATTAGCGGCCCGGCGTGAAGCAAGCAGACTCGGGATAGCAATGGCCGCCACGATCCCGATAATGATCACGACTACGAGTAATTCCACCAGCGAAAAACCCTTTTGATTCTTGTTCATTGTTCTTCTCCCAAAACTTAAGCATTGGAATACCTGCATTGGGCCGGCGGCTCAACATCGAGTGTTTTGCGAACGACTCGATAGCCGTCGCGCCTTTTTTAATGCTTGCACTATTCGTGCGCGCAATATTTATGCCAGATTTTGGGTCTTTCTGGGCAAAATGCCGCTAAATTGAGACGATACAAGAGGTTAGTCTGATCACGTGATGGGGTCACCGGTCGGCAGAAATGTCCGCGCGCGAGTTATTTCACACGCACTGTGAAAATCTGATGGTAGGAAGCCGGAGATGAGCTATTGCAGATCGTTTTCCGGATGATTGACGATGTTTCCCCTTAAAAGGGTCTCGGTACAGTCATTCCAGACCTTTTGCGTACAACTGAAAAGCTCCGGGGAATTTTCGCGGGTCTGCAGCTCGACCGAGACATAGGTCGCCGAAGTCCCGTATTTCATCGTCGTCCAACCCAAACGCTCACGATTTTTCCAAACGTAGGCATATGCGAACCGATCGTCCTTGCCCAACATATGCTGGGCTTCGTGCAGGAGTATCATCGCCCGCTCGGTATCATCGACGGTCCGGCTGAAGAAATCCGGGTAAACGGTCACGATTTCGAAAGGAAAATTAGTTGCCGCAAACGCACCTTCCTCGGTCGTCAGACTATTAAGCCAGTTGTCCGTACCGCGAAAGGTCGCCGCGTGTCCGAGTAAGAATGCCTCTTTATCAAAGCCCTTCTTACTCAACAAGTCGATCGCACGGTCGATGCTCTCTCTTTGTTCACTATTTACTGGAATGGTCGTCGATACCAGCGAGAGGTAAAAAGCGGAAAATGTAAGAGCGGCGACCAAAACTAACCTTGAAGTCACGACGACGTAACGCAGCCAGGTCTTGGTCACAGACGTGTCCCCGGCGGCATCAATTGTCTTCGAAAATTTGGTCGTCATTCTATTCGGCTGATCGACATCGGCCAGCAATTCTATATTGAGATGCCCGAAAGAGGCAAGAACATACGCCGCATTTAGTGTAAAACACTTTTTAACATCATGCAATGGCTATTCTTCCAGGCTCAGAATGTCCGGTAGTGCTCGATGCCGCCGCGAACCTCGAGTGCAATCTTGCCTTCGGCGTGGGCGTAGTCAAGATGGGCGATTGCTTCCGAAATTGCCAGAAATCGATGTACGTCGTGTTCGAATGAGTCTGCGAACAGACGCTGCGCGACCGAGTACGCGGTTGCCCCGCCGCTGCCGAGCAACCCGATCACCTTTCGCTGGCGGTCGTCGATCGCTTTCACGTAACGATTAAATATTTCGTCAAAATCCGTGACCGGTTCGCCGTGTCCTCCGTACGCCAAGGTCGGGGAATAGCTCCGCAGGCGGGCGAGCGAAACCAAGTACTCGGCAAGCGAGCGAAACCGCTTGGCGGGGTCGAGCGGGTCGGGTGAGAAGATCGGGTTCGGCGTGATGCGTTTGATAACGCAATCACCGCATATCAATGTCCGGTCGGCCTCACGCACAAACGAGCACGAGCCCGGCGTGTGCCCGGGCGTGTGTAGCACCCGCAGAGAGCCGCCGTCGAACAGCAGCTCGGCGTCGTCTCTGAGCGGCGAATATTCGCCCTCTTCAAGCGAATCCGTCAGCAGGCTGATCTCCTCATATAGCCCGCGCATATCCTGAAAGACCTCGTCCGGAACCCCGGAACGCAGCATCAGAGTCAGGTGATCCTCGTGCGCGAGCCGGCCGACGAGATTTCCGGTCTCCCATTCGTGGATCAAAACCTCTGCGTTCTTAGACTCATCCCTGACCCTCTTGGTCAGGCCGCAATGATCTTCGTGGGCGTGTGTTAAGACGATCCGCCTGACGTCGGCGAACCCGATCCCGTGCTGGCCGAGCTTTTCGCGAAGAACTTTGGCCGCCTCCGGCGTTTTGGGCCCCACGTCGATCAGCGTCACCGGGTCTTCCTTTATCAGGTAAACATTGACATCTCCCACATAAAACGGGGTTGGGATCGACAGCGGTATTATCTTCATAAAAATTAACGGCGCAACTGACACTGATAACACGAAACTCGTGCAAAATACAGCGTCAAAAGTCGCTTCTTTTCTTATCGCGCGGTAACAGTACCCCACTTCGGCTTTCGGGGAATTCAATTGTTTCGGCGGCCGAATTGTTAAAGGCTCGTACCGAATTGTAATGATTCGATCGATCTATCGGTTAAAATTACAAAAAAGCTACATTTTTGCTTGCCTAAAACAAGTTTTTGGGGTAAAAATTTCAAAGCTAATCTATTCTTTGCAATTATCTGTCCGCAATAGTTTTAAGTAAGTTTGTATCCGATCATCGATCCGGTCCAAGCGAGCGGGGTATTCCAAAATTCCCCTTTAAGATCCAGCAGCGGCAATTGCCGGCAGAAATTCAGATGTACCAAGAGTTTAAGGAGATAAAATCAATGAGATCATTACCGTCAAAAGCGGCGGCGACCCTTTCACGTTTAGTGATGTTCGTGGTCGCGTTGCTGGTGTTTTCAGCGTCTGCGCTGGCACAGGCACAGGCAACCGCTGCCGACCTTTCGGGAACGGTCACCGACCCGAGCGGCGCTGTCGTCGCCGGTGCTACCGTTACAGCCAAGAATATCGGCACTAATGCCGCACGTACCGTCGTTTCAGGACCCGATGGCGATTATCAGTTCATCGGCCTGCCGCCGGGCGAATATGAGATCTCCGCACAGGCGTCCACCTTTAAGAAGGTGGTCATTTCGCCTGTCCGGTTAACGGTTGGCCAGAGCGCCGAACTCTCGATCAAGCTTGAGATCGGCGCCCAGGACATCGTAGTTAACGTTTCAGGCGACGACGTTCAGCTGATCGAGACGACCCGCACGACCGTTGCAAACACGATCGATCAGGCCCGTATCAACAATCTTCCGATCAACGAACGCAGCGCGACCGGCTTTGCGCTGACCCTTTCGACGGTTGGCCGCGACAACGGACGCCCGGTCGGCCCGGCACCGACATCGGGCCTCAACATCGGCGGTCAACGCGGCCGTTCGACGCTGGTCCAGGTCGACGGAGCCGACTTTACCGACAACTCGATCAACGCCGCCCGCTCGACCGTTTCGCAGGAAGCGGTGCAGGAATATCAGGTGACGACTAACTCGTACATGCCTGAATTCGGACGTGCGACCGGCGGTATCGTCAACGTCGTGACCAAGCGCGGTACAAACGAATTTCACGGCAACGTATTTGGTTTTATACGCGACCGCAGCATCCAGGCCAAGAACGCCTTTGCTCCGCTGATCGACAATGATCCGAAGAAAAAGCCGGGCTACACGCGTACCCAGTACGGTGCTACGCTCGGCGGCCCGATCGCTCGTGAAAAGGCATTCTTCTTTATCGCCTTCGAACAGCGTCGCCGTCAGGAATCAGGTTTCTTCACCGGCGACATCATCGGCGGTGCGACGTCGAGCGTCACGATCGGTGCTCCGATCCTGCCGTTCACCCAGACGTTTACCGGTCTGACCTCGGCTCAGGCATCATACGTTCAGTCGCTGATCGCCTCGGGCGTTCCGGCAAACATCAGCCAGGCCGTCAGCTACGCTTATCTGACGTCGGCCGGCACCCAGACCGCACTCAACGGCGGCAGCACACTCATCAGTGCCGGCGGTGCGATCCCGGCCGGACAGGTCGTCGGCAACCGCTTTTTCCTTTCGGGACAACCGGTTCCGCTGACGCGTAACGCAAGCGGTGAATTCGTCGCGTTTCGTCCGCTGAATCAGCTCCGCCGCGTATTCCCGATCTCTGAGGCAACGACCTATTATTCGGGCCGCTACGATCAGGTACTCGACGACAAGAACCAGATGTCGATCCGTCTTGGGTACAACCCGAGCCGCATCAACGGTATTCAGGACGAGTCGCAGAACCAAACGCTCGGACAGAATGACTTTTCGCGTACCGGCATCCAGGACCTCAAGGACGTTTCATTCGGCGCTTCGCTCACCAGCATCCTGCCGAGGAATCTGATCAACGAGTTCTATTTCAACTTCGGCCGCCGCGACGCCAAATTTGACTCGCAGGTCCCGAGCGTTGCCCTGCAGATCGCGGGTACCGGCTTTATCGGGTCAAATCCGTTCTCGCCGGTTTCGCGACGCGAAAACCGCTATCAGGTCCGCGACAATATGACTTGGGCACCCAAGAACCATATCTTCAAGTTCGGATTTGATATGAACTACATCCTCGGACGTGCCAGCTTCGAGCTTAACTTCCCGGCACTGTTCAATTTCAGCCAGCAGTCGTGCAGTTCGCTCATCTCCGGATGTACCGGTCCGGCATTGACCGCCATCCAGGCTTACGGCCTCGGCTTCCCGAGCGTGTTCATTCAGGGTTTTGGTGACCCGAACAGCTCGATCAAGAATAAGCCGATCGGTATGTTCTTCCAGGACACCTGGAAGGTCAGCCGACACTTTACCTTCAACTACGGCGTCCGCTACGACATCGAGTTGACGGACCAGTTCGCACCCAGTTCGTTCCGCGATCCGCTGACGGGCATCACGCTGTCGCAGCAGGATGTCCAGACGGCACAGGATGCTCTGAACATCACGCAGGGATTCCCGCGTGACCGCAACAACCTCGCACCGCGTCTCGGATTTGCGTGGGACATCAGAGGCAACGGCAAGACCGTCATTCGCGGTGCCGCCGGTATGTTCTACGATCACCCGCTGCTCGTGGTGTCGTTCAACTCGAATGTCGCTGACGGTTCGCAGCAGCAGCAGGCGACACTTCTGCCGATCGGCGGCCCGTCGCCGCTTGGCTTGTTCAATGCATTCCAGGTGATGCACGGAACGCTGATCCCCTGTAACTTTGCAGGTGCGACCCCCGGAACCAACTGTACGCCGGGCCTTGCCGCCTCAGCTCAGTATCAGCCGGGCTTTATGCGTTTCAACCCGAACAACTTTACCGGTTTCGGACCGATCCTGCCGTTCACGCTTCACGTATCGAAGGACTTTGAATATCCGTACGCGATGCAGGGCAACCTTGCCGTTGAACAGCAGATCGGAAAGGATATGTCGCTCTCAGTCAGCTACATCACCGTCAATTCGCGTCACCTTGCTCACCCGCAGGACGTCAATCAGGTGAACTTGCAGGCAATGACCGACAACTTCCGCCGATATACGGCCAATAACCCTGTCGCTTGCGGCGGTCCGTGCGGACCGAATGGACGTGCTCCGTCGAATCTGTCGGAAGCCGCGTTCTTCACAATGCCGACGACGTCTAACGCGCTTTACACGGTCGTCATTCCAGGCCTGATCGCGGTCAACAACACGACCGGCCTCAGGATCGTGAGCCCGATCGTTGCTAACTACTTCCGTCGTCTCGGCCCGAACTACTTCTTTGCCGCGGCCGTCACCGGCGGTGCAGTTACCAAGGCCGTACTTGACGCTCAGCTCGCCGGAACGCTTCGTTCCATCGGGCCGATCAATCCGTATGCCGACGTTAACGCTCAGGTCTCTGACGGTAATTCGTCATACAATGCATTGAACGTCGAACTGAAAAAGCGTTTTTCGAACAATATTCAGTTCTTTGCGACGTACACCTGGTCACACTCGATCGACGATTCGTCGGATCTTCAGACGCTTTTGAAACCGCAGGATAACAATAACTTCCGTGCGGAGCGTTCGGATTCGCTCTTCGATCAACGTCACCGTTTTGTCTTTAGCGGCATTATCGGTGCTCCGGACAGCTGGAAATCAGGTTCTACCATCAAGCGTTTCATGCACGGATTCTCGTTTGCTCCGATCATCGAGTATGGTTCGGGCCGTCCGTTCAACATTCTGGCCGTCGGCGACAACAATGGCGACTTCCAGAGCACGAACGAGCGTCCGACCGTCAGGACCGATGGCTCGCTTTGTGCGACCGGTGTTGATGCCAACTGCTTCCAGGGCGTCTTCCCGCTGAGCGGAAATTTGGGACGTAATATGGGTATCACCCGCAATTACTTCTCGGTTGACGCACGTCTCACCAAGAAGATCCGTATCGGTGAACGCTTTAGTCTGGATCTCATCGCCGAGGGCTTTAACTTGTTCAACCGCTTTAACGAAGCGGCCGCAAACCCGTTCTATCAGGTCGTCAATTCCGTCGGCCAGAAGAAGGGCGGCAAGTACCTCAGCAACTCGACGTCAGCATTTGACCCGAGACAGTTCCAGTTTGGCTTGAAGCTCAACTTCTAAGCTTTCGGATCTGTACAGACGCTGCGGCCGGATATTCATTGAGTATCCGGCCGCATTTTTTGCGTCTTTACGATTTGCTCGGGTACTCTATCGTTGATGTCGCTTTCCCTTAAGATCAAACAATTTGCCGCCGAAGCCGGTTTCGATCGCGTAGCGATAGTCCCCGCGGCCCGCCTCGACACCGAGGGCGAAAGGCTCGGCAATTGGCTCGGCGCCGGATACAACGCGGAAATGGCCTGGATGGCCCGTGACACCCAACGTCGTACCGACCCGAGAGAGATCTTCCCCGCGGCCAGATCGATAGTGGTCGTACTCAAAAACTACTACACCGATCACCGGCACACCTCGCCCGGCAAGATCTCGCGTTATGCGTGGGGTGACGACTATCATGATGTGGTCGGTTCCGGGCTTCGCACAATGCTCGAACGGATCCGTCTGGAGGTGCCCGGAGCAGACGGCAAGGCCTGTGTCGATACGGCGCCGATGATGGACAAGGCGTGGGCCGTGCGGGCCGGACTCGGCTGGCTGGGTAAACACTCCAACGTCATCACCCGTGACCTCGGGTCATGGGTATTTATCGGCGAACTGATCCTCGACCTGGAGCTTGAGTACGACACCGGCGAGATCGCGGATCATTGCGGTTCGTGCACCGCGTGCCTGGATGCGTGCCCGACAGACGCCATCGTCGAACCGTACATCGTAGATTCGGCAAAGTGCATCTCATACGCGACCATCGAGCACCGCGGTGAACAGCTGCCGGCGGAGGTGGCGTCACGGCTCGAAGGCTGGCTTTACGGATGTGACATTTGCCAGGACGTTTGCCCGTGGAATCGGTTTGAGAAACCGACGCCGGACGCCAGATTCGAACCAAGACTCGGCCAAACGTCTCTCGATCCTGTGGCTATTCTCGATATGGAACATCCGGAGTATGTCGAGCGTTTTCGCCGCTCGGCCGTCAAACGTGCCAAATTGAGCGGGCTTAAACGAAACGCCAAACACCTTATGAAATAGAAACACGGCGTGTGATATAACCATAAAATGAAAATGAACAGTTACTTTTCGCGAACCATCTTGACCCTGACCATCGTCCTTTTGGGAATGGGCTCTCTCGTCTCGGCAAACGCACAGTCAAAGACCGCCGCGGCCGAATTCAAACGGCTCAAGGATCTCAGCACCGCACTCGGAAAAATTCCGCCTGATAAGCTGGACCGCGAACCGCATAAGAGTCTTATCAAACGAAATAGAAAGGACATCACTTACAGCGAACCCGCCGGCCAGTGGTTTGTCCGAGCAGATCGGTTTTGGAACCTGAGCAAAAAATACAGGTCGCTGGCGATCGCCGACGATATCGCCTGGGCCGCCGCTGAAGCGCCGCTGCCGGGTGAGTGCGAAGGATATGTAAACTGTTATATTTACAACACCGAGGCGACCTATGTAGCTTATCTGAAGTTGTACCCCAAAGGCCGCAGCAGCAAAAAAGCACTGAACGAGATCGCCGCGAATCTCACCTATATCACTGATGACATCACCGGCAAAAAGGGCAATTATGAAGGACCGGCCGATGCCAGTGACCGTGCCGACCTCGCCAAGATGATCGGGGAGATACGGACTGTCGTGTCGGGCGTTTCGCACGCCGAGCGTGCCAAAGTCCTCTCACAGCTCGACATCATCGGCAACGCGTACAAGTAGAGCGAATTTCGGACGTCAATCCTGTATCATTTAGCTAATGCTTCGCGATGCTTACAACCGGACGATCCGCGACCTTCGCATTTCGGTGACGGACAGGTGCAATTTCCGGTGCTTTTACTGTCTGCCGAACGGCGAACCGCCGATGGCCCGCAAGGATACGATCCTCACGTTTGAGGAAACGGCCTATATCGCCGACATCTTTGTTTCGCTCGGGATCGAAAAGATCCGGTTGACAGGCGGCGAACCGCTCCTTAGAAAAGACATTGCAAAGCTCGCGGCCGAGATCGCCGGACTGAAACCTCGCCTCAAAGATCTCGCATTAACGACAAACGGGTTTATCTTTCCGTCACTCGCCGGCGATCTTCGCTCTGCCGGCGTTGACCGCGTGACTATCAGCCTCGACAGCCTGGATCATGAGAAATTCACAAAAATGACCGGGGTCGACGGGCTCGACAAGGTCTTTGCCGCGATAGACTCGGCAAAGCGGGTCGGATTTGATCCGATCAAGATCAACGCCGCCGTGATCCGCGGCCACAACGACGACGAGTTTGTCGAGTTTGCTAAATTTGCCCGTGAATACGGGGTATCGATGCGTTTTATCGAGTTTATGCCACTCGACAGCGGTCACGAATGGAGCCCCGACCTGGTCGTTCCCGGGCGTGAGATCATCGAAACGATAGATGCTGTTTACCCACTGAAATTGAGAAACGCGGACCGAGGAACAGAAACCGCCTGGAAGTACGTATTTGCCGACGGCTCGCCCGGCGAGATAGGTATCATTGCACCCGTGACCGAAATGTTTTGCGGTGCGTGCTCGCGTATTCGCCTGACCGCAGACGGCCAGATCCGGACCTGCCTTTTTTCAACCACCGAACACGACCTTCGCGGAATTGTGCGAAGCGGCGCCTCACGTACCGAGATCACCCAGTTCATCGAGAGCGTCGCCCTCAAAAAAGAACCGCGCCACCATATAAATGACGCGGACTTCGTCCAACCTTCGCGGACAATGAGTTTTATTGGCGGCTAGAATTACAGCCGCTCGAACCTCGCCTGGAAAAATCGCAGGTATTTTGGCTCGTAGACCATTTTCAGGCCGGTGGCATGTTCGCGCGCCTCATAGGCGGCACGGACCGATTCGGCTACGACGTCCATGTGAGCCTGCGTATACACGCGCCTCGGGATCGTCAGTCTCGTCAGCTCGAGCTTCGGATAATTGTGGTCGCCCGTTTTAGGGTTGCGGCCGGCACTCGCAATGCCGCGTTCCATCGAGCGGATACCCGAGTCGAGATACAGCTCGGCCGCGAGCGTCTGGGCCGGGAACTTGCTCTGTTCGAGGTGCGGATAAAATGCCTTTGCGTCAAGAAATATCGCGTGGCCGCCGACCGGATGGACGATCGGAATTCCCCAGGTCGTCAGCAATTCGCCAAGATAGCGAACCTGGCCGATTCGGGATTGGATGTGTTCGTCCTGAACGCTTTCAGCGATCCCGATCGCCATTGCCTCGAGATCCCGGCCGGCGAGGCCGCCGTAGGTATGCAACCCCTCATAAACAACGACCAGATTGCGTAGTTCCTCAAACATTTCGCGGTCATCGACCGCGAGCCATCCGCCGATATTGACCAGACTGTCCTTTTTGGCGCTCATCCAGGCACCATGTGAATACGAGCAAAATTCATGCAGTATTTCGGCGATTGACCTCGTCCCGTATCCGTCCTCACGCTCCTGTATAAAAAATGCATTTTCGACAAGGCGAGTCGCGTCGAGAAATACCTTTATGCCATAGTGGTCGGCGAGTTTCCGCACAGCCCTGATATTTGCCATGCTCACCGGTTGGCCGCCCGCCATATTTACGGTTCCGGCGACGCTGACATATGCGATATTCTCAGCTCCCTCGCGTTTGATGAGGGTCTCGAGTTTGTCGAGATCGATGTTGCCTTTGAATTTATGCAGTATCTGCGGGTCATGTGCTTCGTCGATGATCACATCGACAAAGATGCCGCCGGCTAACTCCTGATGCAGTCGCGTGGTCGTGAAATACATATTTCCCGGCACGAACTGACCCTTCTTGATCGCGGCCTGACTGATCAGGTGCTCGGCCCCGCGGCCTTGATGCGTCGGAACGACGTATTTGTAGCCATAAAATTTCTGGATGGCGGCCTCAAGATGGTAGAAGTTCCGGCTGCCGGCATAGGCTTCGTCGCCGAGCATCATTCCCGCCCATTGTCTGTCGCTCATCGCTCCGGTCCCGCTGTCCGTCAAAAGGTCGATGTACACGTCGTCAGAACGCAGCAGAAACGTGTTGAATCCCGCGTCGGCGAGAGCCTTTTCGCGGTCATCGCGGGTGATCATATTAAGCGGTTCGACCATTTTGATCTTCCACGGTTCGGCCCATGAGCGCCTGCTGAACTGCTGGCCGATGGTCATTAGAGTATTCGGTGACATCTGATTTTTTCTCCTTTCTGCGAAGACTAGTTCTATTTTCGTTTCAAGCGGTGGTATGAGGTGCGGCCGGAATTGCTAAGCCCGTGAAACAAGCGCAGCAGACGGCAAACGGGACCTCTCCGGTCCCGATCTGCCCCGGACCATATCTCAACCGCGCCGAAATATGCTTAGATTATGTTCCCGAAAATTGAGAAAGAAAGTGACCTGCGACACAACCTGCCGATGAAAGGCAAATTGTGTCGCAGTTTTAGTTTGGGTGGATATTCCGGTTAGCCTTGCTTTCGGCCAAACATATCGAGGCCGACGGCGGCAACAAGGATCGAGCCTTTGATGATGTCCTGCATAAAATCGCGGACGTTGAGCAAGGACATTCCGTTATCAAGGCTCGCCATTATCAGCGCACCGAGACAGGCTCCGAATATCGTGCCGCGGCCGCCGACAAGCGAGGCACC
Source organism: Pyrinomonadaceae bacterium (assembly GCA_044221625.1). GTDB lineage: Bacteria > Acidobacteriota > Blastocatellia > Pyrinomonadales > Pyrinomonadaceae > OLB17. The sequence goes on along the minus strand of JBGAOU010000008.1, from coordinate 81,414 downwards.
GCCGATAACACATGCGGCGATGGCATCCAACTCCTTCAGCGTTCCGGCGTCCGGTGTCGCACTGCCGACGCGGCCGGCAAAGATCAGTGCCGCAAGGCCCGTCAGAGCACCTAGGATCATATAGACCTTGAGCACGTTTCGCCGGTTATCGATGCCCGACAGCCGGGCGGCATCGGCATTGCCGCCGATAGCGTACAGGTAACGGCCGAACGTCGTCGATGTGGTCATGAACGCACCGAATAGTGCGACGGCGACAAATATCAACACCGGGATCGGTACTCCCTTGCCCTCGTACGAGTTCATCACCCAAATGAACGCGATGATCGCTCCGACCGGCAAGATCGATCTCAGCAATTCGCCGCCATAGTTCGCCTCGCCCAGTCCGTAGGCCTTGACGGAACGCGCCCGTTGGACGGCCATAACGAGTACAAATGCGATAGCCAGTGCCGCCAGGACCCATCCGACGCTCGAACCGACATAGCTCTGTCCGATCGCTTTGAAAGACTCGTCCGAGATCGGGATGGTATTGCCGCTCAAAAGCCATTTGACCGCACCGCGCCATGCCAGCAACCCGCCAAGTGTGACGATAAAAGCCGGGATATTGAGATACGAGGTCAGTACGCCGTGGACCAGCCCGATCACGACACAAACAGCTATGGCCAGCAATATCGCCGTCGGAAGCGAGTAACCTGCCGCATGTGCCCACGCCGCCATGCCGCCCGCAAACCCGAGCACCGAACCGACCGACAAGTCGATGTTCCCCGACACGATGACCATCAGCATCCCGACCGCCAGGATGCCCGTCACTGACATCTGGGTCATCAGATTTGACAGGTTACGCGGCGTCAGAAATATCGAATCGGTGGCCCAGTGAAAATAGGCCCATATCAGCCCCAGCACCGCGATCATTACGTACGCCCGCAGCGACGCCGTGTTTATTTTAGATTTGATCGTTTCGTCCATTTGTTTGTTTCTATTCGCCCGGTTCGGTCTTTCAATTGTTAATGCGATGGGATCTGCTTTGCGTCAATTAGATCCCGTCGCCGCCGCCATCACCTTTTCAGGTGTCGCTTCGCTGCGGGCAAATTCACCCGTAACGCGGCCGTCGTGCAGGACCATGATCCGGTCTGAAAGCCCCAGAACCTCGGGCAATTCTGACGAGACCAGTACTATCGCCATCCCCTCTTTCGCCAGACGGTTTATCTCGGCGTATATCTCCTGCTTGGCCCCGACATCGATCCCGCGCGTGGGTTCATCCAGAAAGAGCACTTTCGGACGAGTCAAAAGCCATTTGCCGAGCACGACCTTCTGTTGATTGCCGCCGGAAAGCGTGCCGGCGACCGTCAGCGGCGAGTTCGCCTTGATACGGAGGCTTTTCATCGGCCCGTCGGCGGCAATGGACTCGCGTGTGCGGTTGCAAACAAATCGGCCCGAGATGCTCTTGAGCCCCGCGAGCGTCATATTGTCCAGAATGGCCGGCAACCGAGAGCTCGCGGCCAAATTTGCCTTTCCACGCCCCAAAGATCGCCATCAGCAGTTCAGACCGCCCCGCCCCCATTAACCCCGCGATACCGAGCACCTCGCCCTTACGCACTGCAAACGAAACATCGCTGACCAACGCTTTGTCGGGCCGATCGGTCGAATACACGTTCAGCGACTTGACCTCAAGCGCGGTCTCGCCGAATTCGTGCTCCGGCTTGGGGAAAATATCGCCGACCTCACGTCCGACCATTGCGGCGATCACTTTGTCCTTGGTCAGTTCGGCGGCATCATGAGTGCCGACCGTCCTTCCGTCGCGAAGCACCGTGATGCGGTCGCTCATGCGGAAAACCTCATCTAGCTTGTGCGATATATAGATCATCCCGACTCCTCGTGACCTCAGCTTTTCGAGGATGTTGAAGAGAGTCTCGACCTCCGATTCGGTAAGTGCGGCGGTCGGTTCGTCGAGCACCAGGATCCTGGCGTCCTTCGAGAGGGCCTTGGCGATCTCGACCAGCTGCTGCTGGCCGATGCCGAGATTTCCGACCGGGACACGCGGGTCAATATCGAGATTGAGATCGCGGAGTAAATTTGACGCTTTGTGGTAGAGTTCCGTCCAATTGATGATTCCGAACCGCGACGGTTCCTTGCCCAAAAAGATATTCTCTCCGACCGTAAGTTCCTTGACGAGCGATAATTCCTGGAAGATGATCGAAACCCCGGCCGCTTCAGAATCGCGTATACTCCGAAAGCTCCGCACCGTGTCGTCGATGAGGATATCGCCCTCATAGGACCCGTGCGGATACACGCCCGAGAGCACTTTCATCAGCGTCGATTTGCCGGCACCATTTTCACCGACGAGAGAGTGGAACTCGCCCGCCCCGAGCGCAAAACTAACACCGTCCAGGGCCTTAACTCCCGGAAATTCTTTGACGATCCCGCGCATCTCGAGCAGTGCCATAAGCAAAAATTCGGACAATATTCTTCGCCGATTTTACACGTATGCAAGTTGATTCCCAAACAGCGTTCGGCCCGCTGATCGAGTAGTAGAAATAAAGTTTGCTCAGTGACACTTTTGGGGAGCATCGAGCTTCGATCCGGCGTGATCAGTGCATCAAATAATATGTCACCGGTCTCTTGTCCGGACGGGCACCGTGGTACCGGCCCGGACGTGATTTGTACACGTCGGCCGATACACTATAATTGAGGTCGTTCCGTTGAAATAATGATTATGTCCGATCAACCCTCCATAACATCGATGTCGAGCGAATCAAGGCTCTTTCCGCCGCCGGCGGACTTTGCGGCCGATGCTCATATTAAGAGTTTTGCCGAATACGAACAGCTTTATGCTGACGCCGCGGCCGACCCGCAGGGCTTTTGGGCAAAGCAGGCCGAGGAACTGCATTGGTTTCGCAAGTGGGACAAGGTTCTCGACTGGCAGGAACCGCACGCCAAGTGGTTTGGCGGCGGCAAGATCAATATTTCCTACAACTGCCTCGACCGGCACCTTTCGACCTGGCGGCGCAACAAGGCGGCGATCATTTGGGAAGGCGAAACTGGCGAGGTCAAGACCATCACGTATCTCCAACTGCATCAGGAAGTATCGCGGTTTGCCAACGTGCTCAAGAGCCTCGACGTACAGACCGGCGATCGCGTCGCCCTGTATATGCCGCTTATCCCGGCCCTGACCGTCGCAATGCTCGCCTGTGCCCGCATCGGGGCGACGCACACCGTTATCTTTGCCGGTTTTTCGGCGGACGCCATCCGCGACCGCGTCAATGACGGCGGGTGTAAGGTCATCGTCACCGCTGACGGCGGCTATCGACGCGGGAGCGAGATCAAACTCAAGGAGATCGTCGACGAGGCCGCTGAACATTGCCCGACCATCGAGGACGTGATCGTTTTTCAGCGCACGCACTCTAAAATTCACATGATGCCGGGCCGCGATCACTGGTGGCACGAACTCACAAAGACGGTCGGCATACCGTGCCCGGCCGAGGAACTCGACTCGGAACATCCGCTGTTCATACTCTACACTTCGGGAACGACCGGTAAGCCAAAGGGCATTTTGCACACGACGGGCGGCTATCTTACACAGACCGCTTACACCACAAAGCTCGTATTTGATCTTAAGGACAACGATATTTTCTGGTGCACGGCCGACATCGGCTGGGTGACCGGTCACAGCTATGTGGTTTACGGCCCGCTGGCCAATGGTGCGACGGTTTTTATGTACGAGGGGGCACCGAACTATCCCGACTTTGACCGCTTTTGGGATATGATCGACCGCCACAAGATCAACATCCTGTACACGGCGCCGACCGCGATCCGGGCATTTATCAAGTGGGGCGAACAATATCCGCTGCGGCATGACCTGTCGTCGCTGCGTTTGCTCGGGACTGTCGGCGAACCGATCAATCCCGAGGCGTGGATGTGGTATCACAAGGTCATCGGCAAGGGAAAATGCCCGATCATCGACACCTGGTGGCAGACTGAAACGGGTTCGATAATGATAAGTCCGCTTCCCGGAGCCACGCCGACCGTCCCCGGCACGGCGACGCGGCCGATACCGGGAATTCTGGTCGACATCGTTACAAAGAGCGGTAAGCCGGTCGGGCCGAATGAGGGCGGCTATTTGGTCGTCACGCATCCCTGGCCGTCGATGCTCCGCACGATCTGGGGCGACGACGAGAGATATAAACAGGCATATTGGTCCGAGATACCGGGCCGCTACTTCGCCGGGGACGGTGCCCGCCGCGACGAGCACGGTTACTATTGGATAATGGGCCGCGTCGACGACGTGATCAACGTCAGCGGCCACCGCCTCGGGACTGCCGAGATCGAATCGGCACTCGTGTCGCACGAGGCTGTCGCCGAAGCGGCTGTCGTTGGCCGCCCGGACGAGATCAAGGGACAGGCGATCGCGGCGTTTGTAACTCTGGAGGGCGGCCGACAGGGTGACGACGAACTTAAGAATATTCTCCGAGCACATGTCGCTCACGAGATCGGAGCACTTGCCCGTCCGGATGACATTCGTTTTACGGATATGCTGCCCAAGACACGTTCGGGCAAAATAATGCGGCGGCTTTTACGCGAACTCGCCGCCGGCGGTACGGTTGCCGGCGACGTCACCACGCTCGAGGATATCTCGGTGCTCGAAAAGCTCCGCGAGGACGAGGAATAAACATGGCTTCACAAAATCCGGCGCCGACTCCTACTCAGGAACTTACCGAAGCCGGCCGCGAATTCTACGATCGCGGCTGGGCCCTCGGGACCAGCGGCAACTTTAGCATTTTGCTTGCACGCAAGCCGCTCCGGCTCTGCATCACGTCGGCTGGCAATGAAAAAGCAACGCTTGACGAGACCAATTTTCTCGAACTGGATGACGACGCTGAGATACTGCAGGGCTTCGGGCGGCCGTCGGACGAGTCACTGCTTCATCTGACGATATACCGGCTGCGGCCGCGTGCTCGCTGCATCCTCTATACTCACTCGGTCTGGGGAACTATCCTGTCGGACCTTAAGTACGTTGACGGAGCCATAACGCTGCACGGCTATGAGGTGCTCAAGGGCCTCTCAGGCGTCGAGACCCACGACCACACCGAGGTCGTGCCGATCATCGAAAACTCTCAGGATCAGGTCGCTCAGTCACACGTTCTGCAGAACGTACTGCTCGAGGCCGGCAACATTCACGGTATTTACATTCGCCGCCACGGGCTGTTCGCGTGGGGCGAGACGGTCGCTGAGGCCCGTCGGCATGTTGAGATATTTGAGCATTTATTTGAGGTAACCGGGCGTTCGTTGAGTATCGCACGAAATTAAGTACTGGAAATATGGAAAATAAAGATCTTGAAACTGCAACACTTGCTGCCGGGTGCTTCTGGTGTGTCGAAGCGGTCTTTGACGCCCTGATCGGCGTCGAAGACGTAGTTTCCGGTTACTCCGGCGGTCATACCGACAACCCGACATACCAACAGGTCTGCTCCGAGACAACAGGCCATGCCGAGGTCGTCCAGATCAGATTCGACCCCGAACAGCTCTCGTTTGCCGATCTGCTGCGCGTATATTTCACCGTCCACGACCCGACAACGCTCAACCGTCAGGGCGGCGATATCGGCACTTCATATAGGTCGGCGATCTTTTACCATTCTGAAGAACAGCGCCGGATCGCGCACGAGATCATCTCGGAGATCACGGCCGAGGCTATCTATGACGATCCGATCGTCACCGAGGTCACCGCATTCGACAAATTCTGGCCCGCCGAAGACTATCATCAGGAGTATTTCGCCAATAACCCCAATCAACCCTACTGCGCCGCGGTCGTCGCACCCAAAGTCGCGAAGTTTCGACAGAAATACGCTTCGCGGCTGAAAGCTCCGTCATCTAATTGACACGTCGTTCCGGGCGTCAAATAGAAGTACCGAAAAAGGTCTAAACAATGTTTAATATTGTTTAGACTTATCGATACATCTTTGTTATATTTATTCTTGGATAGAGGCTTCAGCCAAGATCCAGAGGAACTTTCGGCCTTCATTTGTTTGTCGCCCTCATAAAAGCCAATTCAGATAACTTAAAGTCCAACGCTATCCGGATAACCAGCAACAAATAACATATGACTACGTCAAATAATGTGAGCAGCCTTAAAGCTACGATTTCTTTTTTTGCCACGATGCTGCTATTTTCTGTAGCCGCTTCGCAGGTCGTTCGTTCCGGATCCCAAGAGCAAGAAATATTTACCGATGTTTTCAAGACGAAAAGTGCTGCTCAGCTTGCGACTTCGGACGCCGTAGCCGCTCCATCTCTCACCATTACCCCTATCACATGGGGCGTCGTCGGACTAGATAGCAACAATGTCAATGACGGCCCAAATTTGTTCCCGGTTGGTGCCCGCGTGTGCAATACCGGCAGTGACCCCGCGACCAATGTAGTTTCGACGTTTGTCTGGAATTCGGCAAATGCGCTGATCAACCTGCGGACCGGTTCGGTGTCGACACTCAGTTTTCCGACGCTCGCCGCTGGAGCATGTACCGATTTTTATTACGAAGTAGAGGTTACCCGTTCTTCCTCTGCCTACAACACAAAACGGGCGTTTCAGATCACTGCCACGGCGGATACCCTTGGTGTAATTAGTACGCCAACATCGCGAGAGATCTTTGTAGAAAAGCTGGTGTCACAGAGTCGAAACAGTGTCACCGCCATCTCGCTGAATGGCGTCAACGTTCCATTTGGCGGCACTATGAATCTGATCGTCGGAAATACCTACACGATTAAGCTTAGCGCCTCGACTGCGACCAACGGATACGAACAGATCGAGAGCTTCATCAATTTGCCGAATGTGATCTTTCAAACGCTGAGCGTGTCATCGACCTACTCTGCTCCATTGGGTTATACCGGCGACAAACTCTACGATGATGCTTGCACCTGGGACCCTGTTACGACCAGCGCCACTTACCGGTCGTGCCTCGCCACAGGCAAAACCGGCGGCTCAGTGACGATAACCTATACCGTAAAGATCCTTTCTGGAGCCGGCGTATCGAGAACCCTGAACACACTGATCTACGATTTCTCAGGCAGCAGCTATCATTATAACAATGACTTTTCGTCTACTTTCGTCGTGGCCCAGATCTCGGCCGCGCCAACGGCTGCCGGCCTCTCGGTCGATGGCCGCGTAACCACGCCCGAGGGCAACGGCATCAAAAACGTAATGATGTACCTGACACTTGACGACGGAACAGTTATGACAACTCGTACAGGTTCATTTGGTTACTATCGCTTTGACGATATACCGGGTGGGCAGACCGCGATCGTTTCGATATCCGCAAAGCGATATGCTTTTAGCAATCCGGTTCGCCTTGTCCAACTGACTGACAATATTGTCGATCTTGACTGGGTTTCTAAAGAATAACGAGCCAAAAGCGAATCATTTGAGCCTTGGGCGACTGTGATCTATAGTCGCCCAACGCAAGTTATGCGTTAAAAAAATAGTAGACACGCCAAACAATGTTTGCTACTATTAAACCCTGTGAAGGGGCTGCCGTTAGGTAGTTTCGTTCTAAATTCCCCGATAGACCAACTCCCGCTCAGACCAACCATCCGCATTTCGCCGCATTCGGTTTGATCACGAAGCACGGCGATTCCAACACAATTATGACCTATCTTGGCAACCTTAACGGCCGCAGAGTGGCGGCACTCACTATCGCAGCGATCATGCTGGTTTTTTTCGCGGCATTGTCACAATCATTTCGCTCGAGCGCACAGCGGACGGCCAAGACGGTCGATCTCGCTCCGGATGCGCCTGAGGCGGCAACGATAACCGGACGCGTGTTTCAGGATTTTAACAGCAACGGCCTCTATGACACTGCGACCGGTACCGACTCGATCGACGTCGGGGTCGCGGCTGTGACGGTCAGCGCCTATGACTCCGCAGGTGTTGCCCGTGGTTCCACCACTACTGGAGCCACCGGAACGTATTCGCTGTCCGCAACCGGCACTGGACCCTATAGATTAGAGTTCACGACTCTGCCGTCAGGCTACACACCGTCGGCACGCAGCACAGACTCGGTTCTCGGCGGCACTGCGACCGATGCGGGTTCGACCGTCCAGTTTGTCAATAACGTCAACACGTCGAACGTCAACCTCGCCCTGACGCGTGGTGAAGAATATTGCCAGAACAATCCGACGATAGTCACGTCGCGCTACGCACAAGGCGCGTCAAACGGCACATATGCGACCAACCCGGTACTTTACGATTTCCCGTATGATGCCGGTACGACCTACACCGACACTACGATCGCTAATTATGATGATCCGACGACCCATTCGCTGACCACCACGCAGGCGACTGTCGGCACCATTTACTCGCTTGCATACAACCGCAGCACCAATCGGCTTTATGCCGCGTCATACTTTAAGCGGCACTCAGGCTTTGGCCCGGGAGCGGACGGGATATTGAATAATTCAGACGATCCGGGTGCGATCTACGTCATCAATCCGGCTACGAGCGCCGTTACCACTACTTTTACCGTTCCTAATGCGACGGTTAATAACCACGACATTCTCGACTACGCGGCCGACAACTATGACATCGGCTGGGATGGCGTCGGTAAGAGCGGTCTCGGCGGCATGGATATCGCCCCCGACAACAGCCGACTGTTCGTAATGAATCTGCAGGACCGCAAGCTGTATGCGCTGAATCCGACTACGGGTGCCAATCTCGGCAGCACCGTCGACCTTTCGACGATCACGATGCCGACCCCCTCCGGAACAACAGCAAACTGCGCAGCCGGCGACAAGCGCCCATTCGCGGTCAGATACTATCGCAGCAATGTGTATATCGGCGCAGTCTGCTCGGCCGACTCGACCAATAACGCGAGGGACCTTTACGCGTTCGTATTCCAGGTAAACCCGACGACCCTTGCTGTTACGGCAACGCCGGTCTTCAGCACACAGTTAAATTACGGACGCGGATTTGCTGATCCCGGCCAGGCCGCCGAATGGCGTCCGTGGGAGCCGACGATCCAGGCAAACTTTGCGTTCCCGATGCCGATGCTGACGGATATCGAATTTGAGAACGGCAACCTGATCCTCGGACTTCGCGACCGTACGGGCGACGCCGCACTCGATGCCGGCCCCGACGCAAAACGAACGGCCGGCGACACTATCCGAGCTTGTGGAACCTTTGGAACCTGGACGCTTGAGAGCAACGGCCGCTGCGGCGGAACCGGAACTGCACCTCAGGGAACCGGCCAGGGCCCGGGCAATGGTGAGTTTTACCACAACGACGATTTCTGTACCGCTCCGAACAACGCGAATTACCATGACGAAGTAGCATGGGGATCGCTGCTGTACCTTCCGGGCCGTCAGCACGTGGTGACCACCCTTCTGGACCCGATCAGCCGCACGATCGACTCGGGTGCGACGTTTGACGGAGGTATCCGATTCTTTAACAACACGACCGGAAGTGCCGATCGTGCTTATCGTATATACAACGGCCTCGGCGGTGTCGGACAGCCGGATTTCGGTAAGGCGAACGGCCTCGGATCGATGTCGGCGATGTGTTCGGCGGCACCGATCGAGATCGGAAACCGTGTCTGGCGCGACAACAACAATAACGGTGTCCAGGATCCGGGCGAAAACGGTATTCCCGGAGTAATGGTGCGGTTGTACCAGGGTTCATCGCCGGTCAACTACACGACTACGCCGTATGGCGACACTTTCACCGCGTTAGCTTACAACGGTTCGACCGGCTCGACTGATTGGAGCGGAACGCCCTGGACAGAGACTAATGATGATGGGAACGTCACAGGCGGAAATGTCCGTGTGTCCGCGGACGGTACATTCGGAAATGCGATTCGGCTAAATAACGCCAGCGTCGGCGCCGCTCGTGTGATCAGCCTTGCCGGTGCTTCGTCGGCGACGCTTTCGTTCACATATCGCCGCAGCAACAGTCAGGGTGCTACCGTTGAGTACTTTAACGGATCGACATGGGTCGTGCTTGCGACCTATACGGCCGGAACGGATGCCGCCTATGTGGCTTCCGGCTCGATCGTTCTTCCGGTAACGGCCACCGCTATCCGTTTTATGAACTCGGCCGGCAACGCCAACAACCAGCGAATATTCATCGATAACGTCCAGATCACCAAGGTGTCTAACGCCCAGATCACGGACGCTAATGGTGAATATTACTTTACCGGCTTGCAGCCGAACACCGCGTATCAGGTACGCGTCGACAACCTTGCCGACTTCGCCTCGGGCGGACCGTTGTTCGGATTGACGCCGACAGTCAAGGACCAGACGTCGCAGCTCGGTGACGATGATTCGTCCGACTCAGACGCAGCGTATGTCACGAATCCGGCAGGATCGCCCGCGGGTATCCATCCTGTCATTGCGTTGACGACCGGTGCGGCGGGATCGAACAACCACACATACGATGTCGGATTCGGAAACCTCGCACCTTCGGCAGCCGGACTGTTCGTCGACGGCCGTGTCACGACGCCTGAGGGCAACGGCATCAGAAACGTTATGATGACCCTGACGCTCGAGGACGGTTCGGTAAGGACCGCGGTCACCGGCGCGTTTGGTTACTACCGATTCGAAGATATTCCGGGCGGACAAACCGTCGTGCTCGAAATTTCGGCGAAACGATACACGTTCAACAACCCGGTAAGGCTCATTCAGATGAGCGATGATATCGCCGGACTCGATTGGACCTCAAACTAGATTGCCCACTAGTTTTGGATCCATTTCGGCGGCCGTTGCCCACGGCCGCCATTTTTATTTTAAAGCTTGCCGAGCAGCATCAACGCACCGATCACGATGAAAGCGACGGCGACGATCCGCTGCAGCCACTCGGTCGGCACATACTGACTAAGGACGCCGCCAAGCAATACGCCCAATAGTGTCACTACGATCAGAGCCAAACTGGCGCCGAGAAAAACTGAGACCTTAGACTCGGTGCTTGCCGTCATCGTGATGACTGCAAGCTGTGTCTTATCACCAAGTTCTGCCAAAAAAAGGGTTAAAAATGCCGTTCCAAATATTTTCCAGTCCATTTCTGTATTCTACATTTCTGAGAGTTGCTTTCGCTATTGAGATACTGGACTCGACCTGTCACGATACAGCGCCTTTGGAGATCCACATGCCGGAATCGACCACGATCGTTGTGTCGATCCGCTCGCGGGGTTATATTGCTTGCATGGATAAACAATTTGATCTCACTGTTCGCTCGATCCGCATTGGATTGGCCGTCCTTTGTCTGATCTCGGCATATGCTCTGGTCGCTGCCGCTGCCGAAAACCAGGCCGAGCTTGCCCGTTGGGAGCGACAGGCGGCAAATGTCTCGATCGTGCGCGATACGTGGGGCATCGCACATGTTACCGGCAAAACCGACGCCGATGCGGTATTTGGCGCGATCTACGCTCAGGCTGAGGACGACTTTAACCGCATCGAGGTCAATTACCTCAATTCGCTCGGGCGGCTCGCCGAGGCCGAGGGCGAAAAGGCGATCTGGAGCGACCTGCGTCAGAAGTTGTTTATTAATCCGGACATTCTCAAGCGGGATTTTGCCGCATCGCCCGCATGGCTGCAAAAACTAATGACCGCCTGGGCCGACGGGCTGAACTATTACCTCGCCAAGAACCCGCAGACCAAACCTCGCGTGCTGACGCGATTTGAGCCGTGGATGGCGCTCAGCTTTACCGAGGGCAGTATCGGCGGTGATATCGAGTCGATCAGCCTTCGCGATCTGGCCGCGTTTTATGGCAATACGAAGTTACCCGAAGGCTCGTTTGGTATTAACGACGACGTTTTCAAAGAGCCGTTGGGCTCTAACGGGATCGCAATTGCCCCATCGAATACGAGGGATAAAAAGGCTCTTCTGCTTATCAACCCGCACACGTCGTTCTTCTTTCGCTCTGAACTGCAGATGACCAGCGGCGAGGGGCTCAACGCCTATGGGGCATCGACATGGGGACAGTTTTTTATCTATCAGGGGTTTAATGAATATTGCGGCTGGATGCACACCTCAAGCGAGGCCGACGCGATCGACGAGTATCTCGAAACTGTAGTCAAACGCGGCAACCATTACGATTACAAGTACGGCACCGAAGAAAGGCCCTTTGCGACGGCCGACATCACGATCCCGTTCAAGACCGAAAAGGGACTGGCTCAACGCACATTTACCACCTATTATTCGCAGCACGGCCCGGTCGTGCGGGAAGAAAATGGCAAATGGGTAACGGTGAGTCTTATGAACAAACCGGTCGCGGCTCTGACACAGTCGTATATGCGGACCAAGGCCAGGAACTATAAAGAATTTCGGGCTGTAATGGAACAGCAGCAGGCAAACTCGTCAAACGCGACTATCTACGCCGACCGCGACGGACACATAGCCTATTTTCACGTCAATTATATGCCGAGACGCGACCCGAAATTTGACTGGAGAAAGCCGGTCGACGGTTCGGATCCCGCGACGGATTATAAAGGGCTCCACACCATCGCTGAGTCGCCGGATCTGCTAGATCCGAAAAGCGGTTGGCTATACAACAGCAACAATTGGCCATGGTCGGCTGCCGGCCCAAGCAGCCTGAAACAGTCTGATTATCCGCGATACATCGATAACGGGGTAGAGTCTGCCCGTGGGCTGCACGCTGTCAAAGTGTTGCAGAATAAGCGTGATTTTACTCTCGATACACTCCGCGACGCGGCGTACGACAGTTATCTGACGTGGTTTGACGGTCCGCTTCCGTCGTTGTACAAGGCGTGGGACGAAACGGCGGCTGACGATCCTTTGAGGTCCGCGACCGCCGGCCAGGTAGCGGCGCTAAGGGCATGGGATCGCCGCTGGTCGGTCGATTCGGTGCCGACGTCGCTTGCCATCTTTTGGGCCGAGGATCTCGTCCGGGTGATCGCCGCCGATGCACGGAAGGCCGACCTTTCAATGGAAGAGTTCATAGCCCGTCGGGCAACGCCCGGTCAATTGCTCAAGTCACTGGCCGCGGCATCCGACAAATTGACCGCCGATTTTGGCAAGTGGCAAACACCGTGGGGCGAGATCAACCGTTTTCAGCGGCTCACGAACGACATCGTTCACCCTTTCAGCGATGCCGCACCGAGCATTCCGGTCGGATTTACATCGGGTAATTACGGTTCGCTGGCGTCATTTGGGGCCCGTAGGTATATGGGTTCTAAGCGACTTTACGGTACTTACGGAAATAGTTTTGTCGCGGTGGTCGAATTTGGCCCGAAGGTACGTGCCAAGGCGGTTACGGCCGGCGGCGAGAGCGGAGATCCGAAGTCAAAGCACTTTAACGACCAGGCGGCACGATATGCGGCAGGCGATCTTCGCGAGGTGTATTTCTACCCAGCCCAACTTAAGGGCCGGACCGAACGAAGATATCGCCCTGGCCAATAGGGGAAATCGAGTTCACTATTCACTTTTCTATTGCCCGGTTTTATCGCTCGACTTGGTATTGATAAATCTCGAGATAGCCTCCGCGATCTTGGCTTCGCCGTGATAACTGTTGAAGATCGGCGGATCCTCGCGGAGGGGCTGAGCTTCGGATTGCCCGAACAGCATCCCGCCAAGCAAAAGTGTCACCATATAGACGCTGTCCTCGTCCGAGGTTCGTTTATCTATACGGACACCGCAAAACTGGCTCGCACTACCTTCGAGCACGTCGCTCTTAAAAATGCCGCGTCGCGTAAAACGGTAGGTGTCGTTCGCCTTGTCAAAGGTGTAAACTTCGCGAAGTGTCCCGCCCAGGCTGAAGAGAAACATGACCGTGAACGTGGCGATGAGGCCGGCGAATGCTCCGATACCGGACCACAGGTCGAAACCTAGACCGACCAAAGAAAGGGCGGCCGATACCAACAAAAAAACGACGATGCCCGCGATGCCGACCAATGAAATGAATATCCCCGCGGTTGGCCGTCGATCCTCGATCACAAGGAGACCGTCCCGGTCGTAGATATACACGCCGAACAGATAGTCGATGACATTGCGGTATATTTCCATTTTTGGTCACACGCGTCTGACCGCGGGAACCTAACTCTCGTTAACTTTGAGCACCGCAAGGAAAGCTTCTTGCGGTATCTCGACGCGGCCCACTTTTTTCATCCGCTTTTTGCCCTCTTTTTGCTTTTCGAGCAACTTGCGCTTTCGCGAGATATCGCCGCCGTAACATTTAGCGATGACGTTCTTACCCATCGCCTTTACGGTTTCGCGGGCGATGACCTTGTTGCCGATCGCGGCCTGAATGGCGACCTCAAACATCTGCCGCGGGATGAGTTCCTTCATCTTTGCGGTCAACAGGCGGCCTTTCGCCGTTGCGGTGTCGTTATGTAGGATCACCGAAAGGGCGTCGACCGGTTCGCCGGAAACGAGCACGTCGAGTTTTACGAGTTTACTCGCCTGATATCCGGACAAGTGGTAATCGAGCGAGGCATAACCCTTGGAAACACTCTTTAGACGATCGTAGAAATCGAGGACGATCTCGTTGAGCGGCAGTTCGTAAACCAACATCACTCGGTCGGTCGTGATGTACTCAAACTTCTTCTGAACACCGCGTTTTTCATCGAGCAAGGGTAAGATGCCGCCGAGATACGAATCGTTAGTAAGGATCGTCGCCTCGATGAACGGCTCTTCGATCTTCAGTATCCGGCCGGTATCGGGCATTTTCGACGGGCTGTCGATCTCGGCGACCTCACCGTCTGTGGTCGTGACGCGATAACGTACGCCGGGTGCGGTTGTGATCAGGTCGAGATTAAATTCCCGCTCGAGCCGCTCCTGGATGATCTCCATGTGCAGCAGCCCGAGAAAGCCGCAGCGAAAGCCGAAGCCTAGTGCGGTCGAGCTTTCAGGTTCATAAAAGAAGGAGGAATCGTTGAGCCGCAGTTTATCCATCGCGTCACGCAGATCCTCGTACTGGGCCGAATCGACCGGATAGAGCCCCGCAAACACCATCGGCTTAACTTCCTTAAAGCCGGGCAGAGCCTCTTCAGCCGGCCGTGCCGCATCCGTTATCGTATCCCCGATCTGCACGTCCGCGACGGTCTTTATCGAAGCGGTCACAAAACCGACCTCACCCGGGCCGAGCTCCGCGATAGGCGTCGGCCGCGGACGATTGACGCCGATGGTCTCGACGAGATACTCGCGGCCGGTGTTGAAAAATCTGATCTTCGTGCCCTTCTTTATCGTTCCGTCGATCACTCGAAACAGCACAATGACACCGCGATACGAGTCATACCAACTGTCGAATATCAGTGCTTTCAGCGGAGCATTTCGATCGCCCTTAGGCGGCGGGATCTTTTCGACGATCGCTTCGAGTACGTCAGCAACGCCAAGGCCCGATTTGGCCGAGGTCAGTACGGCTTCGCTGGCGTCCAGCCCGATTATGTTCTCGATCTGCTCCTTGATACGGTCGGGTTCGGCGGACGGCAGATCGATCTTGTTAAGGACCGGAACGAGTTCGAGGTCATTTTCCAGTGCCAGGTATGTATTGGCAAGCGTCTGAGCCTCGACGCCCTGTGACGCGTCGACGATCAGCAACGCCCCTTCGCATGCTGACAGCGAACGCGAAACTTCGTATGTAAAGTCCACGTGTCCGGGCGTATCAATCAGGTTTAGAACATAATCTTTGCCGTCTTTTGCCTTGTAATCGAGTCGAACGGCGTGTGATTTGATGGTAATCCCGCGTTCACGTTCGAGATCCATGTTGTCTAACAACTGAGCTTCCATATCTCGCTCGGCGACGGCGCCGGTCAACTGGAGCAATCGGTCCGCGAGCGTAGATTTGCCATGGTCAATGTGAGCGATGATCGAGAAATTTCTAATCAGTTCGGTATCCATACAGTTAGACAAACTGAAATTGTAGCAAAATGGCGGTATTTGCGCATTTTTTGGCCTGACTGCCGGTACCGGCGTGAGCAATAAATTCTTTGCTCAAAGCCCGAAATATTTGTTACAATCTCGGTACACATTGAGATTTTTGTAACGGAAACCATATTTATCGGAGGTAATTATGAGACACGAGTATGAACGGGAAGAATCAAGTATTGCTACAAAGTTATCTTATTTGATAATCGGCGGCGGCATCGGTGCTGTATTGGCCCTATTGTTCGCTCCCAAATCCGGTCAGGAACTTCGCGGCGATATCGCCGATGCGACCCGAAAGGGGATCGAAAAGAGCAAGGAGACCGCGGCTCAGATCCAGGAGCGTGCCGGCGAGTATTACGAAGTTTCCCGTGAAAAGGCCAGCGAATTTTATCAGACCGCCCAGGAAAAAGCTGAGGATCTGACCGAAAAGGCCAAGGCTGCAGCCGCCCGGACCGCAAATCCCTTTTCTGCGGCTATTGAAGCCGGAAAGGACGCTTACACGCAGGAAAAGCGTAAGAACGAAACAAAGTCGATCACTGAAGGACGCGCGAGCTACCCTATTAAGGACGACGATAACAGCTAAATTGACACTATGAATCCGAATGATCCGCAGTTTTGGATGATGATCGCATCGATCATTATCGCAATTTGCTTCATCGTGATGGCGGCCGCGTTAATTGCGATCGCCATGACGGTCAAGCGCGTTGTCGCAACCGTCAAGCGGGTCGAAGAGCGGATCGATCCGTTAATTAGAAAAGTTGACGCGATCAGCGTTCAGGGCCGCGAAATATCGGTGCATTTCAACGAGATCTCGGCTAATCTCTCGACCGCGACCAAATATCTGGCCGAGTCAACTGAACTGATCAAGGAAGAGGTGGCCGATCTGCGTGTTTTGGTCGGGCAGACCGCGATCACGGCAAAGGACAAGGTCGAAATGGTTAGCCGATCGATCGACCGTACGCATTCGCAGGTCTTGGACACAACGGAATTTGTTAATCAGAAGATCGTTGTGCCGGCTCGCGAGATAGCGGCGATAATGGCGGGTGTCAAAAAAGGGCTTGAGGTTCTATTTGCTCCCGCTCCGAAACAGATCGATCGCGTCTATGTTGATGATGAGATGTTTATCGGATAGCCGTTAAGCAACATTCAAAATAAAGAGGCCGCCAAAATTGGCGGCCTCTTTTCATTGCGAGATGGTGTCCGATCAGTTCGTTTTCGGTGTTTTTACCGTTTCCACAGGTTTCGTCTGACGCAAGCCGCGGTTGGCTTTACGCTCCTCCATACGCTGACGCATTTCCTGCTTTCGGGTTTCGATCTTCGCCTTCTGTTCGGCGGTCAAGACACCCATGATCTGCTCGTGCACGGCACGGCCCTTTTCCTGCCGCTGAGTACGGATCGCCTCAAAACGCTCCTGCTGGGCGGTAGTCAACGTGCCGGTACGGTGTGCCATCATCAGCGTCCGCATTTCTTCGCGAGCCTCGGCTGACGGTTTGTTGGCGGCCATGATCGACTGGATCTGGGTCTTCTGAGCATCGGTGAGTTCGAGGCCGTGCAGCATTCGGCCCATACCGCCGCCGCGACGCATTCCCGGGCCGCCGCGATGGCCGGCCATCCCTCTGCGTCCGAATTCACCGCGTCCCATCGCTCGGCCTTCGCCCTTGCGGATCTTCTCGACCTTCTTTTCGGCCGGTACGGGTGTTTCCTGTGCGGACACCGCAACCGAGAATGCGGCCGTTGCCGCTGCGATCGAAAGTACTGTAAAGAATTTGAACTTTAATGACATTTTATTACCTCTGAAAATTTATTTAGCTTTCGCCATCACTGTATTGGACGTACGTGCACAGCGTTTGGTCGTAAGATTTTCGCAGGCGAGTGCAAAGAAATGTAAATCAGCCTCGCTGCGGTTGCGGGTATTCGGCAAGGAACGCTTATTAACATTTGCATATTGCACAGCGAAAATGCGAAATTTAGGTGTTATAGCATTGTAGCCAGATGAGATTTTTATCAGAGATAAATTCGCCGGCCGACCTTCGACAGTTGAAGGTCGAGGACCTGCAAGAGGTTGCCGACGAAGTCCGACAGTTCATTATCGACACTTGTTCGCGTATCGGCGGGCACACCGGTGCCAGTCTTGGCGCTGTCGAACTCGCGGTTGCGATGCATTATGTGTTTGATACCCCGAAGGACCGCCTCGTTTGGGACGTCGGGCATCAGGCATACGCACACAAGATCCTGACCGGCCGCCGCGATCAATTGCACACCATCAAACAGGAAGGCGGAATTTCGGGCTTCCTGCGGCGCGACGAGTCTGAATACGACACCTTTGGCGCCGGCCATGCCTCGACGTCGATCTCGGCCGGCCTCGGAATGGCGATCGCCCGCGATAAGAAGGGCGAGGATTTTCACGTTTGTACTCTTATAGGTGATTCCAGCCTTGCGGGCGGAATGGCAATGGAGGCGATCAATCAGGCCGGACACCTGAAATCGCGGCTCATCGTTCTGCTGAACGACAATGAGATGTCGATCGCTCCGGCGGTCGGTGCCCTGAGCCGATACCTGAATCGGATCAAAGAGGCACAGAGCTATCAGCACCTTAAAGAGGAGATCGGCGACGCGCTTGAGAGCGTTCCGGGTATCGGCGGCTCACTTCGCCGGGCCGCAAAATCATTCAAAGACGCTATCGCCGCGGCGGTCCTGCCCGGTGCATTGGTCAATGAACTCGGCTTCAAATATATCGGCTATGTTGACGGGCACAACGTCGCGATGCTCGTTCGGGCTTTGGAAGAAGCAAAAAAGGTCGATGACGGACCGGTGATCGTACATGCGTTGACCACTAAAGGAAAGGGCTTTCCAAATCCGGAAAAGAACTACTACGCATATCACGCGACCGGCCCATTTGACCCAAAGACCGGGTTACCGTATCAGTCGAGCAAGGCAGCGGCACCGTCGTATACGTCTGTATTTGGCGATACGATGTGTGAATTGATGGCTTCAAATGAGAAGATCATCGCTCTCACGGCGGCAATGCCTGACGGCACCGGTGTCGACAAAGTGCTGGAGAAATTTCCCGAAAGGGCTTTTGACGTCGGCATCGCCGAGCAGCATGCAGTGACATTTTGTGCCGGAATGGCCTGCGAAGGGATGAAGCCGGTCGCCGCGATCTATTCGACATTTCTCCAACGCGGGTTTGATCAAGTCATCCACGACGTTTGCCTACAGGACCTTGACGTAACGTTGGCAATGGATCGTGCGGGCATAGTCGGAGCCGACGGCCCGACGCACCACGGCCTACTCGACATCGCGTACCTGCGCAGCTACCCCAACATCGTTTTGATGGCACCGAAGGATGAGGCAGAGATGCGCGATATGCTGATTACGGCGATCGAACACCCAGGGCCGGCGGCACTCCGCTATCCCCGCGGAAGCGGACACGGCGTCGATGTTTCGACTCCGCCCAAATTAATGGAGATCGGCAAAGGCGAGGTGCTACGCAAAGGAAAGGACGTCGCTGTTATCGCCTACGGCTCAATGGTTTACCCGGCGATGAATGCCGCAGAACAGCTTGCAAGATCGGGCGTAAACGTTTCGGTGATAAACGCTCGATTCGTAAAGCCGCTCGACGCAGAGCTCATCTTGGCGACGGCTCGCGAATCATCGCTGATCGTTACGGTCGAAGAAGCATATCTCGCCGGCGGATTCGGTTCGGCGGTCATGGAGCTGCTCGAGGAAAATGGACTGCAGGATAAGGTCAAAGTCGTACGAATGGGCGTTCCTGACGAAATTGTCAGCCACGGCGACCCTAACCGGCTGCTTGGCGATTACGGCCTCGATGCCGATGGTATCTACAAACGGGTTTTAGGATCGCTCGATGCGTTGAACGAAGAGCGAAACGGCGGCAGAAAGATGAGGGCCGTCAAATAGACCCGATCGATTAACAATGAACAAACAGAATCAAAAAAAGAGCGGAATGCCGATCGCGATCATTGCCATCGTACTGTTACTGGTGGTTGGCGGCGGTATCTATTTGGTAACTACCGGTAAGCAGGGAACGCCGCCGAAGGCAAATACCAGCACATCGAATGCGGCAAAAACGCCGGGGATACCGGCAAATGCTCCTCTCGGAGCTCAGCCGCCTAATCAGGCCGGTTCACCGACAGCATCTGTCACCGTCGAGGAGTTTGCGGATTTCCAATGTGGTTCGTGTGCCGCTGCAAATCCCATAATGTCAGAGATCAAATCGACTTACGGCAGCCGGATCAGGTTTATTTTCCGCAATTATCCGTTGTCGATCCCGGCCCACGACAAGGCCTATGACGCGGCCGTGACGGCTGAGGCCGCCGGTATGCAGGGCAAATTCTGGGAAATGCAGAATCAGCTGTTCACCAACCAGCAGAACTGGACTTCGAATCCGAATTACAAGCAGCTGTGGAACGAATATGCTCAGAAATTGGGCCTGGACCTGGCAAAGCTACAATCTGACATTGCCGGGATCGCTGCCAAAGGACGTGTCGATGCCGACCTTCAGCGGGGCCGGGCATTGAACGTAAATTCTACGCCGACGGTTTACATCAACGGCGTGTCGGTCCCGTTCACCGAAATGAAAGTCGAGAGCCTTAAACGAATAATCGACGCTGAGCTCGAAAAAGCGGCCTCGGCCGCTCCGGCAGCAAAACCTGCGGCGGAAAACACCAATAAGTGAACGACACTGACACAACGGTGATCGATGAGGTCAACAACCACGGATGGCTGCCCGCAACGGCGGCCATCCTGGCCTTGGTCGGCGTTGCTGATTCAGTTTACCTAACCGCCCATCATTACACCGCCGAACCGGTCCCGTGCAGCATAATCGAGGGTTGTGAACAAGTCTTGACGAGCGGGTATGCCGAGATCGCCGGCATCCCATTGGCCGCATTTGGTGCGGCCGCATATTTCGTCGCCTTCTCGCTTGCTCTTCTGACCGCCTACGGTTACTCCAATCTTTGGAAGTTCTTCGGCGCCCAGGCGACGATCATGGCCATCTTCTCAGGGTGGCTTGTTTACGTGCAGGGCGCCGTGATCGGGGCCTTTTGCCAGTTTTGTCTGCTATCGGCGATAACGAGCTTTTCACTGTTCGCTGTCTACCTGTTCTCATGGTTTCGCGGCCGGAGATCAACTAACAAACCAACTGCCTGAATCCATTTTTTTCACAGCATCGAAAACAAGAATGTACGTCGAAAAGCCTCGGCAATTCGACTTGTCATTTGAAGCGTAAATAGGTTAGCTTAGAGTAATAAAAGACGCTTACTGCGAATAACTAGTGACTCAAGCAATCTTACATCGCATCGCATCGGGAGACCGAACTGCCGTTCAGGAATGTCTGACGAAATACGGCGGTTTGGTGTGGTCGATCGCCAGGAAAATGCTCAGAAATTCGGACGAAGCCGAAGATGCTGTGCAAGAAGTATTTGTAGATATCTGGAAGAACGCCGGCCGTTTTGACGAATCACAAGCGTCCGAAACGACTTTCATCGCAATGATCGCCCGCCGCCGCATTATCGACCGAATCAGATACTCCACCAGACGGATCTCGGCCGATTCATTGGACGATGTCCTTCTCGAACCGTTTACGCGGTCCGATAAGGCGATGCAGATGAGCGTGGAAGCAAACGAGGCGGCCGAAGCCATGAGGAAGCTGAGGCCCGAACAGCAGCAGGTTTTGCGGCTGTCAATAATTCAGGGTATGTCGCATCAAGAAATAGCTGATGCCACGGGAATGCCGATCGGCACGGTCAAAACCCACGCCCGGCGTGGATTAATGCAGGTTAGGGAAAATTTGGGTCTCGGCAAATCGGATCGCTTAAAGGAGGTGTCGATATGAATAAAGAAATTCAAGAATCATTGATCGACCTCCACACTCAGAAAGCCCTTTTTGGACTGGACGCCGACGAGATGCGGGCCTTTGAATCGCTGCTTGCCGATGCCGGTATCGGTACGGACGATTCGTTCGATCTCGCCGCCGCAGCTGTCGGCCTCGTCGATCTGCAGATAGATGAACCGCTGCCCCAGCACCTGCATGCCCGGATATTGGCGTCGGCGGACGAGTATTTTGCCTCAACCGTCGCGGACAACTTACCGTCTGAAGAACCGGAATATCAAAAGGTCCTGACCTTTGAGCCTAAACGCTCGTGGAACTGGTTGGGATGGGCGTTTGCAAGCGTCGCCTGTATCGCCTTGGCGGCAAATATTTGGCTCACGAGATTTACACCGACCGAAGTGGCTGGCCCGGCAAAGACCCCGACCGTCACTCCGGCCAAGCTGACGCCCGAACAGGAAATGGCCCAACTTTTAGCTTCGCAGGCGTCGCTGATCAAGGCCTCATTCGGTGCGGGCAATGTCAAAGAACTCAAGGATGTCGGCGGTGATGTCGTTTGGAGCGACGAAAAGCAGGCCGGCTTTATGCGGCTTCGCGGCCTGCCGGTCAATGACAAGTCCAAGGAGACCTATCAGCTTTGGATCTTCGACAAGACGCAGGACAAAGCCACGCCGATCGATGGCGGCACTTTTGACGTTGATAAGAATGGCGAGGTGATCATTCCGATCGATGCCAAACTCAAGGCTCTCGGCCCTGAGCTGTTTGCCATCACTATCGAAAAACCGGGCGGTGTCGTGGTTTCGAAACGCGAAAAGATCGCGGCGCTCGCGAAAGTTGAACCCCAATCAAAATCAACTACGTAGTACAATCGAGTTTCTAAATTTGTTCGAAGGCGCGGCTGCTAATATGCGGTGTGCCTTCGTTCTTTTCGTTGTGTATTTCAATTTAAGTTAGGAGTTACGAATGCGTTCCAGATTCATTTTGCTAATTTTGCTCGCGGCCATTTCCATTATGCCACTCGGCACATTTGCCCAGGCCGGCAATAAGCTGCCAAAGATCGACATCAAAGAGTACCGTCTAAAGAATGGCTTACGTGTCGTTTTTCACCAGGATAGATCGACGCCCGTCGTCGCCGTCAACGTCTGGTATCACGTCGGTTCGAAAAATGAGGCACCCGGTCGGACCGGATTTGCCCACCTTTTCGAGCATATGATGTTTCAGGGTTCGAAGAACTACGGCGACGGATATCTTGGGGCAATGGATGAGGCCGGTGCAAACGTAAACGGCACGACCAATGAGGACCGGACGTATTATTATGAGGTTGTCCCGTCAAACTTCCTCGAGCGTGCTCTTTATTTGGAGGCAGACCGGATGGGCGGACTGCTCGACGCGATGTCGCAGGAAAAGCTCGACAATCAGCGCGATGTTGTAAAAAATGAACGCCGCCAACGTGTCGATAATCAGCCGTACGGAACTGAAGGCGAAAAGATCGGCGAGATCATGTTCCCCAAAGGGCACCCGTACAATTGGTCAGTCATCGGCTCGATGGAAGACCTTAGTGCGGCCTCGCTCGAGGACGTAAAATCGTTCTTCCGCACATATTACGTGCCTAACAACGCGGTGCTTGTTCTCGCCGGCAGCTTTGACGAAAAGCAAGCCAAGGCCTGGATCGAAAAGTACTTCGGCCCGATCGCCAAGGGCGCGGAAATTTCACGCCCGACGCCTCCGCAGCCGGCTCTTGATAAAGAGATCAGGACGAGGGTCGAGGATGCCGTTCCGCTTTCGAGAATGTCGATGGTCTGGCACAGCGTGCCTCAGTTTTCCGCTGACGAAGCGGCTCTCGATATGCTCGGGAACATTTTGAGCTCGGGACGCGGTTCGCGGCTGCAGAGCAACCTCGTCTATGGCAAGGAGATCGCTCAGAACGTCTTTGCAAACAACGGAACTAATGAGATCGCGGGACTTTTCCAGATCACGGCCACTGCCAAACAGGGGAAGACGCTCGAGGAAAATGAAAAAGAGATCAACGCCGAGATCGACCGTATCAAGGCAGCTCCGCCGACCGCCGACGAGATGACCCGTGCCTTAAACGCCATTGAGTCGCAGACGATATTCAGGCTGCAAACCGTATTGGGCAAGGGCGGGCAGTTGAGCAACTTTGTCGGCTATCGCGGCAAGCCTGACTTTTTTCAGGAAGATCTCGACCGTTACCGCAAGGTGACGGCCGCTGACATTCAGCGTGTTGCCAACAAGTACCTGACTGCAAATCGTCTGATCATCTCTTATGTTCCGAGAAAAGGTGCGGCACCGGCGATGAACGCTAACGTCAACAAGCCTGCGTCCACCGCGACCAAGAAGCGTGACGAGGGTCTGCTCGCCAAGCAGAAGGCAATGCTGCCAAAGCCGGGCCCGAACCCGACATTCGCTCTGCCGGCGATCGAGAAGACAAAACTTTCGAACGGCCTGAACGTCTGGATCGTCAAGCAGAACGAACTCCCGATCGTCTCGATGAACCTCGTGCTCAACACCGGCGGATCGCTTGACCCGGCGGACAAGTCCGGCGTCGCGTCCTTCACAGCAAATATGCTCAATCAGGGCACAAAATCGCGTTCGGCCAACGATATCGCCAATCAACTGCAGTCGATCGGTGCATCGGTCGGTGCACAGGCGGGTTGGGATTCGACGAACGTGAGCATGCAGTCGCTGACCAAGAACCTCGATCAGGCTCTCGACATTTACGCCGACATTGTGGTAAATCCGACGTTCCCGAATGCTGAATTTGAGAGCAACCGTCGCCGTCTGCTCGGTCAGCTCTTCCAGCGAAAATCGAATCCGACCGCAGTTTCGGACGTCGTATTTAACAAGGTGCTCTACGGCGCCCAGCCGTATGGACAGCAGTTGAGCGGCGATGAAAAGTCGGTCAAGGCGTTTAACCGTGACGATCTCGCAAGCTTTTACGCGAAAAACTACGGTCCGAGCGGCAATACGCTGATCGTCGTTGGCGATGTCGAATCCAAGACGCTGATGCCGAAGCTCGACAAGGCATTTGCAGATTGGAAAACCGGCGGCAGTGCGGCAATGGTGAACCCGGATTCGAAAATGATGGGCAGACCCGGCATCTACCTGGTCGACAAACCGGGTGCCGCTCAGTCATCGGTCTCGATCGGCCAGGTCGGCATCGACCGTGCCAACCCCGACTACTACGCAGTCCAAGTAATGAACGCGATACTCGGGGGCGGCGGCGGAGCAAGGTTGTTTATGAACCTTCGTGAAGACAAGGGCTACACTTACGGTGCCTACAGCCGCTTTACATTTCGACGTGGTGCGGGCCCGTTTGCCGCGTCAGCCGAGGTGCAGACCGGTTCGACCAAAGAGTCAGTTGTCGAATTTATGAAGGAACTGAACGGTATTCGCGGTTCGATCCCGGTCAGCAACGACGAACTCGAGACCAACAAACAAAGCCTGATCCGTCGGTTCCCGAGCGGGTTTGAGACGGTCGGTCAGATCTCCGGCCAGCTTGCCAATCTGGTCGTTTACGGCTTGTCGGATACGTACTTTAACGAATACATTTCCAATGTAAACGCCGTCACTCTCCAGGACGTAAATCGCGTTGCCAATAAGTACATAGACCCTTCAAAGATGGCGATCGTCATCGTCGGTGACCGAAAGGTGGTCGAACCGAGGCTAAAGGAACTCGGCTATCCGCTGATGATACTCGACACGGACGGTAATCCGGTCGGGCAATAGACACTGCGGTTCGATCAAATGAAAAAAAGGGGGCAACGCCGATCGGCATTGCCCCATTTTTTTTCTTTGCCCGCAGCCTGCCTACTTGCGAACCAGAACTACGGGAGATTGCTCGGCATCGCGGATCTTGGTAAAAAAATCTTTGACCGCGGCGTATTTGTCGACACCCAGAAGCGAGCGTTTTGTCGACATGCTCCGCGAAAAGTGAAGTGCACCGGCCTTGACCTCATAGCTTGTCGAATAACTTCCGAACGGAGTATCGAGCTTCACCGGGTCAGGGGTTTCGTCGACGACAAACCCCGGCGGCAGGTTGAAGGTGGCGGTTTCCTTAAATGAAAACGAATCGATCTCGATAGGATTTACCCGTTTGGCCTCGGTCAGGTAGATGTCGTTTCTGCGGCCGACGACGACTGGTTTGAATACAAGCAGTCGTCCCTGCATTATTTGCCCATAACGCGGTGCGGCAAATTCGATATCCAGATCAAATGCGGCCTCGCCGGCACGATCCTTTGATCGAAGATCTAATAATTGGGCACCGGACGAACCCCGGGAAAGCCACCCTTCGATGACCTTGCGGTACTCGGCCGCCGAAAATTCTCGTAATTCGCGGCGGAATGTCGTTGACGACTGTCCATTGGCTTTTTCCGAGATCTTCCCTTTCACCTCGCCCATGTCTGAAATGGTCGCCTCGATCCGGCGCTCGAGCAGATCCGTCTCGGGCGGGGTAACCGGCATTTGTGCCAGACCGCCTTTGTCGCCCGCGATGATCAGCGCCAAACTTCCCTGCAAATAGTCCGGCAGGTCGCCGACAGGCGTAAACTCATCCGTCGCGTCGAAGATCAGCAACCGACCGAGCTTTGGGTGCACGATGATCGTCGCCGCCGAGGTCGAATCGCTGACACGCACCGCAATGATACAGTGGTTAAACTGCAGCGGCGATGCCCATTTTTCGCGGACGAATGTCGGATCGCCGGAGTAGATCGCGATCGGATAGGCATCGATCTTGATCGCCCGCAGCATTGCCCGCATAAGGTTTGCCTTGTCTTTACAGTCGCCATAACCGCGACTCATTACCAGTGACGATGATCGCGGACGATAGCCGTTTCCGTGACCGACGCCGATGTCGATCGAGATATACTGCAAACTCTGGACATATGCACCGATGGCGCGGATCTTCTCAAATTCGGTTTGGGCATTGGCTGTAAGCTCACGTGCTTTTCCGGCGATGTTATCATCCATCACCACCTGCGGGTCATACAGCTCGGTCGCCCATTTCGACACGTCCGTCCAGTCAGCAAAGACGCGATTGGCCGTCTGAGCCTTATTTTCCGGAGCGTAGTTGATAACGATCCGCGGAGATAGATTTGCCGACGACGGGCTCATCGGCTCCGGCGGTATCCGCTGGAGGTCGCGCATCTCCCATGTATATGAGGTGCCGGAAATACGCGGCTTGATCTCATCAGCGTTAAAGGTGACGCTTGACGCCGTCCAACCGGCCGGAAGTGTCAGCGAGTATCGTGAGACCAACGTTGGAATGCCGCTCTGAAATCGCCACGAATCGTTGTAGAAGAGCGGCGAGTCTTCGGAAACGACCGTGTATCCGAACACGTACCCGACCTCGACATCGCCGGTCGCGTCTATTATTTTAACGCGGCCCTCATTGTAAACGTCGTCATTGTCGGCGATGACATCAAGTACGGTCTTTTTGTCGTAATATTTGGTCGTGCCGTCCGGCCGGATGATCCACGCCATTATGTCGCGAACCTTACCCGAGCTGACGAGGTAAAACGCACGTGCAGCGGCATACGAGCGACCCTCGCGGCTCAAGACCTTTACCGCATAGTTTTCGATCGTTGTCAGCTTGATGTCACTGCTCAACGCAACTTGCTGTTCATCGACAAGTACAACTGCGGGGACATCCTTGTCATATGATGGCGTAGCGCCGCGAGCGGCCTGCGTCATCCACGCCGGCGGAGCATCGTCGGCATTAACCCCGATGGTAATACTGCCTATAAGTACCACGACGAAAAAGACAGATCGAAGCGGACGCGTGAATATTGTTAACATATTGTCTCCGACGTCTATCTTTGCTTGAGAGTGATCGTATGCGTATCAGACTTGTGAAAATTATCAAAAAGTCCTTTTAATGCGGAGTACGATTCCACGCGGAACAGCGTATTTCCTCCGCCACCAAAGAAGAACTTGCGGTCATATTTAAGGTAGTTGGCGGCCTTGTCCGTTCTGATCTTAATATCGAGTGATCCGATGTTCTGCGAATCGGCGATAATTCCGGGAGCATCCGCATTATCGAGATCGTAAGCGCTGGGATAAGTGATCTCGACAGAATCAGTCTCTGACCATGGATATGAGAAAAAGATATCATAACTCCGGCTTGAGCCCTTAAAAACCGGCGAAACGCCATATTCAAAAAAGCCCGGCTGAACAAAAATTCGCTTTCCGGTCTTCTGCGCATAATTCGGTACCTTAACAGTAAATCTCTTTGTAAGAGTTTTTCTGGAATCGTCAACGTTTTCGATGGATATGTTTGTGATCTCAGCGGTACTTAGTCTTGCTTTGATCTCAGTTTTTAGGTCTTCCTCGCGTTTTGCGGCTGATTCGTCATAATTTGCAGATCGATACGAAATTGCAGGATGACCGGTATATTCCATCACGACATCACCGACAAGGCTGCCATCTTCGAGCAAATTAAATTTCCCGGTTCGCTTGATGTTTGAACTATCGTGCGGTGTAAACGGCGTCTGTTGCCAATCATACATCTTATCCGATACCAGCAGAGCCCAATTGTCTTCTTCGTACCAAACGAGCATTCCGTAAGGTAGAAATTTCATTCCGGGGTTAAACAGCTTCCATTCATTCCCAACCTTAACGCCGATCACCCCAAGATGGATAAGCCGGTCATTAGTCATATTCGGATGAAAGAACATTTGACTGCGGTCCCCGACCAATCCGACTCTTGCCTCAAGCCCGAGCGAACTCGCCATGGCACCGAATAGCATATCTATTACCTGCGAGCTTCCTGATTTTCGCTTTAATACGTCCGCAAGCGACTTAATTTCTGGCAGCTTGGCACGCTGTTCGTCGGTCAATGAGGCGTCAAACGTTGTGTTTGATATCTGGCGCTGACAGTACTCGTAAAGTCTCTTTAGCTTTTCTTCGGTTGTCGGAGCTCCGGCAGTCACCTCGTCGGCGACCCTTTTTATATCGTCGTCCTTTTTAGTCATGAACTTGGTCAGCGGAGCCCGTTCGGTCGAAACCGCTCCCCAATACTTTTGCATATTGCTGGGGTCTTTTACTGCAAACGAGATCGAATACGCGGATGCACTAGTAACCGTCAGCCGGGTTCCCGTGAGGAGCATCCACGCCCTCACCATATCGTCCGGCGGCATTCTGGGTTCCTCCTTGAGCGCCGGAACGTTCGTGCGAGTGGCCAGATAATAACCGCCCTTATCCTTTACAAAATTAACTCCTTTGAGATTGTACGGCTGAGATTGCGGTTCCTTACCATTATAAGGTTTGTAATAATACGCTAAATTCTGAACCGGAATGTCGCGTTGAAACTGGAGTTTCATTCCCATTGCGCCAGCGTCATCGATCGTCTCTTTGTAACGATATTCGACAATTACTCCAGGTTCGATATTTGGTACAGCAAACGATTTAGACTTCAGTTTGACCCCGTTCGCGCGGACGATATCACGATCAAAGATCTCTTCTTTTTTGATATCGACGATTGTGCCATCCGCTCTTATTACGCGGGCCAAAAGATCCTTGATCTTCGTGCCTTTAGAATATGTGATGTCAAACTTACTGTATTTCTCGCGTCCGCGTTCGGTGAAGATCTTTACACGAACATAGTGTTTGCGAGAAAGATCATCGCTGGAGCTGTCATCAATGCGAACCTCCCAAAATATTGCCTCGGCATCGGCGTCGGCCTCAACGATCGGAGCCTTTTGCCCGATCTCCTGCGGCGTCACTGGTCGCCATTCATTGTCCTGGGAGCGTGCCGTGCTGTGAATGCCGAGAATTACAAAAATACAGGCCGCGGCAATCAACAACCGTTCCTTGAAGGTTCGCAAATTCATATTCACCTCAAACGAAATAGTAGTAATCCGGAAAGAGTGGAAAATGGCCAAGCGCAAAAAGTACTCACATTAAAAGCCACATGGAGTATATTAAACGCGGGCTGACCACATGTAGTCTATGACGATAGTCACAAATAAATCAAGGTTTTTTCTGCCTGCGAAGGGTGCGGCCGTTGTGTTATAATTCACGGCAAATAGCATTTTAATTAAGTATTTATCAATAAGGAGATATTTTAATGGCTGTCGATCACAGTAAGATACAGGAACTTTTAGGTGCGGACGCCGAGTCGCTGCTGTCGCACGTTTCGACCACTATCCCGATGGAAAATATTCATTTGCCGGGCGGTGATTTCGTTGACCGCGTGGTCGCACCCTCGGACCGTAATGTCCGCGTTTTGCGAAGTATGCAGACGCTTTTTAATACGGGCCGTTTGGCTGGCACGGGTTATGTCTCGATATTGCCCGTCGATCAGGGCATCGAACATTCGGCCGGGGCGAGCTTTGCTCCGAATCCCGCGTATTTTGATCCGGAAAACATCGTCAAGCTCGCGATCGAGGGCGGATGCAACGCTGTCGCGTCGACGTACGGCGTTCTCGGTTCGGTCGCCAGGAAATACGCTCACAAGATACCGTTTGTCGTTAAGATCAACCACAACGAACTGCTGACCTATCCTAACCAGTTCGATCAGGTCATGTTCGGCACGGTCGAGCAAGCCCACAATATGGGAGCGGTCGCGGTCGGGGCGACGATCTATTTTGGTTCCGACCAGTCGACCCGTCAGATCACCGAGGTCGCCGAGGCTTTTGCCTATGCCCATGAGCTCGGTATGGCGACGATCCTCTGGTGCTATCTGCGTAATTCCAAATTCAAGACCGGCGAAGGCGATATGCACACCGCGGCGGACCTCACCGGCCAGGCCAATCATCTCGGCGTCACGATCCAGGCTGATATCATCAAGCAGAAACTGCCCGAGCGTAACGGCGGCTACAATGCTCTCAATATGGAGAGCAGCTACGGCAAGACCAATCCGAAGATCTACTCGGAACTGACGACCGACAATCCGATCGACCTCGTCCGGTATCAGGTCGCAAACTGTTACATGGGGCGTGCCGGTCTGATCAATTCGGGCGGCGAATCAAAAGGTGCGGGCGATCTGGCGGATGCGGTCCGTACGGCCGTCATCAACAAACGCGGCGGCGGAACCGGACTGATCTCGGGTCGCAAGGCCTTTCAGCGGCCGATGGCGGAAGGCGTCGAACTGCTGAACGCGATCCAGGACGTGTATCTCTGTGATGAGATCACTGTTGCGTAAGCAGACTCATTGAACATTACTAAAAGACGCGGGCCCGAGGATATTACCTTACGGCCCGCGTCTTTTCATTTTGACGTGTGAGCGAATACTACTTCTTTGAGTAGCTGTTATAGACGGTTTCGATCCAGGCATCGGTCTTGATAAATCCGGAACCGTAGGCTTTGTATTTCTCGGGCAATCCGGCCTTTTTGATCTCGTCCAGCGACAAACCCTTTTTCATCGCGTCCTGAACGATCTTCGAGGTCGCTGTCAGCGTCTGTTGGTATGACTTTACGTCGTCGAGCGTTGCCAGCGGGCCGTGTCCGGGTATCACCTTGACGTCGGGCGGCATCATCGCGATCGCCGTTCCGATGTTGTTGATCAGACCCTGCACACTGCCGCCGCTCGCCAGGTCAACGAATGGAAAACGGCCATTGAAATAATGGTCGCCGAGGTGAACGACCTTTGCCGTATTGAAAATTACCATCGTGTCGCCGTCCGTGTGTCCGGCCGGCAGATAGATCATATCGATCTGGTCGCCGTCAAAATACAAATGCATCCGCTCGGAATAGGTGATCGCCGGCAGAGCGAACGGCTGATACGGAGCTGTTTTTTGGCCGAAGATGACCGGCGGATCCGTCAGGCGCTTTCGCACTTTTTCATGTGCGATGATGATCGATTGCTTTCCGAAAAACTCGTTGCCCTCGGTATGGTCACCGTGCCAGTGCGTATTGACGATATACTTCGGTACGGCTGATCCAAGTTCCTTTAGGGCCGCACTCAGCTTTTCGCTTACCACCTTGTAGTCGTCGTCGATGATCAAAATGCCTTCCTGGCCGACGATCGCCCCGATATTACCGCCGCGGCCCTGGAGCATATACACATTGCCGCTGATCTTTGTGACCTTGACGGTCACCTCTTGCTGCTTTTCAAAATGACTGTTGTCGTCGTGGGCTAATGTCGTAAGGGCGACAAGTGCCGTCAAAATGAGCGCCGAAAGCAATTTTTGCATTGTTGATTACTCCTCTGGTCTTCGTTGTTCTCAATAAACTACATTGCCCCTAAGGACTACATATATCTGCCGCGCGTTAGTTTATAAACGCCCGTCAGAAAAGGGTTTGACGCCCGTTCGCGGCCAACCGTCGTTTCGGCCCCATGACCCGAATAAACGATCGTCTCGTCGTCAAGCGTCAATATCCGGCTTTTTATCGAATCTATCAGCTGATCATAATCGCCGCCCGGCAGATCGGTCCGCCCGATCGATCCCTCAAACAGGCAGTCGCCGACAAAGACATGTTTGCGGTCAACCTCGGCCAATACGACGTGCCCGCGAGTGTGCCCCGGGCAATGCCGGACCGAAAAGCGGAGATCGCCGACCTCATACACCTCGCCGTCCTGCCAATTGCGGCTGAGCGTCGGCGGTCGGTCGTATGCGAAACCGAGTGCTGCCAGTTGGCCCTGCGGGATGCCCATCATCAATGGCTGCTGCGGCAGGCCGTAATACAGATCTTCGTCATCCTTGTGGAGTATGATCTCCGCATCCGGAAATGCCTCAGCAAGTGCGGCGGTGCCGCCGACGTGGTCGAGATGGCCGTGCGTCAGGGCGATCGCCTGCAGTTCGAGTCCGTTGGCTCGGATATATCCGTTTAGTTCGTCCGAGCTTTCGCCGGGGTCGATACAGATCGCCCGACGCGTCCGCTCGCAGGCGACGATCCGGGTGTTTTGTTGAAACGGCGTGAGCGGGAATTTAGCTATCAGCATTTATGAGTTCACTCAGATATTTGTCTACGTCAAAAGGGTCCGTCCGCCGCTCGCTAAGTACGAATCGGATCGCGTTTCGATACGTTTCGGCATCCGGCTTGCCGTTAAAGCACGGCGTTTCGAGGTCGCTCAGGTTAAGGTAGCTTATCAGGCAACTGAGCAGCATCCACAGCAAGATCTCGCTGTCCGGCCCCAGCGGATTGTGCTTGATGATGCTCTCGCGGTCGGCCCGAATGCCGATGCAGATCCGCGCAAACTCGGCTTCGCTGATCGTGGTCATAACATTTCTTCGTACATCACGTAATGCGATGCTTCCATCCCGACAGCCTCGTACACCCGCTGGGCGTGCGTGTTGTCGTGCTCGACGTAGAGCCGGATGCCGTAAACGCCGGCCTCTCTTGCGCGTTCCTTCACAAACTCGTAAAGATGGCTGTAAACACGCTTTCCGCGTGCCTCCTTGCGGATATAGACGCTCTGGATCCACCACATCCAGGCGTTGCGCCAGTCGCTCCATTCGTAGGTGATCATCAGCCCGCCGACAACGTCGCCATCATCCTCGGCGACAACGTAAAACCCCTTTTCTGTATCGACAAATACCGACTCGACCGCCGGGCCGACGACGTTCGGATCAAGTTGCTTGCCCTCGGTCTCGAACGCCATCGCCTGATTGAACTCAACGAAAAAGTGAGCGTCCTCGACGCTTGCCAGCCTGATATTCATATTCGATTCCTTGACGAAATTGGCTTCGCCAACTAGTCTAAAATGTTTTGTCTACGGGCAAATAGTGATTATATGAAACTTCGGATACTTTATCACGGCAATTGCTTCGACGGCGTTTCATCGGCCGCTATCTTCACCAAGTTTTACAAGGCAAAGTTTCACCCGGACGCCCTGGTAGCCTACACGCCCACGATGCACCGGGCCGGCAACGCCTTTGACCGCGATCAGTTTGACGGCGATGAAAACGCGATCGTCGATTTCAAATACTGTCCCGACGAACGCCTGACCTGGTGGTTCGACCACCATCAATCGGCATTTTTGACCAAGCCGGACGAGGAGCATTTTAGGGCCGACACATCGGGCAGAAAGTTTCTCGATACCACCAGTAAATCCTGCGCCGAATTTATCGCTCGTATCGCTAAGGAGAAGTTCGGCTTTGAGGACGAGTCGCTCGCCGAACTTATCCACTGGGCACATATCATCGACGGGGCCTTGTACGAATCGCCGGCACAGTGTGTCGAACTGCGGTCGTCGGCACTAAAGCTGATGCAGGTGATCGAGGGCGAAAAGGACCCGGCTTTTGTCGAGGAGATCATCCGGATGCTGACCGAGCGTTCGCTTGACGACATCGTCGCGAGCGACGTGATCCAGGCCAAACTCGCACCGATCCTCGAGCAGCATTGGTCAACGGTCGAGTTGATCAAGGGCCGTGCCGTCTCGGAACGCGGGGTCGTCCATTTTGACCTGACCGGAACCGGCATTGAGGGTTATAACAAGTTTATCCCGTACTACTTTCACCCCGAGGTGACGTATGTCGTGTCACTGAGCCAAAGCTCGTTTCGCACCAAGATATCGGTCGGGTCAAACCCCTGGGCGCCGCGGCCGCGGACACACAACATCGCCGAGATCTGCGAACGCTACGGCGGCGGCGGCCACGCCGTAGTTGGAGCGGTGTCGCTGAGGCCGGACGATCTCGAACTCGGCAAAAAATACATGGCCGAGATCATCGACGAACTTCAATTTGAGGACTAGGCGAAAGGCTCAGCCCGACACAAGAAAAGGCCCGGCGAGAGTATTTTTCCCTCGCCGGGCCCATTTGATTTAACGCTGCGGCCGCCGGCTACTTTTTCGAAAAGACGCGTGTCGTCGAGTCGGTACCGCGGGGCGTCGTGCGCTCGGTATTGATGGTCAGCGTTTTGCCGTCCGCACTCAGTTCCCAGTTTTCCTTGGTCGTAACGGTGATCTCGCCCATCGGGCCGCTAAAGCTGCTGACCGACGTGAGCAGCAGTCTGCCGCCCTCTGACTTTGCGGTCAGCGTCACCGGCATCTTGCCCATGCGCCCCTCGATCTCGGTCTTGGTTTCCTTGCCGTCGAGGCTGTATGTCATCGCGGCATCGCCGCCGCCCATTCCGCCGCCGGGCCTGCCGCCGCCGCCCATCGCTCCGTCGGGCGGAGGATTGCGTTTCGTCGCGGGGGTCACGGTGATATCCTTGGCGGTCTGAACGACGGTCAGGGTCTGTTCGGCGATCATGTTGCGGTCGCCGAGTTTCGATTTACTGACGTCGAGCGTCCAGGTGCCCGAATAATCAGACGTTTGGGCCGAGGCCGTAAAGGCCAAAACCAGAAGCGAAAAGATCGCTCCAAAAAACACATTCTTTTTCATAAATTGCTCCCAGATCAAAGGCTAAAATTGTATTACCTCTTGCTAAGACGCAATACTAGCGCATTTGGTTTTGGCAATAACGTAAAGAATTGTAAATCGCTCTATGCCTCGGCCGCGGCCTCGTCCTGACGGTTGAGGTGGCTGTTGCGGTAGCCGTACATAAAGTAGATGACCATGCCGACGAGCAGCCATACGCCAAACCTGATCCAGTTGGTCACGCCAAGCTCGGTCATCAGATACAGACACGAGAGCAGGCCGAGGATCGGTATCAGCGACAGCTTTTTGGTCAGGCTGAAGAACACGAGTATTGCCGATATAACAACGAAGAAGATCATCGGTATCTTGTGCGAAAACGCACCCAGCATCGATTCGCCCTCGGCGGGCGTGATGGTGATCAGGTCGCTGTAAAACGTCGGGCTGAAATAGTTGATGACAAACCCGACCACCACCAGTATGACCGGCAGCAGAAACTGTGCGTTGATGTACGGTACATAGCGGGCGCCGCTTTCCTTAAACTCCTTGTCCTTGAACAAAACGCCCGCACACACGACCACAAAAGCGAACAGCGTACCGATGCTGGCAAGGTCGGTGACCTCGGTCAGGTTCATGAACAGAGCGGGAATGGCGACGACGATACCGGTGATGATCGTCGCGAACCACGGCGTGTTGAATTTTGGATGGATCGACGAAAAGACCTTCGGCAGCAGGCCGTCGCGGCTCATCGCCATCCACAGACGCGGCTGGCCGATCTGGAATACGAGAAACACAGTCGCGAGTGCGATGACAGCACTGACCGCGATAATGCCCGCGACCCACGGAACATTGGCACCCTCAGGGCCGAAGACGAACGCCAGCGGATCGCCGACGTCGAGCATTTTGTAGCTGACCATACCGGTCAGGACGAGTGCGACGGCGATGTACAGGATGGTGCAAATGACCAGCGACAGGATCATCGCTATCGGCAGGTCGCGTCGCGGATTCTTACATTCCTCGGCGGTCGTCGAAAGGGCGTCAAACCCAATGTACGCAAAGAATACGGCCGACACGCCCTTCAGCACGCCGGCGATCCCGTTCGGGGCGAAAGGCGACCAGTTTGCCGGGTTCACATAGTTGAGCCCGAGGAAAATGACCAGCAGGATGATGCCGACCTTGAGAACGGTCATAATGTTCGAGGCAAATTTTGACTCGCGGATGCCGATAAATACGAGCGTCGTGATGACGAGCGTGATCAGCAGAGCGGGCAGGTCGCAGACGACCGGTATCGAGCCCAGGTGCGGAGCGTTGAGCCACGCCAAATAGCCGTCGACCTGGCCGCAAGTGATGGCGGCGTCGGCCGCCTCGCAGCCTTTGGAAAGAGCATCGACGGTCGCACCGCCGGCGACGGCCTCGGTCACGGCGGCGTAACCGCGCTTGGCGGTCAGAAAGTCCATCGTAAAATGCAGCGGTATATTGATGCCGTACCCTTTCAGCAGCCCCGTAAAATAGTCGCTCCACGAGATGGCGACGGCGATGTTGCCAATGGCGTACTCGACGATCAGGTCCCACCCGATGATCCACGCGATAAACTCGCCCATCGACGCGTAAGCATACGTGTAGGCCGAGCCCGCGACCGGGATCCTCGAGGCAAACTCGGCATAGCACAGTGCCGAGAACGCACATGCCACCGCCGTAAAGACGAACAGCAACGCCACAGCCGGGCCGCCGTTGTATGACGCCTTGCCGACCATCGCGAAGATACCGGCACCGATGATCGCGGCGATGCCCATCAGCGTCAGGTCAAACACGCCGAGCGTGCGTCTGAGCGTTCCCGGAGCGGCCGTCTCGCCGGCATGCTCCAAAAGTCCTGCGGCCGCATCGGCCTGGATCTGCGAAATGGATTTCGTCCTGAAGAGGTTCATATTCGTCACTCGCTATTAACGGATCGTAAGGGAATGTCGCCGGTTCGGCTGGTTTCAGCGAATTTTGAACCAAATCCGCCCAAGATGCAAGTCAGATGTGCCCCGCCGGCCGCCGGCCGCGGCCTCACGAGCGTTGTCCCGCAAACTCCGGCCTCGCGGTCAAAGGATGCGTCGTTCGCACGGATCCGCTGCAAAAAGGGGACGATTTTTGCCGTATTTGACCCAATTTTGGGTGTTTTGGAGCCGTTTTCGGCCCGTTTTATGGCAAAAACAACCCCGAAAAAGGCCGTTTTTGGCCCAAAAGTGTCCCAAACTGTCTCATTTTGTCCCGAATGGGACACTTGTGAGACACCCCGATCCGCCCTCAAACCCATATAAAACCTACACTTAGCGAAACCACGGCCGTCTCAGGTGTCTCATAACGTAAGGCTGCCCTCGTTCATGGCATCACGCAGGCCATCACCGCCGACCTCACGCTCCGGCCGATCCCCGTAGTCGATCGTCGGTAATGCGGTCATCAGAACCCGATCCAGTCGGTCGGTTGGCGGTGGTGTGAGATGGTTATTTTTGTTTCGGCGCGGAAGAGCGGCGAGCGCATCGCGAGAGCGGTTTCGGCCGTGAGGCGGGCGAGGTGCGGTTCGTTGGCCCGCTGTGACAGGTGAGCGAGCACGACATGGCGGGCCGAGCCGTCAAAATCGTTTTGCAGCCAGTCGCTGAGGTCCTCGTTCGAAAGGTGGCCGGTGCGGGACATGATCCGTTGTTTGAGGTCCCAGGTATAGACCGAACAGGCGCGGAGCATATCGCGGCTATGGTTCGACTCGACGACGATCGCGTCACAGCCCTCGAGCTTTTGCTTGATGAGGTCGGTTATGTGGCCAAAATCCATCAGTGTGGCGACCTTGACGCCGTCTTTTTTTGCGGCAAATCCGAAATTGTCGGCCGCGTCGTGCGGTACGCTGAAGGGTTCGAAATCGATGTCGCCGATGCGAAATTCGCGGGTCGATTCGATCTCGACGGTGCGGTCGCGGAGAGCGGCACGGCGTTTTGACGATTCGCTGTCGCCGTTTTGGCCGCCGGCACGCGTGTCGTAGTATGAATCCTCGGTCGGACGCGAGATAAAGACGGGACAGTCGACCGACGACATCAGCACCCGCAGGCCGCCGGCGTGGTCGCCGTGCTCGTGCGTTATCAAAATGCCGTCGAGCTGCGTGTGGCCGACGCCGACCTCGCCGAGGCGCCGCAATATCTCACGCGCGCTCATGCCGGCGTCAACGAGGACGTTGGTCTTTTCGCTGGAGATGAGGACGGCGTTGCCGGTCGAGCCGCTGCCGAGCACGGTAAATCTCATTTATCCCCTTTTGGCTTTTGGTACTTGGGCCTCAGAGCCCGGGCCATCGCCCGCGACGACAAAACGTGCGGTGCGTGGCCGCCGAGAAAGGCGCCGACCTTGTTGGCGAGGCCCGAGACGACCTTTGCCCGGCTGCCGCGAAGCGCGCGGAGTGCGGTTTCGACCACGTCCTCGGCCGTCTGCTGGCCCTTGACCTGGATCGGGCGGTCGATGTTTGACGCGGCAAAGAAGTTGGTCTTGGTCGAGCCCGGACACAGGGCGAGGATGCGTATGCCGAGCGGACGATTTTCTTCGGCGATCGCCTCGGTAAACGACGAGACAAAGGCCTTGGTCGCCGCGTACGTCGCCATAAACGGTATCGGCTGAAAACCGGCGGCCGAAGACACGTTGATGATCGTGCCTTGCCCGCGGGAGCGCATCGGGCCGAGATAACGGTGCGTGAGCGCGACCAGCGAGCGGACGTTGAGGTCGATCATCTCGAGCTCGCGCTCGCCGTCGAGCACGGCAAAATCGCCGACCGAACCGAAACCGGCGTTGTTGATCAGCCAATCGACCTCAAAGCCGTGCTTTTCGGTCTCGGCCCATAGTTCGGCGTCGGAGTCCGGGCGGCCGAGGTCGAGCACGACATAGTGGGCCGTGATCTTGTGCTTGAGCATCAGCTCGTCGCACAGTTCGTGCAGGGCCTTTTCCGAACGGGCGACGAGCACCAGGTCGTGGCCCTCGGCGGCGAGCCGCCGTGCAAATGTCTCACCGATACCGCTTGAGGCACCGGTGATCAGAGTTACTTTCATAGTTCTTCGTCGATGTCCGGCACGGCCGGCTGCAGCGAAAAATAGATCGCCATCACACCGGCGGCGACGATCGTGACGGTGCCGGTAAACCTTATGACCTTGGCGACGCCCTTGACCGAATCGAGCAGGCCGAAATGCGTGAGCATATAATTCCAGTCGTGAAAGCTGCCCTCGCTGCCGGTAAATCCGCTGGTCAGCACGAGCTGCATCACGACCGCGTCCGAGGCGTAAACCCAGACGTTGAGGATGCTCTGCCCGACCCACAGGGCGACGATCGCGGCTGAGTAAAAGCTCCGCTGCCAGATAAAATAGCCGACGAAAACGATCGGGAATATCACCTGGAACAGCGAACCGCCGGCGACCATCATAAACTCGCCGAACGGACGGAACAGCAGATGGCCCGTCTCGTGTATCGGCAGATCGACGTTATCCAAAAAGCTGCCCTGCATCGGGTCATAGGCGATCCACAGCACGTAGAGCGTGGCCGCGATGGCGAAAATCAGCTTTGGCACGTTTGGCTTCATCTACCGCTGTTACATCAGTTTGACGACGATGTCGTCGTGCTTCGGCCGCAAAAACTCTTCGCGTGAGATGCCGTAAAAGACGCAGTCCATATTGTAATGCGGCTCAGTCTTTTCGTAGTGCATCCCGCACTTTTCCATTATCCGCCACGACCCTTTGTTGTTGGGTTCGGCGACGGCGACGATGCGTTCGAGCCCGGCGACCTCAAAACCGTACCTGAGCCACGCCATCGCGCATTCAAATCCGTATCCCTGCCGCCAATACTTTTCGGATAGGTTATAGCCGACCTCGATCTCGCCCGTGTCGTCGAGCGGCACGAGCCCGCCGGTGCCGATCAGCTCGCCCGTGCTCTTGAGCCGCATCTTGCAAAAGCCGAAGCCAAACTTGTTCCACGAGTCGATGTAGAACCTGATGCGGACGGCCAGTGCCTCGGCGTTTTGCATCGTCGGGCCGCCGAGATAGCGGTTGACCGCCGGCGGCGAGCGCATCTCGATGAGCCACGGCAGGTCTTCCTGCACGATCGGCTCCATCAACAATCTTTCGGTCTCGAGAAATGCCATGTTCTATGGTGACAGGCGTGCGTGCTGCCATGCGCCGTCTGTGAGTTCGTAACAGATGCGGTCGTGCAAACGGCTCGGCCGGCCCTGCCAAAATTCGATGCGGTCCGGTATCAGCCTGAATCCGCCCCAGTGCGGCGGCCGCGGGACGTGCCCGGTCGGGTGCATCGCGACGATCTTCATCACTCGCTTTACAAGCACGCTCCGCGAGGCGATCTTTTCGCTCTGGCGCGACGCCCACGCGCCGATGCGGCTGTCGAACGGCCGCGAGGCGAAATACGCGTCAGACTCTTCGGCTGAGGCTCGTTCTACCCGGCCCGAAACGTCCACCTGTCGCTCAAGCTCGGGCCAGAAAAAATGCATCGCGGCAAACGGATTTTCGGCCAGGTCGCGGCCCTTGCGGCTCTTGTAATTGGTGTAAAAAACAAAGCCGCGGTGGTCAAACCCCTTGAGCAGCACGATGCGCGACGACGGCCGTCCCTCGGCCGAGGCGGTCGCGAGCGTCATCGCCGTCGGTTCCGGCAGTTCGGCGGCGAGAGCCTCGTTCATCCATTTGCCAAACTGCTCGAACGGATCGGCGTCGACCGACCGTTCGGTCAACTCCATTTTCGAATAGGTCTTGCGCAGGTCGGCTAGATTGACGTCGATCATACGTGTCAGATCACGTGGACGAGCAGTCCGTCCTTTAATTTGGGCTCGAACCAGGTCGATTTGGGCGGCATGATCTCGCCCATATCCGAAACGGCAAAGAGGTCGTCCATCGTCGTCGGAAACATCGAGAAAGCGACCGTCGCCTTGCCGCTGTCGACCATCCGCTCGAGTTCCTCGGTGCCGCGTCGGCCGCCGACAAAACCGATCCGCTCGTCGGTACGGACGTCCATGATGCCGAGGATCGGTTCGAGAACGTACTTTTGCAGAACGCTGACGTCGAGCCGCTCGATCGCGTCGGGCTCGCGGACGTACTGGACGTTTGACCGCATCGAGTACCACTTGCCGCCGATGTACATACAGATCTCGCCGCGGGCCGCGGGCTCTTTATGATCGCTCGGGCCGACGATAAAGCTCTCGCCGAGCCGCTCGAAAAACTCGCTCTCGCTCAAACCGATGAGGCCCGTGACGACACGGTTGTACGCCATGATCGCGAGGTCATCGGCCGGGAAGATGCCGGCGAAAACGTAGTTGAAAGGCTCGTCGCCGGTGTAGTCGGGATAACGCTCGCGCATCCGCGTCCGTGCCAGAAACGCGCTCTCAGCACGATGATGGCCGTCGGCGACATAGAGCTCGGGCAGTTCGGCAAAGGCGTCGATCCACGGCCCTGCTTCGGTCACACGCCAGAGAGTGTGCCGCACGCCGTCGTCGCCCTCAAAATCATAGAGCGGCTCATCCTTGACCGCCGCGGCGAACAGCCCGGCCGTCGTATCGGTGCCGCGAAACGCCAAAAAGATAAGCCCGGTCTGAGCACCGACCGTCAGGATGTGCTCGGTGCGATCCTCGACCTTATCGGGGCGGACCTTTTCGTGTTTTTTGATCAGGCCGCGTTCATATTCGTCGATCGAACAGCAGGCGACGAGCCCGGTCTGCGACTGTTCGCCGAGCGTCAGACGATAGACATAGACCGCCGGCTCGGGGTCGACCGCGTACACGCCCTGTTCGATGAGCGAGTCGAGATTTTGCCTCGCCCGCAGAAAAAGCTCGGCGGCAGCGGGCTGCTCGTGCTCGGGAAAGTCGCCATCCGGACGCGTCACACGCAGAAAGGTCTGCGGATCGCGCTCGGCCTCGTCGCGGGCCTCCGACCAGTAAACGACGTCGTACGGTGCGCTTGAAACTTTTGCCGCAAGGTCGGCACGCGGCCTCAGGGCCTTGAACGGTTTGATCTTTGACACAAAACTCTCCTATTTCGGGGTCACGGGCTGCGGTGCGAGATCATCGATGCCGTCACCGCCGTTATTGATCATCTGATCGATCTTTTTGTTATTTTCCTCGACGTCCTTCATCAACTGCTCGGCGTAGCCGGCCTTGTCGATCTTCCAGACGCCGTCCTCGCGGACAAACGGGACCGTTTCCCAGCTGCCATAGGCATTTTTGACCTGCAGTGTCGCCTTGTCGCCGCTGATATTCTCATTGCGAAACTCGACCGACTTTTGATTTTCGCTGAACAGCGTCTCGCGCTTTACGATGTCGTCGACCGTCACGCCCTGAGCCTTGGCCTCTTTCTCATGCATTTTGATGGTCGCATCAGAAAGCAGGATCTTCATGGTCGTCGTATCTTTTTGCTTGATCGCCTTGGTATAGGTCTTAAAAGTCTCGAGCGGCGTCGCGGGCGGCTTGCCGCCGCTGCACGATATCGCGGCGGCGACCACCGAAAATAACAGTATCCTTGACCAAAATCGCATCTTAAATATACCTTTGAATAAAGTCCGAAAAAGGTAAATTATAGCGTAGATCAAAGGTTCGGAGAAAAGGATGGAACGAAAATTACTATCGCCCGAAGAGGTCACGGCCGCCCTCGCGGGGCTCGACGGTTGGCGTGCCGAGGACGGCTCACTGAAGCGCCGGTTTGAGTTTGCCAATTTTGCCGATGCACTCGCACAGGTAAACCGTATCGGGGCGATCGCCGAGGAACTCGATCACCACCCGGACATCACGTTCGGCTGGGGCTACGCCGAGGTCCTGACGACGACGCACGACCGCGGCGGGATCACGCCGTTTGATATCGAATTAGCGGCCCGGATAGATAAGGCGGACTGACGGCCCACGTCACTGACAGGCGGTCAGGATGGGTTTGCCGATCGTCACAGCGGCGTCGGAGAACGCATTGTTCATCGGGTCAAAAGGCTGGACGAGGTCCGCGGTGCCGTAAAAGCAGGTACCGTCCTTTTGGTAAAGA
The DNA here is from genome assembly GCA_044221625.1 of Pyrinomonadaceae bacterium. Taxonomy (GTDB): domain Bacteria; phylum Acidobacteriota; class Blastocatellia; order Pyrinomonadales; family Pyrinomonadaceae; genus OLB17. Next base: position 38,424 of record JBGAOU010000008.1, on the reverse strand, counting down.
AAGACTCCCGTGACCTTTCGGTATTGGCGGACGCTGATCGGCTGATCGCTGTACTCGAGCCAGTTGTCGGCCGCAAAGTACATCCGCGAAGGTACGATCCCAACCTCGGCCAACTTGCCCGCCAGCGACGCTCTGGCGAGCGTATCGTCGAGTTTACCCTCAACGGGCAGTACCCTTTCGTCGAGCGAATCGCGCAGGACCATCGAACGATACGCCGGCAGCATCGCCGGATATTTTGAAATACCCTTGGAAAAATCGCAGGTAAAGCCGATCTTGGCGAGATAGTCGTTGGCCCCGCGGGGAAAGCCCTCATTGCGGGACACACGCAGCTCGTTGTTCCAGAGGCCGGGCTTCGACGCGGCGATGTTCTTGATAAAGATCTCGAGCGCCTTGTTATTGCCGGCCTTGCCGGGGACGAGGCTCATCTTCATCTCGGTCATATTGAGCTCGTCCTTGCGAAACTCGATCAGCTGGTGACTCTTGGCCGTGACGTCGCCCTGCGGGCCGAACTCGACAAAGAGCAGGTACCGCTCGGTGCCGTCCGCGTTGCGCATCGTGTGGACCCAGTTGCCGAGCTTGCCGTTGAACTTAAAGTAGAGCCAGAGCGGGTCGCCATCGACGATGCGGGTGAGGTTAAACGGTTTGGCGGCGGCAAAATCCTTGTACTCCTGCTTGGCCAGGACCATCTGGACATCGACGTTCATCACCGAGGGTTTGATGACGGGAGCAACCGTTTTCGGGTCGCCCTCGAGCCGCCGTTTTTCTTCCTCGACGCGGCGCACTTCTTCGCTCTTTTGCTGGGTACGCTCCTCGATGGTCCGCATTTGCGGAAACTGCGCCGATGCCGCGGCGGCGCAGATGAGCACGAACAGATAGATGGCCAAAAACTTTTTCACAATACAGTTTTCACGAAGCGTGTTTGATTAAGTTCCAAAATTGCCGCCCTCGCGGGCACCCGGCTCAAAACAGGTTTGATGCCCGGCGGGTCAAATGGATGTCAGACAAATTGACGCTCCGCAATTATTTACGTTTGCGGACCTAGATGCCGTCAACGATCGCATTGAGCGTCGCCGACGGGCGCATCGCCGCGTACGCCTTTGCCGAATCGGGGTGATAATACCCGCCGACATCCTGCGGCTTGCCCTGTGCTCCGATCAGTTCCTCGTTGATCTTTGCCTCATTTTCGCGCATCGCAGCGGCGACGGGCGCAAACTCGGCGGCAAGCTCAGCGTCGGCCGTCTGGGCGGCCAATGCCTCGGCCCAGTACATTGCCAGATAGAAATGCGAACCGCGATTGTCGATCTGCCCGACCTTGCGGGCGGGCGACTTATCATTGGCCAAAAACTTGGCGTTTGCCTCGTCCAGAGCGTCGGCCAGGACCTGTGCCTTTTGGTTGCCCTGGGTTTGCGCCAGGTGCTCGAGGCTCGCCTGCAGGGCCAAAAACTCGCCGAGCGAGTCCCAACGCAGATAACCCTCGTGCAGAAACTGCTCGATGTGTTTGGGAGCACTGCCGCCGGCACCGGTCTCGAAAAGCCCGCCGCCATTCATCAGCGGAACGATCGAGAGCATCTTTGCCGACGTTCCGAGCTCGAGGATCGGGAACATATCGGTCAGATAGTCGCGCAGGACGTTGCCCGAGACCGAGATCGTGTCCTCGCCCTCGCGGGCACGCTTGAGCGTCTCGGCCATCGCGTCCTTGACGTCCATAATGCGGATGTCGAGGCCGGTCAGATCGTGATCCTTGAGGTACATTTCGACCTTTTTGATGATCTGAGCGTCGTGGGCACGGTCGTGGTCGAGCCAGAATATCGCCGGCGTGTCTGACAGACGCGCACGGTTGACGGCCAATTTTACCCAGTCGCGGATCGGCGCGTCCTTGGTCTGACAGGCACGGAAAATGTCGCCGCGGCGAACCTTTTGCTCGAGCAAACAAACGCCGTTCTCATCTTCGACCTTGACGGTCCCGTCGCCTGCGACCTGAAATGTCTTGTCGTGCGAGCCGTATTCCTCGGCCTTTTGAGCCATCAGGCCGACATTCGGGACCGAGCCGAATGTCCGCGGGTCGATCGCCCCATTCTTCTTCATGTCGTCGATGATCGCCGCGTAAAATCCGGCGTAGGTGCGGTCGGGAATGATGCAGACGGTGTCCTCTTCGTTGCCGTCGGCGTTCCACATCTTGCCGCCGCCGCGAACGAGCGCCGCCATCGACGCGTCAACGATCACGTCCGACGAAACGTGAAAATTCGTGATGCCTTTGTCGGAATTGACCATCGCGATCCGCGGGCCGTTTTCGATCGCCCTGGCGATGTCCGCCTTGATCTCGGCCTCAAGCGGATGCCCGGCGATCTTTTCATTGAGCGTCGCGAGGCCGAAGTTCGGATTGATGTCGAGCGAGGCGAATGTGTCCTTGTATTTCTCAAAGACGTCTTTGAAATAAGTCTCGACGATAGCGCCGAAGATTATCGGGTCTGAGATCTTCATCATCGTCGCCTTGAGGTGTGCCGAGAGGAGCACGTCCTTTTCCTTGGCCTCGGCCATCGCCCCGGCGACAAACGACCTCAGTGCCGCGAGGTCCATCACCGACGAATCGATCACCTCGCCGGCCTTGAGCGGGGCGAGATCCTTGAGGACCTTGGCCGAGCCGTCTGCGTCGTAAAAGACGATCTTGAATTGACCCTCACGCTCGACGGTCGTCGAGTTTTCGGTACCGAAAAAGTCGCCCGACGTCATATGCGCGACCGACGTTTTGGAGTCGGCGGCCCAAACGCCCATTCGGTGCGGGTTAGCCTTGGCGTAGTTCTTGACGGCCTTTGGCGCACGGCGGTCTGAGTTTCCCTCACGCAGGACGGGGTTGACGGCGCTCCCCAGAGCCTTGGCGTATTTTTTATTAACGGCAACTTCGTCGTCAGTCCTCGGTTCGGCCGGATAATCGGGCAGAGCGTAGCCATGCGACTGCAGTTCGGCGATCGCCTCTTCCAACTGCGGGACCGACGCCGAAACATTTGGCAGTTTGATGATGTTGGCCTCGGGCTTTGTCGCCAGTTCGCCGAGTGCCGCGAGGGCGTCGGGCGTCTTTTGATCGTCGGTCAAATACTCGGGAAAATTGGCCAGGATTCGTCCCGAAAGCGAGATGTCGGGAACCTCGATCTCGATATTGGAGGACCGCGTAAATGCTTTAACGATCGGCAGGAATGAGTGTGTCGCCAGCATCGGCGCTTCGTCGGTTAAGGTGTAGTAGATTTTTGACATTTTGTTGCTCGTACCGATCTCAGGCCGGTATCTCTATTAAACTAGTTTTGATCGGCAAATAACAGTCTCCACCCGATGCTCGCGATCAAACAATGATAATCATTAAAACAAGCCGCCGTTGTCAACCGGGCCGCGGCCCGCGAACCGCCGCGATCAAATTGTGACGGTCCGCACAGCTATTTCTCATAAATAAGCGATACACTGGTGTTGCACTTCTTCGGTTTGAGGACATTTGAGCGGTGTGTGAACCGAACGCATATAGCAAACCCCTTGCCGACGTCCTGTCGGAACTTACCTCTACGCCCCACGGCCTCACCTCGGCCGAAGCCGCCGAAAGACGATCGAAATTTGGCCCGAACGAACTTGCCGAAAAGCCGCCGACATCGCCGTGGGTGCTGTTTTTGGGCCAATTTCGCGATCTGATGATCGTGATACTGGCGGCCGCGGCCGTAATTTCGGGTGTCATGGGTGACCTGACCGACACGGCGATCATCCTCGTCATCGTCGTGCTCAACGCCGTCATCGGCTTCACTCAGGAATATCGTGCCGAAAAGGCACTAAGCGCGCTCAAGAAAATGACGGTCACCAGGGCCGTCGTGATCAGGGACGGACGGCATCAGGTCATAGAGGCCGCCGAACTCGTCCCCGGCGACGTAGTGACGCTCGAGGCCGGGAACGTCGTGCCCGCCGACATCCGGCTGTTTGAAACGACGTCATTTCGAGTCGACGAATCAGCTCTGACGGGTGAATCGGTGCCCGTCGATAAAGACGACGGCGCGATCGTCGAGGCGGACGCACCGCTGGGCGACCAGATAAATATGGCGTTCAAGGCGACGCTCGCGACACACGGCAGATCGCAGGGCGTCGTGACGGCGACCGGCATGGCGACCGAGATCGGGCGGATCGCCGGACTGCTGCAGGAGGATGAGGCCGCGACGCCGCTGCAGCAGCGAATGGCCCGCTTTGGCAAAAATCTCTCGTATATCATCCTGCTTATCTGCGGCATTCTGTTCCTGACCGGCCTGCTTCGCGGCGAAGAGCCGTTCCAGATCCTGCTCGTTTCGGTCAGCCTCGCCGTCGCCGCGATCCCCGAGGCACTGCCGGCACTGATCACGATCGCACTGTCCCGCGGTGCGGCCCGCCTCGCCGTGCAGCATGCCCTGATCCGCAAACTGCCGGCCGTCGAGACACTCGGGTCCGTCACCTATATCTGCAGCGACAAGACCGGCACCTTGACCCAAAACCGGATGCGGGCAGCCGAAATTTACCAGCACACTCGGGCTGAAACGGACGGCGTATCGATGTTTTGGACCGGTGTCGCACTGAACCACAACGTCAAATTCAACGAGCTCAACGAGCCCTTCGGCGAACCGACCGAGATCGCACTGGTCGAACGCGCGGTCGAAGAACTGTCGCTCGGCCGGTATTTTGAGCTGACCGACAGGTACGCCCGGGTCAGCGAGATACCGTTTGACGCGAGCCGTAAGTGTATGACCACGATCCACGGCTGTCCCGACGGCTTTCTGATAGTGACCAAGGGAGCAAGCGAGGCGATCGTCGAAATGCTCAGCGACGAGGGCGAGGCGGATCTGACCCGCCGCGTTTCGGAAGGCTGGGCCGAAAGCGGTATGCGCGTGCTCGCGTACGCGTCTAAGAAGGTTCCGGCACTTCCGCAGCCGCCGGATTTTGAAAAGGTCGAGACCGGTGTCGAGCTGCTCGGCCTGGTCGGGCTGATCGATCCGGCTCGGGCCGAGGCTCGCGATGCGATCGACGAATGCCGCACCGCCGGCATCACGCCGGTGATGATCACGGGCGACCATCCGCTGACCGCCAAGGCCATCGCCCGCGAGATCGGCATTCTGGATCAGCACGGGCTGGTCCTGACCGGATCGGACCTCAAACAGCTGAGCGACGAGGCTTTTAACGCACAGGTCGAGCAAACGCAGGTCTATGCGAGAGTGTCGCCCGACCAAAAACTGCGGATCGTCCGGGCACTGCAGCAAAAGGGCCATTTTGCGGCGATGACCGGCGACGGCGTCAACGACGCGCCATCGCTGCGGGCGGCGAATATCGGCATCGCGATGGGCATCAACGGCACCGACGTCAGCAAAGAGGCCGCCGATATGATCCTGCTCGATGACAATTTTGCGACCATCGTGACCGCCGTCAGGGAAGGCCGGCGAATATTCGACAACATCCGCAAATTTGTTAAGTACATAATGACCTGCAACAGTGCCGAGATATTGACGATCGCACTGCCGCCGCTGTTCGGTTTGCCGATCCCGCTGCTGCCGATCCACATTTTATGGATAAATTTGGTGACCGACGGCCTGCCCGCCCTGGCGATCGCAAGCGAAAAGGCCGAGGCCGACGTGATGAAGCGGCCGCCGCGGCCCGTCAACGACAGCCTGTTCTCGGACGGCGTCGGGTATCACATTATTTGGGTCGGCATACTGATGGCGGCCGTGACGATCGGAACACAGGCGGCCGCGATCGCCCTCGGCTCGCAAAATTGGCAAACGATGGTCTTTACGGTGCTCTCGGTCTCGCAGCTAGGGCACGTTTTGGCGGTGCGAAGCGAAAAGACGTTTCTCTACCGACAGGGCATTTTTAGCAATCTGCCGCTGATCTCGGCGGTCGCCGCGACGATCGCCCTGCAGCTTTCGGTGATCTATCTGCCAATAATGAACGACCTTTTCAAAACACGCCCGCTGTCGGCGGCCGAGCTCGGCGTCGCACTGGCGCTGTCGGCGATCGTTTTTCACGCCGTCGAACTCGAAAAGTGGATCAAGGCCAAATACTCTCGCAAATGACCCGCCCGTGCGGAGCACGGCGATCCGGCGTTTGTCATAATTAACAAAGTCTGTTAAAGCTTAGCGATATGAAAAAGCTCGTACTCGTGTTAGCTGCGGTTTTGGTATTTGCCTCCGCGGCCGCTCAGGCCCAGCAGCGGGATCTGACGATCCTGTATTCAAATGACCTGCATGCCCATCTGGAACCGCACAAGGTCCCGTGGGTCAGCGAAACTAGGCTGGTCGGCGGATTTGCCAATATCGCGACGCTCGTCAAACGCGAAAAGGCCGCAAACCCGAACACGGTCTATTTCGACGCGGGCGACTATTTCACCGGCCCGTACATAAGTTCGCTGACCAAGGGCGAGGCGATCATCGACGCGATGAACTATCTCGGGCTCGACGCGGCCTGCGTCGGCAATCACGAGTTTGATCACGGCTGGCAGAATGCGAGAGATCAATTCAGAAAGGCAAAATTCCCGATCCTGAACGGCAACGTCTTCGAAAAAGGCACCGATAAACTCCTCTGGAATAACCCGTACATCATCAAAAAGGTCAACGGCGTACGCATCGGTGTGATCGGCATGCACGGAAGGTTTGCTTTCTACGACACGATCTCGGATGAGATGATCCAGGGCGTCGACGCCCGCGATGAGGAGGTCTATCTTCGCCGCTACATCGCCGAGCTAAAGGATAAAGCCGACATCATCGTACTCCTGATCCACGAGGGCATTCCGGGACGGCAATCGACCACCGGGGCAAAGGATGTGGCGCGAAACCTCCAGCGTGATATCGAACTCGCAAAGAACGTACCGGGCATCGACATCATCGTCACCGGCCACGCGCATCAGGGCACGCCCCAGCCGCTCGTTTCAAACGGGACGATCATCGTCTCGACCGACGCCTACACGATCGAACTCGGCAAGCTCGAGATCACCTATGACAAAAAGACCGATAAGGTCACCGCTTTCAAAAACACGCTGAACTATCTCTTCGACGACGAGGTTCCGGACGACGAACAGATGCTGAAGGTTATCGGCAAGTGGAAAGACAAGCTGAAACAGATCACCGACGAAGTGGTGACGACCTCGCCCACGGCCCTGACACGATCCTACGGCGAGGAATCGAATATGGGTGATATGGTCGCCGACGCGATGCTCAACGCTCATCCGGAATACGACTTTGCGGTCACCAACAGCGGCGGCCTGCGGCAGGATATCGACGCGGGCGTCGTCCGTGTCGGCGATCTGATCTCGGCATTCCCGTTTCCGAATACGGTCGTTCAACTGCAGATGAAGGGCGTCGATATGCGGGCGATATTCGAACACGGTGCGGGCCTGACGAACGGCATCCTGCAGGTCTCGAAGGGCGTTGAGGTCGTCTATGACGAGAGCAAACCCATCGGCAAACGCATCGTCAAATGCAATATTAACGGCGTGCCGCTCGACGACGCAAAGACCTACAGGGTACTGACATCAAACTTTCTGGCTGACGGCGGCGACGGATTTCTCGTATTCAAAAAGACGCTTTCGTACAAGAACACCGGCATCGAGATCCTGGATACGATGGTCAAATACCTCAAGAAATTCAAGACCTTCGACCAGAAGATCGAGGGACGCGTCCGCAAACTATGACCGGCGGCACCTAAACTGACGGGCTGAGGGCGAGGTTCGGACTTCGCCCTTTTTCATTTATTTGTTAAATTCAGGACGTAATGGCAAATACAAAAACCCAACCGCTGGTGTCGATCATAATGGGCAGCAAGAGCGACTGGCCGACCATGGAGGCCGCGTCGCGCACCCTGGACGAGTTTGGCGTCGAGCACGAGAGCAGGATCGTCTCGGCCCACCGCACGCCCGACCTGCTGTTCGAATTTGCCAAATCGGCCGAATCACGCGGTATCGAGGTCGTCATCGCCGGTGCCGGCGGCGCAGCCCACCTGCCGGGAATGTGCGCGTCGCAAACGGTCTTACCGGTGCTCGGCGTGCCGGTCGAAAGCAAGGCTCTGAAGGGCCTCGATTCGCTGCTCTCGATCGCCCAGATGCCCGCCGGCGTTCCCGTTGGGACGCTTGCGATCGGCCCGGCCGGTGCCAAAAACGCCGCCCTGCTCGCCGTGGCGATCCTCGCTAATTCGCGGCCGGAACTTAGAAAGAAGCTGCACGAATTTCGCACGGCGCAGACCGACGCTGTGTTGAGCGACACGCTCGGCTGAACCACGCCTATATCCACACTGTTAAAACTTGTTGACACTTTAGCCAGAAATAGACTTAAATCTATTTAGGAGGGCCCATCTCCCCATTCTTCAGTACGGGTAGTAAATAGATGAAGAGTGTTCAGTGCGGTCAGTGCGGCCTGACCAATTTCAGGTCCGAAACAGTTTGTAAAAGATGCGGCTTCACGTTCAGCGAGTATTACTCGCCGGCGTCAAAGCGGGTCGGCCCGCGCCAAGCGGCCCGTCAGTCGTCGTGGCTCTATACGATGCTGTTCATCGCGGTGATCGGCGGAGCCGCGTACTACCTTTACACGGGCTTTTTGCGGTCGTTCGACGAGGTCAACCAGATGGACCCGTCGCACCAGGCTGGTACCCGACCAAGGCCGCAGCCGACGCTGAGTTCGCGAACCGAGGCCGACCAAAAGCGTATGCAGTCGGTCAAGACGGCGATCCACAACAGCCAGGGCCTGGCCGAGTCGGAACGCCGAATGGCGGAAACGCAAAAGCTGATGCAGCCCGCCCGATAAATCAGATCGCGAATTCAAATCGGACGGAAAGTAGGTTAATCTAGCGGTTCAGCATCGTTTACAGATGAGGAACTCGTGACAAGACCAACTCTTCCAAATTCAACGATCGGCGTCTTTGGCAGCGGGCAGCTCGGGCGTATGTTCGCCATCGAGGCCCGCAAGCTCGGCTATCGCGTCCATACATATTCGCCGGACAGCGACACACCGACCGGCCAGGTCGCGGATATCGAGACGCAGGGCTCGTACGACGACCTTTACGAGGTTCGTGTTTTTGCCCAGAGCGTCGATGTCGTGACATTTGAATTTGAGAATGTGCCCTCAGCCGCGGTCGAGGCGGCAGCCGAGTTTGTCGACGTTTTTCCGGGCGGCGACATCCTGCACATAACGCAGAATCGCCTGCGGGAAAAGACATTTTTGGCGGCCAACGGTTTTCCGGTCACGCCGTTTCGCCATGTGCAGAAGATCGGCGACCTGCACGACGCGGTCGAGCAACTGGGCACGCCCTGCGTCCTTAACACGGCCGGTTTCGGATACGACGGCAAAGGCCAGAGCAAGATCCGTTCGGCCGAGGACATCGCTCCGGCGTTTGAACTGCTCGGCGGCCGCGAGGCGGTGCTCGAGGCCTTTGTCGATTTTGAAAAGGAAGTTTCTGTCGTCTGTGCCCGCGATCAACGTGGGAATTTTGCTCATTTCGGCGTCATCGAGAATGAGCATGCCAACCACATCCTCGACGTGTCGTTCGCGCCGGCGATCGTCGATCACGCTACGTTCGGCGAGGCGATCGAGATCACCCGCAGCATTGCCGAGACGCTCGGTTACGTCGGCACATTATGTGTCGAGTTCTTTCTGACACGCGGCGGCAAACTGCTGGTCAACGAGCTTGCCCCGCGGCCGCACAATTCCGGCCACCTGACGTTTGACGCCTGCGTCACGTCGCAGTTCGAGCAGCAGTTGAGGGCGGTTTGCGGCCTGCCGCTCGGGTCGACCGAATTTTACCGTCCGGCGGCAATGGCCAATCTGCTCGGGGACGTTTGGGAAAGCGGCGAACCGAACTGGGCGGCGGCACTGGCGGACCCGGCCGTCAAACTCCATCTCTATGGAAAGGCCGAACCGCGGCGAGGTCGTAAGATGGGCCACATCACGGCGGTGTCGGCCGACGCGGCCGCGGCTGTACGTTCCGTCAGAAACGCTCGCGAGGCCCTAAAATCTGCGGGCTAACGACACACCGCCGATCACGCCGACAAACCCGACAAATACACTGAGGAGCATGTAAGCGACGGCTGTGAAGAACTCGCGTTCGCGGACGAGCCCGAAAACTTCCATTTCGAAGGTCGAAAACGTAGTGAACGCCCCGAGAAATCCGACGATGACCGCCATTCGCAGATTGTCGCCGACATCGATCTTGTCCGTCAGCAGGATCAGCAAAAAGCCGATCAGAAACGAACCCGAGATGTTTATGATAAAGGTCGGAAAAGGGAATTTGGCAAAGAGGTTGGCCGCGGGCGAGATATTGATCAGATAACGTGCCACGGCCCCGGCGGCACCGCCGATCGCAACGGCGAAGATCTTGGTCAAAAACTCCATTCTTTTCACATCGCCGCGGCGGCGGCATATCGGGGATTATACACGTTTTCGGCCCGGCTGATCATTTGCCCCGCGGGTATTGAGACAGTAAACTCAAGCTTTATGTCCGAGACGCTCACATTTTCGCACAACGCCGACAGGTCGACGATCTATGCTGAGATCGCACCGCAGGTCGAGGCTCTGGTGAGCGCCGAGACCGACGTGATCGCTAATCTGGCGAATGTCGCGGCCGTGCTGAAACAGGCTTTCGGTTTCTTTTGGGTCGGATTTTACATCGCGAGGGACGGCGAACTTGTACTCGGGCCGTTTCAGGGGCCGCTGGCGTGCACACGCATCAGGCCTGATCAGGGAGTTTGCGGACACGCCTACACAACGCGCCGGACCGTGATCGTACCGGATGTTGACAAATTTCCGGGCCACATCGCCTGTGCGTCTGAGTCGCGTTCTGAGATCGTCGTCCCGATATTCGCCGCAAGCGGCGAGGTGTTTGGCGTTTTGGACGTCGACAGTTCACAATTGAACGATTTTTCTGACATTGATCAGGTTGGCCTCGAACGCATCGTACGTTCGGTCGAGGCGGTACTTTAGGTCCAAGAGCGATCCTTTTTATGCACACGATCGAACATCCATACTGGGTTTGGGCGGTATTCTTCGCCGTGGTGATCACGGCGTTGGTCGTCGATATCGGCATAGTCAACCGCAAGGCGCACGCTCCCACGCGAAAGGAGACGATCGGTTGGAGCGTCGTCTGGGTGTCGCTGGCGTTGCTCTTCAACGGTTTTATCTACTGGGTCGTCGGGCGGCAATTTAACGACTGGTCACTCGCTCTCGCCCAGGCAAAGCTGTTTTTGACCGGTTATCTGATCGAACTGTCGCTCTCGGTTGACAACCTGTTCGTATTTCTGCTGATCTTTACGTTCTTTAAGGTACCCAAGAAATACCAGCACCGCGTGCTGTTCTGGGGCATCATGGGGGCACTCGGTTTGAGGATGATAATGATCTTCGCCGGTGCCGAGCTGGTCGAGCGGTTTCATTGGGTCATTTACATCTTCGGCGCGTTCCTGTTGTACACGGGGCTCAAGATGTTTCAGGATTCGGATGAGAATTTTGAGCCGCACGAGAGCTGGATAGTGCGGTTTGCGACGCGATACATCCGCATCTCAAAGCACTATGACGGCGACAAATTCTTTGTCGTTACGGACGGCGTCCGGTCAGGCACGCTGCTGCTTTTGGTGCTGATCACCGTGGAATTTACCGATCTGGTATTTGCCGTCGATTCGATCCCGGCCATCTTCGGCATCACGACCGACCGATTTATCGTCTATACCTCGAATATTTTTGCGATACTTGGATTGCGGACGTTTTTCTTTCTGCTCGCCGACATGGCCGAGAAGTTTCATTATCTGAAATACGGACTCGCATTCGTCCTCAGCTTTATCGGCGTCAAAATGCTCTTGCCACTTGCGGCATCAGGTTTGATAATGGCAACGGGAGACGGCAGCAGTTCGGCGTTCGGCGGTATTCTCGACCGCTATCTGAAGCATGAGTACGATCAAATGGTGATCAACATCTCGCTCGGTGTGGTCGTTGCCGCGATCCTGATTTCGGTGATCATCTCGATGCTGGTCGCCCCAAAGCACAAAACTGAAAACGACGAAAACGAATAGGTCCGCGCTTAATGGACGATAACAAATACCGCAAATTCTATGTCGAATGGTGGAACATTCGAAAGAGCACGATCTACGGATCGATCGCGATATTGTTGTTTGTCGGCGTGATAGCCGGTGGTTCGTGGTGGGCGTCAAAGAACAATTGGTTTGTCGCGACTCAGGATGCCGAGATGCCGGCCGACGCGGCCAGGATCATCTCGTATGAGGGCGAGGTACGCATCATTCGCGCCCAGACGCGCGAGACCATACTGGTCACTAAAGAAACCTGGGTCGCGGCCGGCGACACTATCCAAACTCAATCGGACGGCCGGGCGATCGTGCAGATGATCGACGGATCGGTCTATTCGGTACGCCCGAACAGCACGGTCGTGGTCCGCGACAGCGTGTCGCTGTTTGGCGGCAAGAACGTCCGTGTTTCGCTCAACGACGGCCAGCTCAACGTCCGCACTGACGAGCAGCCGGCCGACTCGAACAACATCGTCGAGGTTGCCGATTCGGAGAACAAACTCCTGCCGCAGACCGACGCGAGCTTTAACGCCGACGGCGCCAATGCGGGTGAGATACGTGTTAGCCGCGGCGGTGTCGAGACCACGATCGGCGGCGACCGGACAACCATCGAGCAGAACGAGTTTGCGTCGGTCAACGGCGGCAAGCTCTCGGCACGTGAGCGGCTGCTGGCACCGCCGCGGCCCACCGCTCCCGGCAATTCGTCGCAGGTCGTCGATACGGCCGGAACCGGCGTCAGCATGTTGTTTAGCTGGCAGGACGCCGAGGCCGGCAATGCGGCGAGCTTTTATCTGCAGGTTTCGAGATCGCCCCTGTTCGCGTCCGACGCCATCCTGGTCGACCGGTCGGGGCTGACCTCACGCGAGTTTCGCTTGTCGGGATTGTCGCCCGGAACGTATTATTGGCGGCTAAGGTCGGTCGCTCGGTCCGGTCAGACCACCAACTGGAACGACGCCTGGAAATTTACCGTCATAAAACGCGGCGGCAGCATCACGATCGAAACCTCTGAGTGGAACGTCGAACGCGTCGGCGGCAATGTCTATTTCATCAGCGGCAGAACACAGCCCGGAATGGTCGTCCGATCGCAGGGACGCGAGACATTTGCGGGGCCGGACGGTTCGTTCCGCCTGCAGATATCGACCCCGTCAGCCGAGACCAAGGTCGAGATCGGCGATGACCGCGGCAACCGGGCCGGTTTTGTCATCTCGCTCAGGACCGGCAATCTGCTAGGCCGCTACTAGCTGTAAAATTAATCGCAATGGGCGCAGGTCACGTACATCGAGACGACTCACGCACGCGGTCGAAGACCCGGCTGCTGTCGATCGCTCTGGTACTGACGGGCATCTATATGGTCGTCGAGGCCGTCGGTGGATGGCTGACCAATTCGCTTGCCCTGTTGGCAGACGCGGGCCATATGCTGACGGACGTCGCGGCGATCGCGCTGACGCTCAGTGCGGTCTGGTTTGCGTCGCGGCCGCCGACGGCAAATAAGACATTCGGATATTACCGCCTCGAGATCCTTGCCGCTTTTGTCAACGGTATCGCCCTCGTGCTGCTGTCGATCTGGGTGATCTGGGAGGCGATCCAGCGTTGGCGTGATCCGGGCGAGATACATGGTGTGCAGATGTCGCTGGTCGCCTTTGGCGGGCTGATCATCAATATCATCGCCGCCAAGCTGCTGCATTCGGACCACTCACACGACCTCAACGTCCGCGGAGCTTTTCTGCACGTAATGGGCGACCTGCTCGGCTCGGCGGCGGCGATCGTCGCGGGCATTCTGATACTGGCTTTCGGATGGCTCTGGGCCGACGCGGCGGGCAGCATCCTGATCAGCGTGATCGTCATATATGGGGCCTGGCGGCTCATACTCGAGTCGGTGAATATCCTGCTCGAGGGAACGCCTGCGCATATCGACCTCAGAAAGGTCGAGGCCGCGATACTTGCGACCGACGGCGTCAGCGGCGTCCACGACCTGCATATCTGGACGATCTCGTCCGGCATTTTCGCACTTTCGGCACACATCAGCCATATTCAGTCCGTTCCGAATTCGGAACTTTTAACCGCGGTCCGGACGATGGTCAACGAACGATTCGGCATCGGCCACCTGACGATCCAGATGGAAACGCACGAGAACGAGACCGAGGCGATATACGTTTGCCAGTCGGGCATCCGGTGCTTTGAGCCGGCGGCAACCGGACGGCACGATCACTAACGATGTCCAAAATTGAGCTCAAATACGGCCGCGGAACGATCGCTCTCGACATTGACGAGAGCCGCTTCAGCGTTCTCAGCCGCGAGGCGTCGGCCGTGCCGCTCAGCGACGCCGAGATCGGCGAACGCCTTGACAGCCCGATCGGCTCGCCCGGCATAAGCGAGCTTATCCAAACCGGCCAAACGGTCCTGATCGTCGTCCCCGACGCCACCCGCGAGGTCGGCTGCGGCCAGGTCGTCAATCTGCTGGTCCGGCGGTTGATCGCGGAGGGCGTAAACGCCTTCGACATCAGGCTGATCTTTGCCACCGGCATCCACCGCAAAACGACCGAGGCCGAAAAGGCCGCCATAGTGACGCCGTTTATTGCCCAGCGGATCAAGATGCTCGATCACGATCCACGCGACCTGATGCGGCTGACGAGGCTGGGCGAGACCGCGGGCGGCATTCCGATCGAACTCGATCGGGCACTGGTCGAGCACGACCACGTTATCCTGATCGGCGGCGTGTCGTTTCATTATTTTGCGGGTTTTACGGGCGGCCGCAAGCTAATTTGCCCCGGGCTGGCATCGACCCGCACGATCACGGGCACGCACAAATTAGCGTTTGACAGTGACCGCATGGACCGCCGCGAGGGCGTCGGCCCGGCCCGGCTTGACGGTAATCCTGTGCATAACGCTTTCGTTGAGGCGGCATCGGCCGCTCCGCCGTCGTTTGCGGTAACGACCGTCGTCAATGATCTCGGCGAGATCGTCGATCTGTACTGCGGCGACTGGATCCGGTCCCATCGGGCGGCGTGCGACGCATTCGCCGAGCAAAACCGTACCGTGATCGCCGAAAAACGCGGCCTGGTCATCGCCGGCTGCGGCGGATATCCGCACGACATCAACATGATCCAGGCTCACAAGGCGCTCGATGCCGCGTCGCGGGCATGCACGCCGGGCGGCACCATAATACTGCTTGCGGAGTGTCCCGACGGCCTCGGGCGAGCGGACATGATCGACTGGTTCGACGCGGCTGACACCGCCGAGATGGCCGTCAGGCTGAGCGAAAAGTATCAGGTCAACGGTCAGACCGCGTGGAGTATCAAGAAGAAATGTGAGGACTTCGACGTCATCCTGGTCAGCTCGCTGGCTCCCGAGTTGGCCGAAAAGATGGGAATGACCCTGGCAGGCTCGCTGCCCGACGCCATAGAAAAAGCCGCTCATTGGCCGAGCGGCTATGTTCTGACAAATGGGGCCCGGACGCTTATTGAGGCTTCTTGACGTCAAAGGTCCTGGCGATCGAATCGGTCTGGTTATGCAGCCCGCGGAGGATGTCCTTGAGCCCGCTGAAACGAAGTGCGTAGATCGTGTTGTCGTCGATCCGCAGAAAGTACATACGGCCGCTCATCGGACGCCCGGCACGGACAAATTCGTAGTTAAAGATTACTCCGCGGTATCGGCCGGCAAAATTCTCTTCCTTGCCGGCGACATAACCCGGCAGGAACTGCAGCTTCTGATCCTCGTCCTGAATGGCCTCGGACGTAAGCAGGTCCTTGCGTGTGGTGAGTTTTCGAACCTCTAGATGGCCGTTATTGCGGTCGCCGTAAACGTACTCGACGTTTGGACTGGTGTCCGACGGCTTGACCGTTAATTTCCACTTTTCGTCCGGCAGCGAAAAGGAATATTCCACGTTCGGCGCGCTAAAGGTATCGACCTGCGCACTGATCGCCGTGGCGAACGTGAGTGCGACAAGCATTGCAAACAAGAGCGTAAATTTTTGCGTTCTCATAACTTCCCTATTCTACAATACTTTGTCGGCGTCGGGATACGGGCACGAGCGACAATCACGGTGTTTGATGTTATCGGCCGGCCGAATGTTGTCTTTTACCGCAATGCACCATTTTATCGGCGACCGATGCTATTTTTCGCCCTTTGGCACATTCTCGGCGTCTAAACTGCAGTTGGCACAAATGCCTTTCGATAAATATTCCGAGGTAGTTATTTATGATATTCCGCTATTTATGGCTCAATCGTACGATCGCCGCGACACTGTTGGCCGCGATCACGCTTCCGGTGCTCGCAGCGGCAAAGCCATCGCCGGCACCGCTCAAACCGCTGACCGAGGAACAAAAGATCGTCCACGTGCTGAACAGGCTCGGCTTTGGCGCACGGCCCGGCGACGTTGAGCGTGTAAAGGCGATCGGCCTGCAGAAATACATCGATCAGCAGCTAGATCCGGGCTCGATCATCGACAGTAAACTCGAGAGCAAGGTCCGCGGCCTCGACATTTTTGACCTCTCGACGGCCGAGCTTTTTGCCAAGTACCCGAATCCGACGGCGTTGCTGAGAATGATCGATGGCAACGCTGCCGCTCCTGCCGCCGGCCAGAATCCGGAACAGGAAGCAACCGAAAAACAGCGGCAGGAACGTCAGCAGAAGCTGCGCGAACTCTATCGCAAGTACGACTTAAAGCCTGCCAATCAGATCGTGCCGCAAATTGCCGCTAACCGCGTACTGCGTGCCGTTTATTCGGAAAAACAGCTGCAGGAGGTGATGGTCGATTTTTGGCAAAATCACTTTAACGTTTTTGCCGGAAAGGCGGCGGTTCGCTGGTACATCCCGAGCTATGAGCGGGACGTCCTGCGAAAGAACGCCTTGGGTAATTTCAAGGATCTGCTGGTCGGGACGGCTCAGCATCCGGCGATGCTCTTCTACCTGGACAATTTCGAATCGGTGACGCCAAACGCACCGACGCCGGGCAACAACCAAAATGCCCAGCGGCTGCAGCAATTGATCCGGTCGGGCGGCCAGCTGCCGCCGCAGGCCCGCGAGCGGATGAAACAGCAGCTCGGCCTTTCCGACGCCCAGCTTGATCAGCGGCTCAGGGAAATGCGGGACAACCCGCAGCCGGCACAGCAACGCCAGCGACGCGGGATCAACGAAAATTACGCCCGCGAACTGATGGAGCTCCACACGCTCGGCGTCGATGGCGGTTATACGCAAAAGGACATCGTCGAGGTCGCCAAATGCTTTACCGGCTGGACCATCGCCGACCCGCGTGGTTACCGGCGGGCGGCCGCGGGCGAGATAAACGGTACCGAAAACCGCCGGCTCGAGCGTCTGCAAAGGCAGGCGGGCGTCCCGGACGATCTCGACAGCGGCGAATTTTATTTCAACGAACGGTGGCACGAAAAGGGCGCAAAGACCGTTTTGGGTCAAAAGGTCGACGAAGGCGGCATCAAAGACGGCCTCAAGGTGATCGATATCCTGGTTCGCCAACCGGCGACCGCCAGATTTATCGCCAGAAAACTGGCCGTCAAATTTGTCTCGGACAAGCCGAGCGAGGCTCTCGTTAGCCGGGTGGCAGACACGTTTTCGAAGACCGGCGGCGATATCAAAGCGACGCTGAAAACCCTGTTTTCGGACAAGGAGTTTTTTGCCCCTGAGAACTACCGGGCAAAGATCAAGACGCCGTTCGAGCTCGCTGTCAGCTCCATACGGGCACTCGGTGCCGAGACCAACGCCGGGCCGCAGTTTCTGGCAATGCTCAACAAATTGGGCGAGGTGCCCTACGGTTATCAGGCGCCGACCGGCTATCCGGACACCGCCGAGGAATGGGTCAACACGGGTGCCCTGCTCGAACGCCTGAATTTTGCCGTCGCGTTTGCGAGCAACCGGATACCGGGAACGACGGTCGACCTGCGGGCATTTGACCAAAAGGACAAGGCAAAGATACTCGACCGGGCGATCGCCGAGATACTCGACAACGATATTTCGCCTTCGACACGCGGTTCGCTGACCAGGCAGATCGAGCAGCCGCTGCCCGAAGTAACGCCCGGCAAGGAGATCGACAATGACGCCGGCGAGGTGCCGAATATGCGGCAGCCCGGCCAGCAGGGCGGCCAGAACCGGCAGGCAAGGCTGCTGACGCCGAGCGGCAACCCCGAGGTCTTCAAGGTGGTCAGCCTCGTGCTCGGTACGCCCGAGTTTCAGCGTCAGTAACGTCCTTTTTTGTAATTAGCGGGCCGCGAGACTGAGCGAAAACGCTTTTCTCCGGCCCTTTTTAACAGGTGAGCAATGAAAGCTATTTTTAACGTCACCCTCGCGATCGTCATCTGCCTTGCCGGCAGCGGCGTATTTGCCCAATCGACCACGGCCCAGGCCGAACAGCAGCGGTTGAAACTTGCGGCCGAGTATTCGCGTGAGAATCGCGGACTGTCGGTCGTCGTCCTGAAAGGCGACAAGATCGTGTTTGAGGAATATCAGAACGGCCACAGTGCCGACCGCCCGTGGATACTGGCAAGCGGGACCAAATCATTTTCCGGCGTGATGCTGGCGGCCGCGATCGAGGACAAGCTGATCTCGGGCTTTGACGAAAAGGTCGCCGACACCATTGTCGAATGGAAGAACGACAAGGACAAAGCCGCGATCACCGTCCGCCAGCTCCTGTCGCTGACGAGCGGCATCGACGCGGGCCAGATCGGCCGCGTGCCGTCCTACGCCGAAGCGATCACCGAAAAGGTAAAGTCTGCCCCGGGAACCGAGTTCGAATACGGACCGGTTCCGTTCCAGGTATTCGGCGAATTGATGACCCGAAAGCTAAAGAAGCGTAATGAAACGGTTTACGAGTATCTCGACCGCCGAATCCTCGCACCGATCGGCATCAACGTTGCGTTTTGGCGAAAGTCGAACGGCCAGCCGCTGCTGCCGCAGGGCGCTTCGCTGACCGCCCGCGAGTGGTTGAAATTTGGACAGTTTCTCCGAGATCACGGCAAGTGGAACGGCAAACAGCTGATCGCGAGAAAGCTGCTTGACGAACTGGTCGTCGGCACCAGGGCAAACCCCGCGTACGGACTGACATTTTGGCTGAACCGCGACGGCAAAGGCCCGGGCGGCCGGCCCGGCGGACGCAACGCCGTCATGGAGATCAGCGAGAACGGCATCGCCGACGGAACGGCGGATATGTACATGGCGGCCGGTGCGGGCAATCAGCGGCTCTATATCATACCGTCGCTGGATATGGTCGTCGTCCGGCAAGCGGCCTTTGGCAACTGGGACGATCGTGAATTTATGTCGCGGCTGATCAATGGCGTCAAGCGGCCCTAAGCCGGCAGAAGTGACCTGTAAAGCTCGCCGAGCTTGGTCAAATGTGCCTCGATCGTGAAGTTTTCGCCGGCAAACTGATGCGCCTTTTCGGCGAGATCGGACCGCAGCTCGGGATCGCTGAGCAAGCTGATGACGCGTTCGGCCAGGGCCGCCGCATCGCCCACCGGAAACACCAGGGAATATTTGCCCGACGCCGACGCCTCGATCAGCGGCGGGATATCCGAAACGACCGTCGGAACGCCCGAGAGCATCGCCTCATTCAGCGCGATCGGCAGCCCCTCCTGAAACGATGAAAAAACAAAGATATCGAGTGCCGACAACAGGTCCGGCACGTCAGAGCGGCGGCCGAGAAAGTACACGTTGCCGCCGAGGCCGTTGTCGTCGCAAAACCGCCGGCATTCTTCAAATTTCGCCTCGGCACCGGGCTCAACGCCGCCGATAAACAGGCATTTTGCAGCCGGAAAATGTTCGAGCACCTGCGGCAGTGCCCGGCAGACCGTCAACTGATCCTTGCGCCGCTCGGGATAGAAGTTGCCGATCATCCCGATCAGCGGCGCGTCGTGAGCGATGCCGAGTTCGACACGCATATCGCCGCCCTCCGGGCTCAGTCTCGAGGTGTCGACACCGTTGTATATGACCGATGTGTTCGACCCGAACCTGATGCCGTAAAGATCTTCGTATTGACGCAGGATCGTCCCGGCCACGACGATATTGTGAGCGACCCGCGACAGGACGAACTTTGTCGTAAGGCGGTTCTTGGCGTCCGGGACGATACCGTGATGTGACAGCACGACCGGTACCTTGAGGCCCGCCGCTGCCGCCAGCGAGTGAAGCGCATCGACCGCCTGGTGGGTATGAACGACGTCGATGGCGTTCGACCTGATGATCCGCCGCAATTTCGCCGCGTGGAGCGGATCAAAAGGCAGTTTCCGTTTGAGGTGAAACAATGGCCGTCCGCTATTGGCAAACTCTGTCAGCAAAGGGCCGTCGCCGGCGGCGATCATGACCTCCATACCGAAAGCGGCCGCGTTGCGGCAAACGTCGAGCACGAGTGTCTCGGCACCGCCGCGATTAACGCTGTCCAGGACATGGAGAATTTTCATCAGAACCGGTGATACCGCCTATGACATTCGCCGTCGAATGTGGTTTTATCAATATTGAATTGAACCCGATGAACGCTGCCGCAAATGAATCTAACCCGGACGTTTTTGTCGTTGTGCCGTCGTATAACCACGCCCCGTTCATCGAGATCTGCCTGCGTTCGATTATAGGTCAAACACGTTCGCCCAAAAAGCTGCTCGTCATCGATGACGGCTCGCGTGACGATTCGCCGGCGATCATCGACCGCGTCCTCAAAGATTGTCCTTTCGATTCTGAGCTGATCGTGCGCGAAAATCGCGGCCTTTGCCGAACCCTCAACCAGGCGTTCGAGCTCAGCACCGGCAAATACTTTGCCTATATCGGATCGGACGATTACTGGCTCGATGGCTTTATCGAAAACCGCGTCAAACTGCTCGAAGGCCGGCCCGGGGCCGCACTCGGTTACGGCCACGCGTATTTTGTCGATGAGAACGGCCGCGAGTACGACTCGACCGCCGAGTACATTTCGACGTGGGGCAACTATCCCGACGGCGATCCGCGCCGGATGCTTTTGCGCGGGATCGCCCCGGTCAGTTCGACGCTGTTTTACCGCCGTTCGGCGCTTGAGGCCGTGTCGTGGAACGAAGATTCGCGGCTTGAGGATTACGAACTCTATCTGAAAATGATGCAGGTCGGCGAATTTGCGTTTGACCCCGCGATCCTGTCAGCCTGGCGGCAACATGGTTATAATACGAGCGGTGATACGCTGCTGATGCTCAACGAGGTGATCGCCGCTCAGGAACGCAATTTCGATATTCTCGGCCTGACGCGGGACGAGCTGGCCGAAATTCAGACTGAGACAAGGTATCGGTACGCCCGCGAATTGCTGCAGCACGGCGAGAAACGCTCGGCCCTGAAATTGGCGGCGGCAAATTGGCGCGGAGCACCGGAGAAAATTGACCTTTTCAGATTCGGCTTTCGGATGCTGATCCCGATGGCGGCCGTCAACGCTTACCGCCGCCGTAAAAGGGAGAGATTTTCGGCGTGACCGCCGGGCAAAAGGTGCTATCAGTTTGGAGAACGCAATTTCACAAGATGATCAGTTGACGCGGATCGGCCCGCGACGCCGGCTCGGCGCCCTCGATCTGCGCGAACTGTGGCGGTATCGCGAGCTGCTGTATTTTCTCACGTGGCGTGATGTCAAGATACGGTATAAGCAAACCGTGATAGGCGTCGCGTGGGCCGTTTTGCAGCCGATAGTGACAACGGCGATCTTTACGCTGCTGTTCAGCAGTTTTGCCCGGTTCGATACGGGCAATACGCCGTATCCGGTCTTTGCCCTCAGCGCACTCGTGATCTGGCTGTTCGTCCACAACGCCGTCACGCTCGCCAGCGGCAGTTTCGTCAGTAATTCCAATCTGGTCACAAAGGTCTATTTTCCGAGGCTGATCGTACCGCTGGCGGCGGTGCTTTCGGGGATCTTCGATCTGATTTTCAGCGTCGTGATCCTCGTCGGGCTGATGCTGTTTTACGGCGTCGTGCCCACGGCTGGCATTTTGCTTGCACCCGTATTGTTGATCCTTGCCTTTGTGATGGCGGCGGCTCTCGGCACTATGTTGTCGGCGCTGAATGTTAAGTTTCGCGACATCAAGTTCGCCCTTCCGTTCGCGTTGCAGGTCTGGATGATCGCCTCGCCGATCTTTTACCCGGCAAGTATGGTCAGCGAACGCTGGCGGCCGGTGTTTGCCGTCAACCCGCTGACCGGCCTGATCGACGGTTTTCGCAGTGCGCTGTTCGGCCTGCCGTTCAATTGGGACATGATCGGTGTTTCGACGATCTCGATCGCCGCAATGTGTATCGTTTCGCTGCTGGTATTTTCGAAGATGGAGGACGATTTCGCCGACGTTATCTAACCGGCATCGGTCTTTATGCAGGCGATCAGGGTCAACAGCCTCTCAAAACGATACGTGCTCGGCGGTGCCGCGCACAACTCTCTTCGCGACGTCATCGCCGGTATGTTCTCGCGATCGGGGCGGCAGCCGGCAGAGGAGGTGCGGGCTCTGGACGACGTTTCGTTTACGGTCAACGAGGGCGAAACGCTCGGTATCATCGGGCGAAACGGCGCCGGCAAATCGACCCTGCTCAAGATACTCTCGCGGATCACCAAGCCGACCGCCGGCAGTGTCGAGATCCGCGGCCGTGTCGGTTCGCTGCTCGAGGTCGGCACCGGTTTTCACAACGAACTGTCGGGCCGCGAGAACATATACCTGAACGGTGCGATCCTCGGGATGAAGCGCTCTGAGATCGAGGCAAGGTTTGACGAGATCGTCGCATTCTCGGAGATCGAACGCTTTCTCGACACGCCCGTCAAGCACTATTCGAGCGGTATGTATATGCGGCTCGCATTTTCGATCGCCGCGCACCTCGAACCCGAAGTGCTGATAGTCGATGAGGTGCTGGCGGTCGGCGATGTCGCATTTCAGAAAAAATGCCTCGGCAAGATGCGCGACGTCGGGCAAAAAGGGCGTACCGTGATCTTTGTCTCGCACGATATGAACGCGATCACACGACTATGCGACCGCGTCATTTGGATAAAGGACGGCAAACTGCGGCTCGACGGTGCCGCGAAAGATGTTGTCGCTGAGTATCTGCATGATCAGGAGAGTGTCGGTGCCGAAAAGCACTGGCCCGCCGCGTCGGCACCGGCGAGCGAATTTGTCAGGCTCGCGAGCGTACGCGTTTGTGACGAGGCCGGTGCGACCGT
The DNA here is from genome assembly GCA_044221625.1 of Pyrinomonadaceae bacterium. Lineage (GTDB taxonomy): Bacteria > Acidobacteriota > Blastocatellia > Pyrinomonadales > Pyrinomonadaceae > OLB17. Next base: position 15,241 of record JBGAOU010000008.1, on the reverse strand, counting down.
CTCGTCAGCGGACATTCGGCGGCCGATCGGCGTTGAGGTCAGTTACGAAGTGCTGAAGGACGGCAAGGTGATGGTGCCGAACCTGCACTTTTTTAACGAGACGGGCACCTGCATGTTTGTTTCGCACGACTGGGAAGGCGGCTGGCGTGATAAGCCGCGGCCGGCCGGAAAGTATGTAAGCACGGCGTGGATACCCGGTAATTTTCTTGCCGAAGGCTCGGTCTATGTCGGTGCCGCCGTTACGACCTATTCGCCGCTGGAGGTGCATTTTGTCGAGTGGGACGCGGTGGCGTTCAACGTGATCGATAGTATCGACGGCGATTCCGCCCGCGGCGACTATGTCGGCGAGCTGCCCGGTATAGTGCGGCCCGTGCTCGAATGGAAGACCGAAACACCTGCCTGACGGCCTATTTCTTTTTAAGGTAAAAGCACGCCTGATCGCCGCGGCCCTCGCGATTGAGCCGGATGGTCAGAGCTTCCCATTCATCAAGCTGCTCTTTGGTAAAGATGCTCGCCGCGACGTCGCCGCGGTAGGCCCGCGGGTCGTGCATCGGGATATCGGCCGCGTATTGCTCGCTGACGATAAACTGCGCCGGGATCGAATCGTAAACGGTCTTTACGACCTCAAATCCGGCCCGGGCCGCGAGGTCGTTAAATGCCCGATCCGTAAACAGGAACAAGTGCCGCGGCGGGTCGAGCTGAAACCAATTGACGCCATAGGTTTCCCACGCGTAGCTCGCGACCGGGATCCGGATCAGGCACGTACCGCCGTCAGCCAACAGCCCCTTTATTTTCATGAGAGCGTCAAGAGGGTCGGGAAGATGCTCGAACGAATGGTGGAGCATTATCAGATCGTACGACGGCGAGAGGTCGTCGAGTCCGGCCTTGAGCACGCGGACATTGCCGGGAAAGGTCAGATCACGTTCGATAAATGCGTCCGCACCGGTCAGGTCGGTAAATCCAAACGAGTTCAGCGTACGCAGCAGCCCGCCGCCGCCGCAGCCGACATCCAGTATCCGCGAACTCTGTGACAGCCTGAGCAGCGGCTCGCGCAGCGAAGCGGGAAATTGGCCCGCGATCTCGGGCCTGCGTGCCGCAAACAGTTTGCCGAGCGTGCCGCGGCCCGTGGCCAGATATCGGCCGATCTGCCGGGCGGCAAATCTCCGCTTCAGGCTCGCCTCGAGCTCATTTTCGCCGTCGGCGAAGGAATAATACCCTTCGGGGTAATGCTCAGCCAGATCCGGAACGTCGACGAGCTGGACAGTACCGCAATTGCCGCACTCGAGATAATGAAACGGTTTGCGGGTGCCAAACATCATCTCGCGGGCGACGTGCTCACGGTTATCCTGCTTGTTCCCGCAGATCTGGCAATAATCATGCATATCAGCTTAATAAGTAAATCAAAAAAGTGTTAACTTGTGAAACAGATGAGCTTAGTCCATAAGATCGGCACCGCGATCGAAGTCACCAGAAAGGGCGGCATCGCCGGACTATATTCAAAGATCGGGGACGTCTCAAACCGGATCGCGAACCGTAAACGCGAGCAAAAATGGATCGCGGCCAATGGCCCGTTGAGTGCGGTGGCGAGGCAGGCGATCGAGCGCAAGATCGCCGAAATGCCGCGGCTGCCGCTGATCTCGGTCATCATGCCCGTGTATAACGTCGACGAGGTCTGGCTGAGAAAATGTATCGATTCGGTGCTCGGTCAGGTGTATCAAGACTGGGAACTGTGCATCGCCGACGATCACTCGCCCAAGCCGCATATTCGAACGGTGCTCGACGAATATTCGCTGCTCGATGAGCGGGTGAAGGTGGTTTACCGCGAGGCTAACGGGCATATTTCGGCCGCTTCTAATTCGGCGCTTGCGATCGCGTCGGGCGAATTTTGCGTTCTGCTCGACCACGATGACGAGCTCGCGGCCGACGCCCTCTATTGGGTCGCGGACGAGATCTGCCGGCACCCCGAGGCCGCGATGATCTACAGCGATGAGGATATGATCGACGACAAAGGGCGGCGGTTCGATCTCAAGTTCAAGCCGGACTTTAGCTACGACCTTCTGCTCTCGCTCAACCTCGTGACTCATCTGTCGGCGTATAGCACCGAGGTCTTGGGAAAGATCGGCGGATTCCGAGTCGGGCTCGAAGGAAGTCAGGACTATGATCTCGCCCTCCGCGTGATCGAGGAGATCGGTACGGCACGGGTCAGTCATATTCCCCGCGTTCTGTATCACTGGCGTGCGATACCCGGTTCGGTGGCTCTGAGCGGCGATGAAAAGCCCTATGCCCACGATCGCGCACGTTTGGCGATCAGCGAACATCTTGCCCGGTGCGGAGCCGCTGCGGACGTCGAACCGACAAACTTTAACCTTCATCGCGTGCGGTACCGTTTGCCGGAACCGGCCGTATCAGTTTCGCTGATAGTTCACGGCGACGAGGCGACAGGGCTTGAGGAGCGTTTCAACCCGTCGGGCGATCCGGGTGTCGAGATCGTCCGCGTGCCGCGGTCAGGCGAGTTTGCGGCGGACCTCAACCGTGCCGTCCGGAGCTCCACGGGTGAGATATTGATATTTGTCGACGCCGCGCTCGAACCGCCGGACGAATGGATGTCGGAACTCGTCGGTTTCGCTGTCCAGCCCGGCATCGGCGCCGTCGGGGCCAAGGTCATCGACGCCCGTGAACGCGTGATCGACGGCGGCCTTGTTTTCGGCGGTAAGCGGCTCATAAATGTCGCTCACTATGGCCACAAAACGGCCGACCCGGGCAATATGTGCCGCAATCTGGTCATCGGAAATTACTCGGCCGTATCGATCAGCTGCATGGCACTGAGACGTGCAGAATTTGAAGCGTTGGGCGGATTTGATACCGGTTTCAGCGGTATGTTGGCGGGTGCGGATCTGTGCCTGCGATTGGGTGCGGCCGGCAAACGAATAGTCCACGATCCATTTGTCGTGATGCGTTTGCCGAAGGGGACGCCGCGGTCACGCTTTCCGGAGCCGTCCGCCGCAGAGATGGAAATGTTTGCCGATAAATGGGCGGCGGTCATCGCTCGTGACCCTTTCTACAACCCGAACCTGCGGCCGCTGAACGGTGATTTCCGGATCGACATCTAACGGCCGCGGCCGATCGCAAATATCTTGATCAGTGCCAGGCCGGCAAAAAATCCGCCGATGTGTGCGGCATACGCGACACCGCCCGTTCCGGGCGGCGTCAGATAGCCGATCACGAGCTGGTAAACGATCCATATCCCGAGAGCGACAAAAGCCGGAACGGTCGTCAGAAAATTGAAGATGATCGCCTTGACCGGTTTGTTTGGGAACAACAGCAGATAGCCGCCCAAAACTCCCGAAATGGCGCCCGAGGCTCCGAGCATCGGGATGATCGAGTCCGGCCCCATCAGGATCTGTGCCGCCGCCGCCGCGAAACCGCAAACCAGATAGAAAACGATATACCGGATGTGCCCCAGGAGGTCCTCGAGATTGTCGCCGAAGATGAACAGAAACATCATATTGCCGAAGATGTGCATGATGTCGCCGTGCATGAACATCGAGCTTATGAAGTTAAAATAGACCGGCAGCGGCGAGGCATAATGATGGATCTCGGCCGTTCGCCCGAGCGAATCGCGAAGGATCTGAATGCCGTTGAGATCGACGCCGGACGTGACCTCTTTCGGCACCAATGAAAATGCGTACGAGAACGCGTCATTGGTGCCGAGCTGTTGGAGCAGGACAAAAACGAGAATAGTGACGGCAATAATGCCGTAGTTGACCACCGGCACTATGCGTCGGTCCGAGTTGTCGTCACCGATCGGAAACATACGCCGTTAGGTCGAAACTATCGGTTCGAGGCCCGTAACTTCTTCAAGTTCAGCCTCTTCCTTACGCCATTCGTCGTTGCGGAACGCGTTTTCCCACTTGGCGATGACCACCGTCGCCAGGCAATTGCCGATAACGTTGATCGCGGTGCGGGCCATATCCATCAGCTCGTCCACGCCGAGGATGAGGATCACGCCCTCGACCGGCAATGCGAACGACGCGAGCGTTCCGAGCAGGATCACCAGCGAAGCACGCGGCACGCCGGCGACGCCCTTTGAGGTCAGCATCAGCGTGGCAAGCATTATGATCTGCTGCGTCCACGAAAGCTCGACGCCCGCGGCCTGCGCCACAAATATCGACGCCAACGCAAGGTACAGCGTCGTACCGTCGAGGTTAAAACTGTATCCGGTCGGCAGCACAAAGCCGACGATGCGGCGGGGAACACCGAGACGGGCGAGATTTTCCATCGCCTTGGGCAGTGCGGATTCGCTCGAGGTCGTCGCAAAGGCGATCGACGCCGGTGTCTTGACCGCGTTGAAAAAATCCCTGAGCGGCACCTTGAAAATAAGCGCGATCGGCAGCAGCACGACGGCCGAGAATACGACCAGTGCTCCGTAGAGTGTAAGTACGAGCGCACCGAGGTTTTTGAGCACGCCCAGGCCCTGCTCGTTATGCGCAATGGTGTAAGCCATCGCCGCACCGACACCGACCGGTGCGAATTTCATCACGTACTCGGTAAAGCGGAACATAATGTCGGCTAGCGATTGGCACCAGTCGACGACGGGCTTGGCCTTTGGTCCGATGCCGGTCACGGCAAGCGCGAAAATTACCGAAAATATGACTATCTGCAGCACGTCGCCCTCAGCCATCGCCTTGATAATTGATGTCGGCGAAAGGTGAGCGATGATGTCGCCAAAGCTCTGCGGTTTTGCCGGCGGCTCAGGAGCGGTCAGGCCCTTGGCGGCGGCACTCGCCGCGTCAGCGGCCTTTTGGGCCGCGATCGCTGACTGTGCCTCGGCTTCGGCTAAGGCATTTGGGTTAGCAGCGGCCTGGGCACGTAATTCCTCGGCCTTTTTCGCCGCGTCATTGGCCTCTTTTGAAAGGCCCTGTGCCTTTTGCGCCAAAACGGCCTTGTCCTCGCCTTTGGCGATGCCGGCCAGCGAAACGCCGTCGCCCGGACGCGTGATATTTACCGCTGCCAGGCCGATGACCAGTGCCAACGTCGTGACGACCTCAAAGTACAGCAGGGCCTTGACCCCGATCCGGCCGACCTGTTTGATGTCGCCGGTCCCCGAAATGCCGACGACCAGCGTCGCGAATATCAACGGGGCGATGATCGATTTGATCAGATTGAGAAACAGCGTCGACAGCGAACGAATAAACGACAGCAGCGTCTGTGTTTCTAAACCGAAAACGTGGTGATCACCCGATTTGAGGTCTATCTCGCGGATAAGCCAGCCGAGAAAAATACCCAGCACAAGGCCGATCATGATCTTCCAGGTCAAAGAGATCTTTGGCAGTTTCATATTTGTAATTTGTCCATCCAATTATTAGCGGAGAAGACCGGGCCTAATTGGATGAGAAGTAAAGGATGCGGCTGAGTGTAACAGAAATTTGCTCTATTTGAAATTGCACCGCGGCACCTGCGGCACGCAATGAGAAATGCCCGCCGAAGAATATCGGCGGGCAGCTTACCATTAGGCAAATTGGCGGCCCATGATCACGGATTTGACGCCATCGCGGGTTTGAGCAGATCGTATCCCTCGCTTTTCGCCACAAAAGTCGCGGCGGTCACATCGCCCACGACATTCAGCGTTGTCCGGCACATATCGAGGATGCGGTCAACGCCGAGAATGATGGCGATCAACGCGGGGTCGATCCCGATCATAAAGAGTATGCCGATTATGAACGGTATCGATCCGCTCGGTACGCCGGCCGTTCCGATGCCGCCGAGTATCGCCAGATAGACCACCATCAACTGAAGAGCGATCGTCAGCTCGACGCCGGCCAGCTGTGCCAGGAAGAGTACCGTTACGCCTTCGTAAAGTGCTGTACCGTTTTGGTTTGCTGTCGCCCCTACCGTCAGGACAAAGCTGTTGATCTCCTTCGGCACCCCGAGATTTTCATGCGTGACCCGCAACGCGGTGGGCAGCGTCGCGTTTGATGACGAGGTCGAAAATGCCGTCAGGACGACCGTCTCGATACGCTTGAAGAAATCGATCGGGCTGATCTTCGACAAAAATCGGATCGAGATCGAATAGACGCCAAACAGATGTATGCCGAGCCCGAGCAGGACGGTCACCACGAACCAACCGAGCGAAAACAGCAGTTCAAACCCGAATTGAGCGATATTGTTGAACAGCAGACAGGCGACCGCGTACGGCGCACCCTTCATTATCATATCGATGACCTTTGCGGTCACGGCAAACAGCGACTCGTTAAACTTTACGAACGGGCCCGATACGGCCTCGGGCAGGAGCGTGATCGCGATGCCGATGATAAGGGCAAAGAACATTATGTGCAGCATGTTCGGGCTGGCACCGGACACCGAGTTGAATACATTGCTCGGGACGATCGTCTTGACCACCTGCATCAGTGCCGAATCTGACGCGGCCGAATCGGCGGCCTTTTTCTGCGCCTCGGTAGCCGCCGAACCCGCTGTACTGAATTCGGCCTTGAGCGCGGCGGCCGTGTCCGCACTGATGCGTTCGCCCGGCCTGATCGTGTTTGCCAGCGAAAGCCCAATTACCACCGAGATCGCCGATAAGATCAGCGTGTAGCCAAACGATTTTAACCCGATGCGGCCGAGTTTACGGATATCGCCGATGCCGGCGACGCCGACAACCAGCGACGAGAAAACGAGTGGGACCACGATCATCAGCAACAGGTTAAGAAAGAGCTGGCCGATCGGGCGGGTAAAATTTTCGACCGTCCACGAGACCCATGGATTTGTGCCGCCCAGCGTCCAGTTCATCACCAGGCCGCCGATGACGCCGACCCCGAGACCAATAAATATCTTGGTATGGAGCGGCATTCCCTTTGGCCGATCCGGCGTGTGGTCGTCGAGGTCGGTCGTCAGTGCAAGCTCGTATTCGTCGTATTTCAGCGTTTCATCGCTCTTATCGGTCATCTTAAAACTCTCCGTAAGTTAATTTGGGCAAATAGTGGGAAGTAGGCTTTTCGTAACAAGGAATGCTGAAATTTTACCAAAAATATCGCCCCGCGTGAATTTTTTGATACGATTGGGGAGGAACAATATGTTCGAATCCATACATTTCAGTTCACACGGCCGGCAGACGACCGCTGCTTCGCGGCCCGAGGTGCTCGACAAACTGCGGGCGATCGTCGGCGCCGATAATGTGGTGGTCGATCCCGACAAGGTCGAGCCCTACGGTGCAGACGCCGTCAAGGAGAAATTTCCGCCCGAGGCGGTCGTCTTTCCCGAGTCGACCGAACAAATGACCGCGATTTTGGAGCTCGCCAACGAGTATCTCTTTCCGGTCACTGCCCGTGGCGGCGGTGTCGGATACACCGGCGGGGCCGTGCCGATCGACGGCGGCATCGTCATCGGTACCGACCGGATGAACAAGATCATCGAGATCAACGTCGATGACCTCTATGCCGTCTGCCAGCCCGGCATCACGACATACGCCCTGCAGCAGGCGGTCGAGGAGCACGGCCTGATGTTCGCGCCCGATCCGGCCAGTTATAAGGACAGCTTTATCGGCGGCAATATCGCCGAGAATGCCGGCGGTATGCGCACGCCCAAGTACGGCGTGACCAAGCATCACGTCCTCGGGCTCGAGGTGGTCACCGCGACCGGCGAGGTCATCCGCACGGGCGGCAAAACGGTCAAGAACGTCGTCGGTTTTGACCTCACGGGCCTGATGTGCGGCAGCGAGGGAATGCTCGGCATTATCACCGAAGCGACGCTCAAGCTGCTGCCGATGCCCGAGGCGACCTCGACCGTACGGGCCAATTTTCATTCGATGGAGGCCGCCTGCAAGGTCCTGACCAAATTTACCCCGCACGGGCTGCTGCCGATGGCGATGGAGGTCATCGACAAATACTGCGTCGCCGCCGTCGAGGAAAATTTTGCCTTCGGGCTATCGCCCGACGCCGAGGCGATCCTGCTCGTCGCCGTCGACGGTTCGCGTGAGGAGGTCGAGCGAAACGCCGTGACCATCGAACGCATCATCGGCGAAAACGGCGGCTTTGACATCCTGCGTGCCCGTTCAAAAGACGAGGAGGACAAGCTCTGGGACGTCCGCCGTGCGATCAGCCCGAGCCTGATGAAATACGGAACGCTGAAGATAAACGAGGATGTCGTGGTCCCGCGTTCAAAGGTGCCTGAGCTGGTCGCCCGCATCGAGGAGATCGGCCGCAAACACGGCACATTCGTCGCCAATTTCGGCCATGCCGGCGACGGCAATATCCACGTCAATTTTGTGATCGACCGCGAGGACCCGGACCAGATCGCCCGTGCACGCCTGTGCGTCGCCGAGACCTTTCAACTCTCGGTCGACCTTGGCGGAACCATTTCGGGCGAGCACGGCATCGGCTACGTGAAATCGGCCTATATGGACTATGCTCTCGACCGATCGACGATCGAGGTTATGAAGGGTATCAAGAAGGTATTTGACCCGAACGGCATCCTGAATCCCGGAAAGATGTTTGTCTGACACCGCTTATTGCTCAACCATTTATGACAAAAAACCTACTTGGCAGGCCATTCCTGCCGGCATTGTTGATCCTTATCTGCGGCCTTTGCGGCGGTGTCGCCGTCCAGGCTCAAAAAAAGACGATCATCCTCGTCCGCCATGCCGAAAAAGACGTCTCACCGACCGCTGACAAGGTCGATCCGCCGCTGACCGAGATCGGACGCCAGCGTGCCGCCCGGCTCGTCACGACCATCAAGCGGTACAAGCCCGGCGCCGTTTACTCGACCAACTTTATCCGTACGCGCGACACCGCGACGCCGACCGCACTATGGCGAAAAAAGCCGGTGACCATCTTCGACCCCAAAAAGTTGGACGAGTTTGTCGGCGGCGTGATGGCGGCGAAGACAAAGCGGTTCCTGATCGTCGCCCACAATACGACCACGCCGACGCTCGCTAATATGTTTATTAAGGAAGATAAGTACAAGCCGCTCTCGGAGTCAGAGTACTCCAAGATGTGGATCATCAAGATCCGCAACGGCAAGGTAAAGAGCTGTGATGTGATCGAATATTAGGTTTGCCGCCGCGGGCCGTTACTTTGGCCCGGCGGTCTTGGCAAAATATCCCTGGCGGTGGGTCACCTTGACCTTATCTTTGACAAGCAGCTGATTGGTCAACTGGATCTCGATCTTTCGGTACGATCCGTCGCGTTTCTGATCAGACGGCTCATAGGCGATCAGGTACTGTGAACGCATCTCTTCCTGGATCTGCTTGAAAGCGTCGCGAAGCTCGCGTTCGTCACGCGGAAAATATGCCCGGCCGCCGGTCCGCTCCGAGATCTTGTTGAGCGAACCTTTGTCCACCCCGCTGTAAAAATTGTCACCGATGCCGATCGAATAGATGATCGCCTCGGCCTTGAGGGCGGCCTGAACGGCATCGTCGAGCTTTTTGCGTCCCGACGTATTCATTCCGTCCGACAGCAGGATGATCGCCCGCCGCGTCTTTTCGGGTGCCGGCCCGAGCACCTCGTCCGAAGTGACCCAGATCGCGTCCCACATCGCGGTCGACCCCGCGACCATCTGATTGTCGCCCGAGATCGGCGGTGTCCCGGCGATCACGCCGCCGCCGACATAGCCTGACGGCGGGACGAACTGCACGCGGTCGATCGCCCGCCGCAGACGCGTCAGATTATTGGTCATTCCCTGTTCGAGCGTCGTCTCGCCGGTAAATGAGATGATCGACACCTCGTCCATTTTCGGACGCACGACCGACTCGATGAACGATATCGCGGCCGCCTTTTCCTCGGGCAAGGTCCGCTCCTGCGAGATGCTTGTGTCGATGACGATGGCCAGGCTCAGCGGCAGGTCGACCTGGCGTGAGAACGCGGCTATCTCCTGCGGTACGCCGTTTTCCAAAATCCGGACGTCCGCCTGTTTGAGGTCGGTCAGCAGCCGCCGGTTGCGGTCCTGTGCGGTAAAGAGTACGTTGACGACCTCGGTGTCGATCTTGATGACCTCGTCATCCTCGGCCGGCGTCGGGGTCGGTGTCGGCGTTACCTTTACGCTGTCGGGCGCATCGGCCTTTTGAGCCGAAACGAAATTTACGCCGACGGCCGAGACGGCCGCGAGTGCGAGCATCGTAATGGTTAGAATGGCGTTGCGCCTAATGGTCATCTTGGAACTCCCGCAAAAACTACTTCAGGCTGTCCTTAATTGCACGATAACTGGTCTTGGTCCTGATCTTCATGTCCTTGCCGCGGTCCTTGTCGGCAAACCGGACCTCGATCTTGCGGTCCTTGCCGTCGTAATTCTGATTGGCCGGGCGGTACGTGATGATGTACTGCGAGCGAAGCTCCTCGGAGATCTTTTTGAACGCCCGTTCGAGTTCGAGCATATCGCCGGTAAAGAACGCCTCGCCGCCCGTTTCTTCACACAGTTGGGTCAGGTACTTGTCGCCCTTGTCCTTAACGGTCCCGGCCTCGACGCCCGGAACTGTGCCCAGAAAGCCCGCCTTGGTAGAGATGCCGAAGATCGTGGTTTCGGTTCGCTGCGCAATATCGATCGCGTCCTTGAGTTCGGCCCGGCTAAATGTGTCGTCGCCGTCCGTAATGAGCACGATCACGCGTCGGCCCGGCACGTTGCGGAGCTTTTCATCCGAAAACTGCCATACCGCGTCGTATAGTGACGTCTGCGAACCGACCTTGCTGACCTTGTCGACCGCACGGTCGAGCAGGTCGAGCTTGTCCGTAAAATCCTGACGCAGCGTGACCTCGTGATCAAAGGTCATAAACGCCGCCTTGTCCTTACGAAGGCGTGTCACGGTGTAAATGAAATTCTTTGCCGCCTCTTTCGAAAACCCGATCTTGCCGGCCGTCGACGGCGACGTGTCCATCAGGACGCCCACAAATACGGGCGGATTGGTCTTTTCGTCCGAAAAGAACGTGACCTCTTGCTGGACACCGTCCTCAAAGACCTGAAAATCACCGCGCGTAAAGCCCGTCACCAGCCGATTTTTCTGCAGTACCGTCACCGGCAGGCGAACCTCGAAGATCTTGGTCACGCCGGGATCGTCCGAAGGATTAACGGGCGGCGTCGGCGTCGGGGTCTGGGCCCGAACATCCATGATCGCCGTAAATGACAAAATGAGGGCTGCCAACAAAATGAAGCGGTAGTTTGATCTCATAATCAGCAATGTCGTTTTCACCGTGAAAATACAACGTTTTCGATGCGTCAGAGCAACGTCGTGTTGTCCGGACGCAACCCCGAAGTATAGCAAAATTGGGCCCGAACCTCACGCTGTTGAACCGATATTGCTTCCGGCGATTGCACCGCCGACGCCTTTCAAGTAACAATTGGATTTACCCTTTTAACCATATGGATCCCAATATTTTCAGAGAGTATGACATTCGCGGTATCGTCGGCCCTCAGCTGACGACCGGCACGGTCGCCACGCTCGGCAAGGCGATCGGGACATTTTTCAGCCGCAACGGTGCCCGGCGCATCGCGATCGGCTATGACGCGCGTGTCAGTTCGCCGCTGTTTTGCGAACTGCTCAAACAGGGATTCATCGAAACGGGCTGCGACGTCGTATTGATCGGCATGGTGCCGACGCCGGTGCTCTATCACACGGTCTTTACACGCGATGTGGACGGCGGCGTGATGATCACGGGCTCACACAATCCGCCCGATCACAACGGGTTTAAGATCTGTCTCGGCAAATCAACGCTCTTTGGCTCACAGATACAGGAGATCAAGCAGATCGCTCTGGCGGGCGACTTTGCAGCGGGCGGCGGTTCGGTCGAGCATCTCGATGTGCTGGGCGAATATTGCCGCGATATCGTATCGCGGATCGAGCTCGGGCCGCGGCCGATCAAGGCGGTCGTCGACGCCGGCAACGGTATGGGCGGCGTGACCGGCGTGCCGGTCTATAAGGAGCTCGGCGTTGAGCTCGTCGAGCTGTTTACCGAGCCTGATTCGAGTTTTCCAAACCACCATCCGGACCCGACCGTTACCGAAAATCTCAAGGACACGATCGACGCGGTGCGTGCATCCGGTGCCGACATCGGCATCGCGTTTGACGGCGACGGCGACCGCATCGGCATCGTTGATGAGAACGGCCGGATCATCTGGGGCGACGAGTTGATGGTGCTGCTCTCGCGGTCGATACTCGCGGCCCGGCCCGGGGCGACGATCATCGCCGAGGTCAAATGTTCGCAAACGCTCTATGACGACATCGCCAAACACGGCGGCAACGGCATTATGTGGAAGGCCGGCCACTCGCTGATCAAGGCGAAGATGAAGGAGACCGACGCCGCACTGGCGGGTGAGATGAGCGGCCATATCTTTTTTGCCGACCGCTTTTACGGGTTTGACGACGCCACCTTTGCCGGTGCCCGCGTGATAGAGATACTGTCAAGATCCGACAAGCCGCTCTCGGCACTGCTCGCCGATCTGCCGCCGACATTTTCGACGCCGGAACTGCGTGTCGACTGTTCCGACGATACCAAATTTGACGTTGTCGCCAGGGTTGCCGAGTATTTTGCCCGCGATCACGAGGTGATCACCATCGACGGGGCCCGCATCATCTTCGAACACGGTTGGGGCCTTGTGCGTGCTTCGAACACACAGGCGATCCTCGTCCTGCGTTTCGAGGCCCAGTCCGATGAACACCTGGCAAAGATACGCTCGATCGTTGAGACAAAAGTCGACCAATTTATCGCCGAAGCGGAAAAAGGCTAGGACGGACCGATCCCTGTCACCTGCCGCTCGCTGAAAATCACTTCTCGTCAGGATACGGTCCGGCTCCCTCCTCTGACCGGAAACACTATTCTTGTCTGGTACTATTTTACGGGAGGGTTACATTCGGGATGTCTTGTCCTCGCAGACCGATACCTAAACTTCCTTCGCCGATGACCTCTGCATGCAATAGGCTCAGAATACAATCGTCAATCGCCCTTTTAGCTCGTACGCCAGTCCTATCAAACCCGAATACGGCCCGCACGTTGTTAATTAGTGTCGTCCGATCAAAACACTGTCCATTCTTCAGAACAAGCAAAATGGCTTGGCTTATTTCCTCGGGTGAGATCCGGTCGACCGGAATTCCCGTACCCGCACGACTTCGGACTTTAATTTCACCATCAACCTTGTATAGAAAATCTCCCCTTCGATGGATTTGTCCTGCTCGAATTGATAGATTCATGACTGATTGAATACGGTCCGAAATTCGGGGTCCCGCACGTAAGTCGAATGCCCCTGCAATTCGCGAAATAGCATCGGTAACATGCAAGGGGGCCTCGCACTCTAGCAACGCAAGCAGCATTTCTTGAAGAACCTTTTGATTGGTCGCATAAAAACCATAATAGTTGTTCGGAACCTCAAGCACCGAAACAGTGTATAAATCAACCGTCGGTATTCTAAATGCCTCGAGAGTTTCTAATCGCCTGTTGATTGACGCTTGGTCCTCAGCTTCCAATTCCACAGAATCGGAACCTTGTAAATCAAAATCCCCGAAAAATGGTTGCTCACAGTCAGGAGATTCAGTATGCATTTTCGCCCGAGACTGTTCCACAAGTTCCATTAGCCGTTCGATCTGGCCACTTCGATCCTTAAACCAATCTGTCGACCAGATTCGATGGATTTCCCAACCACGATCCTCCAAGACCTGTTGTCGCAAACGATCCCTGTCACGGGCCGTCTCGGAAGAATGGTAAGCAACACCGTCACACTCGATCCCACAAATGAACCTGTCCGTTATCTGATTGTCATATACTCCAAAATCAATCTTGTACCCGGAAACGCCCACCTGCGGTTGAAGGTGCAAACCACGTCTTGTAAGCTCCTGATAAACTTCAAATTCAAATGGTGATTCAGTTTCTGCTGCGGCAGAGATTGACGGACTATCAAGAAGTCGATGTTCTGCGTATCTGAGAAAATCGCGAAGTAATTTCGCCCCCTTTGATGCTCTATCTTCTAATCGAATATCCTCGGCCCGAATAGATGAGAAGACCCTCATTGTCTTGCGAGCTCGAGAAGTAAGTACATTCATTCGTCGCCAGCCATTTTCACTGTTTAGCGGCCCAAAATTGTGACGTAATCGACCATCATGAGCTTTGGCATAGGTAACACTAAGGAAAATTGCATCTCTTTCATCGCCCTGAATATTCTCTAGGTTTTTCACAAAGAATGGCTCGTGCCGGGTGCGGTCGAAAAAAGGTTCCAAACTCATATCGTTTCTGCGTTTCAATTCGAGTTCGTCTTGAATAGCTATTTGCTGGCGCAAATTGAACGTACCTACCCCAAGAGTCTCCGTTGGATAAGATTTGAAATGTTCTACAACGGCGTCAGCAACTGCTCTCGCTTCTATGACATTTAGGCCCTTTCCTTCGTATATTCCGTCGTCCACAAATTCAAACTGCAAACCGGTCTTATAGGCGTCTGTCTCATTACTAGGAAATGTAAAAAGATCCGAGTCATAAAAACTAACGTTTGAAAAGGTGATAAGTGACTCATTTGCACTTCGATAATGCCATTTAAGTCGGGAGCTTGGAACACCACTATTTTTAACTTCTTCGAGAATGCTCTCGGTTTCTTGAAAAATCGGCTCTCCATCTTCATCACGTTCAACATTAACCTGTCCACTGGCGACCGCGAAAAAATTTGTAGGGGGAAGTTGCTTCGGATCTCCAACCACGACAAGTTGCCTCCCCCTTATGATTGCCCCAATAGCGTCTTCGGTTGGTAACTGCGAGGCTTCATCAAAAAGAATAAGGTCAAATTTCGATAGGTCGGCATCCAAGAGTTGGGCGACGGTTTGAGGACTCATCATAAAACAGGGTTTTATGGCCTTAATTACATCGAAGCATTTGCGCATTAGAGTGCGAAGAGGGAGGATGCCTCGTTGTCGATTAAGCTGAGATCTCAAGTCGAGCATCTGCTTTTGGATCTCCGGTGTCCTCAGAGAAACTTGTAAAGCTCCTCTCAGATGTCCTATCAGATTTGACCGGTTCTGCTGCAATATTTTTCTGTCCAATTCTTGGAATTCTTTAATTCGCTGTTCATGTCCCACAGAATTAAATTCCCTAAGTACGATCCTGTCTTCGACTACAGTAGTTAGCCATTTTTGATAGAAAGACTGTAACCCTCCCCTAAAATAGTACCAGACAAGAGTAGAGATTCCGGTCAGAATAGGAAGAGGAAAGGAGGACCGGAGAATGACAAGAAGTAAGTTCAGTGAGCAGCAGATCATAGGGATACTGAAGCAGGCGGAGAATGG
>JBGAOU010000035.1:0-29796 GCA_044221625.1 Pyrinomonadaceae bacterium | reverse complement strand
GAAGAGCGATTCGATGTGGGTCAGGAACTTGGCGTCGATCGCCATCAAGTCCTCAAAGTGGCCGTGCTCCGGGCAATCCTTGATCATCCAAACCTGGCCGTCACGCTCGATGATCTGCGCCTTGATCTCGCCGACCTATTCGTAGATCAGCATCGAGACGTCCTGCTTTCCGGCAAGAATGTCCTCGCGCTCCTCAATGACACAGTTCGGGCAGAGGCTGTCGGTCTGCCGCGGGAAGCCGAGCGTCGGTTTTGACTTCTGCCACGACTTCAAAAGCGGCTTGTCCGACCACTTCGGCGTGAACGACGGATTCGGCTTAAACTGGTTTACGGACTTAACGGCGTTAAAAACGCCCTTTGCAACATAGGTCAAGCCCTTTTCAAAATGCTTTACAGGTCTCATGTATATAGTTCTCCACTAAGAATGCTCTTAATCAAATAATGTGCTCAGTTTGTACTTGCGATTTTGTCGAATGACGAGCAACAAATTGTATCGCGTGTGTGAAGGCAATACGCGTGCCATATGTCTGGCCCCGCTGCCCCGCTCGTAACCGCCGCATTTACAACATTTACACGAGCCGCTCTGGGGCCAAGACAATTTTATCGCTGTATCGATACGACACACGACGGGCCCAGGTGATTTGGGCGACTCTAATTGACACACCCTCGGATCTGTTCGTGTCATCATATTAATTGTCGCAATAGCGTTATAAAATAGCCGCAGCGGCCCATGATCCATCCGGGCCCCGAACGTGCTCCGCGATCCTCCTTTTCACGGTAAAGCACTGATGAATAATAAATTAAGGCCGAGGTCGTCAAATCCTTAAAGAAAACGTACGCGTTTTGTTCACGTTTAAGCGCCACCATCAGGTCAAACATTAGGTATAGCGATGTAACATGCTGTATTCATTGATAATACTCCGACCAACTAAGCGCTTTACAGCTTTAAGATACTGTGTTAAATTTTCAAACACTTCAAGGGAAATTGGGATCAAACCACTTAAGTTTCGTAAAGCATTTGGCCGCATAACGCGGCGTTGGCGGATTCGGCGATGCCGATAAATAGTATTTCGAACTGAGGTTCATGGCCATACGTTTTGGAACATCAGGTTGGCGGGCGATAATCGCCGACGACTTCACATTCGATAATGTGAGACGTGTTTCAGACGCCATTTCCAGTTATTTGACAACTCGTACTGATCTCGAAAGGACATTGGTCGTCGGCCACGACTCGCGTTTTATGGGCGAGCGGTTTTCCGAGATCGCCGCTGATATATTTGCCGCCAAGGGATTTAGCGTTCTGCTGTGCGGCGGCCCGACGCCGACGCCGACCATCGCACACGCGATCCGATCGCAGAAAGCGGCCGGCGGGATCAATTTTACAGCGTCGCACAATCCGCCTGAGTATCAGGGCATCAAATTCTCGACCGAGGACGGTGCACCCGCATTGCCTGAGGTTACCGGATCGATCGAGGCCCGGATCGAAGCCGGAGACCGGATCGCTGACGCACAAGGCGGATCGATCGAAAATTTTGACCCGCGTCCGGCGTATCTCGACGATCTGGCCGCCAAGATCAAGTTTGACGTCATCGCCGTGGCAAACGGCCGTTATGCGTACGACGCACTTTGGGGCACGGGCCGCGGATATTTGAACAAGGCGCTCGGGGATCGCGGCCTCGAGGTCGAGACGATCCACGATTGGCGCGACGTGACGTTCGGCGGCCGCTCGCCGGAACCCGGCAAAGACCACCTCGGAGAACTTCGCGAACTGGTGGTCAGTAAAGGACTGACGATGGGGCTCGCGACCGACGGCGACGGTGACCGGTTCGGCGTGATCGACGCGGACGGCACCTTTATCGAGCCAAATCAACTGGTAGCCCTTTTGACGGACTATCTTGCCGAAAGCCGCGGATGGAACCAGGGCGTGGCACGCAGCGTGGCAACATCGCACCTTGTCGATCGTATCGCGGGGGAACGCGGCATACAGCTTTACGAAACGCCGGTCGGATTTAAGTACATCGGCGAATTGATAAATAAAGACGAGATCATCCTCGGCGGCGAGGAGTCAGCCGGCCTGTCGATACGGGGACATTATCCCGAAAAAGACGGCATCCTGGCCTGTCTATTGGCCGCCGAAGCGGTCGCCGCACGAGGTGCAAGCCTCGGCGAGCAGCTCGAGGACATCTATCGCAGGGTCGGCCGGCTCGAATCGGGCCGCATCGGCGTAAAGTTGACGCCCGATATCGCCGCCAAGCTTAAGGAGAAGCTCGGCAGAGAGCCGGCGGACATCGCCGGAAGACGAATTGAAAAGATCGAACGCATGGACGGAGTCAAGTTTTTGTTCGAAAACAATGCCTGGATGCTGATGCGTCCGTCCGGTACCGAGCCGATGGTCCGCATCTATGCTGAGAGCGAATCGGCAGCCGACCTCGAACAGTTACTAAAGATCGGCCGGGAATATTTTATGAACTAGTGGCCGCCGGCGGCCCGACCAAAAAGATGAGAGCGAGAAAGCCAAGCAAAACTGCCGAGAACCGCCGAGCACCGAAGGTGCCGATGTGGGCTGCGTTTGCGATCGTCATCTCGATCTCGGTCATGCTGTGTCTGACGATCAATTACCGTGCGTTCTCGGTAATGACCGGCGAACAGGCCGAGCACGACCAGTTATCGACCAAGATCCAGAGCATTACGGATGAAAATCTGCAGCTCCAGGAGGAAATTCACAGTCTTAAAAGCGACGCCCGCGTGATCGAACGCGAGGCACGCCGCCTCGGGCTAGTCCCGAAGGCCAAAGTTTCGGTGCCGACGAATTGAACTCTGCGGAGAAGTTTGTTCGTCAGCACAATTGCCAGCCAATAAATAATCTGCCTTTTGCCTACATCTCCGCGTGGCCTACAGCAAAGCCTATCTGATAATTAGCGGTTTGAGTTTCCCGAACTCAAACCGCACTTCCTTTTTTCGGGCCCGTTCGCCCCAAAATACGATAACTTCACTATTTCGGCATACGTCCAGAGTGTCCGAGCTGTCCAGACTGTCCACGCTGTCCGGGCTGTCCTGACGCTCTCGACTCACTAGACTCGATAGACTCATCAGACTCAATAGACTCGATAGACTCACAAGACTCTCTCGACTCGTCATCGTGTTTTATGTATTTTCAAAGAACTGATCTATCAATTTTATCACAAGTTGCAGGCGTACGGCAATATCTTATCTATGCAACGACAGATCGGCGGCGCGGCGATCGGGTCTTCGGGCTTTGCCCGAATCGCAGTGCGGTCGCGGCTGTGCCCGACCGTCGTATACAGAACTGATTCAAAGAGGCGGCCGATGCCGCTTCGCCTTTGCTGTTTAACAACTGGCATAATGTCGAGGTTTAAAGCCATTATATCGACGGCAAAATGAGTCAGCCCAAGAGAAAAGGAGATGCCAAACACAGGCGCCGACCCGGCGGTTAACAGCATCGGATATAAAGCGTCTGACACATATTACAGCCTGCATCATTTCGATTGTATTCAGTCGTTAACCGTAATACATCATCCGTCGTGACAGAAGAGTATTGCAAGAAGCTGCATCACCGCATTGCCCAGAACAGGCCAAAAGATGCTGCATCGTCGGAATGGAAACCCATATCTACTCGTTGGGTATGCGTCCGACGCTGTCTTTCCGACCTCGTACGCGAGGTCAAAAAATCGTCAAATCGAGTTTATTAAAGAAAATAAGTCACAAAATTCAATTTCAATTGGCAGGAAGGTTTCGGGGCATTTCTCAAGCGGCTATCTGCAGTTACCATACCATCGATGTGACAAGCGTGCGAGCAGAAAGTATAACTACGCAACACGTCATTTTAATGGACGAATACAATCGTTATTGAAATGAATCATAGTCGAAATTATGAAGAGGGATATTTGTTTGATTGGATCGATGACGGTTGAATTCAGATAAAGGCGGTAAATAGACAGAAACGAAATGACGCCAATGGAACATTCAGTGACAAAGCAACGTGCGACCCCGCCGGGGTCGGGAGGTTGTGTTTTGTCCGCTTTTCTATAATCATGCGATCCCGCCGGGATCGAGTTGAACATCGACACCAGATGTGTCGAATGTAGAAAACGACACCCATCCAAACGAAGCGACCTCGGCAAGGTTAATCAGATCGGCGAAGCCCGATCTTCTCCGTGGAATCGCAATTTCGCAGGCCGGGACGTTTCGCACCCATCACCCAAATGAGTGTTGACAAAGACCGGCTACAGGCACAAACTGACCGGAACGAACGTCACCAACGTCTGCCGCCGCTGCGGTGCCGCTACGACCTTGCCCGGCGAAAAGTGGAGACTGATCTTGATATGAAAACTGCCTATGAAATGTCCGCGAAGGGTTCCAAACGAAGATCGAACGGGAATCGTAGGATCGATGGCCAGACCCCATTTTTCCGGATCGCGATCCTATCTGGTTTGTATTTCTGCATTTCGATCGTGAGTTATTCGCAAAATGTAGACGACTCTGATCTGACTGGGTCATTTGGACGGCACTTGGGTGAATATTCTATAAACAAGCCGAGAAAGCCGAGAGAACTGTCGGATTTCAAAAATTTTGTTCTCGAAGAACTGGCAGGACAAGATCTCGGTCACCCGAAGACCGATTCGAAGCAGCGTACGTTTGTTACCGGCACGTTATCACTTGTTAACGGCAATACCTTTAGGCTCAAATCGGCATGGCTAACATTGAACAAGGACGGAAAATACGAGTGGCTCCATTTCGTGACCGAAACTGTGAATGGCGAGTATTTTAGGTTTGACGGGTACTTTCTGAGGAAGCGGGTCGATGACGTTCCAAATATTGACACTTATTTACGGGGAACAATGCAACGCTTCAGAAATGGGAAAAGATTGGCCAAATCCAATCTACCATTCACCATTTACGCGGATCACTAGCGAACCATGTCACGCCAGACGAACAACACTTCGACGGCGATCCCGCGGACGCATCATGATGTGACGATGATCTCATAGACGATATCTTCTCCGGAAACCGTACTTTCGGCGTCGGAAATTTCCATATTGATCCATATTGAAAGGATATGTTGACGAAAAAAGGCACTGGGGCGAAAAAATATGTCGGATAAAAAGGCAGCGTCCATTAAGGACATCTGGGGTGCCATCTGGTCCGTGTTCTGTCTTGCGTTTGCGGCATTGATCTCTTTTGTATGCATACTGTCGACGGGGTGTTTAACTGATGGTCCCGGGGAAAATCGAAACACGAATGAAAGTGCTGTTACGAAAGCGGAACTGCCAAGCGGCGGTCACCTTATTGAAGTCGATCTCTATGAATCGGCGGATACTTATTGCGAGAGACTTATCAACGAAACGTCACCAAAACTCGAACTTGCCCCCCCTTTCTAAAGCCGCTCGATCCGAGGTATTTGAGTTTCGGATCTGGACCAATTTAGGCGGCCTTTCTGACCCAAAGTTGCTTCGTGTTTATTCGATCAACAGCGGCAATAGTGGAAGTATTTTTGATCTGACCAGAGAGAAAGGCAGTCTGGAGTTGCGCAAGAAAGAGCCTCTGCCGGCACCGCTTTCCGGTTGGAATAAAATGTTGTTCGAGGTTAGAAGTCGGCTTTCAACCCCAAAGGGGCTGGTTCGCGAACCTCAATTTTCGTTGAACAGGGATGAACCTTTGATCGTGCTTGAGGTTCTCGATAAGGGAGATTACGGGCGCGTATTATACGGTCGTGGAACGACATTCCCGGACGGCAAGAGACTCATTGAGGTATGCAACTATTTGGCGTCTGAATTTGCGGTAGATATGGACTGCGGTGGGGAGCGAAGATAAATGTCTTGCAGGCTAATGATTTTCGCTGGGCTGTTGGTTGCGTTGATAACAATGGGTACCGTGTATGGACAGCCACCGAGTCGTGCGTACCAAATAAGCGGACGGGTTGTTGACGCTGAAGGGCGACCTGTTGAAGGGGCCGAGGTTTGTATCTCCAAATTTTATCCCCGTTCATCCAGGGTGTTTGATCTGCTTGAAGAATCAACCGTAACAGATGCCCGCGGCGTTTTTTCAATATCCAAACCCTCCGGTGCCGGTGAAACCCTCTATGTATATACATCTTTATCCGCGCCCGGTGAGTATCTGATCTCACCGCCGTTTAGTTTCGCGAATGCACGCGACAGACGTTTGCTCGGAAAACTCTTTGTAATTCGGGAAAAGAGCGAAATCGAGCTTGGAGATATCCCTGTCCAATTTCATTTTGGCGACGTGAGATTAAAGGTCACGAATAATGGACGGTCGTTGACCGAAGCGGATTGGAAGAAACTCTGGATCGTGTTGAGCAATGACCGGAGGGTTGTACTCTATCAGCAAAGCATAGGGCCGGTCATCAAGCAGCCGGAGATAGACATTCCCGCCTCGACCGCCAATTATGCCCTGCCTGAAGGGAAGTACCGGATCGAATTCCGAACTTTCGATGAGGAGAAGGTGCCATTAGCGATCGGCAAGCGGGCATTGGGGGCGACTCATCTTTTTACAATACGGCGAAACCAGACAATAGATCTAACGGTCGATCTAAGATTGGAATAGCCCGAAAGGGATCGGGGCAGGCACGGCGATTAGATCGGAAATTCCGATCGTGGGCGGGCGTGATCCTGAATGGCAGAGGGACAGTTATAACGCAAAGTACGCGAAGGACGCGGAGAAAAGTGAGAATCGAAGAGCGGCTTGTCCTTTCGGCGAAAGCAGCATAGCCGTCGTGAATGCCGACGGGACGCGGTAGTCAGTTGGACATTGGGAACAGTCCGGATCGCGAGAGTAAACAGAAAAAGAGAGGTGTGGCGGGTGCACACCTCTCTTTCGTAATTTACAGCTTGTCGCGAGGTTATCCCTTGCGGAGCTCGGTCAGGACCTGCTTGGCGACGGCTTTCAGCGTGTCGAAGACGCCGGTACCGTTTGTTGCAACGGCCTCAAAGACCGGTTCGCCCTTGCGGACGAGCTCCTGCGAAAGCTCTTCGATCGGCGTAACATTAGGCAGGTCGCGTTTATTCAACTGCAGGACGTACGGTATCTGGGCAAGGTCGTAACCCTGCGAGCCAAGATTTTCTTCGAGGTTGTAGAGCGACTCGATGTTGGCGTCCATTCGCTCATCCTGGCTGTCGGCGACAAAAACGACGCCGTCGACGCCCTTTAAGATCAGCTTGCGTGACGCGTCGTAGTAAACCTGGCCGGGCACCGTGTATAGGTGAAATCTCGTCTTAAATCCGCGGACCGTGCCGAGTTCAAGCGGCATAAAATCAAAGAACAGCGTACGATCGGTCTCGGTCGCGAGGCTGATGAGCTTACCCTTGGCCTGCGGGGCGGTCGAATCGTAGATGTACTGCAGGTTGGTCGTCTTGCCGCACAGTCCGGGCCCGTAATAGACGATCTTGCAATTGATCTCGCGTGATGCGTAGTTGATAAAGGTCATAGGTGGTAACCGAATCTAGCTAAATAAGCTGTCAATGTCCTCGTCGGTGATCTCCGAGAAAAATGAGTTCTGATTAAGGCGATAGTTCGCCGAGTCGCGGGTCGCTTCTTCAATCAGTGCGGCGACCTCAAAGCTTGCACGCTTGGTACGGATCTTGACGAGCCCAAGCGTCGAACGCTCGTCAAATACTATCACAAGCAAACTGCGCCCGATGACACTGATATAAATGCTCTCGTGTTCGCCTTCGTGCACCACGGCCGGGAACGTGTCTTCGCCGATGAGCTTGGCCATGCTGCTCGTCGCGGCGACGTTGCCGGCGGCCAGGCTCGAAAAGCTGGTCGTATCCATATCGCCGATATCGCCATGAAAGGCGATCGGCTGGCCGTCACGGTCGACCAGAAAGACAACCCGTGCGGCGCACTCGACACAGAGCCTCGCCAAGATGATCTTGATCCGATGGAATTGGTGTTCTTGTATTATGAAGGGCGTTTCTGCCATCTGGTTTGTCTGCCCGAGGGCACGACCGAGGGTTTAGATAGTTCCAGTGAAATGTATTTTGACTATGCGGATGGGCGCCAAACGGCACTCCATATAGGTAAAGTTAGCACAATCAGACGGCCGGCGACAAGAGATTTTTTGGGAAACGGCGCCCCGATCCGCGTATACAAAAAGGGGCGGAGCCGTGTGCTCCATAAGAAAGATTGATACCGGGTAGAAAAAAATGATAATATTACGGTCGTCGGCACGCTCGCCGGCCCCCATTTGTACTCAAGCTGTTTTCACGACCTGACGTGCCTTCCAATGCCGGGACAGGGTCCCGATCCACATGAAACATCATATATTTTCAGACAATTCAGCGGGACTAAAGTTTGTCGCGATCGGCGGCGGCAATGGCCTGTCAACGCTGCTTTCGGGGCTGAAAAGGTTTGTGGACGCAGGGGCGGCCGAACCGGTCTGGATCGAAAATCTTTCGGCCATCGTCGCCGTGTCGGACGACGGCGGCAGCTCGGGCCGCATCCGCGACGAACTGCAGATGCTGCCGCCCGGCGACATCCGTAACTGTATGGTCGCCCTGAGCGAAGATTCGCAGACACTGTCGCGGTTATTCAAGCACCGCTTTCGCGGAGACGGCGATCTCGGCGGACATAGTTTCGGCAATCTGTTTCTGGCGGCACTGACCGAGGTTACCGGCGATTTTGCCGAGGCGGTCAAGCTGTCGTCAGAAATCCTGGCCAGTAAGGGGCATATTTACCCGGCGACGGTCGCTGATGTGCGTTTGGCGGCCGAACTAAAGGATGGCAAAACCGTCCGCGGCGAGACCAAGATCGGCCATGTCGGCCCGATGATCAAGCGATTGTTCCTGGAGCCTGCGGATTGCCAGCCGCTGCCCGAGGCCCTGGCGGCGATCGCCGCGGCGGACGTCATTACCGTCGGCCCGGGTTCGCTTTTTACGAGCCTGATCCCGCCAATATTGGTCGAGGGCGTCAGTAAGGCGATATCGGCATCAAATGCCGTGAAGATCTTTATCTGCAATCTAATGACGCAGCCCGGCGAAACGGACGGACTGTCCTCGCGGTCGCACCTCGAACTAGTCCGGCAATACGCGCCCGAGATCGACTTTGACTACGTGATCGTAAACGATCATCCGATCAGCGAAAAGCAGCTGGAAAAATACGCGAGCGAGGGTGCCGAACAGATCGGCGTCCACGGTTCGATCTCGCCAAAAACTATTGAAGGGGCCGAGATCGTTTATGGTAATCTGTTGGACGACGGCGAGATGGTCCGGCATGATCCGGAGCGACTGGCCCAGGTAGTGCTGTTGTGTGCCATCCAGCCCCGTGAGGCGGCGGTCGCCCGATAAAGTGCATCTCGGAACTCTGACCATTCTAAAGTGAATAACGACCTAAATATACTAATCCTCGCGGCCGGGCTCGGCACGCGAATGAAGTCGAATCTGGCCAAGGTCCTGCACCGTCTGGACGGCCGGCCCCTGATCAGCCACGTTTGCCGAACGGCCGCGGAGCTTGGGCCGAAAAAGATCTATACGGTTATCGGCCATCAGGGCGATGACGTAATGGCGGCCGTGCTTGCCGAACTCGACGGGTCGATCGCCGATTTTGCCTGGCAGAGACAGATGCTCGGGACAGGTGACGCGGTAAACTCGGCCCGTGAGATGCTTGAGGACAGCGACTCGACACTGTTGGTACTTTCGGGCGATGTACCGATGATAAGGCGGTCGACGCTCGAGGCGATCGTCCGGCTGCACAATGACCATCACGGCCGTCGGGCGGCGTGCACGATCTTGACGGTGAAATTACCCGATCCGACCGGCTACGGACGCGTGGTCCGCGACGAACTTGGGACATTTGACCGCATAGTCGAGCAAAAGGATGCAGCAGCCGATGAACTTGCCATAAACGAGATCAACTCGGGCATATATTGCTTTGATACGCGCAAGCTGTTTGCCGCACTGTCAAAGGTCGGCAATACGAACGCACAGGGCGAATATTACCTGACGGACGTGCCGCAAATACTCTGTGCCGCGGGCGAGGACATCGCGATATATCTTCACGACGATTCGGCTGAGATCGAGGGTGTAAATGACCGCCGGCAATTGGCCGCGATGGAAAACGTGATCCGGAGCCGGACCGTTGAAAGGCTGATGCTCGAAAGCGGCGTGAGCTTTACCGACCCGGCCGCGGCGTATGTGAGCGCCGAGGCATCGGTCGGACGCGACACCGTGATTTATCAAAATGTGAGCATTGAGGGGCGGACGGTCATCGGCGAGAATTGCGTTATTCGGCCGGGCGTCAGGATCGTAAATTCGACCGTCGGCGACGGTGTCGAGATAAAGGACAATTCGTTCATAACCGATTCGGCCGTCGGCAGCGGATGCAGCGTCGGGCCGATGGCACACCTTCGCGGCCACGCCGAAATGATCGAGGGTTCAAAGGTCGGCAACTTTGTCGAACTAAAGAAGACCAAACTCGGCCGCGGTTCAAAAGCGAGTCACCTGACCTATCTCGGCGACGCCACCATCGGCGAAAAGACCAACATCGGTGCCGGCACTATTACCTGTAACTACGACGGCAAGAACAAGCACGAAACCCACATCGGCGACGGCGTTAAGATCGGCTCGGACACGATGCTAGTGGCACCGGTAAAGGTCGGCGACGGCGCCGTAACCGGGGCTGGTTCTGTTGTTACGAAGGATATTGAGCCCGATCATTTAGTTGTTGGAGCCCCTGCGAGAGTAATAAGGAAATCGGGACATGATAAATAAGTTTGATTTGAGCCGAAGATCTTACATTCAGACAGCTTTGGGTTTGTTGCTTCTCGTTGTAATAGGCTCGGTGGCGACATTTTCCCAGTCAGTGAAGAAGCCGGGATATGGAATTTTGATCGACAACACCGGCTCCCTTCGCCAGCAGTTTCCTCGGGAGATCGATATCGCAAAGGAAATCGTAAACCAATTGGATGGAAACTCCAGTATCTCGGTTTTTATGTTTGCGACAGTATCTGGCCAGGAAGTCGCCGTAGCGACCGCGGGAATCGAGTGCAGTAGTGAAAAGCCCACTATACTTCGTCAGCTTGAGGGAATCCGTGTGGAGGGCGGCCAAACACTCCTTCTTGGCTCGATATCAATGATCGGGATTCGACTTGGGTCCGAAAAGCCAGCTACGTGTCCGGAGTACAGCGAGAAGAAGCTGATAGTAATCTCTGACGGCGAGGATCGTGTGAGCAAGATCACGGCCAGTGAACTTGCAGGCGAATTGAAAGCGGGGGGAACAGTTGTGTACGCAATCGGCCTCATCGAAGATCTT
The DNA here is from genome assembly GCA_044221625.1 of Pyrinomonadaceae bacterium. GTDB lineage: Bacteria > Acidobacteriota > Blastocatellia > Pyrinomonadales > Pyrinomonadaceae > OLB17. The sequence continues at coordinate 18,511 of JBGAOU010000035.1, read as the reverse complement.
TCATCCGGTGCCAAAAGCGAGGCTAAGGAGTTTTTGACCAAAATCACGAAGGAAACGGGCGGAAAAGTAATTTTCCCCAAGAAAAAGCAGTCTGCCTCTGAGATAGTCGCAGATTTGTTGGGAGTTGCTCCTAAGGTATCAAAATAGAAACTCTATGTGCGGAATTGTAGGATACGTTGGAAATAAACAAGTTGTGCCGTTGATCATCGACGGTCTCAGAAAACTCGAGTACCGTGGGTACGACTCGGCCGGAATTGCGGTCGTTGATGACGACCATCATCTCAGCCTGCGGCGGGCCGAGGGCAAACTGCGAAATCTTGAAGAAGCGATCCGGCTCAATCCGCTCGACGGCAATTACGGCATCGGCCACACGCGTTGGGCGACACACGGGCGTCCGACCGAGGAAAATGCACACCCGCACCGCGACCAGTCGGGCAAGGTGGTCGTCGTACACAACGGCATTATTGAAAATTACCTGACACTAAAAGAGCGTCTGCAGGCCGCCGGACACCAATTTTATACCGAAACCGACACCGAGGTGGTCGCTCATCTGATCGGGCACTACGTTGACAATGACGGACTTGCGCTCGAGTCCGCCGTGCGAAAGACCGTGGCGGAACTGCGCGGGATATTTGCTTTGGCAATAATCTCGGTCGAGGAGCCCGACACGATAATCGCGGTTCGCGAGGGCCCGCCGGTCGTGATCGGAATGGGCGACGGCGAATTTTTTGTCGCGTCTGACATCCCGCCGATCCTGGCACATACGCGAGACGTTTTCTTCCTAGGCGACCGCGAGATCGCGATCCTGACCAAAGATTCGGTACGCGTGACGGATTTTGACGGAAATGTCGTCGAGCCCGAACAGCAGCGGATAACCTGGGACCCGATCATGGCCGAAAAGGGCGGCTTTAAACACTTTATGCTCAAGGAGATATATGAGCAGCCGCGTGCCGTGCGTGATACCGTTCAGGGACGCGTTTCGCTAGACACCGGCAAGGTGTATCTCGAGCCGATGGACATCTCCGAAGACGAATTTCGGGCTCTGACCTCGATCAAGATCGCCGCTTGCGGCACGTCATGGCATGCCGGGCTTGCCGGCAAGTATATGCTGGAGAATCTGGCCCGCATCCCGGTCGACGTGGATTACGCGTCGGAGTTTCGCTATCGTGATCCGGTACTGTCCGAGTCTGACCTGCTGATCGTCATTTCGCAGTCCGGCGAAACTGCGGACACGATCGCGGCGATGCGCGAGGCCAAATTGTCGGGCTGCAAGGTTTTGGCTGTGTGCAACGTCCACGGGTCGATGATCACGCGTGAAGCTGACGGCACGATACTCACGCATGCCGGGCCCGAGATCGGGGTCGCCTCGACCAAGGCGTTCACGTCGCAGATGATCGCGCTTTACTTATTCGCATTGTACCTGGGCGAGGTTCGCGGCCAGATCGACGAACCGCGGGCCAAAAAGCTGGCTCAGGACCTGGCGGAACTGCCGCTAAAGATCGAGCAGCTGTTGAACGACGCCGATTCGATCGAGGAACTCTCGAAGGAGTTCTTCCGGGTGCAGGATTTTCTCTACCTCGGGCGCGGAATTAATTTTCCGGTCGCGCTTGAAGGCGCCCTCAAACTCAAAGAGATCAGCTACATCCATGCCGAGGGTTACCCCGCCGGTGAGATGAAGCACGGGCCGAACGCGCTGATCGATGAAAAATTGCCGGTCGTTGTCATCAACACCAAAGAGGACGGAAATCCCGGCAGCGAACTCCGTTACGAAAAAACGCACTCGAATATTGTCGAGGTCAAGAGCCGCGACGGGATCATAATCTCGGTCCTGACCGAGGGCGATACGATGAGTTCGAAGGTGTCGAGCCACGTGATCGAGATCCCGGAAACCTCGGACCTGCTCGGACCGATCCTGTCGATCGTGCCGCTGCAACTTCTCAGTTATCACATCGCCGTCCGTCGGGGCTGCGATGTCGATCAGCCGAGGAATTTGGCAAAATCGGTGACGGTGGAATAGAACGCAGACGCGGTCAATTTTCGGGAAGGAGCGAAGTGTGGATAACATTTCGCTCCTTTTTTCGTTTGCGGCCAAGTCCGGTGAAAAGAACCGAGGTAAAAGCGATTGACCAGTGTTTTTGGTCCTAAAATCGACAAAAATCGCCACAATCCAAAAAAAATCCAAAAAATATCCAAAAAAAATCCAGACAATGCGATCCGAAACGTCTAATTTTGCCACTGTAGCCCGAAATTGTGGATCGAGACGTTATGCAAATCAAGCGAGAACTTGAGATCAAAATGGTGTCTAATCGCCGCTACGTTATCCGCCGATCGGAGTCGGCGAGTGCAACGGCGACCTGCACGGTCTGCGGGGCACCGATGATCTCGGTTGAGCAGGCCGCACGATTAACTGGCGTCAATCAACGCCGGTTGTTTCAGATCATCGAAACCGGCACGGTGCATTTTGCGGAGACCGAATCCGGCGTGGCGATGATCTGCATCGCCTCAATGACGGACGAAGGTGATGTCCAACTAATGACGCCGATCTCGACGGAAGAGTAGATCTCGTGGCCGGAATCGCAAAACAGCGAGTGACGGTCAATCGTCGGGCAACTAGCATATGTCGGGCCGTTGTAGTCGATCGATCCAGACCCGTTATCGCAGAGGAAAACGATTAATTTGGGCCGCTTAACGGCGGCGTCTACTCAACGAGGTAAATTTATGTTTTGTCCAGAATGTGGAACTCAGAATCCGGATACCGCTAAGTTTTGTGTTCGATGCGGGTATCAAACCCCAATGGCAGGTGGAATGGCCGGTGCTCCGATGCCGCTGCAAATGCCGCAAACGGTGGCGGCAACTCCCGCGAGTTCAGGGTCTAAACTGCCCTGGGCCATTGGCGGAGTGGCGTTGATCGTTATCGCCGGACTGGTCGGATTTATCGTCATGCGAGGCGCGAATTCTTCGGCCCAGGACGAAAATCCGACGCCGAGGGCCAGAAATACGGCCAATTCGACTAATACGGCTCCGAGTGCGGCCGCGCCGACGGCTAATGCACCGGCGGCCGTACCGCCCGCCAGTAATTCCACTGTTGCCGCATCAAATACTGCTCCTTCGCAGCCGGCCGCGAGCCCGACCGCAACTCCCGCGCCAAAGGCCGCCAAGAAGCCGGTCGATTGCGATAAGAAATGCTATCAGGTCTATGACCAGTGTATGGCCGACTATCGCCAAAACCCGGACCCGGAATCGATCTGCAGAGCGAAACAGCAATCGTGCCTGATCAAGTGTCAGTAATTTGAAGGCTCGATCATCGCCAACACCGATGGCGTTCGAGCAGAATCCAGAGTAATTATGTTTAGAACCAAATTCCAACAAAAAAAGATCAACGCTCTAAGATGTCTCGTGATCGTAGCTCTTTTAGCGGGGTTATCAGGATGTCGGGAATTGTCGGTCTTTTTGGATCCCGGCAAGAACGCCCCGAAAAAGCAGCTCAAGGCCGTCAAAAGGGACAAGCCGAATCTCGAGGCTGATCCCGGCGAGCGGCCGGTCGATCCTAACGCGGCTGACCTTGTCGAGGCGACCGAAGAGGAAGCCGTCGAGGACGGCCTTCTAGCTCAACAAACCGTATCTGAGGCAGACATTGAGTCCGGCGACGGGACTGATCCTATTGCCGAGATCGAGCGAAAGGCGAAAGCGATCGTTGGGCGTTGGGAGACGACGACCGGCACGGAAGATTTTATCGCTATTGAATTCAGCATGCCGAAGGCCGAGGGCGACACCTTTGTGGGTACTTATACGTTCTTCGTCAACGACACGCAGAACGAACCGGCGAAGTACGTCGTTTCTCGCGAGGATGTGATCAAGTTTTTTACAAACGGAGCCGAGAACAAGGCACTCAAGATCACGGTCTCGCCCGACGGACAGACGGTCACCTATTCCGGCAACAAAGGTCTGACATCGAAAATGGTCCGAGCGGGTTCGGGCCCTAAAAAGCAGCAGCCTGCACCTGCGCCGCGAACAGAAGTTCCAAACGAAGACCTTCCGCGGCCAAAAGCGACTCCACCGCGTGTCGAGGAGCGTGATCAGTAGAGGAGATCAGAGAACTGTGGAGAACCGAAAAATGAAAACGAACGACAAAAAAGTTATGCGAAATTTCCTGTTTTTACTTTTGGCATTTGCGATCGTATTGCCGCTGACGGGCTGTCCGGGCGAGAAAAAATCACGCACCTCGCGGTCAGATCCGGCTTCGGATCCGATGACCGAGGAAAGCTCAAAGGACGTTGTGGTGCTTCAGAATAATCCCGCCGGCAATTCAGCAGCTCCGGCGGCGACTTCAGCGAAAAGCTCGAATCCCTTCGAAGGCACGTGGGACGTTGATGTTAACGGAAATTTTGCCAACTGGTCATTCAGCTATGCCAGCAAAAAAGACGACAAATTTGAAGGGAAGATCACGGACGGCTCAAATTCTGTGATCGGTGACTATGTCGTATTTCCGAACAAAACGATACAACTCAACGCGGCAGGCGTTAACGCGATCCTTGCTTATAAGGTGACGGGCGGCGGCAGCAAGATCGAGATCGACGATAACGGGACGAAGGTAATTCTGACCAAAGGAAAGACCAATACGACAGCTCAAAATGACGGCAATATTCTTGCTTCGCATATCTGGACGAACATCAACAACCCGAGCGACCGAATTGAGTTCTTATCGGTAAGAAAGTCGAGTTCCGGATGGAATGGAGCCATCAACTTTCTCGGCGGTTCGGGTGGTGCAAGCGGAACATTCTCGCTTACGCCCGGCAAAATGACCGTAACGGTTTCGGGCAGCGTTGATATTTACACCTATCGATTGCGGAACAACGGCACGGTCCTTGACCTGACCGATTCGAAAGGCAATACGGAGACCTTTAACTAGATCAAAAAGCGAGCGAGATCATATGAACAAACGAATACTACCGAAGATCGCAATTGCCGTTTTGGTCGTCGGGGCGGTACTGCCGTCTGCGGGCTGTCAGGCAGCGTCGGACCTGTTTAATCCCGATACTTATAACTTCAAGAATTCCGAGCCTTGGGAGCGGAACCAGAAGAAGAAGGCCGTGAAACCAAAGACAATGAAGGATCAAATGTAGAAATTGTGCCGGTCAGCCGGCACGATCTTGATCAAAAGAAATAAAAAATATGCTTTGTCCAAATTGTAAAGCACCAAATCTTGGCAATAACAAGTTTTGCGCCGACTGCGGAACCAAACTTCCGGACGCTGCCGTCGGAACGCCGACGTCTGAAAGCCCGACGGTGCATTACCCGAGTCAGCCGCAGCAGCCACAACAGCCGCCGCAGGCTTATCAGCCGCAACAGGCACCGCCGCCGCAACAGCAGATGCCGCTTCCGCAGCAGCAGTATTATCAACAGCAACCGCCGCCGCAGTATGCTCAGCCGCCTGCTCCCGCGGCAGAGGTGCCGAAGAAAAAGTCGAAAGCACTTCGTTGGGCGATGGTATTGATCCTCGTTCTGTTGGTGCTGTTTGGCGGGGCTTTGCTGGCGATGAATTTTCTGATCATCAAGCAGGCGAACCGTTCGTACATGCTGGGCGACCGGCATAAGGGCGAAGAGAAAAAGGTCATCGAACTCGATCCTCAGAGTGGAAGACTTACGGTGAATACCGCCGACAAAGACAAGACGCAGCTGTGGCAGATCACACCTGACTCAGGTGTCGAAGATTCGTACCGATTCGTCAATCGTGAAATCGGCGATGCCGAATCGCTCGAGGTAATAGACGACAAAGTCGATTACAACGTCGGGATCAACGAGTCAGCCGAAGACGATGGCCAGCTCTGGGCGATCACAAACGTCGAGGGCGACTATTATCAGATCACGAACAATTGGCTCGGCGATTCGAAAGCACTGACGCATCACAAGGCGACGTACCGTTTTCTGCGAATGCGTGATTCCGGGAACAAAGAAGGCCAGCTCTGGAAGCGGATTGCGGCAAAGGGCGGCGGTTACTACCTCGTCAACAAACGTTACGGCAACGGCTTTGCCCTCGATGCGGTTTACGAGGGCGAGTTCATTGACAAGATGAAAATGGGCAAGGCCGGCAAGTACGGCAACCAGATCTGGCTGATGAAACCCGCGGGGAACAACCTTTTTACACTCACCACAAAGCTGCACGATTTTGACAAGAAGAATCGGTCGTTAGACGTCGATCCGGAAAAGAAGGAATTTGTAAAGATGGCTCAGTCGGGCAATTTTTCGGGCCAGAAATGGAAGATGATCCCGGTCGTTGGCGACTATTTCAGGCTTACGACCGAATTCCTGGGCGACGGCAAATCGCTCGAAGCGGTTACTTTCTTTAAGTACTACATCGAAATGCGAAAAGCCGCGGCAGATGACAAGGGCCAACAATGGGTACTCGACAGGACAAACTAGTTAGAAAAAAGGGAGAACAATAATGAAACTTTCAATGGCGGCAACTCTGGCTTTAACGATCATCTTTGGCGCGATCGCGATGCCAAATTCAACCTCGGCATACACCGCGGCGAACACAACGCCCCTGATTCAGGACAACTGCGTCGTAAGGGGAAATAACGACATTCCGCTTCGTGTCCGCTCGACGCCGAACGGTCGAATTATCGGCAGTCTGAAGGTCGGGACGCAGATCAAGGCATGGGATCTGACGACCGACCGAAACGGCGTTGACTGGACGAAGATCTCGTTCAAGCGAGGCTACGGCTGGGTTGCGACCGAATTTATTAGCTGCGGCTAAACGAACGATAAGGAGGGTCAGAATGAAAACAAGACTACTATCTATCGCATTTGCCGCACTTTCAGCTATTTTCGTGACGGCGTTTAGTGCCGCGGCAGCACCGGCGCAAAGCACCGCCTGCAAGGTCACCAAGAATAACGCTGAGTTCTTTTACTCATCGTCGGATAAGGTCATCAAACTGAGAAAAGGCACGGCCCTCAGGATCGTTATGTTTGGCGGACAAGGAATTGTCGTGGTCAAAGCCAAGATCGGGTCCAAATGGATCAAGGGCGAGATCAAGGCCGAAGAAACGAGTTGTCAGTAAGATGACGACGGCATAAGGTTCGCCGAATTCGGTTTTTAGGCACGAAACTATCCATGGGTTTCGTGCCTTTTGTGTGTTTGGTGGGTAAACTCTAGATATGAAAGCTATCGTCGTAAGAGAATTTGGTGAGCCTGAGGTGATGAAGGTCGAGGAAGTTGCCGTTCCGGAGCCGACGGGCACGCAAGTATTGGTCCGGATCGAGACTGCGGGCGTGAATCCGGTAGATACCTATCTGCGTACGGGAATTCATGCTCACGCGCCGAAACTGCCATACACGCCGGGAAAGGACGCGGCGGGCGTGGTAGAGGCAGTCGGCGTCGATGTTTCCAAGTGGAAGCCGGGAGATCGGGTATATACGGCCGATTCGCTGACGGGCACCTATGCGGAATATTCGCTGGCAAGCGAGGCCCAGCTAGGACGGATGCCTGATAATGTCAGCTTTGAGAAAGGTGCGGGTGTCTGGACGCCCTATGCGACCAGTTATCGGGCATTGTTTCAAAAGGCTCAGGCAAAGGCCGGTGAGACGGTCCTTATTCACGGAGCCTCAGGCGGCGTCGGCAGTGCTGCCGTTCAATGGGCAAAAAATGCGGGACTGACCGTTATCGGCACCGCAAGTTCGGATGCTGGCGCAAAACTGGTTGCTGAACTGGGAGCGGACGCCGTTTTTGATCACACTGACGAAGGCCATTACTCAGCGATCCGCGAATTCACACACGGAAAGGGCGTCGATATCATCATCGAGATGCTTGCCAATGTAAATCTCGAACGCGATTTCGAGGCCCTCGCAATGTTCGGACGGATCGTTGTTGTCGGCAACCGAGGCAGCCTGACCTTTACACCGCGGCTAGCGATGACCAAAGATGCAACGATATACGGGATGTCGCTGTTTAACTCGCCTCAACCGGATCGGGATATCATCCATGCGGCGATTTTCAACGGCCTGAGCGACGGATCTCTGGACCCGATCGTCAGCCGCGTCTTTCGCCTTGACGAAGCGCCGTTGTCACACCTGGCGGTCATCAACGAAAAATCAAACGGCAAGATCGTACTGAAATCGTAGGGGCGTTCATTACCCGCCAAAAGGCGACGCCAGCGGCCGGCGGTTTCAATCGGTGCCCATCGTGTCACCGCAGTTGTAGCTGCGGATCTTCGCCGTTCCTTTCAGTCTGACATCTTTCGATTTAACGGTCGGGGTTGCCTTTGGTGCCGAATCGCCTTCGCGGGCGAGCCAGATCTCTCCCGACAGACCCTTTCGATATCCTCCATCGATCGGCTTGATCCTGGCCGAGTCTATTCTGCGATTTGCCGTCAGATAGTGCTTCATCCGAGCAAGGCGGGCCTTGGCTTCATTTCGCTTGCCCATACTGCCGCCGTAGATGATGATGTAGGTCAATTTTTGCGGGTCATTTTGCAGCTCGAGCGTAAGCGAATCAAGGTACGCCAATTCGGACTCGCAGTTAATATTGCCAAACTCGACGAATTTGACGGCCGTTTGAGATGCCGGGTCACCTGGTTTACGGGCTGTCCCAAGGGCCGCGAGGTATTCCGAGCGGTGCGAAGCGTACTCCATTTCCGGGCAGCTGAACGTCATTATTCTATCGCCAGTCTTGTCCGCGATTACGATCTGTTCTCTGCCAACCTCGTAATAAACGCCGCACATCGCAGTATTCTCGGCCGTGTACACCACCACCTCGGCCGAATCGACGCCCCGCCATATCTTGTCAACTGCGAACGTGACCTTGATCTCGGGCTTGCCCGCGACCTTGTCGATCTTCACCACTCGACCGGAGAATGCGGCACCGTCGAAGTTCTTTGCCCAGGCCGAATAGTCCACCGCCGGTTTGTTCGGTTCCATAAGGCAAGAGCAGGCCCGAACGGACTCGCCAGCGATCGAGATGATCAGGGCCGCGAATATCACCAAAAGTGTATTTTTTAACATTTTGCTTTTCTCCGGATCGTTCAGTTCAAATTGGTTGAGATGAGGACATCATACTCTAACATACGGAGCTTAGAGCAGATCGGGCATTAATAAGTTCGCCGCCGCGGCGGGCAAAAAGAATTTTATTGACCACCAACCGGTAACGGCGTATGCTTTCGATTACCATATTTGCTTGAAATAATTGTCGGTTTTGGTGATCGCAACGGATATTCCTTTCGAACGCCGAGGCCGTCCAGTACACCTACCGGAGGAATGAACGTGAAAAAGATCGGCGCGATATTAGGACTGGCATTGGTATGTCTTTGCTCTGCAAATGTGCGGGCGGAGACATTTTACGCATATCTTACCGGAGCACAGGAGGTGCCTGCGACCGCAACCCCGGCAACCGGTTATGCACGTGTGGTGGTCGATGAAAACACGCTTACGTACTCGTTTACGGTCGTATTTTCGGGCCTGACTAGTACTCAAACGGCATCACATATACACGCTCCGGCGGCGATCGGAGCCACATCCGGCGTCGCGATCAACTTTGGTTCGGTCGGCGGCACGTCGGGAACCATCACGGGCAGCGGATCGATAACCGCGACTCAACTCGGTCAGATCCGCCAGCATCTGGGATATGTTAACGTCCATTCATCAAATTTTCCCGGCGGAGAGATCCGTGGACAACTTGGCATAAAGCGGCCCGTGGATTTTGACGGCGACGGCCGGCAGGATTTCAGCGTTCTCAGATTTCCGGCATCCGCACCTCAGGCCATTACCTACTGGAACCTTAACAGCACTGCCGGCCCACAGGCTTCCGGGCCGTGGGGCGACGCCGCAACCGACTTTCCTACGCCGGGCGATTTTGACGGTGACGGAAAAGACGATCTGGCGATTTACCGGGCCGGAGCGACGGCAGGGGCGCAGAGTTCGTTCTGGATACTTCAATCAGCAACAAGCACCGTACAGTATTTCGCCTGGGGCCTGAACGGAGACAACGCGGTCGCCCGCGATTATGACGGTGACGGAAAGACGGATATCGGTGTATTCAGGCGCGGTGCGTCGGCCGGTGCACAAGCAGTTTGGTACATTCGGCAGAGTTCAAACGGAGCGACCCGGATCGTGAATTTTGGTACGACCGGCGGTACCGCGAGCGATATCGACGTACCGGTGCCGGGCGATTACGACGGTGACGGTAAATTTGACATTGCCGTCTACCGAGCCGGCGCATTAACACCGTCGAATTCGTTCATCGTTCTCCAAAGTTCGGACAGTTCGTACATTTATCGCCAATTCGGCAATTTCAACTCGGACTACGTCGTTCCCGGCGATTATGACGGTGACGGAAAATACGACTTTGCGGTCGCCAGGACAGGTGGCACATCATCGTCACCGATGGTTTGGTGGATCTTACAGAGCAGCAACGGCACAACCCGGAATCAGCAGTTTGGGATATCATCGGACGTGCCTGTCCAGGGCGATTATGACGGCGACGCGAGAGCGGATATCGCGATCTATCGGCAAGGTGCAACGACTGGGGCAGTAAGTAACTTCTGGGTATTTAACAGCCTTTCCAATACGGCGAGCTCCACACAGTGGGGTATTCGCGGTGATTTTGCGACCGCATCGTTTGATGCACGTTAGTGCCAAACGAGGAATGAGAAGATGGCTCCGACTTTCGCGATAGGCGGAGCCATTTAGTTTGCAGCAGGCTTAAATTCTTCGAGGGCCTCAAATACCTGAAGGGCATATTTAACGTTGCCGAACGGGGCCGAGACCTGGACGCCCTGGATTACGTCGCGCACCTCTAACAATGACTCGCGGGCGATGACGATACCCTCTTCCCGAGCCTCTTCCTTGCCCTTGTCCGATGCCTTTCTCATGCGTTCGAGGATGTCGGCGGTCACATTGACGCCGGGAACTTCGTTGTGCATGAATTCGGCGTTGCGATAGCTCACAAGGGGCCAGATCCCGGCAACGATCGGGATGCGAACGTGTGAGATGCGGTCAAGGAAAACACGTAGCTGTTCGGTATCGAAAACGGGCTGCGTGATGGCGTATTCCGCACCGGCCTCGACCTTCCATTCGAACCGTTTGATCTCCTCATCAAGATTGACGGCGCCCGGATTGACGCCGACGCCGATCGAGAACGCGGTAGGTTTGCCGATCGGATTGTTGCCCAGATCGAGGCCGTGATTGAGCTTATTGACCATGTTGGTCAGGCCGATCGCGTCGATGTCAAAAACGGCCGTAGCGTCCGGGTACGGTCCCATTTTTGGCGGGTCGCCGGTGATCAACAGCAGATTATGTAAACCCAAGGCGGCCGCACCGAGCAGGTCGGACATCATTCCCAAAAGGTTGCGGTCGCGGCAGCAGTAATGCAGCACAGCCTCAATTCCGATCTCGCGTTCAACCAGCACGGCGGTCGCCTGCGCCGACATTCGGGTCTGTGCACGCGGGCCGTCGGGAATATTTACGCCGTCCACACCGGCCGCCTTTAACAGGCGGATCGAGTCGAGCGTTGCGGCGGCGTCGCAACCCTTTGGCGGCAGGACCTCGACCGAGGTTACAAACTCGCCGCGGGCGATCTTGGCTGACCATCGTGACCTCTCGAGCGGGTCGACGACATGGACGTCTTCGGGCTTGAGCTCACGGACCGAAACCGCGTGATGCTTGTGAAGTTCGTGTATCTGACGCGGGCTGATCGAGCGAATGGCGTCAGAGATCAGCTTGATGTGTGTCGGTGTCGTGCCGCAGCATCCGCCGACGAAAGATGCGCCTGCCTGGACAAAGCGCTTGGCAAAAGTGGCCATGTACTCGGGCGAGCCCATGTAGAACTGACGTCCCTGCACGTCACGAGGCAGGCCCGCGTTGGGCTGAGCCGAAAGCGGCCGGTCGGTCACCTCCCGCATCTTTTCAAGCGTGCTCAGTACGTGGGTCGGGCCGACGCCGCAATTGAGGCCGATGACGTCGACGCCGAGACTGTCGAGCTTTTGCGTAAAATGCTCAGGCGTGTCGCCGTACAGCGTCTTGCCGTCCATCTGTACCGTCATCTGAGCGACGATCGGCAGGTCAGACTGCTCCTGAATGGCGTGGATCGCCTGTTCGATCAAGGCTAGTTCGGAAAATGTCTCGAGAACGAATAGGTCAACGCCGCCCTCGAGCAGTGCTGCAACCTGCTCCTTGTACATCTCACGGGCGTCCTGATAAGATGTCGGGCCAAACGGCTCCAGTCTGAGGCCCAGCGGCCCGATCGCTCCGGCGACGAATACCTTGTCACCCGCGGCCTCACGTGCAAGCCTTACGCCCTCGATATTGATCTCCCGCAGCCTGTTCTCGAGGCCATACGCCAGCAACTTATGACGGGTGGCACCGAATGTGTTGGTCTCGATGATGTCAGCACCGGCGGCGACATATTCTTCGAGCACCTCTTTGACCAGATCGGGGGCAGTGACGTTGAGTTCATCGTAACTGCGGTTGATATAGACGCCCTTGTCGTAAAGGCGCGTTCCCATGGCGCCGTCGAAAACGTAAACACCATCAGAATCAAGTAATTGGCGGAAATCTTTCATACGAAAAAGCCTCGCCGAAACAGCGAGACTCCTAGATCAAGAACCTATTTTCAGCTGTTTAGCGGATTATTTAACGTGGTCGCAAGTCGCACTAACTCACCACGAGTGTAAAGACGATGATGTTCTTTTTGAAATGGAGTGTCAAGTAGAACCGGGCGACGCCGGTCAACCGCGTGATTTGGGCCAATGGAACGGTATTTCGGAAGGGCCACGTACACGTGATCGGCAGGAGGTCAAAACCATTGAAACGTGCTGTCGGAAGCGTGGCAAAGAGTGACCGGATAGTGACGGTCAGCCGATCGAGTTTCATTGCGAGATCACGGCAGATCAGTAATGTTTACCAATATATGGCGCAAAGGCCGACACCTTCACGCACTATTTTCGCTGGCATTTGCGGCAAAAGTAGGTCGAACGTCCGCCTTGCTTCAGCCGAACTATCGCCGATCCGCAATTTGAACACGGCTCACCCTCACGGTCGTAAACGTACCAGCCCGTCGAGGCGGCGCCGCTGAAATAGCTGCCTTCGAGATCTTCAGGGTCGACCGGCTTGCCGATATTGTGTCTGATCGCCTCATCCAAAACGGCCAAGATGCTCTCGTGAAGGCGGCGGGCCTTGACCGGGCCGACCGATCTGGCCGGGGCCGCCGGATGGATCCCGGCGGCAAACATCGCCTCGGCGGCGTAGATGTTGCCAAGGCCGCAGACCTGCGTTTGATCAAGCAAAAACTCTTTCAAACTGCGTGACGAACGCGAAAGCCGGCCGCGAAGGTACGCGACCGTAAAGTCTTCTGAGAAAGGCTCCGGAGCGAGTTTGGCGATCTCTTTTGCCGCCGCAAGGTGAGCGGTCTCGACGAGCTTCATCAGCCCAAAGTGACGCTGATCGCTGAAAAACAACAGTCGGCTATCGTCCAACCGAAAGATCGCGTGTGTGAACTTTGGCGGCTCGGCCTCAGGATCCAGGAGCACGAACCTGCCGCTCATTCGGAGGTGAACGATCAGCGTCTTGCCATTGTTGAGATGTATCAGAAGATGCTTGCCGCGGCGGTCGACAATGTTTATGAGGGCGTTTGCGAGCCCGGCAGCAAACTCCGCAGCGGTATTTTCAGGTGCGAGTCGTTCTCGGAGTAACTCGGCCGAGACGATCGTTCGTCCTGGGATCAGCGAATTCAGTGAGCGGGCGACCAGATCAACCTCGGGCAACTCGGGCATATTTAAGTCCTAAACTCGGGTGTAATCGGTCAACGTAGATTTATCGCCAAGCACGGAACCCTGATCGACGACCGCATTTCTTCCGATGTGACAACTGCGGCCAATTATCGATCCGCGTATCTCAGCCGCCGTCGAAATTCGCGAATGCGCCCAGAGCACCGAGTCTTCGACAATTGCTTTTTCCTCGATCTGAACACCGGGCCCGATCACTGAATTCGTGATGCGTGCGCCCGGTTTTATGACGCAGCCTTCGCCGATGATCGAGCGTGAGTCGATGGTTGCCTTGGTCGCCACGTCCGACAGATCCGAGCTTTCGACCTCAAATCCCTTGATCGCACCCCGAAGAAAGTCCTGATGAGCCGCCAGATAGCTCGCCGGCGTACCGATGTCACGCCAATATTCCTCTTTCATAATGCCGGCATAAAATGGCATTCCGCGTTTTAGGATCTCGGGGAAGACATCGTACTCGAACGAACGGTTTTCGCCCAGCGGCATGAGGTCAAGTATCGCGGGTTCGAGTACGTAAATGCCGGCGTTGATCGTATTTATCTTGAGCTTTTCGATCTGATCGTCGGTCGGCTTTTCGAGAAAACCGAGGATCCTCGATTCGCTGTCGGTTTCGACAAGGCCATATGCCGAGGGGTTTTCGACAGGCTTTAGAGCAAGCGTTGCGACTGAGCCGAGTTGTTTATGTCGTTCGACAAATCGTCCGATGTCGAAATCGGTGAGAATGTCACCGTTAAAAACCACCGTTGTTTCCTCAATGCCGTCGGCCGCAAAACGATATGCTCCGCCCGTGCCGAGCGGGGCCGGTTCGGTGATAAAACGTAAATTCACACCGTATTCCGAGCCGTTGCCGAGCACATGTTCGATCTTGTCCGGTTGGTAACTCAGCGACAATGTGATGTCCGTGATGCCCGCCTTTCGCAGGATCTCGATCTGGTAAAGGAGGAATGCCCGATTGCAGAACGGTACCACCGGCTTGGGCGTATAAACGGTCAACGGCCGCAGACGAGTGCCTTTGCCGCCCGCTAAGATTAGAGCTTGCATAGTCAACGAAACGAACCGTTCGGCCCGAACTTTAAGACTATGGGAATGTGCCGCAAAAATCAAAATGACCGACTTTCTGCCAAAGCGCATGTGTATGCACAACAAAGCACAACAATGTTGACACAATCTCGGTCAATATGATAACTTTGTATCCACAGGCGAAGTTGGAGATATTCCAATTGGTCTGCACCACTCAGGGCTGTCACGCATTACCGCCATTAAAAATATAAGTAGCGACCCGTTCCGATAATTGTTCAAGATGATTTTCGACAAGACAAAGGCCATGCGAAACGCCGAGAAGTACGTCGTACAAGGCAAACTTCGCGCTGCAATCGCCGAATATAAAGCGGTCGTCGGTAACGACCCGCGTGACATCGGGACAATGAATATGCTCGGCGACCTTTACGCCAAGAACATGGAAAAGCGTGAGGCCGTGGAATGTTACCTTAAGGTCGCCGAACACTACAGCACTCAGGGATTTGCCCAGAAAGCGATAGCGGTCTACAACAAGATCTCACGGCTGCAGCCCGAATCGATCGAGGTTTCGACCAAACTTGCCGAACTTTACAAGCTGAAAGGCTCGCTTTCTGAAGCGAGGGCACATTACACCACGCTTGCCGAACACTACGAGAAGAGCGGGCGGCGGATCGAGGCGCTCTCGATGTGGAAGCAGATCGCACTTCTTGACCCGAATAACACCGAAGTATGCGTGAGCTTGGCCGAGTCTTATCTGCGCGAAGGCCATCGCGACGAGGCTGCCGAAGCCTATGCCGAGGCCGGTACCCGTTTTAGCCGGCAGGGCTGCAACGAAGAGGCGATCAAGGTCCTAATGAAAGGACACGAGATTCGACCCAATGACTTGAGGATCCTGGACGGCCTAGTGAAAGCGTACTCGGCCCTCGGACGTGTCGGTAAGGCCGTGACGCTGCTTGAGGATATTCTGGCCGAAGAGCCGTATAATCGTGACGTTCTTTACCTTTTGATCGATTGCCATATCGACTCGCAAAACGCTGCCGGTGCTGAACGAGCGGTCATCAAACTGGTTGAACTCGAGCCGGCAAATTATCCGAAGCTGCTTGACCTGATCCGCATTTATCTGAACGCCAATGACCCGGATTCGGCGACGAGGATACTCTCAATGTCGTCGGAGTACCTGCTCGCGGCCGGTCAGGGAGACGAGTGCAATCGCTGGATCACCGAAATTCTGGAGCGTGATCACAAACACATCTCGGCACTTCGCCTGTTAGTTCGTTACTGCTCATGGGTCAAGGACGAGCAGGCGTACGTCGTCGCGTTGGTCAGGCTCGCCGAAGCGGCACGTGAAAAGCGTGCGGCCGAGGACGAACGTTTTGCCCTTTCGACACTGGTGGCCATACGTCCGTTAGAGACGGCTTTTGCCGAAAGGCTCGCCGAGGTTAACGAGGAAAACGGTTTTGAATACGAAGAGGTCGATACCGAATTGGTCCGGGCTCAATTTACCGAACCGGTCGTCGAACACGCCGCAGAGGTTGCCGAGGTCTCGGTAGTCGAACATCATGGGTTTGTGAATGCCGGTGACCTTTTCGAACAAAAGCTCGAAAGCCATATGAGCGGCATCGAGATCGAGCGCGGCGGATTCGAAACAGCAGCTACAATGGCCTCCGACGATGAGCACTTGCCGATTGACGAATCGAGTGTCCACCTCGATCCTTCGGACGACGCCCGTTTGAACAAGGAAATTGAGAGTATCGCTTTCTACATTGAAAATAACTATCGTGACCTTGCCGAAAAGGCGATCGATGCCCTAAGGGCCGAATTCGGCGACCGGTCGGAGATACGCGAACTATCGGAAAAACTGGCCGTCGCCGCGGCCCGGGATGAGCAGACACATGTCGAGGCGCATCCGATCGGCATCGAAGAGATGCGTTCGGAATTTGGGCTCGACGACGCCGAGGCTGCGACAAACGAGGATTTCGAGACGCACTACGCGACGGCTATCGCCTATCAGGAAATGGGCCTGATGGAAAACGCGATCAGGGAATATCAGGACGCCATCAATCTTGCCTCGCCGAATGACGGCTCACGGCGGTTCTTCCACTGTGCCAATCTCCTGGGCCACTGCTTCATGCAAAATTCAATGCCGAACTTTGCCGTCACCTGGTATTTGCGGGCATTAGAATCACCGGATCTGACCGATGATGAGAAACAGGGATTGTGGTATGAGCTCGCGCTCGCGTACGACGCCGAAAATGACGCCGCCAATGCCGCCAAGTACTTTGAAATGGTCTATGCGGAAAATGTCGATTTTAGGGACGTCGCCGAAAGGGTGAAGAATATCTATATAAGCCACTAATATTGGCGTCAGAGATCAACGGGTTTGTTGTGATCGGATCGACGGTCTATAATTTGACGGTATGGTAGAACGCCTTACCGTCATTTTCTTTATTATCCTATGCTTGCTGCTGGGGTTTTACCTTATCCTGGCGCCGTGGGATACGTTATTCGGCCCGTGGGGGCAAAATTATATTCTGGCGTTCATCTCCGACAAATCTGGTTTGCCGTCGATCCAAGCGATCGTGGCGTCGATGTGGTTTCGCGGCGGCGTCACCGGGCTCGGCGTGTTGAATATGGCCATCGCGTTCTGGGAGATCGCACATTTTAACGAGAGCGTCAAGATGATCGCCGGCGACGATGGCGAGGCCGCAAAATGATCGGACGCCCGACTCCGGTCACCTGCCTGATTTCAGACGGTTCGCTATCGCCCGAGAATTTCAATGCTTGTAATAGCACTTTGCTGTGGCGGATACAAATCGCTGTAAATGCCGGCGTGAGCATCGTCCAGATACGCGAAAAGCAAATTCCGGCGCGAATGCTCTTCGATCTGGCGGTGGAAGCAGTCCGTCTTGTGAAAGGTTCTGAAACTCTTTTGTTGATCAACGACCGTGCCGATGTGGCTGCCGCAGCGGGAGCTCACGGTGTCCATTTGACGGGAATGTCGCTCGGTGCTGATCAAATTCGCTGCACCTTCGGTGAACGATTTGTCATCGGCGTTTCGACCCACTCGGCGGATGACGTCTTGCGTGCAAAGGGAGCAGGCGCGGATCTGGCGGTGTTCGGGCCGGTGTTTCCGACCCCCGGCAAAGGCCCCGATGTGGGTGTAGATACTCTTGCGTCCGTTTGCAAGGCCGCCGGCGAGTTTCCGGTTCTGGCGCTCGGCGGTATCAACGCGGATAACTGGCGTCGGGCCGTTTCGGCCGGAGCGGCGGGCTTTGCCGCGATCAGATATTTTGCTGAATTTAACAATGCGGCCGAATTAGCGGACGCTCTTCGAAAATGAACCCGGAAATAAAAAAGCAGCCCGTTTGTCTCTCGATCGCAGGACTTGATCCGTCCGGCGGTGCAGGAATCATAGCGGACATAAAGGCCTTTCGGGCATTCGGGTGCTTTGGCACAGCGGCGGTCACATCGATAACATTTCAAAATACTCAGGGTGTTTTTGGGGCTGTCCACCAGACCGCCGAATCGGTCCGCGGACAGGTCCAGCCGGTACTTGATGATATGCCTGTCGCGGCCGTCAAGACGGGAATGCTTCCGACCGGCGAAGTTATCTCTGAGACGGCGCGGATGATCGCCGAGAACAATCTCAAGAACATCGTCGTTGATCCGGTGGTGCGGTCGACCTCAGGATTTGACCTAATAGATGACCGCGCGCTGCGTTC
>JBGAOU010000034.1:0-29580 GCA_044221625.1 Pyrinomonadaceae bacterium | reverse complement strand
ATCGGATCGTCGAACGCCTAAAGAGCGGCGGCCGTCTGATCTACGTCGGCACCGGCACCAGCGGCCGGCTCGGCGTACTCGACGCGTCAGAGATACCACCCACATTCGGTGTTCCGTACGAGATGGTTCAGGGCGTGATCGCGGGCGGT
The DNA here is from genome assembly GCA_044221625.1 of Pyrinomonadaceae bacterium. Classification (GTDB taxonomy): domain Bacteria; phylum Acidobacteriota; class Blastocatellia; order Pyrinomonadales; family Pyrinomonadaceae; genus OLB17. Next base: position 29,431 of record JBGAOU010000034.1, on the reverse strand, counting down.
TACGACGCGCTTTACAAGGCCACCGAGTCCAGCGAGGACGACCTTGAACAAGGTGCCGAGGACCTGAGACAACGAAATCTGAGTGCGAATGACGCCGTTATCGGAATAGCCGCATCCGGCCGAACGCCCTACACCATCGGGGCGGTCCGATATGCCCGGTCGATCGGATGCTTTACGGCCTGTATCACATGTGTTCTCGATTCGGCGATCACCGCCGAGGTCGACTCGGCGATCGTGCCCGTCGTCGGCCCCGAGGCCATAACCGGATCGACCCGAATGAAGGCCGGAACGGCGCAAAAGATGGTTCTCAACCTGATATCGACCCTTACAATGGTCCGTCTCGGTTACGTTAAGGGCAATCGGATGACGAACGTCCGGTCATCGAATATCAAACTTAAAGAGCGGTCATTGCGTATCTTGATGGCAGAAACCGGCCTCGACGAACGCTCGGCGACACGACTGCTTGAACAGGGCTCGGGTGACCTCCGCATCGCTCTGGTGATGTTTCTGACGGGCAAAGATCCATCAACGGCCGCCGACGCACTTGAACGTGCGAACTTTGTGGTCGCCGACGCTGTGGTACTCTTGGAAAAATAAGTTTCACCAACTAGAGAAACTCTGCTGCTCGCTTCGATATTGCTATGCAAACACTCGACCTGATCATCATCTTCGGCTATCTGATCGGCATTACGGCGTTCGGTATCTTGTTTTCCGGCAAGCAGGAAACTACCGAAGACTATTTTGTCGGCGATCGGTCGGTACCGTGGTGGGCGATCGCGATGTCGATCGTCGCGACCGAAACGAGTACGATCACTTTCGTTTCGGTGCCGGGCATCGCATTCGCCAAGGGCGGCAACTTTCAGTTCCTTCAGCTGGTGTTCGGCTATATGCTCGGCCGCATCGTGATCTCGCTGATCTTTATCCCGATGTACTTCAAGGGCGAGCTTCAGACAGTTTATCAGCTGCTCGGTGACCGCTTCGGCTCGCGGGTAAAGATGCTCGCGTCGGCGCTTTTCGTCGTAATGCGAAATGTTGCGGACGGTGTCCGGCTGCTGCTAACGGCGATCGTTCTGGCCGCGGTTTACACCTCTTTCAATCCGGGATCTGACGCTACGACGATCATTATCGGCTCGATCGTGCTGTTGGGGATCGTGATGATCGTTTTCACCTTCTACGGAGGTATGGAAGCGGTGATCTGGGTCGAGGTCGTTCAGCTCGTCATTTACATCGGCGGAGCCGTAGCGGCCGCCGTCGTTCTGGCTCAGAACATCAACGGCGGGCTTTCGACCGCTGTAGCCCTCGGCGAGCAATTCAACAAGTTTAGCCTGTTCGATTTCGGCTGGGATATTACCAAGACTTACACGTTTTGGGCCGGTCTTTTTGGCGGATGTTTTCTGACGATGTCGACGCACGGTACTGATCAGTATCTGGTCCAGCGATACCTCTGCACCAAAAAGCCCGCGTCGGCCTCGCTCGCCCTGCTTTCGTCGGGTGCGGTCGTGCTCGGCCAGTTTATCGGATTTTTGTTTATCGGCGTGCTGCTGTTTGCGTTCTATGCCCCATTCAACTCACCGGAGTATTCGCAGGCCGGAGTTGCCGGAACGGGCATTTCTGCAAACTTCCCTTTTCTAAAGGGCGATCAGGTCTTCCCAAATTTTATTACTGAACATATGCCGCCCGGGCTTTCGGGCTTGGTGGTGGCGGCGATCTTTGCGGCGGCACTCTCGTCTTCGCTCAATTCGATCGCCGCGACGGCCGTCAATGATCTGTACAAGCCGTTTGCCAAGAATAAGTCGGACGGACACCTCGTCAAACTGGCAGGCTGGCTGACCGTCATTGTCGGCGTCGTCCAGATCGTTGTCGCGATCGCCTTCATGCGGTCGGGCGAGTCGGCATTGGCTCTTGCACTCTCGGTCGCCTCCCTGATCAACGGCCCGATACTCGGTGTATTTCTGGTCGGAACTTTTCTCAAACGTGCGGGCGAAAAGCATGCTTTGGTCGGTATGCTGGCGAGCATTTCGCTGATGCTATATATTTTGCTCGGAACCAAGATCGCCTGGACATGGTACGCGTTGATCGGGAGCATCACCACGGTCTTGATCGCCGGCCTGGCAACAATGGTTTTACCAAATAATAAAGATGAAGTTTCTATTTAGTTTTATAGTTTTACTTGGATTGAACCTCAATTCACTGGCGTTTACTGCGTCCGCTCGCGCGGAGCAGTCACAGATCTGGGCACCGTCGAAGAAGGCGTGGAGCCATGCCGACAAACTTCTTCGTAAGATGTCGGTCGAAGAGAAGGTCGGACAGCTCGTCCATGTCGGGATCAATGCAAAATTTGCTAACCGCGAGAGCCCTTTTTTCAAGGACCTTGAACGGCATGTTGTCGAAAACAAGGTTGGCGGCATTATCTTTTTCGGCGCACCGTTATACGAAACGACGATCATCGCCAACCGGATGCAGGCTCTCGCCAAACTGCCGCTTCTGATGTCGCTCGACGCCGAGACCGGCATTGGAATGCGGTTCGAAGACGCGACCAACTTCCCATGGGCGATGGCCGTAGCCGCGACCGGCGAGCCTGAATATGCCCGCCGAATGGGCGTCATTACCGGACGTGAGGCCAAGGCGATAGGTATCAAACACGTCTATGCCCCGGTGCTTGACGTAAACAATAACGCCGCCAATCCGGTGATCAATGTCAGAAGTTTTGGTGAGGATCCGGCCGACGTGTCACGATTTGGCGTCGCTTTTGCCCAAGGCATCCAAAGTCAGAATGTGATCGCGACCGCAAAGCACTTTCCCGGTCACGGTGATACGGCCGTTGACTCGCATCGCGGGTTGCCGATCATCGATCATTCACGCGAGAGTCTTGAAAAGACCGAGTTGGTTCCCTTCCGTGCAGCGGTAGCGGGCGGCATCGCTTCGGTGATGATCGCTCACATCGCACTGCCGCAGATCGACAGCGAAGAGATCAGTCCGCTTGCCAATTACCGCGGCGGAGACGCCGAGGCCGGTGCCGAGATCGTCAAAGAAAAAGCCACGATCCCCGCCACACTGTCGTATAAGGTCCAGACGGACATATTGCGTAAAGATATGGGATTCAAAGGCCTGATCGTTTCCGACGCGATGAGTATGAGCGGCCTGACACTCTATTTTACGCAGGAAGAGGCAGGCGTTCGGGCGTTTCTCGCCGGTACCGACATTCTGGAAAAACCCGCGGATGTCGATGCGATGCTCCGCGGCCTGGCGACAGCGGTCAGGTCCGGCCGGATCCCGATGGACCGCCTGGACGAGTCGGTTCGCCGACAGCTTGCGTGGAAGTATGAGGTCGGGTTGTTCAAGGAAAAGATCACTTCGATCGATCAGATCGACACCATCGTTTCCGGCCCCGAGACCACAAAACTTACTGATGAGATCGCGACTAGGGCGCTCACGCTCGTCAAAAACGGCAGCGGTACTATTCCGCTCGATAAGACCAAACGTATCGCCGTGCTCGGCATCTCAAATGGTTTTGACGGCCCCTTAACGATGGCAAGCCTCAACGGTTCACTGCGGGCCGCCGGTGTGGGGTTCACGCCCGCGTACATTCAGGAAAATTCAACCCCGGAGCAGATCGAAGCGGCCCGCCAGGCCGTTAGCGGTGCCGATGTCGTTGTCGTCGGGCTCTATGGCCGGGTGCGTTCGGGGGCTAGGAACAGCGTCGGAATTCCCGACGGCGGCGGCGCGATCCTCAGAGGTTTGATCGCTGCCCGAAAAACCGTCATCGGCGTCAGTTTCGGTAATCCGTATGTGCTCGGTTCCTTTCCTGAGATGGATACCTACCTCGTGGCGTACGGAGATATGCCGAGCCTTCAGCGTGCCGCCGGACGCGGCCTGACCGGTCAGCAGGATATTACGGGTCGGCTGCCGATCACCTTGCCCGGACTATTTCCGCGCGGAACCGGAGTGCAGATTTTGAAAAAATAAGATTTGCGGCCGCAGATCGAACGTGTCCGTGCGTCGAACTGCCGCGCCGGTGACGATTATGCCCAAAGCCTGGGAAATTGAGAATTTTCTCGACATTCGTGATAACCGACTGCACGTCAGCGGTGTGCCCGCGGACGCGATCGCCCGTGAATATGGCACGCCTGTCTTCGTGTTCAGCGAAGCTCGGATCAAACACAACATCGAGAGGCTCAAGCGTGCCGAGTATTCGATCGGCGTCCCACTGAAGGTCTGCTATGCGGCGAAAGCAAACTCGACGATGGGCATTCTTCGTGCGGTCAAAGAAGCCGGTAGCGACCTCGAGGTAAATTCCGGCGGCGAACTCTGGAAGGCTCTGGAAATAGGTTTTTCGGGGAGCCAGTTGATCTTTAACGGCACAAGCAAAGAGGTTTGGGAACTCGAAATGGCAATCGAGGCCGGGATCTATGCGATCCAGGTCGATTCCGTGTACGAACTCTCGCTGATCGAGGCGACGGCCGAAAGGCTAGGCAAGCGTGCCAACGTCAGCCTGCGGCTTGTCCCCGAGATCGAGACGAGTACTCACTCGGGCCTGCAGACCGCACTGCGCACTTCAAAATTCGGGATGATGCCCGAGGAGGCATTTTCGGCGATCGGCCGATATTCCGATTCTGCAAACCTTGAGATCTCGGGCGTCCATCTTCATATCGGTTCGCAAAATCCCGAGTCCGAACCGTATGCAAAAGCATTCACGATGTTGTTCGAGAGCCTTCTGCGGGTGCATCGCGAAACCGGCATTCGGCTAAAACACATAAATCTCGGGGGCGGATTTCCGGTCAATTATCTGCGTGACCGGTCTCAGGAGTCTGACTTTCCGGGCGAGCAAAGAGCGATGTTTCAGGCCGATTTCGAACCTGCGGACGCTATTCGCGAAGCATGGGACGCCGTTCGACTGATCGCCGAATCAGCAGGTGCGGCGGACCTGCTTAACGAAATTACCTTGCTGATCGAACCCGGACGAAGCGTTATCTCGGATGCCGGCGTATGTTTGACCACCGTACGAAACCATAAATCTCGGCCGCTTGATTCTCTCAGTTCAAAGACCGACGATTGGCTGCTGACCGATGCCGGATTTAATATCCTTCTGTCGATGGAAACGTACAAGTGGTATTACCATCTGATGTCGGCCGAGCGGGCTGCGGAGCCGCATACACGCGAGTACAAACTTGCCGGACCGCTGTGTGACGGCGGTGACGTCTATTTTGACATCGAGGGGCAAGGCCGGCTGCCGGATCACCGTCTTTTGCCGGACGGTGTCAAACCGGGCGAGATACTTGCCCTTCTCAATTGCGGTGCCTACTCGTTGGCTCAGGCGTCGCAATATAACGGGCGATTTCTTCCGCCCGTGATACTGATCCGGCCAAACGGAAAGGCCGAGGTCATCCGCCAGCGCGACACATTCCTCGACCTTGTTTCAAGGGATATTTATTGAATTATAGATCGGCCCGCCTCACGAACAAGTTGATACGCGACAGATCCTGCTCCGACAGATCGATCGACGACTTGCCGAAAACGTCCGAGAGGGCCGCTAATAAAACGGCCTGACTGCTGCTGTCGCGGATCTCTCCGATAAGCTCGATATTGGCACTAGCGATCGACGCGGCCTTTTCCGCCAGGCCAAACTCCGCGTAACGCGAGGCCAGTTCATTCATCACATTTGACCGCGACGCCAGCTGCTGGATCGTTTCCGACGTCACCTCGGCCTCTTCGAGAAACTTCAGGGCGGCCGCGTCATCTCCGCGATCCTTCGCCGCGTCCGACAGGCCGATCATCGTCTCAGCGAATGTTGAGTCGTCCTCAAGCTGATCGACCGTTTCGCGGGCAAGCTCATCTTCCTTTTGAACTATCAGAATCTGCGCGATCTGCGATAACGCCCCGGCGGTTTCGTTAGGGTCCGGATTTTCGTGAGCGATCTCGACGCCGCGTTCGTTCTTCCCGAATCCGGCGAACTGGACGGCTATCGCTGCCAAAAGCCCGTTTCGCGCTCGGCTGTCGCGAGTCTCGATCTCGCGTTGCGATACGAGGATCGAATACGACTCTTCGAGTGTCTCGATCGCAAGCTCTTTATCGCCGTCCTTCCAAAAGTGCCGGGCAAACCCCAAAAGCGCTGACGCGAGGTGCGTCTTGTCGACAACGAGTTCGAGCGTTCGATCAGCCGGATCTGAACTGCCGGCCGCCAGAAAGCCCAATGCGCAGCTTGATAAAAAATAGTCGCGGTGCAGATTATCCAGCTGTTCCGCCGCACTTCGGGCCGAGTCAAATGTCTCGACGGCCCGATCGAACCGCTTTGCCTCGACAAAAGAATGTCCGATCTCGCAAAGAGCCCTGATACGCTCTTCGTCATGCTCGATCTCGCTAGCTGAAACGAGGGCCGATTCCAGCCATTTCACGGCACGGTCAGTGTCGCCGGCCGCGACTGCGCGTCCCGCGATCTGCTGCATGGCCGCAACCCTGGCGGTCGCAAAATCCATCGAGTCTATGGTCGCCTCGGCCGCGGCACCCTGGCCGGACTCGGCTTGACTGACCGCGATGGCCCCCAAAACATAATCCGGATGGGCCATCATGTCCGCGATCTCGGCCGCCCTCTCGATATTGCCCTTCACGGCCTGTGCAACGGCGACGCGTTCGAATGCCTGAGCCTGCAATCCGTGATCCTCGATCGCGTCAACGAGTTGGACGGCGTACTCATCGTCATCGCGGGCAGAGCATTCCTCAGCAACCAGCGTCAAAAGCTTATCGCGGGAAAATGGGTCATCGACCGAATTGGCGAGTTCCGCGGCGAGGTCCACCTCGCCCCTTGCCAAATACCTCGGGATGACGGCCGCCATTGCTTCGGCGTGGCCGTCACTGCTTTTGACGCCTTCGCCGACGTACGCGGCCGCGGCAAGCAGATCAACCTCTGCAGAATCTTTTGAGATCAAGTGTTCCGGCATAAACTATTATTTCGATGACATTGGCGACCGAGCCTAGACAAATACCCGCCGAATCGACTCCGGCATCCAATCGCGAAGATCCTTCGCAACTGCTCCGGCACCTGCATTTCGCAGGGCCTCGGGCGAAACCGTATTGGCGACGCCCAGGACCGGCAGGTCAGCATTACGTGCGGCGACGACTCCGGGCGGCGAATCCTCAACAACGAGACACTCTGAATGCGTCATCGGCAAATGTCCTTGTTCTGTGCGTACCAGATCGATCTGCCTGAACCCGAGCCTGAAACACTCGGGATCGGGCTTACAATTTACTACGTCATCGGCACTTACGATCGTCGAAAAATGGTGCCGCAATCCGCACGACTCAAGAACAAATTCGATCTCGTGCCGTCTGGCCATACTTACGATGCCGAGTTCAAATTCGCCCGCCAGTTTTTCGACGACATCTCTGATACCGTCGAAAAGCGGCATATCGCCCGAGACCATTTCCTTCCATTTTGCTGATTTTACCGCGACGATCTCATCGATACGAGCGTCCGAAGCGGTCTTACCGGCGCGTTCAAAAGCGGCGGCGACGAACCGCCTGTCGTCCATTCCGAGCGAAGCGAAATAATCCTCTTCCGTCAGGTCGATACCGTCCGCCTTGAGCACTTCCTGATAGGCCCGCATTTGTACGGGTTCGTCGTTTATCACTACCCCGTTAAAATCCAAAAGAATTGCTTTGATCATAAATTTGCACCACGCGAATTAATCCAAATACTTTTCCTCGAACATATTTCCGCGGCCGATGATCCCTTTGGGATCGAATGCTCGCTTGAGGTCGGCCATTTCATTCAAATACCGCTCGCCCATCATCGCAGCGAGATATTTGCGCTTGAGTTTGCCGATACCATGCTCGGCCGATACGGTCCCGCCTAACATAATTGCCTGAGCGACGCACCGGCCGTAAATGTGCCTGGCCTTTTCGGCCTCGACCGCGTCCTTTGGCAGCAAATTAGCGTGAAGATGACGATCGCCGATGTGTCCGAAAATGACGTAGTCGATCCCGCTCGCACCCAGGATCTCATTATAAAAGCGCAGAAAGCCTGCAAAATTGTCATCGGGCACCGCCATATCGGTCCCGACCTTTCGCTGTTTGTACCGGGTGATCCGCTCATTCACCGCAACGGGCAGTGCGTGGCGAAACGACCGCATCCTCTCGCGATCCTGTTCGTTGGTCGTGAACCATGAATGCTCAAGGTCGGCCCCGTGGCGTTCGAGAAGCTCGTTCCAGGCCTCAAGCATCGAATCTTCGTTTTCCGCGGTTGTTTCCTGCTCAAAAAATATCGCACCGGCAGCGTCGGACGGCGTACCGGGAAATTTCTCAGCGATAAATCGAAGTGCGTTACTGTCGAAATACTCGATCAGCGTTGCATCAATGTCGGCCGCCGCAGACGGTTCCGCTGAGGCTACGCGTGAGGCGAACGAGCGATCTTTCGCCTCCTCGACGAACTTAAGTAACCGTGATCCGTCCTGAAAGAAAACAATCCCGCTGAAAAACGCGTCCGGTTTGGGCAATAATGCCAATTCGATCTCCGCGATCACACCCAGCGTCCCCTCGCTGCCGATAAAAATGTCTATCGCGTCCAGCGGTTGACGGTTGTAGTAGCCGCTAACGTTCTTTCTCACATCGGGGCGGTCATATGTCGGTACTTTGGCCGTTATCTCGCGTCCGTCGCGGGTTTTGACTGTGATCTGCCCCGATACGTCTGAAACTGATTCGCCGCGGCGAAGCTCAACGATTTCCCCGCTCGCCAGTACAACCGTCAAACGCCGCACAAACTCCCGCGTCGCCCCGTATTTGAAGCTCCGGGCACCGGACGCATTGGTCGCGACCGTGCCGCCGATCTGACAACTCCATTCGGTCGGATCCGGCGGATAGAACATCCCCTCGCTATCGATCGCCGCCTGGAGGTCCGCAAGTATCACGCCCGGCTCGACGACCGCAAACATGCCCGCCTTGTCGATCATTTTGATCCGGTTCAGCTTTTCCAGCGAAACGATGATCCCGCCAAAGGGAATGGCTCCGCCGACAGTTCCCGTGCGTGCACCCGAGATCGTTACCGGTGTGCCGGCGGCATCGGCTTCACTAAGAATTTTGGCAATATCCTCGACCGTTTCAGGCACAAAAAGCGTCTCGGCCGAACCACCGGCGAGATTGCTTGCGTCGGAAAGGTAGATCTGAATGTCGTCTTTCTGGGTTTTTACCTGCACATCAAAACTTTACCCAAAATCGCCGCGAAACGCGACCTATCAGCCTGATCCGCGGACCTTAGGACGACTTTTCTGTGCTAAAATCTTCCGAACCTCGGAGTGACACTCAGAACGAGATCTCTGCGGCCGGCGAACCGAGACCGATCGCCCCGTGAGATCGTTCGGAGAACACGTCCAAATTGTAAAGAAAGGAGATAACCATGGCAGATCGATCAGCAGAGCTACTAACCATCCTTAAGGCTAGGTTTGAAGAAAATATGCACCGCCATCCGGGGCTGGAATGGAACGTCGTCCATGAAAAGCTCGCGTCAAACGAAGAAAAGCTCTGGTCGCTGAGTGAAATGGAGCGAACCGGCGGCGAACCCGACGTTGTCGGTTCAGACGGTGCGTCCGGCGACGTGATATTTTTCGATTGCTCTGAGGAATCCCCGAAGGGCCGCCGAAGCCTCTGCTACGACCGCGAAGCTCTCGAATCACGCAAAGAGCACAAGCCCGTTCACAGTGCCGCGGGACTGGCCGCTGAGATGCGGATCGAACTCCTAAGCGAAGAAGATTATTGGCAGCTCCAGCAGTTTGGGACCTTTGACACCAAAACTTCAAGCTGGCTCGAAACGCCCGGCGATATACGGCGGCTTGGCGGTGCACTATTCGGCGACTATCGTTTCGGCCGCGTATTCACGTATCACAATGGTGCCGAGTCGTATTATGCGGCACGCGGTTTCCGCGGAAAGCTTAAGGTCTAATTCGTCTTTCCGATCATTGATACTGCAGTTGCCTTTCCTGCAGATATTTCATTTTGTCGCGTATCTCGGCGGCCTGCTCAAATTTCATCTCTTTGGCGGCGTTTCGCATATCGGCTTCGAGCTGCTGGATCGTCTCCTTTAACTGCTTCGGCGAGTATTCGTCGTAACTGTCGAGGTCAAGCGGCACCTTGAAATAATCCGCTTCATACGCCGTTACCAGCGTTGCGTCGATCGATTTGATGATCGTGGTCGGCGTGATCCCGTTCTCGGCGTTGTACTCCTCCTGGATCTTTCGCCGGCGTTCGGTCTCACTGATCGCGTACTCCATCGACTTCGTGATCTTGTCGGCATAGAGAATTGCCTTTCCACCGGCATTTCGGGCGGCACGCCCGATCGTCTGGATCAGTGACCTTTCCGACCGCAGAAAGCCTTCCTTGTCGGCGTCGAGGATCGCCACCAGCGACACCTCAGGCAGGTCGAGCCCCTCACGCAGCAGATTGATGCCGACCAACACGTCAAACTCGCCTCGCCGAAGGTCGCGGAGGATCTTGATGCGTTCGAGCGTATGTATATCGCTGTGAAGATAGCTGACCTTAACACCCACTTCGGCAAAATATTCGCTGAGATTCTCGGCCATCCGCTTGGTCAGCGTCGTGACCAAAACCCGCTCGTTCCGCTCCGAGCGTTGCCGGCATTCCTCCAAAAGATCGTCGATCTGCCCCTTCACGGGCCTTACCTCGACCAGCGGGTCAAGCAAACCGGTCGGCCTGATTATCTGTTCGATGACCTCGCCTTCGGTCTTGGTCAGTTCGTACGGCCCGGGTGTCGCCGAAACATAGATCGTCTGCCCGACACGTTCTTCAAACTCCTGAAAATTGAGCGGACGGTTGTCCCTCGCGCTCGGCAGCCTGAAACCGTACTCGACAAGCGTGCCTTTTCGCGACTGGTCGCCCTTGAACATCGCCCCGAGCTGCGGGATCGTCTGGTGCGACTCGTCGATGATCATCAACGTATTCTTGGGAAGATAATCGAGCAGGGTCGGCGGCGGTTCGCCCGGTGCCTTGCCGGTCAAGTGCCGCGAATAATTTTCGATCCCGCGGCAAAATCCCATCTCCTTTATCATTTCGAGGTCGTACATCGTTCGCTGATGCAGCCGCTGTGCCTCGACGATCTTTCCTTCCTCGACCAGATATTTTTCATGTTCGTCGAGTTCGGCTCGGATCGTCTTTACGGCACTCTTGATCGTCTGTTTGGACATTACATAGTGCGTTTTGGGATAGATCGGTACTCGCGAATCGTGCTTTTTTATTACTTCGCCCAACAGCGGATCGATAGTATAGACGGCATCGACCTCGTCGCCCCAGAACTCGATCCGGTATGCCTGGTCCTGATAGCTCGGGTACAATTCGACCACGTCACCCCGCACGCGAAAATTACCCCGATCAAAATCGACATTGACGCGTTCGTACTGCAGCTCGACCAGCTTCTGCAGAAACTCCTCGCGTTTGATCTGCATTCCCTGCTCGACGAACATCAGCATCCCGAAGTAGGCGTCCGGATCGCCAAGCCCGTAGATACACGAGACCGACGCGACGACGATCACATCACGCCGCTCGAACAACGCCCTGGTCGCCGATAACCGCAATCGATCGATCTCCTCATTGATCGTGGCTTCTTTTTCAATGTACAGGTCCGCCGCCGGGACATATGCCTCGGGCTGGTAATAGTCGTAGTACGAAACAAAGTACTCGACAGCGTTTTCGGGGAAAAACGACTTAAATTCCTGATACAGTTGCGCCGCCAGCGTCTTGTTGTGGGCGAGCACCAGCGTCGGCCGCTGCGTCCGCTCGATCACATTCGCTATGGTAAATGTCTTGCCGCTTCCCGTTATACCGAGCAGTACCTGATCCTTGGTCCCGGCATTCAGGTTTTCGACCAGGCTCTGGATCGCCTCGGGCTGATCGCCCTTCGGGGTATTTTCAGAAATGAGACGAAATTGCATTACTCGATCATAGATCAAGTAATGCAATTTCGAAAAGCTGAGATGGTAGGGTTTGGGATCCTAGGCTGCTACGGCCTCTGCCTCTTTGACGATGGCGGCCGCTCTTTCAGCGATATCGGCCGGCAGCACGTTTCTGCTGAGCAATTCGGCCAGCCGGGCGGTGGTCCGTTCGTCACGGACGATCTTGATGACGTGGAGCAAGGCGTATTTGACGCGCTCGTCAGAATGATGCTGGATCGCGTCGAAGATCATATCCGTCTCGCCGGCCTTCATCAATACACCCGTCAGGGCGACGGCTTCGTATGCGATCCGCATGTCCTCGTGTAATAACCTGTCGAACGACTTTTGCACGATGCCCGATTCGATCGCCGCTCGTGCCGCATGGACCATTCTGAATTCGTCCTTGGTCGCGATAAGGCGCTTCCATGCTTCGGCGCGGTCAAAACTCAATCTGAACAATCCCCTTGCCGCGGCAGCACGCACTTCGCGGGTCGGGTCGGCACAAGCGAGAAGCAATGCCTCAAAAACGGACTCGTGATCAAAATCAGTCAGCGTCGCGACGGCCTTTGACCGGAGGTTTGACGACAGGTCATAAAGCGCGATCTGGGTCAGAGCCTCGACCGAATTTCGCGTTTTGAACGCCGCAAGTATCCTGAGTGCCAACTCGCGAACCGCCTCGTCCTCTTCAAATTCTTCATTGGTCTGTTCGATCGCACTGAGCAATGCGGGGTCAGCCGAAAGCGGCAGTTGGTCAAACGTGCGGGCCGCGGTCAACTGCAAAAATGAGTGTATTGGGAGCTGTGAGAACTGAAGCCGTTTCATCTTTTCCTGAAACATCTTCGTGGTCATTTCGAGGTCGTCGGCGGCAATCCGGCTGGATTCCATTTCGATCGGACGCCTTCGCAGCCGGCGGTCACGCCCCGCGACCGCAAGCGGTGACAGATCGGGCTTGTCGGCCTTGCGGGTGCTGATCTTTTTGGCTTTGCGAAACCACTCGAGCTCTTCGTCCAGATCGAGGCCATCACGGTCATCAGCGGCCGGCTTCGCGTGATAGCGGGATTCATACGCAAACTCAGGATCATTTCCGCCCTTGGCTCTCCGACGCCAGATCACGAAAGCCCCGACCGCGAGCACCGTCACGACGAACACCGCCGTGTACCACCAGCGGTTGGTCGAGGATTCGATCATCTCGCGCTCCTTTTCGGCAAGCGACGACTGTGCCGCCGCTGCGGCCGCGAGGCAACACATGGCGGCGATGACTGCAAAGAAATAACGTCTGATCGGAATACTGCTTAACATATAAAAAGATCGCCCGTACGGTCGCAAAACCGACAAAAAATAGGTAACAAAGAGCGGAGCGGATATGGCGGGCGGCTCGACCGGCACTTCGAACCTTTTACATTGTGCCATATAATGTTTTCGTTGTCACGCTAATTGTCAACGCTGTTAATAGAGTTTCAACAAAACGTGACTTCCAGAAAATAAAATACCGAAGCGATTTGTTATTGATCGCGAGGATTTTCATAATAGTGATTTTGAGGATGCTTATGCCTGCAGCACTGTTCAAGATGGACGATAGCAAACCACTGATCGATTCCAACATTCCCGAACTCGAGTTATTGCATCGCGGCAAGGTCCGCGATGTTTATGCCGTCGACGAAGACCGTCTGCTGCTCGTCGCGACCGACCGACTTTCGGCGTTCGACTGCGTACTGCCGACACCGATCGCACACAAGGGTGCCGTGCTGACCGCTCTGTCCGAATTTTGGTTCGGCCAGTTGTCACGGATCATCGACAACCACCTCATAACATCCAATATTGACGAGATGCCGGCTCCGATAGGTTCGTATCCGGAATTGCGGGGCCGATCGATGCTGGTCAAGCGGACCGAGGTATTCCCTGTCGAATGCGTCGTTCGCGGCTATCTCGAGGGTTCCGGCTGGAAGGACTATCGCACGAACGGCACAGTCTGCGGGCACAAACTGCCGCCCGGCCTTAAGCATTGCGATCGCCTCCTGTCGCCGATCTTTACGCCCGCCAACAAGGCCGCCGCCGGACACGACGAAAATATCGATCAGCTCGAGTTTGTGCGAATCGTCGGCCATGACGTCGCTGCCGAACTCAAATCGACGACGCTCGCCATTTATAAAAAGGCCAGCGAATATGCTCTGTCGAAAGGCATAATCATCGCGGACACCAAATTTGAGTTCGGTGCGGACCGCAAGGGCAATATTATCCTCATCGACGAGGCACTGACGCCCGACAGTTCGCGATTCTGGGACGCCGCGTCATACGAGCCCGGCCATCCGCAGCCGTCATTTGACAAGCAATTTGTTCGGGAATATCTGGAAACTCTGGATTGGGACAAGACCCCGCCGGCACCGGCATTGCCGCCGGAGGTCGCCGCCGCAACCTCCGAACGCTACGTCAAGGCCTATGAGCTGCTGACCGGCCAACAGTTCGGTTAGTAGTATTTGATGACCTCGACCGGGTCGCCGACGCGGATCTCGGCCCCGACGCTCTCCGGGACGAGGTTTTGGCCGAATAGAACAGCCGTTTCGTTCATCCCGAACGCCGCAAACCGGTCAGGGATCACGTCTTTTGCCATTCGATACGAAGCGAGGGTCCTCAACGGCTCTTTTCCGTCAAACTCACCCTTTGCCTGATCGACCGTCGTCATCACGCACCGCGCGCACGGCTTGGTAGAGCGAAAGACGGCCTCGCCGACACGCATTTCCGCCCAATCATCTTCAGCGAAAGCGGCCGCACCGCTCACGACAATATTCGGCCGGAAACGGTTCATCGGCAGCGGCGCGTCGAGGCGCTCATTAAGGTCTGCCAAGGACGCCTCGCCGATCAAGAGCAGCGGGTAACCGTCCGCAAAACTCACGATCTCGCCGCCCTTGTTAAACCGCTCGCTGATCGGGCGTCCGGCGTCGTCGGGCATGTATAGCAGCTTCACATCCTGGCCCAGCACGTCTGAAAACCACTCGTTGTTCTGCCGATCGTGAGCGATCGCTTCGCTTTGGCTGTCCCAGACCGTGGCGGTGATCCGCTCGCCGTCGGCCGGCGGTTCGATCACCAGCGACGGAAATCCGGCCGCACTGACCTCGATGCCGTCGCCCTGAAAGCTGACAGAAACCACCGCCATATGCGGCGATTCCCGCTGCGTCATAAAGTTGCCGTCAGCGTCGACGATCAGCCATCGCCGGTCAAGCCGCAGGCCGCGCTCCTCGACCTCGGCTCTCCGGACACTGATGCCCTTGAGCGACTTGACCGGATAGATGTTTATCTCGGAAATATGCATAACGAGTATAACTTTATCCGCCCAGGCGATAAGTGACAACCCGGATAAAGGTTTCGATATTTTAAGGGAACCTTGACGCGTGATAGTGCGTTACATTTACTTTCAGGTCTAAAACAGAACGAGAAATTATGACATCACAACAGCAGCCAATTTCGCTGGCCGATAGACTGGACGTGATCGACATCCTCAGAGGATTAGCCATTGGCGGCATTCTGATTGGCAATATGCAGTGGTTTTCGGGCTATGGAATGGCTCCACCCTCGATCGCTGCGGCGTCGCCCGAGATCGACCGAATTGTTAGCTTTGTCGTGCATTGGTTGATCGAAGGTAAGTTCTACTCGATATTCTCTTTTCTGTTCGGGTTTGGTTTTGCTCTTCAGATCGCCCGAGCCGGGGAGCGTGGAGACACCCGAGCGACGTTGTTCAAACGCCGTCTTTTCTGGCTGCTCGTGATCGGTATTCTTCATGCTTATTTGCTATGGGCCGGAGACATTCTCAGCATTTACGCGTTGGTTGGCTTCGTTCTATTGCTTTTTCGAACGAAAAGTGACCGCTCGCTGATCAAGTGGGCGATCGGCCTGATGATCGTGCCGGTTGTTTGGTATACCGCTATATTTGTACTTTTCGTTTCGTTCGCTCCTCCAGATGTAAAACAACAGATGGACGCAGGCCAAGCAGGCTTTTTCCAGGGAGCCCAAGAACAGTTGGGGCAAGGTTCGTATTTCCAGATCATTTCAGGTTTTAATCTAAACTACATCGTTGGACGTTATATTGGCCTGATCATTGATATGCGCTTGCCCAAGATCTTGGCGATGTTTCTATTGGGAGTCTGGGCCTATCGACAAAAGGCTTTTTCGGACAAAACACTGATTCGCCGATGTTTGGTTTTCGCGCTTCCATTTGGTCTGATAGTCAATTTCGTCTTCGCGTACATCTCCGGTAAAGAGTCCCTCTTACCGCCGCAGGCCATTGGCGTTCTCGGCAGCATTCTATACGGAGTTGGTGTGCCGGGTCTGGCTCTCGGCATCGCGGCACTGATCGCGACGATCTGGCAGAGCGAATATGGAAAAAGGATCGTATCTGTCCTTTCTCCGGTCGGACGAATGGCAATGACCAATTATCTATTGCAGACTGTGGTTTGCGTTACGATCTTTTACGGTTATGGCCTTGGCTATTTCGACAAACTCGGAGCCGCGGCCGTTACGCTGATCGCTGTGATCATCTTCATTTCTCAGATCGCGATAAGCTCGATCTGGCTACGATTCTTCCAGTTCGGCCCGATGGAATGGATCTGGCGCCAGCTGACGTATAAGAAAAGACTTCCGCTTATTCGCCAATGATGATCCGGGGCGATTCGATCGAGTTGATGCTAATTTCCGAAGTCCGGATTTTAGAAAACAGCATACAATGGCCAACCAAAAATAAGCAGGAACCAGTTGATCAACGAAATTGCCAAGCCTGCAAAACCAATTTTACGCGGTAACGAAAATACTGCCAGAATCAGTCCCAGTGCTCCAAAAATGAATGAGCACCTTGCTAGAAACAATGCAAAAGCAGCCGGATCGACAGGAAAGTACAATTTCAGGTAAAGCAGGCTGAACAAGGCGATCACGGCAAATACTAGTCCGAACCAACTGAAACGCTGTTTCCTCCGATCTTCTAAACTTGAGTGCTCCATTATCAGATTTTCTGCTATGCCGAGATAATACTTGACACAAATGTCTTGATTCACCTATACTAGCACTCATGACCTATGAGTGCTAAAACTGCGTTTTAGGGCCGTAGGTGTGAAAAGTTATTTTAACAGACTCAATTTATTGTCAAAGGAGTAAATCAGTTATGGCTACAAACATCACACCGCTTCACGATCGCGTGATCATCAAGCGTATCGAGGACAACGTCAATCAGACCGCCGGCGGCCTCTATATCCCGGACACGGCAAAGGAAAAGCCACAAGAGGGCGAAGTCATCGCCGCAGGTGCCGGCAAGTATAAAGAGGACGGTTCGCGTCAGGCTCTGGACGTCAAGGCCGGCGACCGCGTTCTGTTCGGCAAGTATTCGGGCAGCGAGATCAAGCTCGACGGCGAAGAGTTCATCATCATGCGTGAGGACGAGATCCTCGGCATCATCAGCCGCGCAGGAGCAGCTGCGTAACAGTTGGCAGAGGGCCGTTGGCAGAATGCAGTTTCCTGCTGCTGACTACCGGCTACTGACTTCTGACTACAATTTCTAGAAAGGAGATATTTAAGACAATGGCTAAACAAGTAGTTCACGGAGAAGAATCACGCGCGGCTATCCTGCGCGGTGTTAACCAGCTCGCCGACGCGGTCAAGGTCACCTTGGGCCCGAAAGGCCGCAACGTCGTCATCGACAAGAAATTCGGCTCGCCGACCATCACCAAGGACGGTGTCACGGTGGCTAAAGAGATCGAGCTTAAGGACACGCTCGAGAACATGGGTGCGCAGATGGTCCGCGAGGTCGCCAGCAAGACCTCGGACGTCGCCGGTGACGGTACCACGACCGCGACCGTTCTCGCCCAGGCGATCTTTAAGGAAGGCGTCCGCACGGTTGCCGCGGGTGCAAACCCGATGGCCCTCAAGCGCGGCATCGAAAAGGCAGTTTCGGCCGTAGTCGCCGAGGTTCACACGATGGCCAAGCCCGTTTCGGGCGATTCGATCGCACAGGTCGGCACGGTTTCGGCCAACGGCGACAAGACGATCGGCACGATCATCGCCGAGGCGATGGACAAGGTCGGTAAGGACGGCGTCATCACCGTCGAAGAGTCCAAGACGATGGACACGCTGCTCGAGGTTGTCGAGGGTATGCAGTTTGACCGCGGCTATCTCTCGCCGTACTTCGTCACCGACGCTGACCGTATGGAGTGTGCTCTTGACGAGCCGTTCATCCTGATCAACGAGAAAAAGATCTCGAACATGCGTGATCTGCTGCCGATCCTTGAGCAGGTCGCCAAGATGGGCCGTCCGCTGCTCATCATCGCTGAGGATGTCGAGGGCGAAGCCCTGGCCACGCTCGTCGTCAACAAGCTCCGCGGCACGTTGAATGTCGCTGCCGTTAAGGCACCGGGCTTCGGCGACCGCCGCAAGGCTATGCTCGAGGACATTGCGGTTCTGACGGGCGGCAAGGTCATCTCGGAGGATCTCGGCATCAAGCTCGAGGCCATCACTCTCGAGGACCTCGGCCGCTGCAAAAAGGTCACCATCGACAAGGAAAACACGACGATCGTCGAGGGCAGCGGTTCGGCAGAGGCCATCGACGGCCGCATCAAGACCATCCGCACTCAGATCGAGGACACGACCTCGGACTACGACCGTGAAAAACTGCAGGAGCGTCTGGCCAAGCTGGTCGGCGGTGTTGCCGTGATCAAGGTCGGAGCCGCGACCGAGACCGAAATGAAGGAAAAGAAGGCCCGTGTCGAAGACGCGATGCACGCCACGCGTGCCGCTGTCGAAGAAGGCATCGTCGCCGGCGGCGGCGTCGCTCTGGTCCGTGCCTCAAAGGTGCTCGACAACTTTAGCACCGAGTCCGAAGATGCTGACGAGCAGATCGGTGTTTCGATCGTTCGCCGTGCCCTCGAGGAACCGCTTCGCCAGATCGCGCAGAACGCCGGTCAGGAAGGCGCGGTCGTCGTCGGCAAGGTCCGCGAAGGCAGCGACAGCTTTGGCTTTAACGCAGCGACCGAGAAATACGAAGACCTCGTCGCAGCCGGTGTCATCGACCCCGCAAAGGTCACCCGCACCGCTCTGCAGAACGCGGCCTCGATCGCCGGCCTCATGCTCACCACCGAAGCCATGATCGCCGACGTCCCCGAGGAAAAGGGCGGCGACATGGGCATGCCCGGCGGCGGCATGGGCGGCATGGGCATGGGAATGTAATGTCAGAACCGCCTGCGTAAGTGGGCGGCCAGTTCGCCAACCACAAAAAGGCCCCGACAAACCGCCGGGGCCTTTTTTCGTTGCCAACCTCACGACTTAATGCTACATTTGCAGAAATCTTGGGCGAGCCCCTCACGCTTGCTACGGACATGCAGTTTAGTCCGCACGTAAACAGAAAGGCTTCGTCCGGCAACGGTCAGAGCCTTTTTTGTTGAGTAACTAACCGATGGCAAGTAACGACTTTCTCTTAATCGACGAGGACGAGTTGGAAGATGAATCTTCCATTATTTCACTGTACAAAGAATTGATTCGAATTCTTGAACGCGATCTAGATGATCTTTCACCAGCCAAGCATGGATTCACCCCTTGGAGCTTATTGGCCGCAATGGGCGCCGTTGCGGTAATTATGTTTGGTATCGGCAAGGGAGTATTTGAAGCCCAAATCGCCGTTATTGGCTCGACATTTCTCCTTTTACACTTTCTGATTCAATGGCTGTACCTCCTAGTCAATCTGACGAGCGGCGATACGCCGGTGAAGCAAAACCGTGTCTACAAACCTCGTGAACGTTTAAGCATGCCCGTTTTAGCTTCTCGATCCCTGACTCTCGCGGGCTCTTTCTTTATCTCGCTTAGTTTGTGGGAGATTGATCGTTTTTTTGCAATCGGCCTTGGAGGTTTTTTTCTTCTCACTCTCGTCTACCTGGGCTTTTGGATCATACTCGTTAAGAACTTCCTCAGCGGAAATAATCCGGCCTTTCGAAAAAGCGCATTTCTTTGGCTAGCAGCAATTTCAATTGGCCATATTCTAATCATTGTCGCTGCATTTATTAAACTCCCTACGCCGACCGATGCGAACTTCGTCTCCATATCGGTCGGAGCCTTACTTGCGATTTTCATCCTACTTGCGGACCTTTATTTATCTGTAATAGCTCCGAACCCCGTAGCTCGACAACTGATCAATCTCCGAGACGACATAGTCTTTCGTCGGCTAGGGCTAAATGAAGCTCTGCTCTCCTATCGTCGCATCCGCGAAGGCCGACTTTTTATGGAAGAGGTTGCTCCCGAATTGGCCGCGCTCGACGCGAAACTCGACGAGCGATTCAGGAACTTTGAAACAATGCGAGGCATTGCACAGCGCATCGATAGCCTTCTCCCCGAGGCTGGCTCGGCTGACGAGCTGATCGCCTCTGCACTTGAGACAACTACGCCATATTTCGAGACTTTCAGAATGGCAAGATCAAATGTGGATCGGATCAACGCCGAACTAGTGCCAATTTCTCAAGCTCTTGCCGATAAAGCGGACAAAGTACAGGTGGCATCAGGGGATGTAGATTCTCGGCATGTAATGGACACATATGTTGACGGCAAATATCGATATTTTCGGGAGGAATTCGAGAAGCTATCTAACGAAACGAATCGCCTTGACGAGAAGAAAAGGCAGCTCGAGGTCCAACTCGCAAATTCGCGCATGATCAATTCAAGCACGCCCGATGAATAGTACACGTAATCGGATCAAAGTCGCGGTGCCCCACCCCACTATTTAATTCTATAAGGCTTTTAAGGAAGGTTGAAGTCTTCTACTGATAATAGTTACTCCGTATTTTTGAGTTCATTCAACATTGTCCGGAGTCGGTTTATTTCGGTTTCGTCCCTTATAGGCACGAATTGTGACGAATATTGAATGTCCTGAGTATATTTCGCCTGTATAAGTCCGCCACGGAAGTACGATTCAACAACATAGTACGTGACAATTTCATCATCAATCGATTCTACGTAGTACGAATTACCCAAATTTGGATTCAAATAAAAGTGTCCAGGCTCGATTTTTGTATCAAATCCGTGTTCCAACGTCGAAGTGTCAATGAACCTGGAATCACCAGATAGTTCGTCTTCAATTTTGAGAATATCCGGCGAAATTATTGGGTCATTTGAGAAATAGTTATAGTTGGCAAGATCAGCTTCAGTGATCAGGACATGATCGACTAGGATTTTCTTAATCGGTGTCCGATGATCAGGAAAATTCGGATGCGTCATCCAGGTGGCGTGGGTCGTCCGAGATTACTACGAGTTCTGGAGTGACAGAATCAACTTCAAATCGAACGCCGGAAAGAAGGAGGACGGGCGACATAGATCTACCCAACTCCTCTGCGTCTTTACTGATGGAAGACATACTCAGAATCGTTACATTATGCCGAGCTGCCACTGTCTTTGCACCGGAAGCAAAACCGTTTGCGGCGACCATGATTGCCTTATCTGCGTGTGCATCTCGCGCCTTGGTCACAAGAGCATCAATCTTCTCTGCCGGTACCGCATTTGCGTAGTCTTTGCATTCAATTACAACCAAAAAGTCGTAACCCGCCTTCTTGAAGCGGATAGTAACATCAAATTGACGTCCATTAATCACATCATTCCAAGTCACCGTCGCACCGCCTTCTTCCATCGCATGAACAGCAGCCACAATTCGTTCGAACTTTTTCCAGTTGGGTTCCATGATCACTATTTTAACCTTTCTGCTTGCCCATTCTCCACGGAGGGAATCGGGGTTAGGTTTGCGATCTACTTTCGCAGGATGGCTCGATATGCCAATGGCGATAGCTCAAAATCTTGAACAAAACTCGCGGCATCATAAAAGTTAAGGGTCGGACCGATCAATGCAGACGTCACTACGCAGAGAACAAAATCTACATCTGTTCTAGCCGCCCGTTCCTCATTCGCAGTAATAATGAATGCCGCTTCGGTTCCCTGCACCCCTTTGACTTCGACATGTATTTCGTCGCCGACTTTTTCACAAAGCAAATCGTACCCGCGATTCTCTGCTTCAACTGATTTAACAACCCAGCCTTGAGATTCATAGTGCCTGGTTGTGGCTGAGACGGCGGCGCGCTCGACCTTGCGATTCGTTTCAGGATCGCCGAAGCCCGCTCCTGACGGTGAAAGCCTGCGAGTGAGATCATCGTCCGAAACACCGATAACTTGTTCAAGAGCTGTCGGGCTAATGGCGATTCGTTTAAGGCCACGAGCATAAGCAACTAGCGATGCGTGACCATTCTCAGTTAACTCGCGAGCGGTTTGTATTGCATTACCAATTGCCGCACCGTGCGCATTGATCACAGGTCCGTCTAACTCGACCCCTTGGAGCAATGGTGCTAAATCTGTTTGGCTCGACACCTGATATGACTCACTAAGTAGCGGATCACCTCGAAAGCGGTTTGGCCATTCATGGTCGGCAGCTAGATATTTATCCTGTACAACCAGACGTTGGACCAGTCGCCATTCGTTAGGAGCGTTGCCGCCGCCCCGCGTCACGCACCACAAACTGTCGCCCTTTCCGACATTGTTCCAGAAGGGCTGCTTCGTGCCGTAGTCGAAATCGGGAGTATGATCTCCGTTCGGATTGTCATCCCAGAAAGTCTTCCAATAAACCAGATAGTCTGCCATTGGGAGATGGTACTACATTTTTTGATTGATAGATCATGGAATAAACGGGTCATATATATTGCCGATGTAACTAGGTACCGACCTTTTCTTCGCGTCGCGGCGACGCTCATGCCGACAGGAGTGTCGGCTCTCCTTTTTTCCGGCGGCTTAAGCCAGCTGGAGGCGTAAGCCCGTTGAAACGGGCTCGCGGTTTTACGGAGCATCGTTTCCCCGCCGTTAACGACGGGACTACGTGCCGCTTCGCGGGGCGGAAGCGGAGCTCGGGCACTAAGTTCGTCGGGGCTGTTCGAGGCTACTTTGTGATGAGGCGGACGGAATCCAAAAACGCCATTGCGGGTTTTTCGAAATCGTTCTCCCAGTTAAATCCGTGACGCTCACCCTTTTTGACAATGCTCTGGGCCGAATAGACCTTGTCCTTAATGACAAAGACCTTCCCACGAGTCACGAAACCGTCCTTTCCCTCTATTACAAAGAACTTTGCCGGAATGCCGTCAACGGTCGTATCCTCGTTCTTGATGATCTTTGTACCGTCGGCCTCGGCCGCCTTTTCGAGTGTCATAGCGATCAGTATCAAATATCTCTTCTGCGACTCTTTGTTGTTGCCAACGTCGATACCGGCCTCGCTTATTTCCAGGGAAAAGTTCATGAACGATCTGCGCCCATAACGGCGTCCCTTTCCGTCGGCCAATTCGGTTATCTTCGGCTCGGCCGGGAAACGGAACCTTACACCGTCCTCTTTGTACGTATATTCCTTCCATAGGTCAGGACTATAATCGGGTGCCGGCGGTGGCGGTGGAAGTGGCGGCGGCTCGGCCTGTGCTGAAACCAAGATCGCCGAAAGAAAAACTAATGTGAGAAGCAAAGTTGTTTTTTTCATAATGTATGAGCGCTACTATATGCCGATTCGCGGCATAGCTACAAATACGGTCAGTCGTGCGGTAACGTGATCCTTGGTTGGCAGGCCGCTTTTAGCGGTCTTTTTTGGCTTCGCGATCCCGATGAGTCGCGGCCGGCGGGAACCGAACATCGTGTTGCGGTTTGACGTATAGTCTAGTGCTATATTGTTCTATCAAGGCAAAATATGAACTGTCCAAATTGCGGAACACCGACACTAAGCGACCAGCAGTTTTGCCGCTCCTGCGGAGCTATGCTTGCCGCCGCCGGGCCTCGCCCGTTCGACCCGCGGCTTGCGGGATTGGCGATGGCGTTTGGCGGGATCATCATCGCTTTGGCAGGTAAGTTTGCCGAACTTCGCCCGGTCCTTTTTCTCGGGGTGATCATTTCGATAGCCGGAATGTTCTTTATCGCGGCATACCCGATGCTGCGGTCGTCCGTCAATCGGCGGACCGGCGGCCGCAAACCACAGGACACACTTCCCCACGCACCTACCACCAAAAAGCTTGCGCCGATCGGCGACTTTGAGTATGTTCCGGCCAGTGTTACCGAAGTAACGACGAACCTGCTAAAGGAACCTGCCGCGAAACTCTCCGACACGGACAATTAGAAACGGGCTGCGGTTTCACGGAGCATCGTTTCCCCGCTGCGGGCGACGGCGCTATGTGCGGCTTCGCGGGGCGGAAATGCTTCTATGCGGTGAAAAAACACACATTTTTTCACGATCGGGTGAAAGGTTTATCAAATTTTCGACATATACAGGTAAAGGAGTAAATTTTCCCGGCCGCTGCAGCCGGGCATCCGGACACTAAGCGGCTCCGCGTACCGTATGTCTTGGCTTACGTTGCGCTGAATCCGTAAAGTCGCAATATCCATGAATTCGTCGTTGTGTACGGGGAGGATGACGGCGATATTCCTCACTCATGCTCCCTAATTCAGGAGAAAGAAAATGGCCCTCACAGCTTATCAATCAATGTGGGTTGCGTACTACTGCACCGCCGAGACAACGGGCGTCGAACGTACACTTAAGCCGAACGAAGCCCTTACCTACTACGGGATATATACCGACCAACAGTGCTTCATCGTGCGGCACAAGATAATAGGAAATTCGCCGAATAGCGTCGCGAAGTACGGTCACGACATCGACCCGAAGCATTTGCTGATGCTCAGTCCGGGCTGGACGATGGCTCAACTCGCAACGGTCATACAGACAAACGCAGTGCCCGCCGCCCAATACAAAGCGGCACTTGTTGCAGATAGCGTCACCAAAGCACACGACTTATTCAACGAAGCCATGAACCTGGCCGCTACCGAAGCTCAGGGAAAAACGGCCGCCTTGCCGGAGTTGGACGAGGTATTCATCAGCATGAAAAAGGCAGAAATGAAAAAAGGAGGTGCACAATGATGAAAGCTCGCAAACTCATCGTCGACGGTTTCCTCGCTTTGTTCAGTTTGGCACTGATCCAAACGGCGGCATCTGCACAAGCAGCTTCCTGCAAGAATGTTGGGATAGCTCGAGCGACAGTCTGGCCCGGCTTTGTCGAGGTCCAACTTGGACTCGGTGTTACGGCCAAGGACGGTCTGGATAAGAATGACCGGTGGCGGATCATAAGAATAAGTCCCGGTGTCGATGCCGATCCGCCCGCTATCACGAATGTCGAGATAAAGCAGCAGATCGGTTCGGGCAATGCCGGGTCATACTACATCGATCTGAAATACTCTGGAACATTCGAACCCAAGAAAACCTATATCGTGGCAGTTGATAGACTTACCTTCGACGGATGTGACCCAGGCAAGGAGGCCTTTTCAGCGGTGTCATACAGGCCAACTCCGTCCGGAACGCCGCCGGTTGCAGCCTCACAATACGATCTGGCAAAAACGACCGACAGATCAAAGGCCGATATCTACATCTCAGGAAATATCGAAGGCGTACGCACCGACAAGGCTGTTAAGACCGTCGATCTCAAGGTACAGCTTCCCTTTTCAATTTCAGTTTTGCAGAAAGACAACATATTCATCCCTTATCTGGATCTGAAATACAGCAGCAACAAGAAAGCGAACGCGGACTCTCTGAATATCGGCGCAATATTACGTTCGGGAACGGACGTGTCGAAAAAAGGTCTCATTCGTGGTGTTGTCTGGGATCTCGACGGCAGGATCGAAGGTAATTCGAACCTTAAATTTATTAATGGCATCGTGGGAAATCGTTTGTCGTTTGTTACGGCTTCCGGAAAATGGTGCGGCAGTGTCTGCAACTTCTATATTCAGCCTTTTGTCGGTGTGGAACTTGGCAAGAATATGCGGTCGCCGGTGATTCAGGCCAAAGAAAAGTCGATCGCTCGCCCATTGGTCGGAGCGACGGCGTACTTGGGGTTTCCCATCAACAGATTCCTGCTCGACACCATCTCATTACAGTCCGAATACATAAGGCGATGGTCGCTCACGTCCGAGGTCGGGGTTGATAAGGCCGGCGACAAATACGTTCCTGTCTACGCCGGACGCGGGCCGCGAGATTATGTCAATACCAAGCTGGACTTTGCTTTTAACGATTACATGAGTCTCACGATCGGTCACACATATGGCTCACTACCCCCCAACTTCAAACTGATCGACCATAAATATTCGATCGGTATGACGTTTAAATCTCTGATCATGAAGCGGCCGAAGCCATAAATCTATTGTGGAGCGGTTAAATTGACGGCCGGCAATTCCGGTAGCCCGCAAAAGCGGGCTTTCGTTTGTAGTCCCATCTTTGTGGGGCTTGAGCCAGTCGCAGGAGTAAGCCCGCTGAAACGGGCTGCGGTTTCACGGAGCATCGTTTCCCCGCCCTAAAGGCCGGGGCTACGTGCCGCTTCGCGGATGGTTTTGTCCCTGAAAGGGACGGATATTATAGCGTAGGGTGGAACCCTACGATCGGACCGAAAAACACATCGCTCCCTGAAAGGGAGCAACAACCGACACCGATGTTCGTCCCACACAGGGACGCGGGAACAGATCGACCAGATTCCCCGGGGGGGCTGGCCTCGGCAAAGCGCGGCCAGCGATTCTTGAGTCAACGGAGTTGACGGTATATTTGTAGCCCACGGTGCTAACCGTGGGAACGATTCCCACCAAAATACGAGCCGTCGGAGACGGCGGCATATTTTATGAATTGCCACGCACTTCAGTGCGTGGATAGAAGGCAAAAATATCCCCGGCTTTAGCCGAACATTGGGCTAAACCCCAAATCCTATTTCAGACACTTAACCCCCGGCTAAAGCCCGGGGGCAATTCATAAAAACACTAGATCTTATGTCACCGTCGCTGACGGTTCCCGGTCGATACACGTACTTTCCCAAATCTCGCGATGTGGGCTACAAATATCTCACCGTCGCTGACGGTTCCCGATTGGCGGGAAAGCGACGTCTTACTTTTTGTCGAAAACCAGCATTTCGGACCTGTCGCCAAACGCGGACGACGCTTTTGTTTGGATGATCATCTGCCTGTTTTTCAACCGAAAGGTTTCGACAACCGTCATTTCGCCGTTATCGCCCATCGGGATCTTGGTGGTGATCACTAAAGAAGCCTTGCCGGCAGTCCACACTGCCGTCGATACCTTTTCAGAATCCGCCCACCCCGGATTGATGCTCTCCTTACCGTCGAGCGTAAATTTATCTTTGACGATAAATTCTCGATCCTGAAAGTTGGAATGTCTTTCGACAAACAGATCATTGCCGGCTTGGGCGACCTTTATTTGCCCGGGCGCCATGCTGAACTGGTCGTCCAATACGCTCGCTGCTCTGTTTAGGGTCCAGGTGCCGGAAAAGTCGGGCACCTCCTGTGCCGACGCGGTAATACCAAACACAACTATTGTGAGTAAAAGAGTGATCGCCAACCTTGTCGTACCAATTCCCTTTCCGGATCTTTTCGACGTCATAGTGTTTTCCTACTGTTTTAACTGACCGGGGCTCCGATCATTGGTTCTTGATCGTCATGCCGTCGTGGGCCATGACCAGGATTTCGAATGAACCGGAATTTTCGTTAACTCCGGCGACCTTTTTCGGAAAAGCGTTCTCAATCGTCCAGGTCATCGTCGGGTTGCCGTCTTCGTCAAGCAGCTTGATGATGACAGTGCCGCGCGTGGGTTTTGTGTTTTCGCGGTTCGATCTGTACCAATCAAAGAAATTACTATCCGGGGCAAATATGCCCTTTTTTAGCGTAATGTCGCTAAATTTCTTGAGGCCGGGCATTTTCTGAACCGAAAAATTCGGATCACCGTTTTTCCGGTATTCGATCGCAGGCGCCTCGGAATCGAGGCCTGTGACCTCCTGGACCTCAAATGAATAGGCCTTGCCGTCAAACGTGTATTCGACCTCGAACCGAAACTTCGGCGTCGGCCAATCTGCAGTGGAATTTTGCGCAAACGCCGCCGGTGCAAACAATAGAAACGCCGCGATGACTAAAACGTTGATTTTCATAGGCTGCTCATTATCGCGAACATTGTATATCAAAATCCGGATCGGTGCTTTGATAATCGCCAAACCCGCGAGGTTGTACAGACTTTGCCGACGCACTCAACAAGAACGCAGATCGTTCCGCAAAGTTCGGCATGATCTCGCTAACGCATTAGCCCGATGCCGTAGCAACCTGCATCAAATCGCGATCCAAAAACAAAATGGCCGCGAACGTTATGCCCGCGGCCAGTTTACTGCAGATGTTAGTTAGCTCATCAAGCGAATGCCGGCGAACTTACCGGGTTGCTAATTGCCGATCGGAGTTCCGAGTTTGATGTCGTTGTCGTCGATCTGAACGTTGCCGAGAAAATCCGTTCGCCAATAGATCGTACCTTCGGTGATGATACCAAAACGCCTCGACCCCGTCTGGGTCACGCCGGTGGCAGTTGTTGGGGCGCTTGACGCCCAAAACGTGGCCGGAGCGGTTGACGTAGCGGGGCGGCTGCCGGTCTGAAAACGATAGCCGCTCTTTATCCCCGAACCGAGTGTCGAGTCTACAAGTTGTACATTCATCAACGCCGTCATTCCAACCGAACTGCCGAATGTGGCATCGCCGGCATAGCTTCCGCCGCCGGAGCTGGAAGCATACGTCATTTGAGCTCCATGTATCGTTCGTAATGCGCTGATCGAACTCGCCTCATTAGCCGAACGACGCGAAGCAAGCAGATTAGGAATAGCGATGGCGGCAATGATGCCGATGATCACGACGACGATAAGAAGCTCGATAAGCGAAAAGCCCTTCTGATCCTTCATAACAAGTTTACCCTCTACCAATAAGATTTTAGATCTTTCGGGCCTGACAGCCCGGTTCTCGCCACCAGTATCAATTTATATGCCATTCGTGAACGTCAATGAAACAGGGAGTTTAGCGACATGGGAGATCACACGGGTTACATTATTTGTCAGCCCGTCGTCATTACAATGACGATTTTTGCTCCGCTTTTGAATGTCCGGTGTTGATAAAGGCCAGATCATTCAGGCGATCGCCGTTCGTTGCCATGTTCCGGAAAGCGGTGTCTGGCCGGCGATCACGCGTTCCTTATCGCATAACGCGCGGATCGGCCCAAGGTGTCCCAAAGTGTCCCACCCTCGCTTTGGCCAAAATTCCGGCCTAATGTTTTCAACAACTTACGAACTTGCAGGTGTCCCACTTTGGGACGATTTGGGACACTTTGGGACACCTATTGCGTCGTTATGAAAATGTAACTATTGCAAACACGGTGCTTACGCGTTTCGGCCAAAATGCCGCACCCGGCCCCACAACATGGGACAGCCAGTTTGTCGATCCGACAGCGATTTTGTGTGTAACAATCTTTGAAAAAAGCCGCACCGACGAACTCGTTAACGGCGTCAGGCGGCGGCGGCTCACAAAATCTGGTTGGTCGGTTCGATCCCCGAAAAACTGTTGACACAATGCTCGGATGGGAGTATTACTTGCTCATACGGACATTACGGGTGAGTTTCGGGCTATTTTTG
>JBGAOU010000007.1:5259-135629 GCA_044221625.1 Pyrinomonadaceae bacterium | reverse complement strand
ATTCACTATTCACTATTCACTATTCACTATTCACTATTCACTATTCACTACCCACGATTTGCTATCATAGAAACTGATGTTGTACCGAGAGTCGATCTTTCTGACGGGGTTTCCGGGGTTTATCGCGGGGCGTCTGGTGGCGCGGCTCGCGCGGTCTGAAACGCAGTTTTACCTGCTCGTGCAGCCGCAGTTTGTCGAGCAGGCGATCGAGGACGTCGAGGCCATCGCCGAGGAAACCGGCGTACCGCTTGAGAGCTTTGTGATAGTCGAGGGCGATATTACCAAGCCCGACCTCGGCATCGAGCCCGACGACCTCGAGACCATTCTGTTTGAGACGACCGACGTGTTTCACCTCGCGGCCGTGTACGACCTAGCCGTCGAGCGCGACCCGGCCTTTAAGGTCAATCTCGAGGGCACCCGCAACGTCAACGCCTTTGTCCGCCGGGTCAAAAACCTCCGCCGTTATAACTATATCTCGACGTGCTACGTCGCCGGCCGCCGCGAGGGCCGCATCCTCGAGACCGAGCTCGAACACGATGCGGGTTTTCGCAATTTTTACGAGGAGACCAAGTACCTGGCCGAGGTCGAGGCCGACCGGCTCAAGGCCGATCTGCCGATGACGATCTATCGTCCGTCGGTGGTCGTAGGCGACTCGGCGACCGGCGAGACCGTCAAGTACGACGGCATCTATTACCTGATCCAGTATCTGCGCAAGGCGCCCTGGCTGCTCCGGCTGTTTAATGTCGGCAATGACAAGGTCCGGCTCAATCTCGTGCCGGTCGATTTTGTGGTCGAGGCGATCGCCGCCCTCGCCCGTGACAAGGACGCGCTTCGCAAGACCGTCGCCATCGCCGACCCGTTGCCGCTGACGACCGCCGAACTTTTTGACGCGATCGCCAAGGACTTGACCGGCCGACGGTCTGAGTTTGGTCCGCCGCCGAAGCTGGTCGAGTGGTTTCTGTCGACGCGCATCTCGCCGCCGCTGACCGGCCTGCCGCATGCCGGCGTGCCGTACTTTTTTATATCGCAGACCTACGACACCGGCGTCGCCGACGCACTGCTTGCCAAGCACGGCATCGCCTGCCCGCGGTTTGGCGACTATGTCGGTAACCTGCTCGATTTCGTCGAGGAGTTTCCCAGGCTGTAGGCCGCCGCGGTGCAAAGATTTGCGGCCTTTGGGCATCAAACCCCGTAATGAAACGCGCTTTTGCCACGATCATCACCCGCTCCGCCGCCGTCGCCGCCTTTGCGCTCGCGCTGTCGGCCGCCGCGCTTGCACAGAGCGGCCGTGTGCAGCAGACACCGACCCCGACGCCCGCCGACGACACCCTGCGTGTGACGACCGAGGAGATCAAGCTAAACGTGCTCGCCTTTGACGAAAACGGCAAGTTCTTTAGCGGCGTCACGGCAAATGACCTCGTCATCACTGAGAACGACCGCCTGCACCAGCCGGCCAGCGTCCGGCGTCTGCCCGCAAACGTGCTGATCGTCATGGACACCGGCGGCGAGCTCCGCTCGGTCAAGAGCCTCGACAAAACGCGCGCCGTCGCCCGCGCCGTCGCGCTTGCACTCGCCCCGGGCGACTCGGTGGCCGTTATGCAGTACAGCGACCGGCCAGAGATCATCGACGAATGGACCACCGACCGCACGCAGACACTCACCGCCATCGCCCGCAAGTCCAGCTTCGGTCGGCGGTCGGCCTTTGTCGACGCGATCACGATGGCGACCGACTTTATGCTCCGCGCTCCGATCGAAAATCGGCATCTCGTCCTCATCACCGACGGCACGGACAGCCAGGGCCGATCCTCCGCCAAGTTTGACGCCTTTCAACGCCTGCTCACCACCGACATCAGCGTCCACGTGCTCAGCTACACACTTATGGAGTCGGGCGATATCGAACCGCGGACCAAGGGGATATCAAATTCGCCGCCGCCAAAGGCAATGCCCGACGAGGTCGCGGCCGGCCTGCCAAACGGCGTCCGCGACGTCGCCACCGCACCGCGTGCCAAGACCATCAGCCTCGACCGCACACTCATCAAGCGGATGAAGTCGCGCAAGGCCGACCTCGAAGACGCCCAGGAGCGCCTCGAACGCCTCGCCGAAAATACGAACGGCGAATTCATCCTGCCGCTTTCGCCCGACGAGATGGAGCTGAAAGCGCCGCTCGTCGCCCGTATGATCGACGCTTCGTACGTCGTTACCTACATGCCCAAGATCCCGGTCGTCGAGACCCGCGGCATCGCCGAACGCGTCATCGACGTTATGTCAAAGCGGCCCGGACTTATCGTCCAGGCGCGTCGAAAACTGCTCATAGACTCGACACCCGCAAAGAAGTGAGGCAGTCTGCCCGTCGGTAATGGGCGTGTTGTTAACGCGACGCGCCATCTACCCTTGGCCCCGCCGCGGTCACGGCCCGGTGCCGAGTTCTGTAGATCATATCCGGCTTAATCTTGGAAGCATTTATCAAAAAAATGCGATCAGATGTTGACAAGAATTTGTATTAGAATTATTCTAAATCTAAAGGTGGAGTGGTATGGAAGTTACGACAACTCAACGATCGGGGTTAACCAAGCAGAGACAGACCATCCTGGACGTCATCCGCGCAGCAGATGAACACCTGACTGCAAATGAGGTATTTGCGAACGCCAAGGCCAAGATGCCCGAGATCAGCTTTGCGACCGTTTATAACTCGCTCAGGTTTCTCAAGGATTCGGGGATGATCGCCGAGATCCAGTTTGGCAATGGCGCAAGCCGGTTTGACCGGATGACCTCGCGTCATGACCACGCTCTCTGTACCAAGTGCGGCCGGTTGGCCGACATCGAAATGGAACACCCCGAGGAACTGGTTGACCGGGCGGCCGAGTACTCCAACTTTAAGCCGGAATCATTAGAATTTGTACTTCGAGGCACGTGCCCCGATTGCTTGGATCAGTAACGATCACCCAGAGAAACAGCGGCCGCATTGAAAGGTCAAATATTCTGTGCTGCCACTGTGGATCTGAGGTGAGCTTTTAATAAAACAAGGAGATTTATAGTAAACATGTCAACAGCTGTAGGAACTGCAACGGAAAATACGGTCACATTGGCCAAGGTCGGCAAGCCGGCACCGGATTTTAACATGCCTTCGACCAAGAATATGGAAACCTTGGCCGAGAACGTCAAACTGTCGGACTACAAGGGCAAGTGGTTGGTGCTTTTGTTTTACCCGCTTGATTTCACATTTGTGTGCCCGACCGAGCTCACTGCCTTTTCGGATCGCCTTGATGAACTGAACGGCGTAGGCGCCGAGGTCATCGGTATCTCGACCGACTCGGTCCATTCGCATCGTGCATGGATCAAGACCCCGCGGGACAAGAATGGCATCGAGGGTCTTCGTTACCCGCTCGCGTCGGACGTCGGCGGTAAGCTCGCTCGCGCGTACAACATCCTGGTCGAGGAAGCTAATATCGCTCTTCGCGGCCTTTATATCATCAACCCGGACGGCGTGCTTCAGTACGCGGTGGTCCATGACCTGAACATCGGACGCTCGGTGGACGAGACGCTTCGTGTGCTGCAGGGACTGCAGACCGGCGGACTTTGCTCGGCTGACTGGAAGCCCGGCGATTCAAACCTGAAGGTTTGAGTTTAGAGAGTTGCGAGGTTTGGGGCGTACCTGAGTTTGTGAGACCTGATCATTGACTCCGGTGCGTCCCGCCTCTGTAAACTCCAAAACCATTTTACGGAGTAATACTATGCCAATGAGAATTGGAGACTTGATGCCGGCCCTCGAAGGGGCGACCGACTGGTTTAACGGCACAGCGGAAGAGACGGCTGAGCTTGTTAAAGGCAAGCCGACACTCGTTCATTTTTGGGCGGTTTCGTGCGGGATCTGCAAGGACAAGATGCCTGCCTTGAATGATATCAAGGCAAAATACGGCGAACTCGGCCTTCAGACGGTAGCGGTTCATATGCCGCGGTACGAGGCCGACACGGACCTTGAGACGGTCAAAGAAGCGATCGAGGCCAACAATATCGTTGAGCCGACCGCGGTCGACAGCCTGCACAAACTCAAGGACGCGTTTCAGAACGAACAGGGCTGGGTCCCGGTTTATTATCTTTTTGACGCTGAAGGAAAGTTGAAGACGCGTGCGGCCGGCGAGTTCGGCATCGGCGTGCTTCAGACGGCGCTTGATAAGATGTTTGCTCCGCAGGGAGCGGCGGCTTAATTCGCAATAATCATAAACAGGCGCTCACCGAGAACTTCGAGTTCGGTGAGCGTCATTTTTTTGTCACCGCTGCCTAGAAGCTGTTTGAGACGGCCCAGATCAACCAGCCCAGCACGTAGAAGCTAAAGAATATAGAGCTCAGCAGAATGAGGATCAGAATACCGATCAGTCCGAACACGAAAAGATAATCGCTGGTCGTTCCTTCGCCGTGACCGGCTGCTCGCGTGCGGATCAGGTCCATATTCTGCTTATTGGCACGCCAAACAAAATCAAACGCGTCACCGATAAATGGCACCATCCCGACAACGTAATCGAGGCCGATGTTGAATGCCATTCGCAAAAGCGTGATCTTTGGCACGCCGTATCGGACACCGGCAAACAGGATATAGAACGAGGCAAACGACGTCAGCGTGTCGCCGACGTTCGGTATCAGACCGATGACCGCGTCAAGCCCAAACCGCCAGCCGGTGCCCGGCACGCGAAACAGCCCGTCGAGATAGTGCGATAGATTATCGAGGCCCTCTTCGATCTCGACCTGACTCGGATGTCGCCTTGACGAACCAAATAACTGGTGCGGTTTGGGATGTTCAAGTTCCTGCATTTAATTTCCCTTTTAGCTTTCCGATCGACCTCAGGATCTCCTCGCGATTCTTTGCCGACTTTAACCATTTCGGCAGCTTGCTAAGAAACGAATTTCTGCCTTTATTTGTTCTCTCGCGGAGCTTGGCTGCGACGTAGCCCTCGATGATCTCGAGATGTACGGAGTTATATGCCCAGAGTACCTCACCGCAGCATGGCTCCGTCAGCCACAGCTGCAGTCCGAAATACCAGTCCGCGGCACCACCGACAGAGACCTGACGCCCTGACCAACTATCGCGATGCAAACATTTCGTGCATACAAGACGGCGATGGGCAAAGAGGCGATCGTTGAGCTTTGCCGAAACGTCGCCGCTGAGGATCACCTTGGCCATGCCCGAGCATTTCGGACAAACGACCAGTATCTCTTCGCCAAGATCGTATATCCGCTCACCGCGGTCGATGAACCTATCCGTTCCCGAACTCCCTGGATCGTGACCCTGAGTCTTGCCCATTGCGTTATTGCTTCTTCGGCAACGTTCGTGAGCCCGCACCGGGCCGGCTTTCGAAAACCCTCACCGAGATGATCCTGTCACCGCGGGCAATGTCATCGACGACATTCATTCCGGCTTCATCAACGTGCCCGAAAACGGTATAGCCGCCGTCCAAATGCGGCTGCGGCGAGTGCGTGACGAACCACTGCGATCCGCCGGTATCCTTGCCCGAAAGCGCCATGCCGACTGCACCGCGGTCGTACCCGAGCATATTTACCTCGCAGCGTATAGACAATCCCGGACCGCCATTTCCGTCGCCTCGCGGGTCGCCATCCTGCATCACGAAATTGGGGACTACGCGATGTACCGAAAGGCCATTGAAATAGCCCAAGCGAGCGAGTCTGACCCAGTTGTCAACGGTCAGCGGTGCTTCCTCCGGATTGAAAACGATCGTGAAGGTTCCCTTTTCAGTCGTCACGACCGCCCTGACCGAGCCGTTCTTTCTAGAAAGCGCCCGTCTGTAATCGGCATCGCGGTTAAGTATCTGGCCGAGATTGGTTCCGGAGATCGGGCTGTAGGGCAAAACGAGTTGCTTGTTCTGTGCCCGCGCCAGATCGAGCGATGCGGCAATTCCTGGAAATTCCGCCTGTAGTTCCTGATCGGACAAAATGGCAAACGCCTTCTTTCGGATCAGATAATCGTAGTCATTCAGCGATGCCAAAACGGTTCCAACAGCCGCCTTTTTGTCGAGCTTGACCAGAGCGTCAAGGATCGCGAGTTTAGCGTCATTGTCGTGCTTGTCGATCAGGAGCGCCTTGATTGACGCCGCTTTTAGGGCCTCAACATTCTCTTTTGAGGCCGGGCGGTCAGCGATCACAGCGGCAGCGGCGGCTCGGATAAAGACGTCGTCATTTTTCAGCTGGCCCCTAAGTATTTCATCCAAATTGTCCGGTTTAAGAGCGGCGAGGGCCCCGGTCAACTCTGGCATCGCCTTGAGCATCTTGGCTTGATCGATCGGTCGGACTCCCGTCGCCATGTCCGCGACAAATTTGGTCAATGTCTTGCCGGCCCTGGCGGTCAGGAGATCCTCCTTCAGATCCGCGATCGCCGAAAGCCCCTGACCGTACGCAGACGCAACCCGAAAATCCCTGTAACTGCCTTCCGGCCTGCCCATGTTCAGGTAGGCGTTCGGCGCGACGCGTGCAAAGGCGATCTCAGTTTCGGGCGAACTATGATCGTCCTTGGACCGAAGCTTACTGAGAAATAAGATCGCGGGTCCGTTCTCGGTATTGGTCAGAAGGCGTCCGACCGCTGTGGCGATCTCAAGCAGTTCATTTTTCGGGATCGCAACTTTGATCGGCCGTAGGACGGTGGCCTTCTGCCCCGGCCGCAGCGGTGCCGGGTCGCCGTGAACGGGTATCAGCATCTCGTTGCCGCGGGTGATCAGGCGTTCGGCGGCCCGTGCGTCCTTTAGCGATGCCAGCGATCTGATTGCGGCTACGCGGACGCGCAGATCGGGATCGCCGGTTGCCGCCGCCAACAGCAGATCAAACGAATCCTTGTCCTCCGCGGCACCAAGCACGCGGGCCGCGTTTGACCGTACCACCGCATCCTTGTGGGTGGACAAAAGTTCACGAACCTCCGAGTTCGCGTTCTTTGCGCGCAGGCGCGTGAGAGTGTTCAATGCGTCGGCGACGATCCGTGGGTCTGAGTACCGCAAAAAGTCCTTTACCGAATCAGCCCCGCCCTCAGGCCGGGCACGCAGAACGGCCGTCAGCGAAAGCATAACGATGTCGTCGAAAGCCCTCGAACGCTTATCATGCTCAAAATCAAGCACGGCGAGGATCGCCTTGCCTAGGGTCTTTGAGCGTTCGTCCTTGGAATTAGCGGCGGCGATCTTTCCGGCCGCTTCGGCTGCGCGTGCGACGACGCTCGCGTCGGTGCCGGCGGGCCGGCGATCCCGATCGAGAATCCTGAGTATCGCATCCGAGCCATTGATCGATTCGATCTCGCCGATCGCAAATGCGGCCATTGCACGGACCTCCTGAGATGGGTCGGCCACCAGCAGACCTGACAGTGTTCCGATCGCTTTCTCATCGCCGATCCGTCCGGCGGCCAGAGCGGCGCGCGTTCGAACCTCGGCGTTCGGCGAGCGCATTAGATCCTCGAGCGGCTTCCCGTAGTTTCGAGCGTCCTCAGCCTTGGAGATGTTTATGAGTGTGTTTATCGGGACCTGTGCGTCTGCCGGGCGGACAAATACAAAGGCGCAAACCAGCGTGAATATTAGTGCTTTCATCGTCGTATATATTACCAATAATTAAACTACGCGAAAGCGAACGGATGGCGAAAAATAGTTATCCCGGCCGTCATGGGTCGTCCGGATCCGGGCAATTTCAGGCAAATTTCTGCCTAAAATACGCGAAATTTGACCAAAAAAGACCAAAAACCGGCCTGAAAACATCAAAAATGATGCTAAAAACGGCGAATATCGTCCCAAACTGTCCCAAAAGTGTCCCACAAAACGCTTGAAAACCCAATAAAAACGACCGAACTGTCCCAAAGTGGGACACCCGTGAGACACCAAAAACGCCCTAAAACCCGCGTGAAAACTACACTTGCCGCCGCCACGGGTGTCCCAAAATGGGACATGGCTGTCGCGGGTCGCTTTTTTATGAAGTTTCGATTATTTCGTAGCTCGTCGTGATCTCGGCGGTCGGCCTAACGGTCGCGGCGACGGAACAATACTTGGTGTCAGAGAGTTCGATCGCCCGCTCAACGGCGTCCGCCGAAACACTACGTCCATGCACGATATGGTGAACATGGAACGCCGTATATTTGCGCGGATGATCGTCAGCGCGCGTGCCGGTGATCTCGACATTATAGTCGGTCACATCCTGCCTCTTTTTCTGCAGGATCGAGATAACGTCGGCCGCCGTGCAAGCGGCGACGGAAACTAATAGCATCTCCATCGGCGTCGGTGCCGCGTGTCTATCACCTTTAGTGTCAATAGCTTGGGCGTGTCCACTGGGACTCGTCCCGATAAAAAATTCGTCGCCGGCGTACCGTACGGTCGCCTTT
The DNA here is from genome assembly GCA_044221625.1 of Pyrinomonadaceae bacterium. Classification (GTDB taxonomy): domain Bacteria; phylum Acidobacteriota; class Blastocatellia; order Pyrinomonadales; family Pyrinomonadaceae; genus OLB17. The sequence continues at coordinate 127,276 of JBGAOU010000007.1, read as the reverse complement.
AGTGCATCGTCTGCCATAAAATTCTCCTGTCTGCCTATTGCGATTTTATCACAACGCCGGACGGGCGAATGGCAACCTTTGAACAACCATTGGCACGAAAAATGCTTCATACCGAGCGCAGGGGCGCTTGTGCGCGCATTTGCGACAGTGCAGAAAGGATGGCAATTATGAAACGACTCGGAAATTCGTTTACGGTGATCGCGATGATCACAACATTTGTATTTGGAACCGCGGCCGTCGCTCAGGCTCAGAAGCGTAATGACCGCGAGATACGCGACGCGGTCCGGAGCCTTTCGTCGAAGCTGGACGATTTTGAATACGACCTCCGTTACCAGATGCGCAGCAGCTCTGAAAATAACGGAGACGTTTCGGCCGTAACCGACGACATTCGGTCGCTTCGCGATAGCGTCAAACAGTTTCAGAGCAATTTCGAACAGCGGCGTGAAAATCGCCGCGATGTCGAGGACATAATAATGAATGCGCGCCAGATCAACAGCTTTTTGAACACCTCGTCGCAAAACCGGCGCGTTCAGGACGGCTGGAAAGCGGTGATCCAACAGATCGACCGGATTGGTGCCAATTACGGCATTTCGAACACATGGGATAACGAAGACGAGTCGCAGCCCGTCGTTGACTATCCGGACAATGGCCGCCAAAACACAGTTAGCGTCGGGTTGTCGGGTACATACGATCTCGACCTCGCCCGCAGCGAGAGCATCGACGACATACTCGACGACGCCAAGCTCAGCAGCGACGACCGCGAGGACCTGCGCGAAAAGATCGAGGCCCCCGGCCAGATCGCCATCGACATTCGCGGCGACCGCGTGACCCTCGCGACGACCAAATCTTCGCCGGTCAGCTTTACCGCCGACGGCCGCGAAAAGGTCGAACAGATCGGCAACGGCAAGACGATCCGTTTGCGGGCGACGCTCAGCGGCCAGGCATTGACCGTTTCGAGCCTCGGCGGCGACACAGATTACACGATCACCTTCACATCGGCCGCAAACGGACAGTCGCTCAAGGTTTCACGGCGTGTGACCACCGGCTATCTCGATCAGACCGTTTTTGCCGAGAGCGTCTATAACAAGACCGACGCGGTCGCCCGTCTCGGCATCGACCGCGGCGGAAACACCGGTGACACGGGCGGCGGATATTCGGACAATGATCAGAACGGCAGCCCGACCTATGGCGGAACGCCGTCGACGGTTCCGGGACGCACAGGTGATTTCATCGTCCCGAACGGAATGGTCATCACGGGCGTCCTCGAAAACGAGATCAACACCAAGGCGTCGCAAAACAACGACCGATTTCGTCTGACGGTCCAATCGCCCGACGAATTTCGCGGGGCGACCATCGAGGGTTATATAACCGGCGTCGGGCGTTCGGGCAAGGTTACGGGCCGGTCAAATGTGACGTTCAACTTTGAAAAGATCACGCTTCGCGACGGCAAGACCTATGATTTTGCCGCTAATCTGCAGTCGATCAAGGACCATAACGGAAAGACCGTCAAGATCGACAGCGAAGGCAGCGCGCAGGGCGGCAGTCAGACCAAGGAATCGGTAAAGCGCGGAAGCATCGGTGCCGGCCTCGGTGCACTGATCGGCGTCATCGCCGGCGGTGCCAAGGGTGCCGCGATCGGTGCGATCATCGGTGGCGGTGCCGGTGCGGGCTCGGTCGCGATTCAGGGCCGTGAAGATTTGCAGTTAATGAAGGGCTCAACCATCACGGTCGCATCATCATCGCCCATACGTTCAACACAGCCTCAGGATAAATAAGGTCTGGATCACGATTGACCTACGAGGAATGGCGGCCGCGAGGCCGCCATTTTCGCGCAACTTTCTATCTTGTGTGTTCTGCGTTAATCTGCGGTTAGAATTTATGCCTGAACTGTCCGAGGAGATCGAAATATACCGCGACCGCAAATGGCGGCGTGAGGAGTCGTTAAAGGTCGATACCGCCGAAGAGGTCGAGGCGATGGTCGAAGACCTCGGCTTTTGCCTTGGGCTGACCGACGTTCGCAAAGCCCTGCCGTCGGTCTATATCGCCGTTTGCGGACGCCGCGACGCGCATATGCCGCGAAACGTTCAAAAGGACTATGAGGCAAGCCGGGCGTGGGTGCTGAAGGACGAGGTGATCGCTCGTGGCAATGTCTATTACGCCAAGCTGGTAAAAGGTAATTCGATGTTTCTGGCACGGCGGATGATCCCGGTCTTTAACGCTATCTGGGGCTGTTCGCGCAAGGGCGAGAGCGGAGTTCTGTCGCGTGACGCACAGCGCGTGCTGGCTGTCCTGCGAAAAGAGTGGGAAATGGCCACCGCCGATCTCCGCGAAGAGTGCGGTTTTAAGGACAAAAAGGACCTGACGCGGGCGATGGACGAACTGCAGCGTCGGATGAAGGTCGTGCCGCAGGAGGTCGTGTATGTGCCCAAATTCACGTATATCTGGACACTCGCCGAAGCCCGTTTCCCAAAGGAAGCGGCGGTCAAGATGTCACGCGAAGAAGCGATTCGCGAACTAGCCCGAACCTATCTAAAAATGTGCGGGACGACCTTTCGCGGTGAGCTGGCAGGCAAATTTGGGCTGCAACGCCGAGAAGCCGGTCAGGCGAATCACGAATTGGTCGACGAAGGCTTTGCCGAGCGCCTGGCGACCGGCGTTTACACTCTCAAAGAAAATTGACCGCAGATAGTAAGTTCCCATCTGCGGCCAGTCTTTTCTAATACTTCATAAGCTCATTGACAGCTTTTTCGACGTCTTCGCTCTGGGGCAGGATGTAATCCTCGACCTGCGGGGCGTAGGCGACGAAGGTGTCGGTCGCGCCGACGCGGCGTACGGGAGCGTCGAGGTACTCGAAGAGCTCGTCCGAGATGCGAGCGGCGATCTCGGCACCGTAGCCGTACGAGACGGGATCTTCGTGGGCGACGATGACGCGCGAGGTCTTTTTGACGGACTCGGCGATCGCTTCCCAGTCGTACGGTACGAGGGTACGCAGGTCGATCAGATCGACGGTGATGCCCTGGGCTTCGAGGCGTTTGCATGCCTGATTTGACCGCTCGACCAGTGCCCCGAAGGTGACGATGGTAACGTCATTGCCCTCGCGGACCTTTTTGGCCTTTCCGAACGGGATCAGAAAATCGCTCGACGGGTACTGCGATTTGTTATAGACCTGACGGTAAAGGTGCTTGTGCTCGAGGAACATGACCGGATCGTCACAGCGGATCGCCGTGCGGAGCAGGCCGTTGGCATCAAGCGCGTTTGAGGGGTAAACGATCATCAAGCCGGGAGTGTGCGAGAAGAGCGTCGTGCCCGACTGTGAGTGATAGACCGCACCGCCCTTGAGGTAGCCGCCGACCGGCACGCGAATGACCATCGGGCATTTAGTGTCGCCGTCCGAACGCCAACGCGTCACGGCCACCTCGTTGCGGATCTGGTGAAACGCCGGAAAGATATAGTCAAAGAACTGGATCTCGACGACCGGCTTGAGATTGCGGAGCGACATACCGTACGCTCTGCCGATGATGTTCGCCTCAGCCAGCGGCGAGTTAAACACGCGGGCCGAGCCAAATTTTCGCTGCAGGTTGGCCGTTACCTTAAAGACGCCGCCCTTGCCCTTGACCTCGTCAAGATACTCCTCACGCGAACAGTCAGCGACGTCCTCGCCGAAAACGACGATCCTCTCGTCACGCTTCATCTCCTCGTGCAGGCAGCGATTGATCAGATCGACCATCGTGCCAGCGTTGCCGTGGAGTTCGGCACCGTCCTCGGTGTCAAACAGCTGACGGTCGGTCGGGTCAACGTCGGGTGAAAATACGTTGCGGTGCGCCGATTCGGGTGCCGGCTGGGGCGTTTCGATGGCGATGTCGGAGGCGGCCGTGACCTCGGCGTCGACCTCGTTTCTGAGCGCTTCGAGCTCCTCGGACGAGGCGATGCCCTCGGTCATCAAAAACTCGGCAAATTTTCGGATCGGATCGGTAGCGACCTCGGCCTCGAGTTCGTGAACCGGGCGATAGAGCTTTTCGTCGTCGGACAGCGAGTGCGAATACGGCCGGACCACCTTAGCGTGGACAAAGGCCGGGCCCTTGCGCTCGCGGCAATAGGCGACCGCACGCTGCATTGTCTCATAGCTCTCGAGCACGTCGGTTCCGTCACACTCCTGAATGTAGAGGCCCGGAAATCCGGTGACGAGCTTGGCGACATTGCCGCCGGCGGTGCCGACCTCGACCGGGGTCGAGATGGCGTAACCGTTGTCCTCGACCATAAAGATGACCGGCAGCTTGAGATTTGACGCGGTATTGAGGGCCTCCCACCATTCGCCTTCGCTGGTCGTGCCGTCGCCGACCGACATATACACGACCTCGTCGCCCTTAACGCCGGTGACCTTATCCTTGAGCCCCTTGACCAGTCCGGCGCGATAGCCGGCCTCGGCGGCGCCGACGGCGTGGAGTGCCTGCGAACCGGTACATGACGACTGTGACGGGACGTTCAGCTCCGGGCTGCCCCAGTGCGACGGCATCTGGCGGCCGTGCGAGTTGGGGTCGGCTTCCGCACCGACCGATGACCAGAGCATCTCCTGGGCGGTCATGCCCAAACCGAGCATCAGAGCCCGGTCGCGATAGTACGGAAAGAACCAGTCATATCCCGGTTTTAACGCGCGGGCGGCGGCGACAAGGATGCCTTCGTGGCCGGCACCCGAGATCTGAAAGAAGATCTTGTTCTGACCCTTGAGCTGTATCTCTTTGTCGTCGATGCGGCGCGACATATACATCGTGCGGTACATCGCCACGAGTGTCGCGGTATCGAGGCCGTGATACTTGGCCGCGGCGGCCTTGCCGTTTTTCGAAACGCCCTTTGCCGCAGTTTTGGTATTAATTTTTTTAGTCGCTGACGCCATTATGATAGATCCTTTTTATAACAATTATTAATAAACGATTAACATTCTAAAATACCAAAACTGGCCGATGCGGGCAATTTTGAAACCCGTCGGAGTTCGTCCGCTGACGCTGCAAAACAAAAAGGGCAGCCGCGGACAGCTGCCCTCTATAGTCTCGGACCAGGGTAACGCCTCGATCGGGCGAGGCGCCTATTGCGCCTTCAGTATCCAGCCGTCCGGATCGGCGACCGGCAGTGCTCCGGTATAGGTGACGCTGCCGCGGCCGTCTTTCATCTCTACCCGCTGTGTCTTGCCGCCGATGACGACGTCGACCGGCATCGGGAACGGCATGTTGTTCGGCGTTTCCCAGCTGAGCAGCATCTTGCAGTTTGATGCGCAGTCCTGTGGAAGCGCAGTGACGAGCCGGGGCAGTTTCGGCTGCCGCAGATACATCTCAAACAGCCAGTCGAGCTTCATTCCCGATTCGGCCTCGGCGATGGTCAGAAAATCGTCGGTGGTGACGAGGCGTTCCTGACGGCCGTCGGTGAGCTTTTCCATCTCCTTGGTCGGGTACGCCATATGGCGGAGCGCGCTAAAGAACGCCTTGTCGCCGATCAGGTACCTGAGCGTGTGCAGAAAATACGCCCCTTTGCCGTAGATATCGCCGTCCGAATTGAGGTAATCCGGCTCGGACATATAGACCTGATACGCTATCTTCGGCTCACGCGGAGCGACGGGCTGTTTGTTCTTAAAGCCCCTTTGCCGGGCACGCATCGCCTTGATGTACGCTTCCTTGCCGTGCAGCGTCTCGGTGTAAAGCGTGTCCATATACGACTGAAATCCCTCGTGGATCCAGAAGTCGCGCCAGTCGCTGGCGGTCACGAGATTGGCCCAGTACTCGTGGCCGAACTCGTGCAGCAAGAGCCAGTCGGTGCCGTCCTCGTTGAACTTGAACTGATTGCCGTAGGCGATCGCGGTCGAGTGCTCCATGCCCAGATGCGGCGTTTCGACGATGCCGACCTTTTGCGAACGAAACGGATAAGGCCCGAGATATTTCTCGTAAAAGGCGAGGTATTTCTTCTGCTCGGCGATTAGACGCGGCCCTTTCTCAAAGCTCTCGGGCAAAATGTAAAAGAATATCGGCATCGTTTCGCCCGTCTCGGTCTTGTATTTGTCCTCGATCACCTTGTACGGAGCGGCGTTAAAGACCAGCGAATAGTTGGCGATCGGGTTGGTCATCCGCCAACTGTAAACGCTCGTGCCGTCGCCATTCTTGCGGACGCCCATATATTTGCCCGGCCCGACGCCCATCAAGGGATCTGGCACGGTGATGTGCATCGACGCGGTTGCGGGTTTGTCGGACGGATGATCCTTGCACGGAAACATCAGGTCGGCACCGTCGTTTTGCAATGCGACCGAGATCCAGTCGGCGCCGTTCGGCGTCTTTTTCCACATAAAACCGCCGACCCACGGCGGACGCGGAGCCTCTTTTGGCGTGCCGGCGTAGGTGATCGACGTTTTGATCACATCGCCGACCTGCTTGCTCTGGGGAAACCAGATCCAGATCTTGCCGGCCTTGCGTTCATATTTGAGGTCGCGGGCGCCGTCGGTAAGTTTGCTGATCGTAAACGCCGTATCGAGGTCGAGGACGATGACATTTGTCGGTATCACGGTGCGGGCCGTCATAACGGTCGTGCCTGTGATCGACTTGGTCTTGGGGTCGGCGGCGATCGATATGTCGTAATCCTGGACGTCGAAAACGGCCTGTTCAAACATCAGCGGGCCGCCCGTTTCGGTCGGACGCGCGCCCAACTCGCGTTGGGCCGAAATGGCCGAGATAGATATCAATATTGCGATGGCCGAGCAGAGTAGTTTTTTCATTGCGGTTGGCTTCCTTAAATTGCTTTACTTATAGACCGGATTTATTAAAAATATATCAAAAGAAACGAATGATAAAGACCCTTTTGACAATACTGCTCGCCGCCGGAGCATTTGCCGCCTCCGCACTCGGCCAGGCCGCGACACCGACGCCGCAGCCCGCGGCGACGCCGATCCCCAAGGCCAACGCCCGCCCCGAGGTCAAGGTCGAAGCCAACACCGAGCCGTTTGACACGGCCGATGTCGCGACGATGGCTTCGAAATGCGTCAAATTTGAAACCGAGGCGGGCGAGATCGAGATCGAGTTGTATCCCGAGAGCGCCCGCGAGACTGTGCGAAACTTTCTCAACCTGGTCGCCATCGGCGCTCTCGACACCACCACATTCAGCCGCGTCGTGCCGGGTTTTGTGATCCAGGGCGGCAACCTGTACAGCCGCGAGGGCAAGATGACCTATGCTCTCGGCATGCGTGCCCGCAAGGTGATACCCGACGAACCGAACAAGATACTCCATGAACGCGGCGTACTGTCAATGGCGAGGACCGACGAACCGAATACGGCAACGACCAACTTCTTTATCCTGGTCGGGCCGGGCGCCCATCTCGACGGCACCTTTGCCGCTTTCGGACGTGTCACAAAAGGAATGGAGACGGTCGACGCGATAAACAAAATGCCCGTAACGGAAGAAAAACCCGACAAGCCTGTACGGATCAAAAAAGCGAGCATCGTCGCCTGCAGACCGCCGGCCCTGCAATGAAATTTAACTCGAGCTGCACGATCAACGATGAGTTCTATCAAACAGAGGACGTTTATCTCCTGCTGGACGAAGAACGTCGAGACATCCGTCTGCAGAAATATCACGTCAGATATGGCCCGGGCGACGACTTTCAGACGCTAATGGACGAAGCCTTTTCGCTTGCGGAATTTGAGCAAAGAAAGGACTTGCAGGATTTGGTCGTGAGTTGGTTTGGCGAGCGAGCGTTGCAAGCGATACTGAACAGGATCAAAGAGCTCGGCTGATCGTCAGTCAGCGAGATCAATATCCAGCGTCATCCGGTACTCGTTGGCCATCGACGGGTGGCCGTGTGCCATCGACACGTCAATTCCGCGTTTGTAGGTCTCGACGGCCTTTTCGCGGTCGCCATTTTGCAGATAGGCGTTTGCCAAAACGCCGTAGGCATTGCCCTCGTCGTCATAATTGGCAAGGTAGTTTTCGAGAAGCTCGATTACGCGCTTCGAGTCGCCGAGCTTTTCATACTCTTTCGCAAGCCCGAACATCACCATCGAGTTTGACGGGTCAGCAGCCAACATTTGTTCAAAAACCTCTATACGATCTTTCATATTTCAAGGATAGCGAAATATTGTCCGCAGATAAACGCGGGTCGACACAGATAAGGGTTTGAAAACGATCCTTTCTTATCAGCGTTTCAACCGCGTTCGTTTTCGGTTAATTCCGATGTCAAAACAGCGACTGCTGAACCGGCACGGCGACGGATTCGGTTTTCGGTTCCGAAGGGGCTTGATGAGTGCGAAAACCGAGCCGGCGAACGTGAAAATCAAACAGCTTCTGCGTTACCTCCCACTGCTCGGTCCGGCCAGTCATACGCTCTTTGTAGGTCGCGTGGCGAAGCGTGCCGCCGCGTTCGCGCTTCATAGTATTGATCACTTTTTGCGCGGCGGTCGGTGAGAGACGCTCATTCATCTTTTGGACAAAATAGCTCTCGATCGAATCGGTGTCGAGATGGAGCATCGACATAAATGCCCGCTTCGCACCGCACTCCCTGGCCCGCTCAAGCAGCCCCGGAATGTCCGGTTCGTTGTAGCCGGGTATGACCGGTGCAATACCGATACCGGTCGCAATGCCCGCGTCCGAGAGCGTCTTCATGGCCCGAAAGCGGGCCTCAGGCACGGGCGTGTACGGTTCGAAGGGCTTTGATCTTTCTTTGGTCAGGAACGGCATCGAGAAAAAGACCGATACCTTTTCGAGTTTGGTCAAAAGGTCGATGTCGCGCGTGACAAGTGGCGCTTTTGTAATTACGGCGACCGGCACGCGAAAATCGACACACACTTGGAGACATTTTCGCGTTAGCTCGTAACTCGCCTCAAGCGGCAGATACGGGTCGGTCGCAAACGAAAAATCGAGATGCGGCATCTTGTCACGGCACTTTCTCAATTCTTGACGAAGAAGTTCGGGAGCGTTCGGCTTGACGACGATCTTGGTCTCAAAATCCGTGCCCGCACCGTAACCGAGATACTCGTGATACTGCCGGGCAAAGCAATACGTACAGCCGTGAACACAACCGCGGTAGCAATTGACCGTGTAGCGCCAACCGCCTTCCCAATCGGAGGCGAACGCCTTGGTGATCACCTTTTTGGTCGCGGTCTCTTCGAAAACCTCGAGCTTGGTCGGCGGCGGTTCGCCGACGTACTCAGCCGAGTACCGGTTGTAGGGATTAGGAGGATTGGTGATTTGTCGCACACATGCAACGTTAGCCTATCCGAGCCGCACAAGCAAACCTGAATTCATACAATAAGTGCAACTTTTGAAATTGGCATGCTCTGCGATCTTTTCGATCAAATTGTCCTTTGCATCAGCAGATCGGTCTGCGGATCGCTGCCCAGCTGGAAGATGTGGCGGCCGACGACCGAAAATCCGTTCTTCTCATAGAACCGCTGTGCCCGCGGGTTATATTCCCAAACGCCGAGCCACATCACGTCGTGGCCATTTTCGCGGGCAAGTGCAAAGCACGCATCCATCAGGTTTTGGCCGACGCCTTTGCCGATATATTCCTGATGTGAATAAAGACGCGACAGTTCGATCGGGCGGGCCGCCGTTATCCCGTCCTCGGTGCTGCCGGTGATGAGTTTAGCGTAGCCGGCCGGTTTGCCGTTGAGCTCCGCGATGAGAAATATCGAACTCTCGTCGGCGAGCTCGGCCTCGATCTGATCCTGATTGAACGCCTGCCGCATATAGTGGTCGAGGTCGTCGGGAGCATTTTTGGGGTGATGAGCGAACGCATCCCAAAACGTCGTATAGGACAGATCGGTCAGGAGTTTGGCGTCCTCGGACGACGATCGGCGAATCAGAATATCAGACATATGTTTGAACCAAATAGAGGCAGTTCGGCTCGAATGCGACTGCCTCCATCCGGCGAAGGGTAGATCATTTTCCGCTCATGACGAGCTTGGCGATCGTCTGCAGCTGCATATTTGACGTGCCTTCATAGATCGCGCCGATCTTTGAATCGCGCCAGAACTTTTCGACCGGATAATCCTTGACATAGCCGTAGCCGCCGAAAAGTTCGATCGCCTTGGACGCGACCGCCTCGGCGCAGCGTGACGAGTAGAGCTTTGCCATTGCCGCTTCTTTGAGAAAGGGCTTGCCGGCGTCTTTTAAGCGGGCGGCGTTGTAAACGAGCAAACGGGTCGCTTCGATCTCGACGGCCATTTCGGCGAGCTGAAACTGAACGGCTTGAAAGTTGTTGATCGACTGGCCAAACTGTTCGCGTTCGGCGGTGTATTTCAATGCTGCCTCGTAAGCACCCTGTGCGATACCGAGCATCTGGGCACCGATGCCGATGCGGCCCTCGTTGAGCGTCTCGATCGAGACCTTATAGCCCTTGCCGACCTCGCCGAGAACGTTCTCTTTCGGCACTTTGCAGTTGTCGAGGATCAGTTCGGTCGTCGACGACGCGCGGATGCCGAGCTTGTCTTCCTTTTTGCCGACCGTAAAGCCCTCAAAGCCCTTTTCGACGATGAACGCCGTGATGCCCTTGTAACCGGCGGCCGGGTCAATAGTGGCGAACATGATAAAGATCTCGGCTTCATTACCGTTGGTGATCCAGAGCTTTTGCCCAGTTAATTCCCAGTGATCGCCCTTATCTACCGCACGGGTCGCGAGTGCAAACGCATCCGAGCCCGATCCGGCCTCGCTCAGCGCATAGGCTCCGACCTTGCCCTCGGCGAGCTGGGGCATATATTTCTTTTTGAGTTCATCGCTGCCCCACCGCATAAATGCGTTGGTCACCAGCGTGTTGTGAACATCGACAAATACCGACACGCTGGCATCAACACGGGCAAGTTCCTCGATGGCGAGGATGGCGTTGAAGATCGTCGAACCGGCACCGCCGTATTCCTCGGGCGATTCGATCGCCATCAGGCCGAGTTCGAAACACTGTTTGATCAGATCGGGGTCGAGTTTGGCGGCTTGCTCCATGTGTTCGACACGCGGACGCACCTCGCCCTCGGCAAATTCGCGGACCGACGCGCGAAACAATTCTTCTTCTTCTGACAATACGGTAAGGCCGGCGTTTGATAAGGCTGTTCCAGTTGCAGTGCTCATATTAAATTCCCTTTAAGTGTTTTGTTATTTATGTTTCGATAAAATACCATTTTAGTCACTAGGAAGCTTAAAGGCAACGCAGTGGATCCTGAACAAGACGCCGCCGAGCACGGCCCGCAACCAGCAAAAAGTTCCAACGGCAATCTCGGCCGGCTCAAAGTGGCGGGCGCTGTACTCACCGCGTTGGGCGTCGCACTGTTTGCGTATTTCATCTACTCGGTCGGGTTTGACGATCTTATCGGCGGGATCTCGCGTTTCGGGGTCGTCGGTTTTGCGATAATCCTGCTGATCTTTTTTCTGCGGATGGCGACGCGGGCAAGCGCGTGGTCATTGTCGGTTTACGAACCGTACAAGCTCAGCTTTCGCGACACATTGCCGGCGGTGGTCATCGGCGAAGCAATGAGCAGCCTGATTCCACTCGGGATATTGGTCAGCGGCACCTCGAAAGCTCTCGCCGTTAGGCACCGCGTGCCGCTTGTCGTCGGACTCTCGTCAGTGGCGACCGAAAATCTCTTCTACAGCCTTCTGACCAGTATCTTTCTCATCGCCGGTTCGGTCACGATACTACGCAGCTTTACGCTCGACGAAAGCTGGGTCCTGGCGATCGACATCGCGATCGGCCTGATCATCGCGGTCTTGATTTTCTTATTCCTGCTGGTGATCAGGCAGTGGCACATCGCCAGCGAACTCTGCGAAAAGCTGTATCAGCGTGGTTTTGCCCGCGGAATATTGGAGAACGGCCGGCTCGAGGTCCGGCTGTTCGAGAATATGATATTCGGTTTTTATCGCCGATATCCCGAACGCTTTCTGCCGATATGTTTGCTTGAGGGGCTGTACCACGGTCTCGGGGTGATCGAGGTTTGGTACATCCTTTCGCGCTTATCCGACACGGTCCCGGGGTTTTTGACGGCCTTTTCGCTAGAGACGGTCAGCCGTCTGATCACGATCGTATTCAAGCTGATCCCGATGGCGATCGGCGTCGATGAAGCCGGCGCCCAATTCATCGGCGAAACGGTCGCGTTGGCCGCCGGCGTCGGCGTGACAGTCACCGTTATCCGAAAGGGCCGGACGCTCTTCTGGACGGCTATCGGGCTGTTGCTGATCTTAAAGCGGGGATTGTCGTTTCGCGACGTGGTCAATTTTCGCGGGCGTTAGATCGGCCAAAAAATCGGCACCATGATCATCGATACGATAAAAACGATGATCGTCAGGATCGTTCCTATCTTCACAAAATCCATAAATCGATAACGGCCGGGCGTGTAGACCAGAACACACGCCGGTTCGAGCGGCGTGATGAACGAAAATGACGCGGCATAGGTGACCGCGACTATAAAAGTGCGCGGATTGACGCCGAGGGCGATCGCCGCCTTGACCGCGACCGGCAGCACAACGAGTGCCGCGGCCTGATTGGACATAGGCTGAGTGAGCGCGACCGTCAGAATGAAAAAGCCGGCGAGGACCGCGGTGCTGCCAAATTGCCCGAAATAATCATTGATGAGGCTCGCCAGATAAACATCCGCACGCGTGTTTTCCATCGCGACGCCAAAGCTCATCATACAGGCGATCAGCACCAGCAGCCGAAAATCGATCAGCGAGTACATCTCGCTGTACCGGACCGTCTTGGTCGCAAGCAGCAGCATCACGCCCGCGAGCACACACACCGCCAGCGGCACGTCGAATCCGATCGTGATCTTTGAGATCGACAATGCCAAAAACAGCCCGAACGCCGCGATCGCCCACCGACGCTTATCGACCCGCACCGTAGCGTCGGAAACATCGTCCAGCAGCAGCACTTCGCGGTCGGCGACCAGGGGTTCGATGCCTGCGCGCTTGCCCTGTACCAGCAGCACATCGCCGAAGATGAACTGTACGTCGCTGAGCTTGTTGATGAACGTCTCTCCGTGGCGATTGACCGCGAGCACGGTCAGATCGTACGCCTGCCTGAAGTTAAGCGACTTGAGCGTCTGTCCGACAAGACGCGAATCACGCATCACCAACAGCTCAAAAAGCTCGACGTCCTCGCTCTCGAGGTCGACGTCGTTGAGCATTATGTCCGGCTTGATCTCGAGCCCGACGGCCTCTTTGACACGCAGAATGTCGCTGACCTTGCCCTCGACTATCAGCGAATCGCGCCGCCGGATACGTTCGTTCGACCCGGGCGCCGATATGCGTTCGCCGTCGCGGAGTATGCCGAGGATCGAGAGCTGCAGTTCGGTGTTAATGCCGGCCTCGTCGAGCGTTTTGCCGACCAGCGGCGAATCGGGCAGGACGATCAGCTCCGAGATATATTCGCGGATATTGTATTGTTCGGTCAGCGACTCTTCACCGCCGCGGCTCGGCAGCATCCGCCGTCCGACCAGCAGCATATAGATCATTCCGACCGAGAAAGTGATGATCCCGACCGGCGCAAGTTCGAACATCGTGAACGGCGCCTGGCCGTATCGTTGTATCGCACCGCTGACGGCGAGATTGGTCGATGTGCCGATCAGCGTACAGCTGCCGCCGAGAATGGCCCCGAAAGCGAGCGGCATCAGCAGTTTTGACGGCGGTATCTTGGCCTTGGCGGCGAGGCCCACGACCACCGGCAGGAACATCGCGGTCGTCGTCGTATTCTTGAGCACCGACGCGCCGATCGCGGCAGCGAGCATTATCAGCGCCGTCAGGACAAACTCGCTGTCGCCGGCGATCTTGTGCATTCGGCGCCCGATCATATCGACCATGCCGGTCTTGATCAGGCCACCGACCAGTATGAACAGGCCGCCGATGGTTATTATGATGTCGTTGCCAAATCCGGCGACCGCCTCCTGGACGGTCAGTACGCGGGTCAATATCAGGCCCATCACCAGCAAGATGCCGATGACGTCGACAGGAAGTTTTTCGGTCGCGAACAACACGATCGCCACGACCAAAAGGATGAGTGTGATCGCTATCGGGGACACTGAGCAAAGGATAGCTAAGTTTGACCGTTTTGAAAAGACATATTTAACGTTGAAAAAAAGACGGCACCCGTTAGAGTGCCGCCCGTGTTTCTATCCGTTTCCGGCAAAGCTCATTGTGCTCCGCCCTGGACCGGTATGTCGCCCGCGGCTCCAAAACCGTATCCGAAGAATGTGGTGAAGTTATCGCTGCTCCTTAGCACAAAATAGTTGCCGTTGCTCGGCCGCCAGATCGCGATGTCTGTTTTGCCGTCCTTGTCATAGTCACCGGCAACGGGTTTGTCGCCGGTCTGGCCGAAAAAGGCGCCAAGCGTTGAGCCGTTCGAGCTCCGCTTGAAGAACCATGTTCCGTTCGACGGTCTGAAGATGCACAGGTCAGCCCTCTGGTCGCCGTCAAAATCGCCGTCCACCGGGATATCGCCGTTGAGGCCGAAATTCTCGATCGACACGGTATTGCTGCCGCTGTTGAGCGTAAACCACGTCCCGGTCGACGGACGAAATACTGTCGAATCGGTAATGCCGTCACCGTCGAAGTCGCCCGTGTGAAAATCCTTTGCCCGCGGTTCGCCATAAATGAAATCGTCCATCGCCACGACATCGACACCGCCCGTTCCGTCAGTGTTTGAGGCGCTGAGCGGAGAGCCGCCTGATTCGATGACCACGCGTGCGATGCGTTCGCCGGCGTTGAATGAGATGCCGACAAATGACAAGCCGTTATTCAAGACCGGAGCCGAGGCCGCTGAAAGCTGACGTCCGTCCTTGCCGTAAACGCGTATCAGCGAGCGATCGCCGCCGGTCGATGAATCGACGTCCGTCAAAACCATCCCAAATCCGCTCACGGTCGCCGGGATATTCGTCCCCGGAATGACGAAGTTCACTTCCATCATATGTGCATTCTTCATCGTAAACAGTCGTTCGGCGCTAAACGTTGTAAAGATCGACGAATAAGTCGCATTGATATTCGCAAATCTGACAGCGGTACCCGAGGCAGCGTTCGCACTGACCGAAAACTGGTTGAGCGCCGCACCGGTCTCGTCCTCGATGTTGTTAAAGATAACGCCCCGTGGGCTGTTAACGTTGAAAAAGTCGACCGGCAAGAGGTTCGGCTCGGCGAAAGCATCCGGCACTCCGTCCCAGTTGATCTCACGCCGGCCGCTGGTAAACGATCCGCCGACGCCGTTATTGCTTCCGCCGAGATCGGCGCGAAACTGATCGACAATCGCCTGCAGTGCCGCCGCGTTCGCGCCCGAACCCTGCCTGACGACCGGCGCCGCACCGGCAATTCCTGTCAATGTCGACAACAGGATCGAAACCGCTGCCAATCTCGAAATGTTCCTAAACATAAATTTCTTCATTTTTTGATCCTCCAAATATCAATTAATTACTGACCCTGTTGCGACGGCGATCAATGTTCTGACCGGCCCGCACCTAAAAGAATAGATCAGATCTGTCAACTCTGATCTGAAATAGCCCCGCTGCTGATCATTCTGATCTCTTTGCGGAACTTCTGACTGTTCATCACGCTTAGAAGCGATTTGACACAGATCTGTTCGTTCATCGGCCGATGAACTCCGTTCGCGTCGGCGAACGAGTTCAGTTCATCAACCCCTATGGCAAAAAGTTCCGCTGCGGCCGATATTGAGACGAGATCACTTTCCGAACCGCATTCCGGACATATGACGATCGTCGATCTGGTTCGCCGACGGATCGTTCGAACCGTTTCAAACTCGACCACGATCTCTCTCTGCCCGTTTTTCGTCATACGATGATGCATCTTCGTGTTAGAATCGCTGTCAGCCAACTAGCTTTCCTTACAATTTTGAGTTTGCAGCACCTTGTGCGATCAATTCTTTAGATTTTTATGAAAGATTTCTGAAGAATTTATGAAACGGGCAAAATGGACGATAGCGGAAATGCAATTTACAGCTTTTCGAGGTTTCGCCTTGACGCGGCCGAGCGCCTGTTCTTTGACGGCGAGACCGCGGTCCAAATGCCGCCTAAACTCTTTGATACGCTGCTGATGCTGGTCGATAACGCCGGCCGCGTGCTGAGCAAAGAGCGAATGCTGGAGGCTGTCTGGGAAGGCAGTTTTGTCGAGGAGAACAACCTTGCCCAAAACATATCGCAGCTGCGCCGTATACTCGGCGCCGAGATGATCGAGACCGTACCCAAATTCGGTTACAGGTTCGTCGGCGAAGTTTCGACCGGTCCGAAACCCCAAACCCGGAGCGAGGTGACCGAGTCCGTTCGTGCCCGCGTCTTCATCGACGACGGTACCGGCAACATCGAGAAAGTCTCGCCGCAAATAAACGCATCCGCACTGCCAATGCTCAGTATGCACGTGCCCGAGACGCATTATGTGAGGAACGGCGACGTCAACATCGCTTATCAGGTCGTCGGAGACGGGCCAGTCGATATCGTTTTTGTAATGGGCTGGGTCTCGCATCTCGAATATTTTTGGAAACATCATCTGTTCGCCTCGTTCCTTGAGCGGATCGCGTCGTTTTCGCGTCTGATATTGTTCGACAAACGCGGCACCGGCCTTTCGGACCGCGTGCCGCTGAGCGGACTGCCGACGCTCGAACAGCGGATGGAGGACGTGCACGCGGTGATGGACGCGGTCGGCTCCGAGCGGGCGATACTGGTCGGTGTCAGCGAGGGCGGCCCGATGTGCTCGCTCTTTGCCGCGACGTATCCTGAACGCACCGCCGGCCTCGTGATGATCGGCACCTACGCGAAACGCATCCGCGACGACGATTATCCGTGGGCACCGACCGAGCAGCAGCGTGAGGCGTTTTTCGAATTGATGCGAAACGAATGGGGCGGGCCCGTCGGCATCGACGAACGCGCTCCATCGATGGCGGCCGATGAGGATTTTCGCACGTGGTGGGCCGAGTATCTGCGAAATGGTGCCAGTCCCGGTGCGGCCGTCGCCCTTACGCAAATGAACGCTGAGATCGACGTTCGAGGCGTGCTGCCGTCGGTCCGCGTGCCGACGCTCGTCATTCACCGTTCGGGCGATATGTGCCTCAAGGCCGACGAGGGCCGCTTTGTCGCCGATCAAATTCCGGATGCCAGATTTGTTGAGTTTGACGGTATCGACCATCTTCCGTTCGTCGGTGATCAGGACGAGATCATCGACGAGATCGAGCGGTTTGTCGCCGGACCGGGCTTTGGCGGCGACCATGACCGCGTGCTCGCCACCGTTGTCTGCATCAAGCTTGACGACCCGAACAGCGAAGAGCACCGATGCGGCAGCGAGGGCTGGAGCGATTTTGTTGAACGTTCAAAATCATACGTGCACCGGCAGCTGCGGCTTTTCAAGGGCCGCGAGGTGACGGTCGAGGATGAGGAGACGCTTGCCGCCTTTGACGGGCCGGCGAGGGCGATCAGGTGCGCCGCCGCGATCAATACGGCCGCGGCCAAGCAGGGCGTCGGGCTGCGGATCGGGCTTCACACCGGCGAGTGCGACGTAAATGCCGGAATATACAGCGGTTTTGCCGTCGATCTGGCACGCCGCATCGCCGAACGCTCGGCCGGCGGCAACATTATTGTCTCGCGGACCGTAAAAGACCTGGTCGCGGGCTCCGGACTAAGATTCAACGAGATCGGCGTACATGCTTTCGACGGCATCGACGGCGAATGGCGTCTATTTGAAACGGCTTTCTGACAAACATACAGGATACATATGAAAAGGATTAGGTTTATCGCATTTATCGTTTTGGTTTTTCCGCTTTTCGCCGGTGCACAGACACTAGACGACAAGCTCGCCGAGATCGACGCGTACGCGAAAACGGTGATCGACACCTGGAAGGACTCGGGCGCCGGCATGGCGATCGCGATCGTCAAGGACGACAAGGTCGTCTCCGCCAAAGGCTACGGCATTCAAAAGCTGGGTGATCCGGCGGCCGTGAACGCCGATACGGTCTTTGCCATCGCATCAAACTCGAAGGCGTTTACCACCGCCAGTCTCGCTATCCTGGCCGATGAGAAAAAGCTCAATTGGGACGACAAGGTCTCAAAATACCTGCCCGAATTTCAGTTATACGATCCTTGGGTGACGAGCGAACTGACCATTCGTGATCTGGTCACGCACCGCGTCGGCCTCGATACATTCAGCGGCGACCTGCTCTGGTACGAGACGACGTATTCACCGGACGAGATACTGCGTCGGGTGCGGTTTTTGAAACCCGTTTCTAGCTTTCGTACGCGGTTCGGCTATCAAAATCTGATGTTCATCGCGGCCGGCAAGGTCGTTGAGAAAGTGTCCGGCAAATCGTGGTGCAGCTTTGTCACCGAACGCATCCTGACGCCGCTCGGAATGTCGCGAACGCGATGCAGCATCAACGATCTGCCCGACAACGCGGCCTGGCCGCATAACGAATCGGGCGGCAAACTGCGTGTCCTCCATCGCGGGAACGTTGACGGGTCGTATTCGGCGGCGGCGCTGAATTCGTCCGTAAATGACCTTTCTAAATGGGTTCGCACACAACTTGCGAAAGGTAAATTTGAGGGTAAACAGATATTTAGCGAACAGCAAAGCTGGCAGATGCACCAGCAGTGGCTCGCTCAACAGGTCGGCCCGTCAAATGCACCCGGCATCCAGCCGCGGCATTTCTCGGGCGTCGGGATGGGCTGGTTCGTTTACGACTATTACGGCCGCAAGATCATCAACCACAGCGGCGGCCTCGACGGTATGTTGTCCTACACGATATTGATCCCGGAGGAGAACGCCGGCTTTGTAGTGCTCACCAACAGCGAATCGCCGGCCTACGCCGTTATGATGAACAAGATCCGTGACGTCCTGGTCGGTGCTCCGGCCCGCGACTACAATGCCGAAGCCGTAAAACGTGTGGCCGACGGTAAAAAGGAAGACGCGGCCGAGCGGGCCAAGGTCGACGCGGCCCGGGCCGTCAACACAAAACCGTCGCTCAACCTCGCCGATTATTCCGGAAAATATTCGGACAAGTTGTACGGCGACGTCACTATCTCTGACGAGGGCGGCAAGCTCGTGATGCGGTTTGTCCAGTCGCCGAATTTCGTCGCCGATCTCGAACACTGGCATTACGATACCTTCGTCATAAAGTGGCGGCCATCGGTCGCTTACAATTTTCCGCGTGGTTTCGTGACCTTTACCATCGACAAGAATGGCAAGACGGACCAGCTCAAGGTCGACCAGCCGAACAACGATTTTTGGTTCTATGAGTTGGATCTGCGAAGGTCAAAGTGACGTCAACTCGACAAAATCGGGCGCTTTGTGTAAGAATTCTCATTCGATTAGATCTTTATATCGATCAGACAGTATTTAGGAGACTTGTAATTTAGATGTCAGAAGAAGCAGTACAGGCCGCTGAGGCGCCCGAAGTAGCAGCAGTCGAGGCCGTCGCCGAGCCCGAAGACGTTTCGTATCAGGCCGTCGAAAAAGACGGTTCAGTCACGGCGATCTGGGAGATGCAGGGTCAGAAGCACCTCCGTACGATCGACCCGCGTTCGAACGAGGGCAAGCAGATCCTCGCACTTTTCGAAACGGCAGCCTAACAGCGGTTTTATCAACAGATCACACGAATGTTCTCAAAGCGGAGCTTTGCGAGCGTTCGTGTTTTTTAGCGCCGTTATGGCACCAGTTGCAGGATCGGGTGGCCGCTCGGGTCGAACGTGCGATGATCGAGGTCATTGGCCTCGACAATCCCGAGCCCGGCCGAGCTGAGAAAGATCGCTTCGGCGTTGATCAGGGTGTCGATCGCCTCACGCGTCTCTTCGCACGGCAGATTGTCGAGCACGAACTCCCGCGTCGTTCCCGGCAAACAGGCGGTTTCGAGATGCGGCGTGAAAAGCCTTCCGTTTTTGAGCCAAAAGATGTTCGACATACAACCACCGGTCATCTCGCCGCGGTCGTTGATGCGGATCGCTTCGTGAAAGCCGCGGCCGCGGGCCTCTTCGATCGCCATTAGATTCTCAAGATAATTGCATGATTTGACGCCGGCGAGCGGTGAATAGGTATTAACGCGGTATGGCGACGCCGTCAGGCTAAACTTTGCCGGCAACTGGCGCCTCCGGCCGGCAAGGATCGACATCGACGTGTTTTCGGCGGCCTCGGCGGGCCAAATGTCGCCCGAGCGTTCGTCATGGAACGTGATCCTGGCACGGCCGTCGGCGACGCCCTCGCTGGCAAGCGTCCGCTCAAGCTCAGCGCGGACTCGCTCCTCGCCGTACGCCGAAATATCAACGCCGACCTTCGCCGCGTCACCTGTCAGCCGCCGCCAGTGCTTTTCCCAAAACAAAGGCCGCTTGGAGCGGATCGCGACGGTCGTGAAGACGCCCTTGCCGTAAAGGGCTGCTGCGCCGTTTGCTAACATCGTATTCAATTCAGTTTCAGGCCGACCGGTTCGTCGTGCTCGATAGTTTCCGTTCCGAAAACCACGCTTCTAACCAGTATCAACGACAGGGCCACGATCGGCAGGAAATGTACTATCGCCGAAAATATCACCATCGCTGGACCGCGTGCCCATGACTTTTGAAGGTCGGCGGCGATGTCGCCCGGACCTCCGGACAGTGCCGGTGCGATGATCAAAATGTGGAGCAGAACGCTGACGAACAGCAGCGTTCCGAACGCGGCTTTGGCAGCGATCGGCCTGAGATCGACGGCGAGGGCTCCCATTATCGGGAAAAAGAGCCCGAACAGATACGCCGTAAAGAACAATATCATCCAGATGAAATTGCCGTGGCCGCCGCCGGTCAGGAGCATCGTCCAAAACCCGTAGCCGATCGCATACCCGAGGCCCAGAACTCCGCCGATAACCCGCTTTCCCATCACCATGAGTTACATTACCTGCTCGAGCTGTGTGTCGTCGTCCTTAGCGGCTATCCTGCCCTTTCGGTCGTGACAAAACTCGGTCACCAGCTCGACAAAAAGATCGCTCTTCTCCTCCTGCGGCACGTGGCCGCAGTCTTTCAGGATGACAAAGCGCGAATTGAGTATCTCTTCGTGCATCTTATAGCCGTGCTTGATCGGGATGACCGTATCCTGATCGCCCCAGATTATGAGCGTCGGCTGGTTGATCAGATTGGCGTCCTGCTCGAGCCGGTCGGCGTGCCAGTTGCGCGCCGTCGCCAGTACCGAGTGGTGCGCGTCGGCCGCAAATAACGGCCGGCGGATCGATTCGATGCGTTCCTCGGTGATCATATGATGATTCGCCTTGGCCAGCGTTCCCTGCATACGCAGGCGGAGAAACATTTTTGAATCGATCAGAAACGGCGTCACCGCCTCGCCGACGCCAGGTATCGATGTCAGCCGCAGCAGCGGGTGCTCTTTCGGTTCGTCATTACAGACGGCGTCGACAAGGACGAGCTTTTCGACCATTTCCGCGTAGTCGAGCGTCAGATTGAGCGCGACCGCACCACCGTACGAACTGCCGACGACCGTCGCCCGGCCGATGCCCAACCGCCCCATCAGCCGCGATATCATCCGCGCCTGTGACTGTATGGAATAGTCGAACCAACGCGGTTTTTCAGAGTAACCAAACCCGAGCAGGTCGACCGCGATGACGTGAAATCCGGCCGCGGCCAGCATCGGGGCCGCCGTTTTCCAGACATAGACCGACGCGGTGTAACCGTGTATCAGTACGATCGGCGGTTTGGACGCGTCGCCAAACTCCTGATAATGGACGAGAGCACCGTCAACATGGACAAAATGCGAGTGGTCCGAGTGCGGCACCTGATCGGCGACCGATTCCCACCTGACGGTATCCTCACGTGTCAACAGCTTGACCGCCACCGCCGCTCCGACCGCACCGCCCAACGCCAGTGCAATATTTCGTTTTTTCATATGATCGTATGTCTGATACCCGCCGGCAAGCTCCGCCCGGGCTAGTTATTGCCGTCATTTTATACCAAAACGGCCTTGGGCTGTATAACATTTTCGGCAGCGTCAAAAAATCCGATCGCCAGGAGGCCGCCGGCTTCCGTGATCATCCGCACCACCTCGCGGTCGGCCAGGCCGGTTTCGAAAACACGCGTCGACATTCCGTTCATGGTCTTAGCGACGCGATCCTCGCGGACCGTAAATGCCGGCAGGTGCGAGATCGCCAAATTCATCGAAACGAGCGCGTCGGCCGGCTCGGGCGCATCGGCAAGGTCTTCGAGAGTGATCGCCTGCGATATCGTGAACTTTCCCGCGGCGGTCCGCCGTAGCTCTGTCAGGTGCGCGCCGACGCCGAGCTTGCGGCCGATGTCCTCAGCGAGTGTGCGGATGTATGTCCCCGCGGAACATCGCATGGCGAGCCCGAGGTCCCATGTCCCGCTGCCGTTGCCTGACGGCCGTAACGGGCTGATGATCGCTAATTTTGAAACGGTGACGTTTGCGGCCTTTCGCTCGACCGTCACCCCTTGACGGGCAAGGTCGTACAGCTTTTTGCCGCCGACCTTTTTTGCCGAGTACATCGGCGGCGTCTGCTCGATCGGGCCGCGAAACAGCGGCAGCACCGCCTCGATCATTTCCGGTTTGAGATCTCCCGATCCGCTCTTTTCTCCTTCGGCCTTTCTTTCGCCCGTCCGGTCACCCGTATCGGTCTCAAACCCGAACCGCACGGCCGCCTCATACTCCTTTTCGTCCTTATCCAGAAACTGCGCCAGCCGCGTCGCCCGGCCGACCAGGACGACCATCACGCCCGTCGCAAATGGGTCGAGTGTGCCGGTATGGCCGACGCGCTTTGTATGCAGGATACGCCGGACGCGCGACACCACGTCGTGCGACGTTATGCCGGCTGGTTTGTCGATAATGAG
Organism: Pyrinomonadaceae bacterium; assembly: GCA_044221625.1. GTDB lineage: Bacteria > Acidobacteriota > Blastocatellia > Pyrinomonadales > Pyrinomonadaceae > OLB17. Next base: position 104,471 of record JBGAOU010000007.1, on the reverse strand, counting down.
AATGCCGTCCACACTTTCGATTCTATTTCACTTGCCGGCAATTACTAATTACGGATTAATGATTAATAATTAGATCGTTATGTGGGGACGCCGAAGGCAGCCGGTCGACGAAGAGAAACGCGTGGTCAGCGACGCGGCGCGATCGCGTAAGCGGACCATGGACCGCGCCGTCAAACTGCTCGCCGCCAAGCCGCGGGCCGTGCGTGAGCTTCGCGATCGCCTGCTCGAAAAGCTCTGGACCAACGAGGAGATCGTCGACGCCGTGATCGATAAGCTCAAGGACTATAAGTACCTCGACGACGAGCAGTTTGCCCGCGACGCGGCCGTCTCCAAGCTGCGGCAAAAGCCGCAGGGCAAGCGGCGTCTGCAGCAGGCGATGTCGCAGAAAAAACTCGACAAGGAAACGGTCGAAAGGGCCGTCGCCGTCGCTTTTGAACAAATCCCCGAGGCCGATCTGATCGACATCGCCATTGCCAAGCGGCTGCGGCTCAAAGGCCGGCCCGAGACACGCGAAGACCTCAAAAAATTTTACGACCACCTGCTCCGGCAAGGCTTTGCCTACGACCTTATCCGCGACAAGATGTCCTCCATCGACCGCGAAAGCCCCTCCATTGACAGCATCTGAGCTAATAAAGAAAAAAATTTCAGGTTTCTGAATCCGTTATTTTGCGCGTCGCGAAAACGGTTGCATAGAGTTCAACATTGAACTTTTTTTGGTTATTAAATTTCAGAACAAGGGGATTAAAGATCATGAAATCATTTTTTGCTTTAGCGTTTTTGGTTGTTGGAATGGCGTTCGGTGCCGGCTCGGTCGCGGCTCAGGACAAGACGATCGTGGACATCGCTGTTGGTTCGCCGGACCACACGACTCTGGTCGCCGCGGTCAAGGCTGCTGACCTCGTCGGCACGCTCCAGGGTGCAGGCCCGTTCACGGTCTTCGCTCCGGTCAACGGTGCTTTTGACAAGCTGCCGGCAGGCACTGTCGCAACGCTTCTTAAGCCCGAGAACAAGTCGACGCTCGCAAAGGTGCTGACCTATCACGTCGTTGCCGGAAACTTGGATTCGAAGGCAGTTGCCAAGGCTATCAAGAAAGGCAACGGCAAGGTCGAACTGACCACTGTTTCGGGCGGCAAGCTCTGGGCGATGATGGACGGCAAGGACGTTGTTCTCAAGGACGAGAAGGGCGGCATGTCGAAGATCACCGCGGTTGACCTCAAGGGTTCGAACGGCGTCATTCACGTCATCGACACGGTTGTGTTGCCCAACTAACTTTATTAGCGGCAACTCCGCTCAGCGGCGGGAGGCAAAATTATCAAGGGTTTGGCAGCCCGGAGTTTCTGGAGGGGTATGACGAGCTGCCAAACAGGGAAAGTCCTTCGGCCGCTGAGCAGCATCTGACAAGCAGGCTCAGGATCTATACACACCGCGAGCCCGACTCGAAAGATGTTACATAACTTGGCCCCGTTTCGATGTATTCTAGTCGAACGGGGCTTTATTATCGTCCCAAGGTAATTATGAAAAAGGCGTTTGCTTCAATCTTTGTCTTAGCGGCCGGCCTTACGGTGTTTGCCTTTGGCCTGCTGATCGGCGGCAGCACAGCCGCGGCATCACCCGATGCAAGAGCGGCCGAGCCGTCAGCGACACCCGCCAAAACGAAAAAGCCCGCGGCCGCCGAACGCGAATTGGTGCTCACAGACGGCGAATTTGACGGCAAGGAACTGATCAGATCCGACGCTGAGTGGCGGCGTGAACTTTCCGGCCCGGCGTTTTACGTGCTTCGGCAGGAGGGCACCGAGCGACCGTACACGAGCCCGCTCAACGACGTAAAGAAGGACGGAACGTTCTATTGCGAAGCCTGCGGACTTGCACTTTTCAGCTCAAAGGCAAAGTTTGATTCCGGCACCGGATGGCCCAGCTTTTACGAGCCGATATTCAAAAAGAACGTCAAGGAAAAGATCGACCGCAGCCTCGACGAAGAGCGGATCGAGATCGAATGCGCCCGCTGCCATTCGCATCTCGGGCATGTGTTTGACGACGGCCCCGAGCCGACCGGCCTCAGATACTGTATGAACGGCGTGGCGATGCGGTTCAGGGCGGCAAAATAACTGACACTGCCCGCCAGCGATATTGCGGCCGGATCCCTCTCTGGTGTCCGGCCATTTTTTCGCCGCGATGCAAGTGATAATTGCTTTGTGTTAAAGTTTCTCTATGACCGGAAATGAGATCAGAGCCAGATTTTTAGAGTATTTTGAGCGCCACGGGCACAAGGTCGTCCATTCGTCGCCGCTGCTGCCGGCTGACGACCCGACGCTGCTTTTTACCAACGCAGGAATGAACCAGTTCAAGGACGTTTTTCTCGGCAACGAAAAGCGCGACTACACGCGGGCGGTTTCGTCGCAAAAGTGCGTGCGCGCCGGCGGCAAGCATAACGACCTCGACGAGGTCGGCAAGACGGCCCGGCACCACACTTTCTTTGAGATGCTCGGCAATTTTTCGTTCGGCGATTATTTCAAGAAAGAGGCGATCGAGTACGCATGGGATTTTCTGGTAAATGAGCTAAAGCTCGACGAGTCGCGGCTGTGGTTCTCAGTTTTCGAGGGCGACGACGAGGTCGGGCCCGATGACGAGGCACGCTCGCTTTGGGAAGCGGTCGGTGCCAGGCCCGAGCGCATCCTTGGCTACGGCCGAAAGGATAATTTTTGGCAGATGGGCGACACCGGGCCGTGCGGGCCGTGCTCCGAGATCCACTATTACATGGGCGAGGACCCCGATGACCCCGAAAAGAACCATCCGAAATGGGTCAACGGCGAGGGCGACACGACGATGGAGATCTGGAACCTCGTTTTTATGCAGTACAACCGCACGCAGAACGAGGACGGCACTTTCAAGCTGACGCCGCTGCCTGCTCCGTCGGTCGATACGGGTATGGGTCTCGAACGCATCACGGCCGTGATGCAGCACGTCAAGACCAACTACGACACCGATCTGATCCGCCCGATCGTCGAATTTGCGGCTTCGCTGAGAACATAGATCCCGCGGCTTGTTCGTATGGATGTGACGACCGGACTACTTTTGATCGAAAGCCAACCGCTGACGCGCCTCGGTGTGCGGGCCGTGGTCGCTGGTGAGGATGATATCGAGCTCATCGGCGAAACGGACAATCTCACCGACGGATTTGCATTGTTTCGCGAACATGACCCGGACGTCACGATACTTGGACTGCGGTTTCCCGATTCGTGTTCGATCGATGACCTCGACCGATACTTCGCCGAGCGGCCCAAAGCAAAGATCATAGTTCTCGCCGAACACGCTGGCGACGCCGAGATCGCCAAGGCCCTAAAAAAAGGTGCAGCTGGCTACATCTGCAAAGACATCTCGCCCTCGGGCCTCGTCGATGCGATCCGCACCGTCGCCGCCGGCCGCAAGTACATTCCCGACGATATCGCCCGTATACTCAGCGAACACGTCGGCAAGGAAGAACTGACGCCCGCCGAGTCGAACGTGCTGCGGATGGTCGTCGGCGGAATGTCGAACAAGGAGATCGCATTCGCCCTCGACGTTTCCGAAAACACCGTCAAGACTCATCTCCAGAACATTTTCGCGAAGATCGGCGTGTCGGATCGCACATCGGCGACAATGACGGCGATAAAACGCGGGCTTGTCAGGGTAGAGCTGTAATTCAAATCCACTTTCGGCGGCGAGCGGCCGATCTGACCAACGATACGTTATGGAATTTTCACAAAAGATCATTGATTACGCCGAAAATGTGACATCAGACGAGAGCGCCGTCCTGCGCGAGCTGCGTGAGCATTGTTACGCCAATTTTGATGACAGATCGATGCTCTCGGGCTTTGTCCAGGGCCGCCTGCTGTCGATGTTCTCGCATATGATCCGGCCGCGGGTGGTGCTCGAGATCGGAACCTATCTCGGCTATTCGGCGTTGTGTTTTGCCGAGGGACTTGCCGATGGCGGCAAGGTAATTACATTGGATATACAAGAGGACACTAACCGAGTCGCACGGTCGTTTGTCGAAAGGAGCGAGTTTGCCGGCCGCATCGAGTTTCACCTCGGATATGCAACCGAGATCATTCCGACGCTCGATGAAACGTTCGATCTCGTATTCATCGACGCCGATAAGCCAAACTACTCAAATTATTACGACCTTGTTTTCGACAAGGTCGCTAGTGGCGGCTTTATCATCGCCGACAACGTTCTATGGAGCGGTAAGGTGCTCGACGACGAAAAGGACGAGAACACTCAGGCCCTGCACGAGTACAATCAAAAGATCCTCGCCGACGCCCGCGTCGAAAACATCCTGCTGCCCGTTCGTGATGGACTTATGGTCGCGCGAAAGATCTGAGATGTGACAGACCGGGTCGCTGTGCGGCCTCTCACCCAAAAGTATTAGGCGTTTCTCGCCGGAATTGCCGATGTATATTTTCGGCTGTCGGCGTAAACTCTTCATATACATCGGCGTCGTCGACGCCAAAGCGAGGAGAATATTATGAAAGCCAAGATCTCAGCGGTTGTTAAGAAGGTAGAACGCATCGTAGCTCCGCCGCCCAGGCACTGGGTCGGTGACGGATTTAACGTGCACGGATTTTTCCCGCACGGGCCTTTGACCGGTTCACGGATGAGCCCGTTCTTCTTGCTTGATTACAATGCATTGACCAATTTTCCGCCGCGTGAACAGCCGTTCGGCGTCGGGCCGCACCCGCATCGCGGTTTTGAGACGGTGACCATCGCTTACAAGGGTAAGGTCGCTCATCACGACAGCCGCGGCGGCGGCGGCGTCATCGGCGAGGGCGACGTGCAATGGATGACGGCCGGCAGCGGCCTGCTCCATAAGGAGTATCACGAACAGGAATATAACCGGCAGGGCGGGCCGTTTCAGATGGTCCAGCTTTGGGTCAACCTGCCCGCTAAGGACAAGATGACCGAGCCCAAATATCAGGCGATCACAAACGCCGAGATGGGCCGCGTGAAATTACCGGGCGGCGGCGAGGTCGAGATAATCGCGGGCGAATTTGCCGGGGTCAAGGGCCCGGCGACCACGTTCTCGCCGGTTCATCTATATAACCTGAAGCTGAAAAAGGGCGAGACGCTCGAGCTCGACTATCCGGCCGGCTACACGACGGCGATACTCGCGGTCGAAGGCTCAGCGACCTTCAACGGTGCCGAGACGCTGCCGACCGACCACCTCGCACTCTTCGAACGCGATGGCGAACACATCACCGTTACCGCCATAGATGACAGCGTTTTACTGGTGATGAGCGGCGAGCCTCTCAACGAACCGATCGCCCAGTACGGGCCGTTCCTGATGAATACTCAGGAGGAGATCGCACAGGCGATCCATGACTATCAATCAGGAAAGTTCGGCTATTTGGCTGATTGATCTCGGGGGGCCGGCGGTTCGGCCCTCTTTTCCATCAACGCGACGCGCGGATGATGTCGGCAAAAACGCCCGCCGCGGTCACATCGGCACCGGCACCGGCACCTTTGATCACGAGCGGCTGCTCGGGGTAGCGTTTGGTGTAAAAGAGAACGGCGTTGTCCTTGCCGGAAAGGTTGGCAAAATTATGGTCGGGCCCGATCGAGCGGAGCCCGACCTTTGCTTTTCCGCTGTCAAACGTCGCGATGTACTTGAGCGTCAGGCCTTTGCTGACGGCGTCATCGAGCAGGGCACGAAAATGCGCCTCGTGCCGCTCGAGTTCGCTGTAAAAATCTTCGACGCTGCCCTCCAGACACGATCCCGGCAAAAATCCCTCGTTCTCGATATCGCCGATCTCCATTTCGTTTCCGGCCTCGCGTGCGAGTATCAGTATCTTGCGGGCGACGTCCGTGCCGCTCAGGTCGAGCCGCGGGTCAGGCTCGGTATAGCCCTCGGCCTGTGCCTGCCGGACGACATCGGCGAATTTTCGCGTACCGTCGTAGTTGTTAAAGACAAAATTGAGCGTACCTGACAGCACCGCCTCGATCCGCCGCACCTTGTCGCCGCTCCGCAGCAGGTCGTTGAGCGTATTGATAACGGGCAGCCCGGCACCGACATTGGTCTCAAAGAAAAAGTTCGCCCCGTACTCTCTTGAAAGGTCCTTCAGCCGGCGGTAACTGTCGAGGCCGGACGACGCGGCGATCTTGTTGCAGGCGATGACCGAGACCGCCTTTGAAAGCAGTTTCGGATAGGTTTCGACGACCTCGGGGCTCGCCGTTACGTCAACAAAGATCGAGTTGCGCAAGTTGAGCTCGAGTATCTCGTCGGTAAATTCGCCGACGGACTTCGGTTCGGCCGATCCGAGTTCGTCCGTGTACCGATCGAGTTCCAGGCCGTCTTCGTCAATGGCGGCGCAGCGGCTGTTGGCGATGCCGACGACCCGCAGGTTGAGCCGCATTTCCGCCAAAAGGTGTTCGTGCTGGCTGCGGATCTGTTCGATCAGCCGCGACCCGACCGTACCCACGCCGGCGATAAAAAGATTGATCTGTTTGCTTCCGTCCGAGAAAAACTCCTCGTGCAGCGTATTGACCGCCTTTCGGACGTCGGCCGACGCTATGATCGCCGAGATGTTGCGTTCGCTCGACCCTTGCGCGATCGCGTGGATATTGATGCCGTTGTGTCCGAGCGTCGTAAACATCTTGCCGCTGACGCCGGTGTGCGACTTCATATTGTCGCCGACCAGTGCCAGGATCGAAAATCCGCGTTCGACCCGCAGCGGATCGATCCGGCCGACCTCGATCTCGTACTCAAACTCGTGATCGACGGTCATCTTGGCAATGTCGGCCGACCTTTCTTCGATGGCGACGCAGATCGAGTGCTCGGACGAGCTCTGCGTGATCAAAATGACGTTTATCCGTGCCCTCGACAGTGCGTCAAAGAGCCGTTTTGAAAAGCCCGGAATGCCGACCATTCCGCTGCCCTCGAGGCTCAGCACCGCTATCTTGTCGATACTCGTGATCCCGCGAATGATCTCCTTTTCGGCTGCGGATTCTGATTCGATCAGGGTGCCGTGGTCATCGGGCGCAAAGGTGTTTTTGACCAGGACCGGTATGCCGCGGGCCATCACCGGCTGGATCGTCGGCGGGTAGATGACCTTTGCTCCAAAGTGCGACAGCTCCATCGCTTCGCGGTACGTGATGTGCGATATCTGCCGCACGTTGCGGACAAAACGCGGGTCGGCCGTCATCATACCCGACACATCGGTCCAGATCTCGAGCACGTCGGCGCCGAGCGCGGCGGCGATGATCGCGGCCGTGTAATCCGAACCGCCGCGGCCGAGCGTGGTCGTGTGGCCGGCGGTATCGGCGGCAATAAAGCCCGGCAGAATGTGCAGTTTGGCAGCCGACTCGCCAAAATGATCCCTGATCTGGAGATCGGTCCGGGCAAAGTCCACCGCCGCAAAACCGTGGTTCGAGTCGGTGCAGATCAGGCGGCGGCTGTCGATCCATTCGTTCTGTACGCCGAGCCGGCTGAGCCTTTCGGCGACGATGCGCGACGAGACGATCTCGCCGAAACTCAATATCCGGTCCAGCGTCTTTGGCGTTAATTCGCGAACGAGCCTGACGCCCTCGCACAGATTCTCGAGTTCGCGTAGCGTCTCATCGACAAAATCCGCGACGGCGTTCGAGCGGTCGTCGCCAAACAGTTCCCTGATCGTTTCGGTGTGGCGTTCGCCGATCTGGCTGAGTATCTCGATATAGCCGTCGTCGCCGCGTTCGGCTGAGCGGCCGGCGTCGATGAGCGCGTCGGTCGTGCCCTGCATCGCCGACAGAACGACGGCGCACTCGCCCGACGCGGCCGCCTCGCGGATGATCGCCGTCACCTTTTCGATCGTTTCGGCACTGCCGACCGATGACCCGCCAAACTTTAGGACCTTCATAACTTGCTCAACAGTATTTCGCGCACCGCGTCATAGTCGTTTTCGACCGGTATGCTCTGCTTTTGTTTTGACAGGAGTTCGGTGACCGTCGCCGGCACCTCGCCCGCCGTCCCTATTATCTCATTTACCGAGTCAAATTTGACCGGGTGAGCGGTTTCTAAAAATATTCCGCGCTCGTCCGGGTGGCGTGCAATGTGGTCGGCAAGTGCACGATAACCGACGGCGCCATGCGGATCGAGAATGTAATTACATTGTGCAAACACCTCGCGCATCGTCGCGGCCGTCGCGGCGTCCGAGATGCTGACGGCCTCGAGCTTGTTGATCAGAAACGGAAAGTCGTGCTCGAATATTTCCAGTATCCTGACAAAATTGCTCGGTGCGCCGACGTCCATCGCGTTTGAGATGGTGGCGACCGACGGCCGCGGGTCGTAGTTCGCGGTCTTGATAAAACGCGGTACGACGTCGTTGGCGTTACAGGCGGCGATAAACTTTTTGACCGGCAGGCCCGATATATGAGCGAGTATGCCCGACGCCAGATTGCCAAAGTTGCCGCTCGGGACCGAGATGATCGGCGGCCGGCCGCTCCACTGTTTTATCGCGTAAAAATAATAGAACTGCTGCGGCAGCCAGCGGGCGATATTGATCGAGTTGGCCGATGTCAGATGGTGCCGCGAGCGTATCTCGTCATCGGCCAGGGCGCGTTTGACTATCGCCTGACAGTCGTCAAAAGTGCCATGTAATTCCAATGTGGTCACATTACCGCCGAGCGTCGTCAACTGCAGTTCCTGCACGTTGCTGACCTTGCCGCTCGGGTACAGTATTACGACCTCGACGCCCTCGACGCCGTGAAAGCCCGCCGCAACTGCGCCGCCCGTGTCGCCTGACGTAGCGACCAGGACGACCGTCTTTTGCCGCCGCTGTGCCGAAAAATATCGCAGGCAGCGGCTCATGAACCGTGCGCCGACATCCTTGAACGCAAGCGTCGGCCCGTGAAACAGCTCGAGCGCCGAGATATTATCGGTAAGCGTGACGAGCGGGAAATTAAAATCGACGGTTTGCCGGCAGATCTCAAAAAGTTCGTCGTCCGGTATCTCGCCGCCGACATACGGCCGTATGACGTCAAACGCGATCTTCTCGTTTGGCAGGTCGGGCAGAGCGGCCAGAAGATCGTGCGTCAGCGACACGATCTCGGACGGAAAGTACAGGCCCTTATCGTCGGGCTGCCCGTTCAGAACGGCGTCCCGAAACGACGCGTGAGGCGATCTTCGGTTTGTGCTAAAGTAGTGCATCGGCGAGAATTTTGGGCCGCGATCCCGGTCACTAAATGATATAACGGTTCGGCCCCATTTGCGAAAATATGGACCAGATCACTGTACAGTCACCGGCCACGGTCTCGAATGTCGTATGCGGATTCGACTGTCTGGGGTTTGCTCTCGACGGGCCGTTTGACGGGATGACGGTTCGAAAGCTGCCCGAGCCCGTCGTCCGCATCACGCACCGCGACGAATTCGGTCTGCCGACTGATCCGACATTGAACGTCGCCGGCGTCGCCCTGCGGGCGCTGATCGACGCGGCCGGCATCGATTTCGGCTTTGATGTCGAGATCGTCAAGCATATCAAGCCAGGCAGCGGCATCGGGTCGAGTGCGGCGAGCGCGTGCGGGGCGGTCGTCGCCGCCAATCACCTTTTAGAACATAAATTCTCGCACGTCGAGCTCGTCGAACTGGCGATGGCCGGCGAGATGATCGCCTCGGGCTCGCGTCATGCCGACAACCTCGCACCGTGCATCTACGGCGGCTTTACGCTGGTCCGTTCGTCCGAGCCGCTCGATATCGTCGAGATCGCCTTTCCCGACCTTTACGCCACCGTCATCCATCCGCAGATCGAGGTCAAAACGTCCGAAGCCCGGGCGATGCTGCCAAAGGACGTGCCGCTCGCCGAGGCGGTCCGCAACTGGAGCAATCTCGGGGCATTTGTCGCGGCGCTCGCGAGCGGCGACCTCGACCTGATGGCACGCTCGATGGTCGATACCATCGTCGAACCGGCCCGTCAGGCGCTGATTCCCAAATTTGCCGAACTCAAGGCCGCGAGCCTTGCCGCCGGTGCGATCGGCGGCGGCATTTCGGGCTCGGGGCCGTCGGTCTTTATGCTCAGCGAGTCGCGCGCCATAGCCGAGTATGTCCGCGAAGCGATGAATATCGTTTACGGCCCAACCGGTATTGATTTCAACACTTACGTCTCCCGGATCAGCCCCCACGGCGTTCGCGTGGCCTAAACTGCACCGAAACTATTGCTCACCTTCGGGCGAAAACTGCTAAGATATAAACACGATGTTGACGCGGGAATTAGAAGAGACCCTGAGTTTGGCGGTGGACGAGGCGGTACGTCACAAGCACGAGTTTGTGACGATGGAGCATCTGCTTTTTGCTCTGCTCGAAGATCCGGCCGCCCGCGTCGTCCTGGCCGCCTGCGGTGCGCAGATCGACGAGATCGCCCGTGCGTTGCAGGAGTATTTTGAGGGCGTTTTGGAAAAGGTGCCCGGCGAAGAAAAGGTCATGCCCGAGCTGACCAGCACCTTTCAATCGACCATCTCGTACGCCGTACTTCAGGCCGAGGGCAGCGGACAACCGGCCGTTGACGGAGCCAACATACTCGCCGCTCTCTATCAGGCCGAACAATCGTACGCCGTCTATCTGCTGCTGCAGCAGGGGATAACGCGGCTCGACGTCCTCAATTACATCGCTCACGGCATTTCAAAGGTAGATCCGACCGAGTCGTGTCCCGATCTCGAGTTTGACGACGATCACGAAATGCCCGCCGGTTCTCGACGCAAGGATCCGCTTGAGAGCTTTACGGTCGAGCTCGTGGCCAAGGCCGCCGCGGGCGAGATCGACCCGATAGTCGGCCGGGCCGACGAGATCGAACGCACCATCCAGGTGCTCTGCCGCCGCAAGAAGAATAACCCGCTCTACGTCGGCGAACCCGGCGTCGGCAAGACCGCTCTTGCCGAGGGACTCGCGCTCAAGATCAGCGAGGGCGATGTGCCCGAGGTGCTCGCCAACGCCAAGATCTATGCTCTCGATATGGGCGCCGTGCTGGCCGGCACGCGGTACCGCGGCGATTTTGAACAGCGGTTCAAGGCGATCATCACCGAGCTCAAACAGCAGGAGAACGCGATACTCTTTATCGACGAGATACACACCATCGTCGGTGCCGGTGCCGTTTCGGGCGGCTCGATGGACGCGTCGAACATACTCAAGCCCGCACTTGCGGCCGGCGAACTCCGCTGTATCGGCTCGACGACGCACGCCGAGTATAAGGCCGCGTTTGACCGCGACCGCGCGCTCGCGAGGCGTTTTCAGCGGATCGATATCAATGAGCCGACCGCCGACGAGACCTTTGAGATACTCAAGGGGCTCAAGCGGTTTTACGAGAGCCACCACGGCGTCAAATATTCGAACGAATCGCTGCGGACCGCGGCGGACCTCGCCGGCAAGTACATCAACGACCGATTTTTGCCCGACAAGGCGATCGACGTAATCGACGAGGTCGGAGCCTCGGTCAAGCTACTGCCGGCCGCCCGCCGGCCCAAAAAGGTGACCGTCCAGATGGTCGAAAACACCATCGCCCGCATGGCCAAGATACCGCCGAAAACGGTCGTCGCCGACGAAAAGCTCCGGCTCCGGACGCTCCGCGACGACATCAAAAAGGCGATCTACGGACAGGACGCCGCGATCGACGCGATCGTCGACGCCATCCAGATCTCGCGGGCCGGGCTCGGGCACGAGACCAAGCCCGTCGGATCGTTCCTGTTTTCGGGGCCGACCGGCGTCGGCAAGACCGAGGTCGCCAAACAGTTGGCTGAGATACTCGGCGTCGAGTTCATACGATTTGATATGAGCGAGTATGCCGAGCCGCATACCGTCTCGCGCCTGATAGGTGCTCCGCCGGGATACGTCGGCTTTGATCAGGGCGGCCTTTTGACCGAGGCGATAATGCGTACGCCGCACGCCGTCCTGGTGCTCGACGAGATCGAAAAGGCGCATCCGAATCTATTTAATCTGCTGCTGCAGGTGATGGATTCGGCGACTCTGACCGACAATAACGGCAAAAAGGCTGATTTTCGCAACGTGATACTGATAATGACGACCAACGCCGGTGCCCGCGACCTGTCGTCGGGCGGGCTCGGGTTCAGAAACGCGTCCGACACCAAGGGCAACGCCAAGGGCGTGATCGAGCGGACCTTTACGCCCGAGTTTCGCAACCGACTCGACGCGTGGGTGCCATTTAAGGCGCTCGATATCGACGTCATCAAGCTGATCGTCGATAAATTTATCAAGGAGCTTAACGGCCAGTTGGCCGAAAAACGCGTATTGGTCCACCTGACCGAAGACGCCCGCGAGTGGCTCGCCAAAAATGGATTTGACGCCCGCTACGGCGCCCGCCCGATGTCGCGGCTGATCCACGAAAAGATCAAACAGCCGCTGGCAAATGAGATACTATTTGGCGGTCTGGCAAACGGCGGCAGTGCCCTGGCCGAGGTCCGCAACGATGAACTGGTGCTGAAATTCTGATATGGCAAAGGAACGAAACCTGAAAACGGCAATTATTTCGGCATTGATCGGCTGCCTGCTGGGCACTATCGCGTGCCTCATATTCTTTTGGGTCCTGTCGCCGCAGCCGCCGGCCGAACCGCCCCCGCAAAACACCGCCGCCCAACCCCAACCGACGCAGCCGAACTGACCGGCAGATCATCACCCTGCCAAACGCTGGGCCAACGCCTGAAACAAACAGAACAAAAAGATCATTCACAAACTGAATCAAATTGCTGGCTTTCTAGGTTTTTATGTAGTCGCGGCTACCAAGAGGAATTGGGGTCAGGCCTGCTATTTAAGAGGAATTGGGGTCAGGCCTGCTATTTTGTCGATTCTCATTTCTTACCGACGACATTCGCCAAGTAATTATCACACACGTTGTCAATGACCTTTTGAAATTCCTCGTCCGTAGCGGAGCGTTTTGCGGCGGCGCCACAGCGGCGGCTGACGTTGGCGACGTTCGTTCCGGTCAGTTTGGCGATCCTCCACGAGAGCCAGTTTGTGCCTGTTGCTGATATGTGTCAATACTCATTTGGGTGACACGTGATGGGTGAAGCGTGACAGGTGACAAGTGACGGGGGACAAGTGACAGGTGACGGGAAAGAGCGTTCCGGAATTGTATATGCGGACGCTCGCAGGCAACGAAAATGAGTTTCGAGCACCACGAACCATTCACGATTCACGAGTCACGAGTCACGAGTCACGAGTCACCATTCACGCCTTATCGTTGCAGAAATGAAATCTTGCCGTATCTCTGCAATATATGGTATGATCTATTAGGATCGATCTTTGAAAATACATAAAACACGATGGTGAGTCGGGCGAGTCTATCGAGTCGAGCGGGTCTGGCGAGTCGAGAGAGTCTATTGAGTCTGGTGAATCAAGAGTGTCAGGACACGCAGGACAGCCAGGACACGCAGGACAGCCAGGACAGCCAGGACAGTCAGGACACGAATTCAATTCTGAATTTAGAATATCGAATAACGGATGAGCGGAGCAGAACGCCCGGGCACGTCGAAATCACCTGAAAGGTAATTTGAAACAACCAGGGTGCTGTAACTGCTCTAAACAGGGGCGTTACCGCATTTTTGAGCGGATCCGGAGCGACGTAACGGTAGCTATTTGCAATTTGAAACAGAATCGGGGGTTAAAGTCGCTGAATAAAGGACTTAAGTTGTTTCAAATTCCAAATTAATTTGAAACAGCCGTGAGGCGATTCCGGACTTGACGGCCGAGGCGGCCCGCGGCGTAAAAAACGGCCGCCCGATAGTCGATCTATCAGACGGCCGCATCTACTGTGCAGAGTTTAACGGGCTATCACTTTTTGGCGGCGATCTTTGCGGTAAACGTGCCCTTGACGGACTTGTCGCCATCGGTGACGTCGATCTTGCCGCTGACAGCGTCGGCGGTGACGGATGTGACCTCGACCTGGCCGGTGATCTTGGATCCGCTGAACATGGTGTCAAAGCTCGTATTTGTCTCTTTGCCGTCGGCAAATGTCGCGACCGAGAGCGAATCGAGCTTCATGTACTTTTCCTTCGGATCGGCCTTATAGATGCCCGGTTTGATGTCGGCCTTCTGATCGGTCCCCTCTTCGCCGATCAGCTGCAGGAGCACACGGACCTGTTCGGGAGCGGTGAGCGGTTTTTTCATCGTCGCGACATTGGTGGTGTCGAGATCGTAGTTGGCCATGATCGCGTAGAACGACGTCGCGGTCGTCACCTTGCCGCCGAGATCGGTAAAGGTTTTGACGCTGCGGTCGCTGCCGCTGGACTTGACGCTGAGGCTGGTGTCTTTGCCACCGGCCTTGATGTCCATCTTTGCCGCACCGCCGATGCCGCCGCCGCAGGCGAGTGCCGCGGCGCCGACGATGATAGCTAGTATAAATTGCTTCATATGGTTGCTTGTCTCCTGTTTATTTATAGACCTCGCCAAAATCGAGGGCTTTTTGCTCGGTTCCGGGTTCTTTCTTAACGGTGATCTTTCCGGCGGCCGCATCAACGCTGACGACGACGCCGTCGTCAAAATTGGCAAAGAACGCCGCTTTGACCTTATCGCCGGCTTTGACATTGGGGTTGGACGCAACCGGCGTGAGATCGGCCTTGGCGACCACCTTCATCTTGCCGGCAAATCCGCGAATGAGCACCTTGTCGCCGTTGACGCGAATTATCATCGCCGCCTCGGACTTGCCGTCGGCGGTCTTGGCGGCCACCATACTGCCGGGCTGCCACGCGTCCTTGAGTACGACAAAGGTGTCGGGTTTGAGCTTATCGCTCTTGTCCTCGCGGGGCGACATTCCCAGATAGCGGACGGTCGGCTCGGCCGGGTTTGCGGCCTCGGTGACGATGGCACGAAACGTTCCGCCGCCGGATTGCCACCAGGTCAGCACGATGTCGCCGACCTTTGCCTTTTGCCCCTTGGGCAGAGCGATGATGTAGGCGTTGGGCACCATTGATTTTTTGCCAAAATCTTCGATCTCGGACTCAAATTCGCCCGGTGTGACCATTTTGCGGTTGTAGAAAATGCCTGACGCGTCGGCGATCGGCTTAGACGCGATCTCCTGAGCGGCACGAGAGTCGAGACATAAAATATGCTCGCCGGCCTTGGCTGTCGTCCCGACATTTGACATACCGTCAAACGGGACCTCGCCGGGCTTGAGCGTGACGGCCGGTTTGGCCTCGGGCGTCGCCGGTGCTTTGGCCGCGGCGTTGCCTGCGTTAGACGCGGCGTTGTTGGCTCCGCCGCCGCCGCAGGCCGTGAGAAATGCCGCCAAGCTCGCGGCGATCAACGTGATCTTTATCAATTTCATTGGTTTCCCCTTGGTCGTTTATAGGTGTTTTGACAATATTTTGGCTTCAAACGGACCGCTCACACGCGAGTCGCCCTTTGAAACATCGATGGTGCCCTTGATCTTGTCGTCGGTCACCTCGGTGATGACGAGCTTACCGGTCACCTTGCCGCCCTCGGCAAATGAAACACGCTGTTTGTCGTCGCCGCTCGAGATCCAGAGACTCGTGATACTGTCGGACACGTCGCCGGCCTTGACCGAGTTTTTAAAATCGGACTGGTTGTTGGTTTTGAAATAGATGCCGACAAAGGCCTCGCCGGCATTTTTTGTATCGGCGATCGTCATCACGGAATTGCCGTCAACCTTGGGCTCAAAATTTGCGATGTAGATCTGTCCCTGTTGGAGATCCGGCCGAAAATTAGCGAGCCCGACCGACTTATCAAATTTGATGTCTTTTCCTTTATATTTTACGGCCCAGCCTCCGCCGCCGCAGGCCGAGATGAAGACGGCCGCCAATGCTAAGATGATCAGTTTTTTCATATTCTTCCTCACTGTTATTTTGGTAGGTCCGCCGTGAACGAACCTTTGACCTTGCCGGCCTCGTCATAGACGTCGATCTCGCCGGTGAGCTTACCGCCATCGACCGAGGTGATCTTTAGCTGACCCTGACGAGTGCCTTTTGGCGAATCGGCCATGATCTTGCCGTCTTTGACGCCGTTGTCAGAGTACTTGATCAGAATGTTCCAGACCTTGCCCGATATATTATCACCATCTGCCGCCGAACCGGCAGGATAGGCAGCGGCCTTGGGCGGGCCGTCCGGTGATGCGTCCTTGTCGCCGATGATCTGAACGACGATCAGGGTATCGCCATACTGTTTCGGCATAGCGCCCGGTAGGTTGGCCGGGTCAAATGTGTAATTTGCCAGGATCAGGTCGTAAACGACGAGCTTGTTCTTTTTCGCCGCCGCGGGAGCCTCAGTCGACATCCGTACAAGGCCCTGTTTGATGGTGATGTCCTTGCTGCGGCTCATATTGCCGTCCGCCATCCATTTGACGAACATCTTGCCTGGCTCGGCGGCCGGTGCGGCAGCTGTATTCGCGGCGTTCGCGACGGCGTTCGAAGGCTTGTTTGCCGCGTTATTTGCCTGGGGATCGGCGGTGCCGCCGCAGGCTGAAAGTACCATGGCCAACGCGGCCATAATGATCATTGTTCTCACTTGATGGTTCTCCTTATGATCTGGAATTGTCCTATTCGTAGCTTCCGGCATTGCTTCGATACCGCTTCAGCGCCCGGAGGCCGAGAGCCAAAAATACGGTGCCGATGACAAAGAGCCCGGCGATCGTCAGCCAATAGCTGACCGGTTTTTGCGACGCGGTAATGTTGCCGTACCTTTTGACGCTGCTTGACGGCAGATATCCGGCCGCGAGGGCGATGATCATCAGTACGAACGAGGCTCCGCTAAGTAACAGATTTAGAATGACCGCTTTTAGACGGTGCTTGTTTTGACTGTGTGACGCCATTATTGAGGTCTCCCGGATCGAACCGCCGCGATCATTGATCGATCGCGGCGATAACGGTGCACTGACGACTTAGCCTTCCGTCTCGTCAGCGACCTGAAGCAAATTGTGCCATTCGGCTGACTTGTTGTTTCTGTAGAGCCTGACCCTGAAAGTACGAGTCACCCGTTCGGTCTCGGTGTACGACTTCTTGTACATATAAGTACATTCGACCAAGAAGGACACCGAATTGAGGTTATGCCACATAAACTTTGGCGTTGCGGCGATCCGCATCACTTCGGGCTGGCCGACCATATCGTAAAACGAACCCTGCATCACCTTTTGTGCGCCGAAATTTTGGATCAGGGCATTTGCCTCGGCCGGCGTCGGATTTGGGATGCCCTCGTAGGTATTTTCGGCGACAAACGACTTCCAGTAGACATAGCGTCCGCCGACGATGTCATAACTGGCCGTTGCTTCGACCAGGATGTTGACGCCCGGCTCTTCGCTCTTGACCTTTGCCGAATACGGGACGTCCCAAACGTATTTTGAATACCCCTTACTCCAGACCTTGCTGCCGCGGCCGTTCACGGTGACCGAGATGGTCTTTGGTCCCGAAACGTCCTTTTTTACCTGAGCAGCCGACGGCTGTGCCGATGCACCGCCCGCCAGAAATACTACGACGAACATCGAACACAATAATAGAAAGATCGCTCTATGCTTCACTTATTTACTCCTTGTATGTTGTTGTGACTGAATTACGGACACATGACGAAATAGCCTGCTCCGCCCGGAAACTCGACGACTGACGCACCGTAGGCTCCGCCCTTGTATGCCTGCTTAACGACCCACTCCTGAGCTTGGCAATAGGGCCGGCCGGGGATCTGCAAAACCGCTTCTCCGCGAATGTACCGATTGGTCGGTATGCCAAGCGAATTCTTGAACACGTTCCAGTCCTTGTAATTTGAACCGATCTTCAGAACCTTGGCGCCCGGATATTTCGCGAGGAACTTTGTCTTTGCCATCGCCTGTTCGGTCGGCCGCTGAAAGCTCCGTGCGACCCATGCTCGGGTCTTCCCTTCGTTATCTACCAACCGCTTGAGTTCATCGAGGTTTGTGCGGACGCGGTCCATCCAATTTGCCGGAAAGGCTGAGGGCGAACAGTTCATGACCTTGGCAAGCTCGGCCTTCCAAACATCGGGCGTGAACATTAGCTTTTGCATATCGTCGGTCACGATGTGCCAGGTGTTGTTGAGCGAACTCTGGAGTGCATTGTTTGCAAAACCCATGTTGGCATCAAGCGCATTGCACGAGCCCTGAGCATTCGCCGCACCGGCTAACAAAAGTGTTGCTGTAATTACAAGAATTGTCTGTTTCATTTGCTTTCTCCTTCTAATGTTTGCGATCGCTATGGCGATCGAATGGTTTCGACCTCGAGCACGCACTCGCGAGCGTCCCGCTCGATACGGCCCGAAATCCGCACCTTGTCGTCGGCGGTCACACGGCTGCCGGAATCGGTAATTATCTGCAGATCGGCGTAGGTGTAGCTCAGCGGCAGCGTAGTGATGTGATTACGTTCGCCGCTGTCCGAGGTACGTACAGCGGCGGTTACGAAATTGCCGGTCCCGTTGACCTTTTCGACAATGATCAGCATCTGCTCATTGCGGCTGTCGGACGTTCGTGCCGGCGAGTCCGTCGACATGGGAAGCCGCAGAAAACCCTCGACCGTTACAACGCTCCCCGCCGCTTTCTGACACGCGTCGCCGACCGCAACCGCCGATATCTGGCGGCCGCAGGCCGCAACCGAGAGCATGATGATCGCCGCGGCCGAAGTCGCAAAAGCAGCGGTCGAAACGAAATGCTTTTGAGCCGACCGCAACTTGTCGTAAAATGAAACGCTCCCTATCACATTGAGGATTTTGCATTTGAAGCAGACAAATATCTTCAAAAAAATCTCAATTTTTTATCAATTTTGATTTGATCTTATGGGTTTGGACCGCAAAACCTGCTATATCTTTGGTGATCTTCGTCTTGACGCGGATGAACGCGTCTTGAGGCGTGGAGGCGAAATCCTGCCGCTGCCCGCAAAGGTCCTCGACGTCCTGTGCCTGCTGGTGACCAATAGCGGAACAGTCGTTTCTAAGAATGAGATCTTGGAGGCAGTGTGGCCGGAATCCTTTGTTGAGGAGAGCAATCTAACTCAGAGCATATATGCGCTGAGGCGAGCCTTGGGTCCAGGGCCGGACGGTCAGTCGTTCATTGAGACCATTCCGAAACGAGGCTACCGATTTGCCGCCGAGGTAACCTTGGCCGGCGAATTCGAAGGATCACCAGCGGCCGAAACTCCCACCGCGAATGGATCGGGCCTTGTACCACGAAACCGCTTGCGCAAAACGGCCATGCTCGCAATTGCCGCAGTTATCACGTTTGGACTTGCTACATTTCTGACTGCGAAATACTTGTCGCCAATGCCGTCGGCACCTGTCGAAACAGTCAAATTTAAGCGTTTGACCTTTGCGGGTGACATTTCGTTCCCGGTTCTGTCGCCTGACGGAAAGTCGATCGCGTATGTGAAGGATGGTGCGATCCATCTGCAGGACGTTGCTTCCGGCAGCAGCGTGAAGCTCGAGATACCCGACATCAAGAAATTTGGAAATCTCCAGTTTTCGCCCGAAGGTGACTCGATATATTTTAGAAATGAGGACAGCTTTGACGCGGGCGGTGACCTGTTTCAAGTTTCGCGCTTTGGCGGCCAGGCAAAGCGGGTAGCTGATCGCATCTGGAGTACGGTCGGATTTTCGCCGGACGGCCGATCTTTTTCGTTCGTCAGATTCTACCCAGAGGTTGGCGAATGGGCATTGTTGATCCGTTCACTGGAAGGTGGTTCGGAACAGAAGATACTTGGTCGAAACCAGCCCTTTTCGATCTATCGCAGCGGATATCCCGCGTGGTCGCCGGACGGAGATCGGATCGCCGTGGTCGAGCAATCGCCTGATCAGATAAATTCCTCGGCGATCGTGATCGTCGATGTCCAAACCCACTCTGCCGAAAAGCTCGAAACTAAGCGATTCGTGCAGATCGAACAACTCGCGTGGACGCCCGACAGTTCTCAACTGATAATTTCTGGCCGCGAGAACAACCGCTTTTTCCAACTGTGGTCAATGATCCTCAAAAGCGGCGAAATAAGGCCGATCACAAATGATCTGAGTATTTATAGAAATATATCGATCTCGGCCGATGGTAAGCGTCTGCTTGCCCGCCAGTTTTCGACCTATTCTCACATTTGGGTCTCGGATGCCGCCGATGTTAAGTCCCTCCGTCAGGTGACATTTGGGAATCTGAACCGTGATGGCTCGGCAGGCCTTACGTGGACACCTGACGGTAAAGTTGTCTATTCGTCTCGGATCATGGGCGATATTGACATATGGTCGGTGATCCCGGGTAACGGCGTCCGCAAGCAGTTGACCGCAAACTCCGGAACAAATAATGAGAACCCGTTTGCGACCGCCGATGGGCGATATATTTACTTTGAATCCACCCGAAGCGGTACACGATGTATATGGCGGTCTGACGCGGACGGTTCAAACCCCTTGCAAATAACCTTTGCCGACGGCGGCACCGATTTCCTTCCGGTGGTTTCGCCGGACGGGAGTTTGCTTTTCTACATTCAACGTAATCCAAAATCGAATATCCTTTGGCGCCAGTCACTAATTGACGGAACGCGTGAGGCCCTGACCCAACCAGGCAAGTTGTACCCCGCCGGTTTTCTCGCAATCTCGAGCGATGGCAGGTATCTTGCATTTGAAAACATTCGGCCGGACAATCGTCAGCCGGGAAAGGAGATCGTGATCCTGGATGTCACCGGGCAGACAGCACCCCGCTCGATGGCGATCGATTCGGCCAATGAGATATCCTTTACCGACCTCGGCAAGTCGATCGACTATTTTGAACACAGCAAGGCCGGAGCCAAATTTTGGCGCTTGCCGCTATATACTACCGGTGAGAAGAAATTGCTTTTCGAACTGCCAAAAGAACGAATCTTCGACTTTGCATGGTCTGCAGATGGTGGCACTTTGGCAATCTCCCGCGGCCGGCAGGATACCGACGCGATCTTGTTAACAGGCTTTTAGTTCATATGAGAGAGACCGATGTTCTGATAGTAGGTGCCGGCCCGACCGGCCTTTCGCTTGCCTGTCAATTGATCCGATACGGCATCGACTTTGTTCTGCTCGATAAGAAAGAGACCACCACACCGTATTCGCGGGCCATCGGGGTGCAGGCAAGGACGTTGGAGATCTACGAACAGATCGGGCTTGCGAAGCCTCTCATCGCACTAGGAAAGCCCGCGGAAATGGTCCGGTTGATCGAGAGCGGCGAGGTTCGCGGCGAGGCCGTGCTGAAGGACATCGGCGCCGGGCTGAGCCCTTATCCTTATATGCTGGTCGTGGATCAGGGGCTCCACGAAGGTTTGCTCGATAAATACATCGTCTCGCACGGCCGCTCGGCCGACTGGCAAACTCAATTGGACTCGTTTGAGCAGGATGCGGCCGGCGTCACGGCTGTCACCACGAACGGCTCGGGAGTTTCGGAAACTATCCGCGCCAAGTACCTGGTCGGTTGCGACGGAGCAAAAAGCCAGGTGCGTCACGCACTCGGGCTAACGTTCGAGGGCGACACCGTCGAGCGGCTTTTTTATGTAGCCGATGTGCGTATCGACTGGCAATACTCGCACGAGGCTCTCCACGTCTGCCTGGCCCGGCACACGATCACCGCGTTTTTCCCGATGGCCGGCGAAAACCGATTTCGAATAGTCGGCACCTTTCCGGAAGGCCACGATGCCGACGAAGGCGACATTTTATGCGAGGAGATCGAACGGCAGATTAAGATCGACACCGAGATGGAGCTCGATATCAGCGAGGTAAACTGGTTTTCGGTTTACCGTGTGCACTCGCGGGCGGTAAACGCGTTTTCCGACGGCCGCTGCTTTGTCGCCGGCGACGCCGCCCACATCCACACGCCGGCGGGCGGTCAAGGGATGAACACGGGAATTCAGGACGGCTACAATCTGGCGTGGAAACTCGCCATGGCCTGTAAGGGAACCGCTGGCACGGACCTGCTTGCGACCTACAATGAGGAGCGGCTGCCCAACGCCCGACGGCTCTTGCGCACGACGGACCGAATGTTTCAGTTCGGCGCGAGCGATGATTGGTTCATCTCATACGTCAGGACCCATATATTTCCTTATATTGCCGGATTTGCACTGAGTCTCGACGCCGTAAAGAAGGCTCTGTTTCCGCTGGTCTCCCAGATAGGGATCAACTACCGCGAGTCGAGCCTGAGCGTTGACGATGCCGACTTTGACGTAAAGGCAGGCGACCGGATGCCGTTCTTTCGGGTCGGACACAGCATCTACGACCAGATCAGAGCCCCCAAATTTCACTTGCTGACCTTTGGCGGAAACGGCACGCATAAGACCGCTAATGGCTTTAAGGAATTGGTTGATGCGCACACGTTGCCGTTGACCGATGAGATCATGGAGCACTTCGGGGCATATCGTCCGTTCGCCGTTCTGCTGCGGCCCGACAATTACATCGGGCTGATCTCAAACGAGATCACTGATCAGACACTGCGGGACTATTTCGACAGCATCAGTATCCGGACATGATAGCCCGGTATTACCCCGCACTAATTTCCGCCGATCGGATCTCCGGGCGGGTTTGGCAGCTGAGCAGGCTGCCGACGCGGAGAGTCGGGCCGCTTCAAGAACCGCTCGATGTCATCGATCAGCGAACGGTAATGGGCCGCGGTATCACCGGCAGCGGCCGTCCGCTTGAGCATCGCCGCAAGGCCGCGAAGTGCGTCGGACGCGGTCGAGCGTACTTGTGACTGAGCATTCGGATTGGCGGCAAGCTCCATTAACCGTTCGATCAAAAGGCTCTGTACGGCCCGCTGGACGAGGGCCTTGTTCCTATCGGGATCCGGCGAAGCAAATGCCGTTTTAACGAGTGCGTCAGCGACCTCTCTGAATGACGGATACGCACGGTCTCGCGAATTTTGACTCACGCAGCGTGCCGCCCGGCTTGGCTCGAGGAGGCCGCTGATCGCCAGGTCGGCCGCGACCTCGGCCGCACCAACTGCGTCAAACATCGGGCTGGTCCGTTTCGGGAACAGTTCGGAGCGGCCCGATCCGTAACCGTATGCGACCGGCGGCATCAGTCGCAGGATGCTGTCGGGGATGGTTAATTCTCCGGGCTTGATCGTTTCGAGTGCGGCCGCAAGGGCGTCACGCTGGCGTTCGGCTGATACGGGCTCGGCAACGGTGACGGGATTTGGCCCGTTTTCGGTCCTTACGGCAAACGTGTAGTACGCGCCGCCGATCGATTTGATTGCCGCGGTCAGCTGATATCGGTGGTGAAGATAGAGCGGTAAAAACTTGTTCTCGAGTTCAGAAAGCGGAGCTCCCCGGTCGATGTTGCGAATGCCGAACTGGTCCAGCCCGATGCGCCTAACACGCATCTCGTGGCGAAGCATCGCGACCGGATCGGGGCCGTTATCCCAAAGGTTTGCCAGCGGATTGGACGACCCCGCGGGCCGAGCGTCGCTGTCGGACAAGAAGAGCATTCCCGAAGCCACGCCGTCGCGGACGATCTTTTCGAGCTCGTAGCTCTCGTTTGCTCCGGCGGCAAACTGAGAATAGGCGTATTTGACCGCAAATTTGTCGAATGACCCGATCCCGACGGCGTAGGCATTTGAGAGATCAAGTTTTCCGTCCTTGATCTCGACGAGAGGTGCAGGATAGTCCATCACTGAACCGCGGCCATAAGTGCTGGCGGCAAAGTTATGTGTAAAACCGAGCGTATGCCCGACCTCGTGGGCAGAAAGCTGACGGATACGTGCGTAGGACATTGTCTTGGCGTCGCCGTAGTTGTCTGACGGGTTTAGGTAATCAATATCCGGCAGCAGGCCAAAATCGCAGGCGTTGCCCGCCGAAGCGTATTGCGGCGACATGCCGGCGCCAAGCAAGAAGTCCTGTCTGGCACGCTGCGAGTCGAGTGTGACATCACCTTTGATGATCTCGCCTGTACGCGGATCGACCACGCTGTCGCCGATCGACCAACCGCGAGTCGCACGGTGCACCCAGTTGATCACGTTGTACCGAACGTCCATCGGGTCGGCATCCGGCGGCAGCACGCGGACCTGAAAGGCATTGCGAAAACCCGCGGCCTCAAAGGCCTGGTTCCACCAGCTCGCACCTTCGATCAGGGCGTCCTGTATCGCCTTTGGCGCGCCGTTATCGACATAGTAGACGATCGGTTTGACGGGCTCGCTGACGGCGGCACCTGGGTCTCGTTTCTCGAGGCGGTGCCGCTGGATCCAACGCTTTTCGAGGTCTTCGTTGATATCGGTGCCATAGTCATAAAAGCTGACCGGGATCGCGCCGGTGCGCGGGTCGAACCGCCGCGGACGGTAATTATCATCGGGCAGTTCGACGAACGAATGACGTTCTCGCACTGTCACATTGCGGGCACTCGGGGTGACCTGATTGACCAGATTGCCAGTCTCCGCGTTGGTCGAGAGCGTAATGGTCGCCTCTACCTCGGTGTTTTTGGGAAAGCCCTTTGTGTTTGGCAAATAAAGAGCGCTTCGGCTCTCGTCAAAACTATAGTTGCCCTGCTTTGCTTGATTTAGCCGATCGGCGACGCCATGTGCATCGCGAATGAGGAAGTTCGTCGCGTCGATCAAAACGCGGTCACCTTCGGCGGCCTCGATCTTGAATCCCCAGATCACGGACTTGGCAAACGACTCTTCGACCGACTTTTTCTGGCGGGCGTCGCCGGTGGCACGAAAATCGTAATTTGGCTGGATCAGCAACACCTTGTTACCGGCGCGCTCAAAGGTCACAATCTTGGTCGTACCCAACTGGCCGCGATCGAGCCCGAGCGGATTTGACCCGACGCCGGTCGGCAGGCTTACGAGATAAAGGAACTCAAAGTTGAACCTTGTCACCTCGATATAGATCCTGCCGTCGTCGCTATTGACATACATCGGTATAAAACCGTCGATCCGCTGCATTTTTTCGGTAAATGCCGTGATCGTCTTTTTGGTGGTCGGCGATGACGTTTGCGTGTACGAGACAAGGGTAAGCGACACGAGTAGAGCAAATGCAGAGATGATCCGTTTCATATATTTGAGCGCGGTTTGCTTTTGGCGAAAGTTATCACTTTTACGGGTCGAGGTCCAATTTGGTTTTGATCACACCCGCCTCAAAAGCCGGGTTGACGACGAGAGGCCGTCATCGGCGGCCTGCTTTTCTAAGCGTCACGAGGATCGCGTCCGAGACCTTTCGCTCGCCTTCTTTGTCGGACGGTTTGTTGACCACCTTGCCGTCGACGAACATCGTCGTCGAACCGCCGCCATCGAGATTCATCGCGTCGACCGCACCGAGGCTTAGCAGATACTCCGCCAGGTCCTGCAGACCAATACCGCCGCTCGCTTCGCTCCGGCCATCGACCGTTATCATCAGGAATTTGCCGTCCTTGAGCTTAGCGACCGCGGTCCGCGGGTGGCGGGTTTCGACAAATGATCTGGTTGTCTTTTCCTGTTCCCAAGTCAAGTGGATCTTTCGGTCACGTATCAGTAGTGATACTCCATTTGTAATATCGTCGGCCCCTTCGATTCGCCGTTCATTCTTGCCCACGAACTTCGAGATGTTGTTAACGATGACAGATAGAAGGTCATCCGTTAGTTTCTCCTTCAGATCGTCGGTGAGCAAGACTGCGCTCTTGCCATAAAGTGCCAGGACATAGCCGTCGGCGGGCACAGATGTAGCCTCTTTGTCCTCTGAGATCTCTGCCCGTCCGCAAGTGACGCGGCATCCTGAGAGTATTAATTTGAGTATGTTCTGAGAAGATTTCGGTAGTATTCCGAACTCTTTGGTAAATAGGATGGCTTCGTCAGCTTTTGGCTCCCGGTTGATGCCATCAACGGTTAGCGACGAGAAATTGGGCGATATCGAGACCCAAGCTTGGCTGTTGGCCAGGCCAAAATAGACCTTGGTTCTCTTATTGCCGTTGTAAATAGCGAGAGCTGCTCGATCCTTTTCACTTTCGCTAAGGAGGTTGCCATCAATCTGTAGGATGCCCGCTGAGTCACCTGCAAATTCACTCTTATCCAACCTAAAAAATCCCGCATTTATCGCCGCAAATGCTCCGCGGCGGGTGGCGATCGACGAGGTCTTTTCGGTGCCGATGGCGGCGTCCATGGCATGGTGGACGTCGAGGCGGACTTTTTTGAGATCGAGGCGAAGCAGGTTCATTTTGACCACCTTGCCGCCGATCTCCTTGGTGACCTCGGCGTACTCGACGCCAGGTTTTAGGGTTTTGAATTCCTGAGCGTGGATTTGAACCACATGGGAACATAGAGCACATAGAAAAACCAAAAATGCTGATCGGACGAATCTGGATTGTGTAGGTATGAAAGTTTGACGGTGCATATCGATGTGGCCTATGTATCTATGTGGTGAATTGTTCTAATAGTACTTTACCTATGAGGATCAACGAAAGAGTTCTCCAGCTAAACGACAAGCCAATCAACGAAAAGGCTCGGTACGTGCTTTATTGGATGCAGATGTATAAGCGGGTGGAGAACAACCACTCGCTGATCTACGCTATCCGGCGGGCAAATGAACTTAAGCTGCCGCTCGTGGTTTACGAGGGACTAAAGTACTACTACCCCTGGGCAAGCGACCGGATCCATACATTCATCCTGGAGGGCGTCGAGGAAAAGCGAAAGGCGTTTGAGGCACTCGGCATCCGCTATGTGTTTTATCTCCAGCAGGATGAAAACTCGCCAAAGAACACGGTCGCCGCTCTCGCACGGGACGCGGCGTTGATCGTTACCGACGATTTTCCTTGTTTTATCATCCCGGAACACAACCGCCGCATCGCCTCACGAGCCGATATACCGGTCTTCGCCGTAGATTCGAACGGCGTGATCCCGATGTCGAAATTCGACAAGGAGGAATATGCGGCCTACACCATCAGGCCGAAGATCAAAAAGCTGCTCGACCGATATCTCGTGCCGCTGCCATTCGAAAATATCGAAGTGGCTTGTGACGGGCTCGAGGTTGATTGCCCCGAGACCATGGTAACGTCAAAGAACATTCGCGATCTCGTCGCTGCATGTGATATTGACCATGGCGTTCCGGCGTCCGAACATTACCACGGCGGCACTATCGAGGGCCGCAGGCGTTTGAAGAAATTTGTAGCCGACATCCTGCCTGACTACGACGCGGCCCGCAGTAAGCCCGACCGCGACGGATCGTCACGCTTGTCGTCGTATTTGCATTTTGGCTATTTATCGCCGACTGAGATCGCACTGGCGGTCCGTGACTCGGGCGCCCCTCGGGAATCGATCGACGCGTATCTCGAAGAGCTGATCGTTCGCCGCGAGCTCTCGTACAATATGACGCTTTTTAACGAAAAGTATGATTCGCTCGATGCCCTGCCGCCGTGGGTGCACAAAACGATGCGGGTACATGCCGACGACGAAAGGCAGTACTTGTATACATTGGAACAGCTGGAGAACGGCGAGACGCACGACGAGCTCTGGAACGCCGCTCAACGCGAGATGGTAGTGACCGGCGAAATGCACAATTATGTCCGGATGTTGTGGGGCAAGAATGTTATCGCCTGGTCACCGTCTTACGAGATCGCCTTTGAAACGCTCGTCCACCTTAACAACAAATACTGCCTCGACGGCCGCAATCCGAATTCGTACTGCGGCATTCTATGGTGTTTCGGCAAACACGATCGCCCTTGGATGGAGCGTCCTGTTTTTGGCCAGATCCGCTACATGACCAGCGGCAGCACGGGCAAGAAGTTTGATTCAAAGAAATATATCGAATGGACGAAGTGTCTTGGAGGTGAGTGAGGCGACTCAGCAACAATGCATATTAGCCGCAGATCACGCAGATGAAGCAGATAAAACCTGATGAAACGGATCTGCGTAATCTGCTTTATCTGCGGTTAAATATCGTTCGCCATCACTCAGTTACGGTCGTCCAATTGCCCTGCCAATCAAATTGCTCCAACCCCGAAAATCCTTTTTTGTAGTCATAAAAGGACGAACCTTCGTAGGCGTATCCGTGATAATAGAACTCGAAACCGAGCGAGGTCGCGTATTCTATCACCCTCAGCATCGTGAAAATACCGAGACTCCGGGATTTTTCCGTCGGGTCGAAACAGCCGTAGATCGCAGATACGGAGTTTGCCGCCAGATCGAAAAAGCTCGCAGCAACGAGTCTGCCGTCTTGGCGTGCCGCTATCTCAAATAGCTCGGTCGGCGAACTTTCGACGTCGCGGGCGATAAAATCGTGGATCGAATCGGGCACGCCGGAACTGAACCGCTGTTTGTGCCGTTCGAATAGTTCGTTTAGTTCTGGTAACACTTTGAATGGGCCGATAGACACATCGAGGTCGGCATTGCGGCGAAGAACGCGGCGTTGGCTCTTTGACAGGGCGAAGTTTGTCAGGCGAATACGCAGCGGCATCACCCGTCTGATGCCGTCCTCGTAAACACCCAAGCTGTATCGGAAAAAGTATGTGCCGAAATGTCGCCAGCCGTCTGCAAGCAGCAGTTCGTACTGCTCATGAGTCACGCTCGCGGCCTCGAACGCTTCGTTTATAAAAGGCGGGATTTCGGCGTCGAGCATTTTGCCTTGCCAGTTTGCACGATTTGACCAACGGCCTAGACTACCAGTTGACCTTTCCCTCTTGCGAGGTATCGATCTGTGCGAGTTCGACGCCCTCGTTGTAGAAGAAGATCTTCATGTTGTCGAAGAGAAATTCGTGAGAATCCGGATTGGAAACATCGATGCCAAAGTGGTTGATCAGCTGATTTTGCTTTTGCAGCCACTCCTTCCAGCAGCCCTGACACATCTCGGCCCCTATCTTCTGGCCGAGTTCCGTCGGCAGCGGCGCGTACCCGAGAGGTTCGGTCTTTTGCCCGCAGCGTCCGCATTTGAATTTGTCACCAAATATAGCCATATAAAACTCCAGTACATGAATTAACCACAGATTAACACAGATGGATACGGATAGAGGAAGGCCAAAATCTGTGTCTATTTGTGTCGGTCTGTGGTTACTTTCTTTCCACGGCCTTGATCGCCGCCAGCACATCACTGTCCGCAGGGCGGAACAGGCTCAGGCTCTCGGCCTTGTGATAGGCGATCCTGCCGTCACCGTCGATCACGACAACGCCGCGGGCCGAGCGGCCCGGCAGCCAGCTTTTCATATCGTACGTCGTCGAGACTTTGCGGTCGGCATCAGAAAGCAATCGCAGCGGCAAATTATGCTTTTCGGTAAATCCGCTGTGCGATTCGAGCGTATCGGTCGAGATGCCGACAACCTCGGCACCGGTCGCCTGATACTCAGACCAGTGATCACGGACCGAACACAACTGGGCCGTACAAACCGGCGTGTTGTCGCCCGGATAAAACAAAAGCACGACCGTACGTCCTTTGTAATTACTCAGGGTCCAATCGCTGCCTTCGCCGTCCTTGAGTGTGAAATCAGGCGCTATTTCCCCGACCTTCATATGTGTTTTCTCCCGTTACTAATGAACCACTTCCCCACCGCTGATCTGTCTGAGGCCTTGGCCTTTGATGCCGTAGCGAACGCGGAAGAACATCTCGCCGCCGCGATGGTTATACCGAACTGACAGCTTGTGCCAGCCTGCCTTGAGCGGAATGACGGCTGATCTGATCGCACGGTCTTTGGTGCCGGCCTCATTTATTATCATTTGGCCGTCAACGACGACCGTGCGGTCCCACGTCGAATCGGCCTGAAACTCGTATATCGCATCAACGGGAACATTTATATAACCATCAAATTGCACGCCGAACGACTGAGTCAGGTCATTGTCTTTAGCAAACTGCTGTAGCCCTATGGACCTCGTCTCGCCGGTTTTTCGCGGCGGATCTGTCGCACCATCGCTGCTCGGCACGACGAACGAATAGCTGACGCCCGGCGTCTTACCCGTCGGCTCGACCGCCGGAAGATACTCTCCGCGAATGATCGTCGCCGCGTAGACGACACTTTTTCGGCCGACGCTGTTTGCGACGACCGTTTTTAGCTCGATCTTTTCGTCCTGCTTGAGCTCAACGGTGAACGGCTTTTCGTAAACTCGCGAACGCTCATCAGGCGTCGAGCCATCGAGTGTGTAATAGACCTTAGTGCCGACCGTGGGCTTGAGCTCGATCATCGCCTTGCCGTCGCTGCCAACGACCATGTTCTTGAGGCCCTCTGGTTCAGGGATGCGATAGTTTACATTCTGCTTATCGAGTCGTGGAAACTGAGCGTCGAGCCGCCGCTTGAAATCGTCGAAGTTCTTATTCTCGGGCTGCGACCAGACCGATTCGGCGATGGCGAGCATTCTCGGGAACGCCATGTATTCGACTGCGGCGGGCGTTTCTAGATATTCGGTCCAGATGTTCGCCTGGCCGCCGATGATGTATTTGGCTTGGGTTTCGTCGAGTTCTTTCGGAACAGGATCGAACTGATAAACTTTCTCAAGCGGCAGGTAGCCGCCAATATTGAGCGGCTCGAACGCAGGGTCGCCCTGGCCGTAATCGAGATAGGCAAAATCGGTCGGTGTCATGATCACGTCGTGTTTCGATTTCGCCGCCTCGATGCCGCCTTTCATTCCTCGCCAAGACATTACAGTCGCGTTTGGAGCGAGGCCGCCCTCTAAAATCTCGTCCCAACCGATGATCTTTTTGCCGCGTTTGTTTACGTGGCGTTCGATACGCTGAACGAAATACGACTGAACCTCGTGCTCGTCCTTGAGGTTCTCGCGCTTTTTGAGTTCCTGTACGAACGGTGATTCTTTCCAGTAATCTTTCAGCACTTCGTCACCGCCGATGTGGACGTATGGCGAATCGGGAAACAGCGCGATGGTCTCGTCGATCACGTCTTCGAGAAACTTAAACGTTTCGTCGGTCGGGCAGAAAACTTCCTTAAAAATACCCCACGTTTTCTTAACCTCAAACTTGTAATTCGGTGCCGCGCAGCCTTTTCCAAGCTCCGGATAAGCCGCCAGCGCCGCCGAAGCGTGCCCCGGCAGCTCGATCTCAGGTACGACCGTGATGTACCTCGCTTTGGCGTAAGCCACGACTTCCTTGATCTGCTCCTGCGTGTAATAGCCCTCGACCGGCCGCCCGTCGCCTTTGAAAATGGTCGAATAAACGCCCTCGTGGCTCTCGCTTCGTTTCGAACCGATCTCCGTCAATTTCGGATATTTCTTGATCTCGATCCGCCAACCCTGATCGTCGGTCAGATGCCAGTGAAACTTGTTGAACTTATATTGCGCTAGCAGGTCAATGTACTTCTTAACAAACTCAACCGGCATAAAATGCCGCGAAACATCGAGATGCATGCCACGGTATGGGAAGCGATTTTGGTCTTCAATCTTAACTAGTGGAATAGCAGCTGTGCCGCTTGCATCGGGGGGAATCAGTTGCTTCAACGTCTGAAATGCGTAAAAGAGACCGAGATCGTTCGGAGCGTAAAGGAAAAGTTCGGAATTACTCGTTTCGATTGTGTAATAGCCGTCGTCTTTCAGAAGCACCACATCGTCGCTCGTTTGTATACGAATGCGGTTTCCGCGTTTCGGGGATTTCGTCGTGATTTTCAAATCGACGCCCACCGCGGACCTTAAATAATTACGAAGCAAATTCGCCATGCCTCGATCTTCCGGTTTGACGATCAGGATGCGTGTTTCCCGCGTCAGTGAAAACGTGCCTCTGCCGATTTCTAGTGAGCGAGGCTTCGGAATGATATTGATCTCATCACCCTGCCCAAACGCCGACGCAGTGAAAATAACCGCAACAAACAACGCAACTGTAATAAAACTTTTCATCATATTGATTGGAACGCAGGCGCCCTCGCCTGCATCGGCGGTTCCTCCGCCGAGACGTGGCCTAGTATTATCAACGTGCGTGATCGCCATTTACTTCAGCGTCCCGCGGCGGAACGCTTGCCGGCGAGGGAGCCGGCGTTCCCGGCAAAACCGCATTCAAATTACTTAAAATACGCACTGCTGTACGGCCATTTTTCTGGTGCATCGCACAGCCTTGCTTTCACGGGATTATTTTCAATATATGCGATTGTACTAGCAATATGTCTGCGGTCGCGAATGAAACGGTCGAAATATTCGCGTGACCAAAACTGTCCTTTCCGACCGAGTATCTTGTTGGCTTCGTGCGCTGTGTAGGATTTGATCGAGTGCATTATGTCAGCGACCGAAAATTCAGCTTCGGGCGTCAAGAGTATATGCCCGTGGTTCGGAATGATGACCCATGAGATAAGTTTGTAACGTTCGCCATCCCATTTTAGAAGCGTTTCCTGCAAGATGGTTGCAATTCGCGGGTCACGAAGGTGGCTCGAGCCGTAGTTTTGATCCAAGTAATATTCGATCCGTTTGCGAAAGTCAGCGTCGGTGATCTCTCCACTCGCGAGATCGGCGTGCCAACGACTCAAAACATCCTGCGGCATTGAATCAGCAAGGCGAAAGGTAATGAACTGGGTTAACCCATCTTTTTCGACATGTGGCAGATATCCGCGACTGTGCCAGAATCGAGGGTCTTTATCCATGGCAATATTGTAACGCATCGACTGGAACGCAGGCGCCCTCGCCTGCAGGGCTGCGTCTTTTGCAGTCGGAGTTGCGTAAATATTACGCGACGTCACGGCGGAGGAACCACCGTTGCAGGCGTGGGCGCCTGCGTTCCGGCCAGTTGCGTTCCGATCATAGGATAGCGAGCAAATTGGTTAACTCGGCTGGCAGCGGTTGCGTGAACTCCAACCGCTCGCCGGTTTTTGGGTGGGTGAACGAGAGCTGTTCGGCGTGTAGGAAAAAGCGACGCATTGTCACGACGGCATTGCGGACGTGAATGTCAGCGACCGTATTGTCGCGGCCTTCGTTATATATCTCGTCGCCGACGACGGGGTGATTGATGTACGCCATGTGGACGCGGATCTGGTGTGTACGGCCCGTTTTGATCTCGACATCCAGCAGTGTGAACTTGCCGTATCGTTTTCGGACCTTCCATAACGAAAGAGCACTGCGGCCATGCGACGCGACTTTCATACGCAGCCGGTTATGCTTATTACGGCCGATCGGGGCCTCGATCTTGCCGGTGTTCTGGTCAGGCGAACCGTGGACGAGCGCAATGTAAGATTTGTAAACCGACCTTTCGCGAAACTGCTCTGACAAAGCCTCGTGTATCTCGTCCGATTTTGCTACAACGATCAGGCCCGACGTGTCTTTATCAAGACGGTGGACTATGCCGATCCGAAGCTCGTTTGGAGCTCCGCCTGCGGGCGGGACCTCAAGCGCGAAGTGGTACGCGATGGCATTAGCGAGTGTGCCGCTCTGCACGCCCGCACCGGGGTGGACGACCATTCCCGCGGGCTTGTTGATGACGGCCAAATACTCATCTTCGAAAACGATGTCGAGCGTGATATTCTCAGGCTCAAAGCGCTCGGCCGGAGCCTCGACAAGATCAGCCTCGACCTCATCGCCCGGGCGGACCTTATACGACGGTTTTGCCTTTTTTTCGTTGACGAGAATGTCCTCGTTCTCGACCAGCCGCTGCAGCCGAGACCGTGACCAACCGGCTATGTTCTCGGCCAGATAGGCGTCCAGTCGCATTCCTGCGTCGTCCCCGTTGACAACGAATGTCAATGAGTCCGACTCAGATACGTTCGTTTCGTCGGCAGATGCGGCCGCTCTTTCGTTTTCGTTCGACATATTGATTGAAGAAAGATCAGCTTGTTTACTCACTTAACTGCGTCCTTGAGCAGCTCGTAAGCGGTGGCGTTTTGCGCAGCAAATGCACGCTTTTGCCAATTAGGCAGCAGATCATCAATAACCAGGAAAAGTGCGAGCCCAATATCCTGCGACCAGTACTTGCCGCCGCGTCTGATCAGTTTTAGAGCTTCCGGCCGCGTCAGACCCTGATCCAAAGCCGCCTTGAATGCGGCCCAATTTGCGACACCCTCCATTGTCAGGAACACGTCTTCAATTTCCGCAAATTCGGCTGTTTCATCCGCAAAGAATCGATGCCGTCGCTGATCGATCGCCTTGAGCGCCATTGCGGCCAATCGCCATTTTTCCGCACGGCCTGGCTGCGACGCCGCCTCGTGAAGCAACTTTCGTTCGGTTTCGATCATTGCCCGAAACTCTTCGACCTTTTCAAATCTCTTTTGAATGATATCGTCGTCGATCTCGTCCGGCGTTTTTTTTCGCTTTTCGATCTCGCTGAGCTGATCGTAAAAGCCGCTGTGCAGCGTATGTGTCATCTCGTGGACGAAGACCGACGCGGCGAGTACGTCAACGTTGGGCTCGCTTTGCAAATGCGGGGCCTTTCTCCAGACGGCTGGCAGTGCCGAGATCAAAAATGACGCCTTGCCACTGTCATACGGTGCCGCAAAACTCAAAAGGCCCGCCGGTACCTCTCCGCCATCCGGAAGAGAGATCTTGCCGCCGTGCGGTGCGATCCACGCCCTTACGGTCGCCCGGCCGAATCGAGACCTTTTCGGCCTGACCAGCAGCGGATCGTGGTGTAGAAATTTGGGATCCGGTTCGATGTTGACGACACAAGTTTCGTTAAACAGCAGCAACCACGGCAACTTCGCGGACGGTAGGCCGAGCGACTCCTTGCGAACCTTTGTCCAGGCGGCGATCGCGTTGCCGACCCAAACGCGTTCGTCTGCCCCCACGGGACACGGAGTTTGGGAAAGAGCAAACGTGCCGAAGACACATATAATGCTCAAGGCGATGGCCAGAGAGTTTCGTGCTTTCATTAGGTGCCGGCGACCGTCGCCGACGGCGACTGAGCCTTTTTCAAACGTATCACCATAAAGACGATCGAGCCCGCGGCAACCAGAAGACTGATGATCTGCGACGTTGAAAGTCCGGTCAATGTCGTCAAGCCCCAAAGGTCGCCGCGTGGATCATCCCGGATAAATTCGATCGAAAATCGAAAAATCGCGTAGATAATGCCATAAGCGATCAATACTTGGCCGTCAAATTTCTTTCGACGGTGCAGCCAGACCAACAGGCCGAAGACCGCGAGCATCGTGAAGGATTCAATGAGCTGAGTTGGATGAAGGTAAAGGTCCTCGTTGCTCGGCCCGTACATCGGTACGCCGGTGTATTCGTGCCCCTTGTCGGTAAAATGCACACCCCAGAACCAATCTGTCGGCTTGCCCCAACAGCAACCGGCGGCAAAGCACCCCTGACGTCCGAATGCCTGGCCCAGGGCCACGCCGGGAGCAAATGCATCGGCAACCTTCCAAAACGGCAATTTGTAGAACCGTATCAAAAAAACGAGTGCGAAAAATCCGCCCAAAAGCCCGCCGTAGTAAACCCCGCCGGATCGCAGAAAGTCGAGCGTGAACACATGAACGTCCGGCTCAACGAAAAACATCAGCAATTTCGACCCGACGAGCCCGCCGACCAAAACCCACAAACCTAGATCGTAAATCCGCTCCTTAGGCAGCCCGTCGCGAGCGGCCAGCCTCGACGCGGCAAAAAGGGCAAGCAGCATCCCGACCGCGAGGAAGATGCCGTAGGTCGTTATCGGAAATGTCCCTATTCGGAATAGTTCAGGATACATATATTGCGAAGTCAGCGATCAGGATCTGTGAGTTAGCCAACAAGGCCTTGTCTTCGCGTTTACAAATGGCCCGTCAACAAAGAGCCAATCTACGATAACCTAAGGCTCGTCCGTTAATTGTCAGCGGCCACGGGACTATTTTCTTTGTTCTGATCCCTCACATCCGATCTCTCGTTTCTTTTCGAAAGGAACATATCGATCATCAGCAGTCCTGCACCGATGCAGATCGAGGCATCGGCCACATTGAACGTCGGATAATGCCAGCCGCCGAACTGGACATCGATAAAATCAACGACAAAGCCAAGCCGGATGCGATCGGTCACATTGCCGACTATACCGGCGAGCAATAGAGCCAGCGAACCGAGAATGCGGTCGTCGCTGCGCGGCGTTCGCCAAAAAAAGTACAGAACCAGCGACGCCGCGACAAATGCGACAAGTGACAATCCCCAACGGCCGGTGTCTCCATGATCATCGAGCATCGAAAATGCGACTCCCGGATTTTCAGCGTAAGCGAAGTTGAGAAAGCCCGAAATCAACGACCTGTCACCGCCAAAACGCAATACCCGCGTGGCCCAGGCCTTTGACGTCTGGTCGATCAAAAATACACCGCCCGCGATCGCAAGGTAGCCAAATTTCCAAAGAATATCTTTCTTATTCACTAGTTACTCAGTATAGGGGAAAATCGCCTTGGGTGCCCTGTACCGGCGCCACCAATCGGCGTAGCAGACATCGGTACAGCCGATATCATAATGCACCACCTTCCATTTTCCGGCCGACTTTTTCAATATCGCAAAGAAATTGTTGTCAAACATATCGGCGTCGACAGCCTCTTGATATCGGGTCCCGCGATAGTCCGGCTTGGTTCCGGCGGGTGTTTGCGGGTCGCCGCCAACAAATGCCCAGTTGCCCGACACATTAAAATGCTCAGCGGCAAAAATGATCTTTTGTTTCAGATCACGCTCGATCGGCACCCTCAAAACATCCAGGATCGCCTTTCTCTCGGCCGAACCTTTTTCGGGCGTGTACACCGTCTGCCCAATTGAGGTACCGGCAACGACCAACATGATGACCAACAATGATCGTAGATTTACTAACATGCGGCCTCCTATGCCGCCATTGCCTTGACTATTTCCGGCAAGGCATCGGCGCATCGCTCACAAACCGTGGGAAACTCTGAAAATTCGCCAACGCGGGTCGAATAGTTCCAACACCTTTCGCACTTTTCTCCGTCGGCCGCGACGATCGCGACGGACGTCGAACCGCCCTCATGCACCTCGACCTGCGACACGATCAGTATATAGCGCAGCTGATCATAGTAGTTCAGCAGGAAGTGGGCGGTATCGGCATCAACGGTCAAGATGACATTGGCCTCGAGCGGCGAGCCGATGCGTTTTTCGTTTCGGGCAGCCTCGAGAGCCTTCATAACGTCGTCGCGGATCGCAAATATCCGTTCCCAATTGGCGATCAATTCTGAATTGTCGGCCGCTTTCGCAACCGGAAATTCACACAAATGGACCGATGCCGCGTCGCGGGCGGGCAGATTTTCCCAAGCCTCGTCAGACGTGAATGCCAGGATCGGA
This sequence comes from Pyrinomonadaceae bacterium, assembly GCA_044221625.1. Taxonomy (GTDB): domain Bacteria; phylum Acidobacteriota; class Blastocatellia; order Pyrinomonadales; family Pyrinomonadaceae; genus OLB17. The sequence goes on along the minus strand of JBGAOU010000007.1, from coordinate 67,458 downwards.
GCGATCAGCCGGCAAAGCGTGTGCGTGATCTGATAAAGCGCCGTCTGCGCCGACCGGCGCTCAACGGAACGCGGAGCGAGGATATAAAGGCGATCCTTAATAATGTCGAAATATCGGGCGGACAATGTAACCGTACAGAAATTGTAGAGAGCATTGTACGCTGCCTGAAAATCGTAATTTGCGTAGGCCGTAAGCACCTTTGACGTAACGTCATCAAGTCCGGCGATCGCCCACCGGTCGATCTCCAGCATCTGTTCGGGTGCCACTGAGTGTACGGCCGGATCAAATTCATACAGGTTGCCGAGCGCGTATCGCAATGTGTTTCGTATCTTGCGGTATGCGTCGACGACGCGAGAAAGTATCTCGTCCGAACACCTGACGTCCTCAGTGTAGTCGACCGCGGCGGCCCAAAGGCGGAGAATCTCGGCGCCCGATTTGTCAATTATCTCCTGCGGTGCGGTAACATTTCCGATGGACTTGCTCTGCTTTTTGCCTTCGCCGTCGACGACCCAACCGTGTGTGATTATCTGCTTGTAAGGCGCCTGGTCGTGTGCGGCAATGCCGCAGCTCAAACTGGAATTGAACCAACCGCGGTACTGATCGCCGCCCTCGAGGTAAACGTCAGCAGGAAACCGCAGGGTTTCACCACGTGTCTCGAGCACGGCTACGCAACTCGAACCCGAGTCGAACCATACATCGAGAATATCTGTCTCCTTTCTAAAATCCGCACCGCCGCACTTGCCGCACTTATAGCCGTCGGGAAGCAGTTCGCTTGACGGCCGGGCATACCAGGCATCGGCCGTTTCGACCGCAAAAATATCGGCGACATGATCGATGATCTTCGGGTCGGCTACCGCTTCATCACAGCCGCTGCAATAAAACACGGGTATCGGCACGCCCCACGAACGCTGACGCGAAACGCACCAGTCCGGACGTCCCTTGAACATATTAGACATTCGGCCTTCGCCCCAGGCGGGATGCCATTTTACTTTCCCGATCTCGTCAAGCGCCCGCTGCCGCAGGGACGATCCGCCGACCGACTCGTCCATCGAGACGAACCACTGCGGCGTTGCACGGAAGATGACCGGATTCTTACAGCGCCAGCAGTGCGGATAACGGTGATCGTATTTTTCGACGTTCAGCAGAGCGCCGCTTTCACGCAGGAACTCGACGATCCTCGGATTCGCTTCGAAGACGCTCATGCCGGCAAAATGCTCAACCTCAGCGGTAAACTTGCCTGAGGCGTCAACCGGAGCGTAAACATCCAATCCGTAACGCTTGCCGACGGCAAAGTCGTCAGCACCGTGGCCGGGCGCAGTGTGAACACAGCCAGTACCGGATTTTCCGGCGGACTTATTTTCATACTTTGCGTCGAGTTCCACCTCAGCGTCCGCTTCGCCCAACGTGACGTGATCGGCGTTCATTATCAACGACGTGCGGTCCAGCCACGCGTGCCGGGCTTCGAGACGATCCAGCCGGGAACCCTTGAACCGGGCCAACTCACTGACGCGTTCAAACCCGCAGGTTTCGGCAAATGCAGCGGTGAGTTCAGAGGCGACGATAAACACATCCGCCCCAACTTCGATCGCTGAATAATCAAAATCAGGATGTACCGTGATACCGAGGTTAGCCGGCAGCGTCCATGGCGTGGTCGTCCAGATAACGACCGATACATTTTTGCCGGTCAGTGCCGGATCGACCAGTGAAGGATCGGACCTCAGCGGAAACTTGACATAGACTGACGGTGACGAATGCTGACGGTACTCGACCTCAGCTTCGGCAAGGGCTGTTTGATCATGGATACACCAGTAAACGGGACGCAATCCTTTATAGACGTAGCCGCGTTCAAGAAACTTACCGAAAAGACGCGCAGTCGACGATTCGTATTCGGCTGACATCGTTAGGTAGGGCGTTTTCCATTCGCCAAGGATCCCGAGCCGCGAGAAATCGCGTGTCTGTCCGACCATCGCCGTCGAGGCGTGCTCGCGGCATATGCGGCGAAAACTGGAAACCGGGATATCTGCCTTGTTCTTGCCCTTCTCAGCCAATTTCTTTTCGACGAGCGTCTCGATCGGCAACCCGTGGCAATCGTAACCGGGCACATACGGCGCATCAAAGCCCATCATCGAACGCGATTTTACGACGAAATCCTTGAGGATCTTATTCAACGCGGTCCCGATATGAATGTCGGCATTGGCGTAGGGCGGCCCGTCGTGAAGTATGAACTTCTGGCGTCCCTTTCGGGCCTCGGCGATCGAGCCGTACAGGTCAATTTCCGTCCATTTCTTTAAGCGGGCGGGCTCACTTTGGCCGAGGTTCGCCTTTTGCGAAAAATCGGTCTTCGGCAAGTTAACTGTTTTCTTAAGATCTAAAGGTTCGGTCATATTTGAGTGATCGGCCGAGGGCAATAATTGGCCTCGGCCTCCTTAAAAACTCATATTTTAACACTTTCGAGTAAGGAACCGTATTTGGCGGGCCGAAAATGAAAATGTCCCGGGCATTCTTAACAGCCGGGGACCGTTTTGGACGAATTCAATGGCAGCCGTTCCGCTCGCTCCGGACACCTGTCCGGTTGATGGTCAACACGATCAAAAATCTGCAACTCACGCACCGCCCAACCTGACTCCGGACGTTGCGATAGATCACAAATTCCTATTCTTCTTCGACCGTACACAACAACGGAAATTCACGAGCCTTGGCGAGATTCATCGCCTTTTGCGCCTTCATATTGGCGATCTCGTAGGGATAAATGCCGGCGAGACCAAGGCCCTCGTTGTGCACCTTGAGCATAATGGTGATCGATTCGGCCTCGTCGCGCATAAATACGTACTGCAACACAAAGACGACGAAGTCCATCGTCGTAAAATCGTCATTATGAAGTAAGACCTTGAAGAGCTTTGGCTTTTCGAGCTTGATGTCGCTCTCGGTCAATACATCGCCGCCGTCAATGTCAGGAAAATCAGCCATCTGTAGTTAAGTTAGCATAGTTGCGTAAATAAACGACCCGGCGACGGATGTTAGCGAACGCCGCTTAAGCCTCGCGGCTCGACGAGTTGCCCGCGTCAGAGCGTGCCCGCAGTAACGGTCGCCTTTCGCTCTAGTTTGCCCCAACCGACCACGGCACCACGGATGGCGGTGGCAACGGATTTGACCATTACCCAGTACATTACCTGCCGATATCCAAACCGCTGGATCAACAGCCAACCGAGCAGTTTCTTTTGTTCGCCACGCTCCATCATGAACGCGGCAAATGCTCCGGCCCAATCGACCGCCAGGAACAATGCGTAGTAGAAAAGCACCTGGTTCAGATTGCTTGGCGTTTGAGCATACTCGTGTTGATGCTCGAGGTACCCGATGACTGCCCCGACTAGCGACCATATGAACATCAGATCCATCAGCGGCGAAATCAGCGGAAACAAGATCTGAAACAACCATACGTTCGGCATCGCCACGAAACCGAGCGTCCCGTACCGAGGATTCAGCAGTGCGTTTTTGTGTTTCCACATACACTGCAATGTGCCGTATGACCAACGAAATCGCTGCTTTGCGAGATTTTTGAGACTATCTGGTGCTTCAGTCAGGCCGATCGCGTCTTCTTCGTAACCGATCTTGTAGCCGAGCTTTCGCACCTGGATCGTAAGGTCCTGATCCTCAGCAAGCGTGTCGGACGAAAATCCGCCGGTCTCCTCGAGAACCGACCGGCGCCATGCTCCGACCGAGCCCGGTACGACCGTGATACAGTTCAGCGAGGCGAACGCCCGTCGGTCAAAATTCTGCGACGTAACATATTCCAATGCCTGCCACTTGGTGACGGTGTTGATGCGATTACCCACCTTGGCATTGCCCGCGACAGCACCTATACTCTCATCCGCAAATCGATGGGCAAGTGCTGCTATTGTTTCACTCGCAAAGATCGTATCGGCGTCGAGCCCGATGATTATCTCACCCTGGGCCTTTTTCCACCCGAAGTTGAGGGCCTCGGCCTTACCGCCATTTACCTTTTGAAAGACCGAAACCTTAGGATGTTCACCAAATACCTCTTTTGACAACTCATATGTCCCATCGGTCGATCCGTCATCGACAACGATGATCTCAAACTTCGGGTAGTCCGACGCAAGCAGGCTGTCGATAGTGCGTACGATCACTTTTGCCTCATTAAACGCCGGCACGATGACTGAAACGAACGGTTGGAACGCCTCGCCAAAATGGACCTTTTCACGCCGACGCGAACGCACGTACTGCGCGAACGCGAGTACACCAATAACCGCCATTCTGCCGACGCCGAGTATTATCCCGAGCAGGAAAAGCCAACGCATCAGCCAACCGGCAACGGATACGCCGTAAAAAACGTACGCATCGGCTTTCGCATAAAACGACTTCTCCTGCGGAACCGGCGGCATTGCCTGTTCAGGCGTCATATTGGCAAGTTCGGCGATCGTCGTGAATTCGTAACCGCGGCCGCGAAGTTCGTGAATTAGCTTTGGCAGAGCCTCGACGGTCGCCGAGCGGTCGCCGCCGCTGTCGTGCATCAGGATAATGTTGCCGCGTTCCTCGGGCGTGGTAATCGCAACCTGTTTTAGGATCTCATCGACCATTTGGTCCGCCGTATGCGGCGTCCCGTCGTCATTCTTCAGTTTCCAATCATCAGGATCGAGATGGAGGCCTACCGAAATATACCCGAGATTTTGAGCTTGGACAGTGGGTTCGACCTCGTCCGGGGTTCGTGGTTCAGCATCGCCAAAATAAGGTGCGCGGAACAAGCGGGTCGAGTGTCCGGTCAGCGATTCGATCAAACGCTGAGTGGCGTTGAGTTCGACATCGGTAACGGCGGACGGCACCTCGCCCAAATTGGGGTGCGTAAACGAGTGATTTCCGATCTCTTGTCCATCGGCAACGATACGTTTAACGATTTCCGGGTTCGTCTGGCCATTTTCGCCAACTATAAAGAAAGCACCTTTAACATTTTCCTGTTTCAGGATATCGAGTATCTTTGGCGTCCAGACCGGATCGGGGCCGTCATCAAACGTCAGGGCAATCTTGCCGGGCTTGTCGCCAGTTCGCTGTATGACATATGAGGACGGTATTTGCCGGTAGATCTCGCTTTCTATTTCACCGTCGGCAGCGGTCGTGATCTCGCGGGACCCGTCCTGTGGTTCGGCGATGACCTGCAATATCTCGCCTGTTCCCTGAAAATCGACGTTATATCCATATTTGATAGCGTCGAGGCCGGATAATGAAACCGCTTCATGAGAGCCGAAGACTTTCCATAAGGAAGGATCCTCGCTGCCGAGACGCCAGAGGGCATAGCCGGCGGGCTTGTAGCTAGCGGCGGTTTCGATCTGATTGTATGCCGTAACCGCATCCAGAAACCAGATCGAATGCTGCTTACCGTCGTCCTCCGTGTAGTCAAAATGAGGATTTCGTGACGCCGCGTCAAACTCTATCCTGGCGGGTGAATCGAGCGACTCTTTTGCCGCGAGCAACGCTTCCTGAAACGAGATGTCCTCGCCTTCTTTTTCATCTTTTGTCCAGTTGTAGCCATAGTTGCCGAAACAAACTATGGTCTTTGCCGGCGAGAGTTCCGCCATCCGCTTTTTCAGCGTGGCCTCGAACCAGTCCTGCCCGGCAACCGGGCCGGCTCCGCCGGTCGACCAGTGCTGGTCATATGCCATTAGCATCAAAAAGTCCGTGACGCCTGCGTAGGCCCTATAATTCCAATCGGGATTATCGAATGGGACAGCCTGAGCAAGGATCAACCCACGCGGCTGAAACTCAGCCCGAAGTTCCCGCATAAATGTGAAGAGGTCCCCCTGAGAGGCAGCCGGAACTTCTTCAATATCGATGGTGATCCCGCCAAATTTGTACTTTGTTACACTTTGAAGAATTGCCGCGATCAGCTTTTGCCGCTGCGGTTCGGTAGAAATGGATCTGGTCAGGACCTCGGGATTCCACTGCTCATTTTTGTAATTTTGAAGAAGAGGCAGTATGGGCATTTCCGGTTTTGTTCGCTGGACAAAATCGAGAGCCTCTTCCTTAATGTCGAAAACCAGTGGGTCATCCGGGTTTCCGGATAATCTGATCCATTCAGGAACGACCCAGTCGAGCCGGTCAATGTTCTGCCTCAGGGAGGCAAGGCTCGAATCGTCCCAATTGACAAAAAAGCCAACGGCGACCGGATCTCCCTCGTTCATCGCCCTGACATTTGCCGATGCCTTTTCCGCTCTAAGCAGTTCGGCTGCACCGGTTCGTGCGGCACGGGCCTCATCGCGATTCTTCTTTTCCAGCTTTGCCCTGTCGCCGATCTGTTTGGCGACGGATTCAGCTTTGGTCAAAGCCGGTCTTTCGGGCGGATGAAAGTTAATGTCTGTTTGCTGCGGGAGTGCGGCAACCGGCTTTAGACGTATCTGGGGCAGGAACGGATTGACCAGCACGCTCACAACGAAAACCGACAAGAGTACTGAAAGAGCAACGGCGGCCAACACGCCGAGATAGTTAACAAAATGTCGGCGCAGGCCGCGTTCGTCCGAAAAGACGGGCTTTTCGGGCCCGGACCCATTTTCTAAACTCATACTGAGGCCTCACGGGGCTTACTTCATCACTAAACAACATTACGAACTTTTACGATATTAGTTTGCCCTATCAATAAAAAATATAGACCTTTGCCGCGATTTTTGATAGATTTCAATTGCTCTGTGTACTAAGTATTCAATTTGCTGATCTAGTCCCGCCCGGAATTGAAATCCGGGCCGGATTGGCCATTTCAATGGCTTACTAAATCAAATGAAGAAAGATCAGGTTCTAAAGGGCGAAATTGCACGCCAACAGTCGGCAGACCGGCTCGACGCGGTATTTTCTAGCGTCGGCCAGAAACTGCGCGAGGGCTATTCAAGCCAGGCCGAAAAGATCCTTTTGTCGGCGATCAAAAATGGGACTCATTCGCCGGATAACTACGCGCATCTAAAGCGTCTTTTGTCCTTTACTCTTGAGACGGCCGGCCGGTACGGCGAGTCGCTCGAGGCCGTCAGGCAATTTGAGTCCGAAGACGAACTAAAAGAACTCTCGATCGAGACGCAGGTACAGGTGATCACCCAACTTGCGATCGCATACAACAACTGCAGTGAACAGCCCAAGGCCGTCACCCTGTTAAAAGAGACGCTAAGAACGGCAGAGGAAAATAATCTCCGACATCTTGCGGGCTCGATCGATATAGCCCTGGCCCGGGTATACCGGAAGCTCAGTGAGTTTCCGATCAGCCGCGATTTTGCGCAAAAGGCGCTTTCGCACTTTCGTGAGAACGGCAAATGGCTCGGGATGGCCGAGGCTTATCGTGAGATCGCTAACAGCTATCATCAGGAAGGCAACAGTCAGCAGGCGATCATCAATTTTGAACTCGGCATCAAGATAATCGGCGAAAATTCGGCTCCGTTCATGCTCGGCAAGCTATATACGGATATGTCCGGTGCATACTGGTTTCTCCGGCGTCCGCAGGACGGCATAGCGTGCCTCGAGAAATCGATCGAGTTTTTTGATCAGACCGAGCACGCTCTTAACACCGTGATCGCCTATAACAATCTCGGCATTAATCTGATGTTGATCGGCGAACTCGCAAAAGCCGAGAAGATGATCGAAAGGGCTCTCGAGGTCGCAACCAAGCAGGATTATGTACACATTGCCGGTATCTACGACTCGCTGGGCGAACTCAATATTCTGAGGGGAAATCTCGATCTCGCCGAAGATTATTTGAACAAGGCCGTCGCATTTGCTGAAAAGCGCAACCATCAATGGTACCGTGCGCAGTCGATGCGCAACCTGTCGAGGTGCTACCTTGCGCAAGGTAAGGAAAAGAGAGCGATCGAAAAAGCCCGCGAAACGATCAATTTGTCGGCTGAGATCGGTGATCGGCATTACGCCAAAATGGCCGGGCTTGTGCTTGCCGAAAGTTGTCTTCGGCAAGGCGATGTCGAGGAGTGTGAAAACTCATTATTGGCGATCGAGGCTGACGACCCGTCGACTGATTTCTTCGTGCTTGGCAATATTCAGCGGATCCGCGGGTTAGCGGCCATTGAACAGGGCGATCGTGAACTGGCGATCCACCATTTCAGCCGCAGCCTAACGATCTTTGAGGCCGCCGAGGATCTATATCACACCGGCTTGGTTCATTTATTGCTCGGTGCAAACCTTGACGCCCGCAATGCGACCCGGGCGAAACGCCATCTCGGCTCGGCGGCAGACATTTTCAAAAAGCTTGGGGACCTGCCGCATACCGCCGCCGCCGCGAAAGAACTGGAAAGTGTCGAAAGAACTGCGCGGATCGAGCCGAAGGGTTCGGAAAAGCGTGCGAATTCGGTCGTATCCCAGTTGTTAACGGTTCGACTAGCCGAAGCAACAGCGTCGAGAGAGTTGTTGTTCCGCGAACTGGTCGCTGTGCTGCAGCAGGAGAGCAACGCTAAAAAACTCATAATCGCCCAGTTTAATGACAAAAAGCGGCTCTATCCTTTCATTACTCACGGGTATTCACCACAGGAGAGCAACGAACTCGTCGCAAAGTTCGGCGAGGCGCAAAAGACAAAGGAAGAAAAGACATTTAGCCGAGTTAAGAACATTGCCGTATTTCCGCTTCGCGGTTCGGCGGCACAGCCGGCCTTTCTGCTGATCAATCCGCAATCGGGAGCCGTACTGAACGATGAATCGTCGCTTCAACCGCTGCTGCGTGTGGTCGAACTCGGAATGGATGTCGTCGCCCTTCGCGAAAAGGACAGATCGGCTCCGACCGAACAGGAGGTCAGCCCGTATACGTCAAACAGCCTGATGCCGGGGTTCATCCACTCATCGCCGGCGATGACCGCACTGGTCGAAGAAGTTTACAAGATCCGGTCATCGGATGTGACTGTACTTGTTACCGGTGAATCAGGCACCGGCAAGGAACTGGTTTCGAGAGCGATACATACGCTTTCAAACCGCAAGGACCGGGTCTTTGTTCCCTTCAACTGCACCGCCGTGCCCAAGGAACTCGCCGAAGGGCATCTGTTCGGTTATAAAAAGGGAGCATTCACGGGCGCCGTGCAGGATTCACCCGGAGTCATCAGAACGGCCGATGGCGGCACCTTGTTTTTGGATGAGGTCGGCGACCTGCCGTTGGACGTCCAGCCCAAGTTGCTAAGGTTTTTGCAGGAGGGCGAAATTCAACCGCTTGGCGACAAGCAGCCGATGAAGGTCGACGTCCGCATCATCGCGGCTACCAATATGCCGCTCGAAGTAAAGGTCGCTGACGGATCATTCCGCGAAGATCTGTATTACCGCCTCAATGTTATCAGGCTTCGTGTTCCCCCGCTCCGGGAACGTAGGGCTGAGATACCGCCGATCGTCAACTATTACGTCAACCACTATTCGGCCCGGTTTGGGAAACACGACATAACATTCACGCCGCAGACCATCGATCTTCTAATGGTCTGTAATTGGGGCGGTAATGTTCGCCAGCTTTGTAATGAGATCCAGCGTATCGTCGCACGCGCTGAGGACAACGAGGTAATTACGCCCGACCATCTGTCGCCCGAACTCAAACGGAGCGCACAGCCGCTCACGCCGTTCGAGCTGGGTGACAACGTCAAGCCGATCGCGTCGTATGACGGCGTTTTCTCGCCGTTTGCCAATATTTCGGCCGGCGGGACCCTCGAAGATGCTGTTTCCGAACTGGAGATGCAGTTGATCAGGGCGTCTCTGACAAAACACAGTTGGAATATATCGCGTGTGGCGTCGGAACTCGGGTTGACCCGCCGCGGACTCTACCTAAAGCTTTCCCGATACGGGATCGCAAAGGCAAGCTGATCAAAAGATCAAAGGTCGGTGCAGGCCCCGTTTTTCCAACGAGTCAACGACATCCGTTTGCGAAGGTCGCGATAGACCCCCGCTGTCGCCGTTCGAACGGCACGTCGGCCCTCACGGACGCGCATACAAATGCGGTAGTTGAGCCCGGCGACGACCTGAATCTCGGCCTTGCGGATGCTGACGAGCGTTACGGCCTTGCCGGTGCGCGTTGCACGCGCCGTGACGGCAAATGCGGCAGCCTTTCGCACTTCTTTATCGGTGACCGATGCGGTACCGTAACCGCCGGTGATAGGTTCGTCAGTTTGGGCCGCAACCTTTGTATTAGCGGCGCTGACACCAAAGATCATTGCCAGGACAAATGAGCAAAATAAAAATTGTTTCTTCACGATATTCACCCCTATGTTCAATTTCCCGAAATATGTCTGAGTTCCTCGATAATGCCGGGCAGGATCTCGAGGACCCGATCGATATCATCCAAGGTGTTTCCTCGGCCGAGTGAGAACCTGATAGCTCCCATCGCACGGCTGTACGGCACTCCCATCGCCTGCAGAACGGACGACGCCTTACGTTCTTGCGCATGACAGGCCGATCCTGTCGACACGCAGACACCGGCCGCATCCAATCTGGCGGCGATCATCTCTCCGTTGATGTTTTCAAATGATATGCTCGACGTGTTAGGCAGACGTTCATCCGAGCGACCCGTTCCGCTGAGATACGATCCGGGAATTGACGATAGTATTCCACGCTCCAATCGATCTCGCAAATTTTGCACCCGGACATTTGCCGAGCCATCAGCTGCAAGCTTAGCCGCCGCCCCCATGCCCGCGATCTGGTGAACCGCCTCGGTCCCCGAACGCCGTCCACGCTCCTGGCCGCCGCCAAGCATGAACGAAGGCAATCCAATTCCTTCACGAATATACATCGCCCCGATGCCCTTTGGGCCCTGAAATTTATGTGCCGACAGTGCCAAAAGGTCTATCGAAGCCTCTCGGACGTCGATCGGCACCTTTCCGGCGGCATTCACCGCATCGACATGAAATAGCACATCTGCATGTTGCTTGATGGCCCGGCCGACGAGTTCGACCGGAAACAAGATGCCGGTCTCGTTATTGGCGAGCATTACAGAAACGAGCAATGTGTCGTCATCGATCAGCGATACAAGCCGCTCGACAGACAAGCGGCCGTCAATATCGACCTCGACGCGGCTGACCCGATAGCCGCGGCTCTCGAGTGATTCGATCGGTTTTCGGACCGCTTCGTGCTCGACGGTCGTCGTTATTATGTGTCGTTTTTCCGGCCGCATCCGGGCCGCCCCGAAAATCGCCCAATTATCGGATTCGGTACCGGACGCCGTAAAGACGATCTCGTCGGGATTCGCGGCACCGATCAGTGCGGCGACGTCGGAGCGACCCGCTTCGATCACATCGCGCGCCTTGGCACCCGCCGCATGTCCTGACGACGGGTTGCCGAAGACACCTTCGAGGGCGTCGGTCATCGCCGTGATGACCTCGGCGGCGATCGGAGTAGTTGCGTTATTATCGAGATATATCATCGGCTAAGAGCAGGTCGATCGGTCAATTATGTCACATTCAGATTCACAATTGCTCGGTGACGATTTACAATAACGCCTGTCGTGAACGCAATTATTACCATCAGCGAACCGAGCGGCCGCACCTGGGAATTTGGTGCGATGCCAGGCCGCGTCTACACTATCGGGCGATCCAAGGAAAACGATATTGTCCTCAACGACCGCCGTGTGTCGCGAAAGCACGCATTTATCGACGCCACAGCCGGGCCGTTCAAACTCGTTGACGGTTATCACGAGAACGGTGAATTACTTCGAAGCGTTAACCGGGTCTTTGTCAACGGAACCGCTCAATTTGAGCGGATACTAGAAACGGGTGACGTCATCACTATCGGCGAGTGCCGGCTTGCATTTAAGGCCCTGTCAACCGCTGCCCAACCGCCCGATCCGATTAGCGTCGAGGCTCAGCCGGCAGTTGCCGCTGATGTTCCGACGGGCATCAAATACGACGATGCCCCGCTGGGCCACACCCAGGTCCAGATGTCGGCCCGAGAGATCATCGGGCGCCAGTCGCACCTTTCGATGGAGTCGGCGAGCGCCACCCCAGAGGAGATCAAAGTTCTCAAGCGAAAAGCCGTGATGCTTGAGCTTTTGTTCGAAATGAGCCGCACGCTGGGAACGGTTTTTGACCTCAAGGAAATATTTGAAAAGGCGACCGACCTTATCTTCCGCGGCACGCCAGCCGACCGTGTGGTCGCATTGCTGGCCGACGAGACGATCGACGGTAAGATACTCGACTACAGCCTTTTTCAGATCGGGGCAAAGACGCGGGACGCTCAGTTTCAAAACCTGACCGATAAGCTGACCGTCAGCCGGACCATCACGCAAAAGGTGATGCGGGACAAGGTGGCGTTATTGTCGCAGGACGCCAAGACCGACGCTCAATTTTCCGGTGCCGAGTCGATAGTGGCCCAAGGCGTCAGATCGACAATCTGCGCACCGTTGATCACTGAGTCGAATGTCCACGGTGTGATCTATGCTGACCGCCTCGATCCGTTTGCCGCGTTTTCGCCCGACCACCTCGAACTGATCAGTGCGGTGGCGGCGCAAACCGCTGTAACGGTCGAGACCGTCCGCGCGCACAAACGCCTCGCTCGCGAAGAGGTCGCACGTGCGAACTATAGCCGTTTCATGCCCGAATATGTTGTTAAGCAACTGCTCGAAAACCCCGATTCGTTCAGGCTTGGCGGCGTAAATCAGAAGATAACCGTTCTGTTCGCCGATATTCGGGGCTTTACCTCGTTTTCCGAAACTGAAAATCCTGAACGTGTTGTCGGGCTGCTTAATCGCTATTTCACGGCGATGACCGAAATTATTTTCGAACACGGCGGAACGCTCGACAAGTATATCGGCGATGGGCTGATGGCGATCTTTGGAGCGCCGACGGCGACACCCGTCGACGCGGTCAACGCTGTCAAAGCGGCCGTGGCAATGCAGAAGCGAATGATAACGCTCAACGAGGAGCTGCGTCAGGCCGGATATTCTCCTGTCCAGGTCGGAATTGGGCTGCATACGGGGGTTGCAACGATCGGATACGTCGGTTCCGAACAGCGATCGGAGTACACAGCGATCGGTGACACGGTAAATCTGGCGGCCAGACTCGAACAAAATGCCTCCGGCGGACAGATATTGGTGAGCGAGGCAACCGTTTCGGCCGCCGGCAACATCTTTCCGGTGACGGTTCTTGAGCCTCTGGCAGTTAAGAACCGGCTGCAGCCGGTTGCGTTATTCGAGCTAAGATGGGCATGAAATTATTGGCAGCCGCTTGAAATTAGGCTTATAATCGCTTTGGCAAGTCGTTGGAGAATAGCCGAATGTTAAAGATCTCATCATTAAAGAACCTGGTCACCGACTCTATGGCGATCGATCTTGGTACCGCGAGTACCATTATCGCGGTCAAAGGCCGAGGGGTCGTTGTCGATGAGCCATCTTTGGTCGCGATCAACGAAATGACCGACGAGATCGTTGCGTTTGGCCTCGAAGCAGCGGAAATGTCGGGCCGCGAAGGCCGCGACGTGATCGTCAAAGCTCCGTTGGTTGGCGGTGTCGTTGCTGATTTTGAGAGGACCAAGAAGATGCTCGCCCATTTCGTCAGAAAGGGGAAGACAGGCGGATCGAATATCTCGATCCACGCCGTCATGAGCATGGTCTCGGACGTCACGCATGTCGAGCAGCGTGCTCTGCACAACGCGGCGGACGAGGCCGGTATCAAAAAGGTCTATATGATGGAAGAGGGCCTTGCCGCTGCGTTCGGTGCGGGCGTTCTCCCGACCGATAAGCGGGCAGCGGCGATCGTCGACATCGGTGCCGGCACAACAAATATCGCGATCATCGCCAAAGGCTCGGTGGTACACTCGACATCAGAGCGATACGGCAGCCAGGCCATTAACGAGGCTCTCGCGACACATCTCAGGCGGCATCGCGGCCTGCAGGTCGGAGAAGAAACTACCGAGCATCTGAAGACGAATTTCTCGTCGGCATTTCTGCCTGATGATATTTCCAAGGCGATGGATGTCCGCGGTCGTGATGTTCAGACCGGCAGTCCGGCCGCGGTAGAGGTAACCTCAGGCGAGATGTACGCCATCGTCGAAGGGATCGTTCGCCGTATCGCCCTGCGCGTCAAGGACACTCTTACGGAGCTCCGGCCGGAGGTGGCCGCGGACATTTACGACCGCGGCGTGATCCTTACCGGCGGCGGAGCATTGCTCGACGGCATAGACCAGTATCTACGCGGATTTATCAATCTGCCGGTCAGCATTGCAGATGAGCCGCGTTACTCGATAGTCAACGGACTGGTTAAGATGTTTGATGACGAAAAGCTGCTCGAACGCGTCACGCGTAACGAACTCAGTGTTTTGCAGAACGCCGAGATACCGTTTGAAGCATAAGCGAGAATATATCGCTGGAAATGCCCCCCGAAGCACTGCTTCCGGGGGCCTTTTTTGTGCGATGCCGCTCCGAAATTATGCAAATCGCCCGACCGAATTATGATATCCTTATCGACGTTAAGTCTGACGGAGATAGGTCAACGAGCCTTTTCGAGTGATGCAGTTCATCGAGTACATACCTGCGATAAGCAGCGTGCGCAATGTCATCGACATTGTTCTCGTTTTTATCATCGTGTACGTCGTACTCAAACTACTGAGAGGTACGCGGGCGGTCCCGACCGTTGTCGGAATGGTGTTGCTCGGGCTGCTGTATTGGCTCGCATCGGTGCAGGGACTCTCAACGCTCGAGTTCGTGTTGCGGTATGCGGTCGTGTATATCGGTATCGCGATCATCGTTTTGTTTCAGTCCGAGATCAGACAGGCTCTGATCTATTTTGCAAATCGGTTCCGTTTTCCGATGCTGCGGCGGCAACGCGGACAGTTTGGTGGCAGTGTGTACGACGAGGTAGTATTGGCGGTCACAACGCTCGCCTCGGAAAAGACCGGAGCTCTCATTGTCATTGAACGCAACATCGGGTTGCGCAACTTTATCGACGCCGGGGTCCAGTTGGACGCCCGTTTGAGCTACGACCTTCTGGTCACGATCTTTAATCCTTCGACGCCGCTTCACGACGGTGCCGTCATCATACAGAACGAACGGCTCGCTGCCGCGTCGGTCTTTTTGCCGCTGACTAAAAATCCCGAGATCTCGCGCGACCTCGGAACGCGGCATCGCGCGGCGATCGGCATTACAGAGGGTTCCGACGCAATATCACTCGTCGTGTCGGAAGAAACCGGCCTGATAACGTATGTCGACGCCGGCAACGTCCGACGCAATCTGGACCCTACAACGTTGAGAAAGCTCTTGCTCGAAGCGATGGATATACCGTTGATCGAGCGTAAAAAGGAATCTGCCAAGGCCCTCAAAGAGGCTGATACGGAGATCACCATTGGTTAGGACGTAAACTCAGAAAGATGCCTTCCGGATACGAGAAAACCAGAGACCAGGGAACGAGAAAGTTGCTTTTAAGACAGATCGTCAGAAAGATATTTCTCGAAGACTGGGCATTGAAGCTGGTCGCGCTCGTTATCACCCTCGGGCTTTGGTTCGGCGTAACAGGTCTCAGCACTCCGTCGACCAAACGTTTTACAGTCCAGCTCGCGCCGAATGTCGCAAATAATATCGAGATCACCAACAATGCGATCTCCGAGGTCGAGATCGTCGTCAGCGGTGACGAACGCAAGCTGAAGACCCTGACAGGTACGGGTCTGGTGGCGGCACTTGATCTGACATCGACGCAGCCCGGCGACCGCGTAATATCGCTGACGCCGGAAAACGTCTCGGTCGATCTGCCTCTTGGGGTAAAGCTCGACGAGATCCAACCGAGCCGGATCGCGGTCAGACTCGAGGCGGTACAGGAACTCGAATTGCCGGTAAAGGCTGATATCGAGGGTAAACCTGCCGACGGATTTGAGGTCTATGGCGAAACGGTGCTGCCGCAGCGGGTAAAGGTACGCGGGCCTGCCAGCTTTATGAAAACGCTGGATTTTGTCCTGACGGACAAGATATCTATCGAGGGGCGTACCGAAGACTTTACGGCAAAGCAGGTCCCGCTGGGCGTTTCAAATCCCAAAGCGACCGTCTTCAATACCGTCGTTGATGTGGCACTCAGGATCGGTGAAAAGCGCTCGGTCCAGACATACAACGTCACTCAAACCACCGCCGGGCAGGCTAAGCGCTATATCGTCGCCCTATTTGCCGCAAGATCCGTGTTGCCCAAGATCCGTGCTGCCGATATAAAGGTCGAGATCGTAAAGAATGCCGACGGCGACGACATTCCGCAGGTCGTATTACCGCCTGAATTTGCGAGTCTCGTTGAGATCAGGTCGGTAAAAGCACATTAGCCAAAACTAACTTTACAGCACTAAAAACTGCCGGATGTCACGGCGCATTTCTTCCGTGATCTCATGCTTGGCGTGGTAGTGTTCTGAACGATAGTTTGGCAAATACTCGGCAAGTTTCTCATCATACTTCGCAAATTGCTCTTGCGTATAAAACTCATCATCATCGCCGAATAGATAAAATGCGGCGGCCGGGGTCGGGCGATATGCCGGGTTAGTGTCAAGGTCGCCCGGAATGCCGCCGCAAACGCCGATGATGCCGGCAAGCAACTCCGGGTGCGTAAACGCAAGTCGAAAATTCAAGGCGCACGCCTGCGAGAATCCGTATATAAAGACACGATCTTCATCGATCAAGCCGTCGGCAGAGAGTTTGCCGATAAGGTCGAGGACAAACTTCTGATGAAGCTGAATATGCTCCTCGGGCCTCTCATCCGAAAGCCAGCCGAAACCCACACGGTAACCGTCATCGGTTCGCCGAAAATGCGGATGTGGGGCCTGTATTGACGCAATGACGAAATTATCAGGCGCGACCAGCCTTGCCTCACGCATCATGTAACGTTTGTGGGCACCGTAACCGTGCACGGCGATCAGCAGCGGTGCCGGAACAGCCGCCGAACCGGGTACGTAAAGGTCATAATATAGGCTGATCTCCGCCCGTAATGACAGGTCCGTTGTCAGATCTTCGTTAGACATATTCTTGAACTTGCTCGACTGCTATAATACTCGCATTTATGGCCGCATTTTTCGAATACATCGACCGCCTGAGCGGTGCCGGCGATGGATCCGGCCCGGGTAAGCTGCTAGACCGGGTCAGCTTTGTATTTCTCGTGCTGACGTTCCTGGCCGCACCGCACTCGATCGCCGCAACGCAGATCGCCTGGGGCATAGGGCTTTTGGCGGCGATCATCCGAAAGATTCTGCGGCCGCAAAAGTCCGGCACGCGGCGCCCGTTGGTCATCGCACTTTGGGCGTTTTTCGGATGGTCCGTAATAAGCGGCCTATTATCATACGAACCGGCGGTGTCGCTCGACAGGCTTCGCGGTGTCGGGCTGTTCTTGTTTGCCATATTCGTCATCGAAGTCGTTCGAAACATTCGGACCGTCTATTTTCTGGCGTTTGCGTTGATCGTATCGTGTATGGTCAACGTGATAATGACGCCTATCCAACGGATCATCGGCCGGGGCGTCGAAATACACGGCATCGCGCCTGACGGACCGTTAGCCAAGTCGGGCCTCGGCGAGGGCGACACTTTGCTGAAGGCGGACGGCCAAAAGCTATCTGATCCGAAACAGTTGGTCGACATCATTGAGGCTAAAGGTTCGGCAAAGGTCGCCTTTCACCGGTCGGACTGGTATTCGTCGACCGAGATCAGTGAGCGGGACCTGCTGCCGGGCAGCGACGCGAATGAAAGGCTGGGTGTCAGCACCTCGGGCCCGAGTCACTATTGGCGAATGATGGGGTTTTACAATCACTATACGACCTACGCCGAGGTTCTGCAGTTGATAATGTCGCTGTTATTCGGTCTGATGGCGGCGGCCGTTTTGAAACGACGGGCGACGCCACGCGACGCTAGTGATCCCCCGCGATCAACGGTCTCAAGGGCCGCCGCGACTTTTACCTCAACACCGTTTCTGATCGGCTCATTCGCGGCGATGTCCGTTGCGATGATAATGACCGTAACGCGGGCTTCACAGTTGTCATTTATGATCGCCGCCGGCGTCATCGGCATGATCTTGATGAGCCGTAAGGCACTGATAGTCACCGTACTCGTCGCAATTCCGGTGGGTGCGGCGGGCCTTTATCTTCTGAAAGAATCGCGCAAGGTCGGATTTTTCGATCCGAAAGATGAATCGTCGCAGTACCGAATGATGATGTGGCGCGACGGCGTCAGGATCTGGCAGGCCAGTCCGCGCAATGCCGTATTCGGGGTCGGTATGGACTCGATCCAGAAGCACTGGCAGGAATGGGATATGTTCGACAAGGGATGGCAGCATATGGGCCATTTTCACTCGACGCCCGTGCAGTTGCTCGTTGAACGCGGCCTGCCCGCCCTGATCCTTTGGCTGACGGTACTTGCCATCTACGCCCGATCGCTCTGGAAGGGCATCACGGAGAACAAGAATGGTGATTGGCGTTTGGTCGGCATTTTGACCGGTTGTCTTGGCGGGGCGATCGGTTTCTTTTCGAGCGGGTTGGTCCACTGGAATCTGGGCGATTCTGAGGTCGCAATGGTCTTTTTCCTTTTGATGGGAATCGGCGTCAGGACCATCGAACTTTCAACTGACGGACAGCGTATAAATCCAAAATGATCGCTTGGGAGAATATTTGATGAAACTTCGTAATTCGCGTGCAGCTCTGTCATTCTTGGTGTTTTTTGCGTTCGTAACGCTGTCGATCCCGCAGATAGGCTATTCACAATCGACTGCTGTTCGAACCGAACAGGGTGCCGATCTATCAGCTCAGCTCGCCGCGATCGAGAATAAAGTCGAAGCGCGGCGAAAGGAACTCGGGATACCGGGAATGTCGCTTGCGATCGTCAAGGACGATAAGGTCGTCTATCTAAAGGGCCTGGGGCTCAAGGATTTTGAAAAGAAGGTTGCGGTCACGCCCGATACCCAGTTTGCGATCGGTTCGGCGACCAAGGCATTTACGGCTCTTTCGGTTTTGATGTCGCAGGATCAGGGAAAGCTCTCGCTCGACGATTCGCCTAAGAAGTATCTGCCGTATTTCAAGATGTTCGACCCCGATGCGGACAAGAACATACTGATCCGCGATCTCCTGTCACACTCGTCGGGACTAAACCGAACTGACCTCGCTATGATCACCGGACGGTTGAACCGATCTGAGTTGATACAGGTCGCCGCCCAGGCAAAGCCGACCGCCAAGCTGCGAGAGAAATTTCAGTATCAGAACATAATGTTCGCGGCCGCCGGCGAGATCGTTGCCCAGGTGCAAAAAGAGCCTTGGGAAAAGTTCATCCCTGAAAAGATATTCAAACCGCTCGGGATGAACAACAGCACGATGTCGATGAAGCAAATGCAAAAGGCTAAGGACTATTCATTCGGCTACGAATACAACTTCGACACAAAGGCGACCGAGCGCAAACCGTTTCGCGAGATCGACCAGGTCGCACCGGCGGGTTCGATCAACTCGAGCGCGAAGGATATGGCCGAATGGCTGCGATTTGTCATCAACGGCGGGACGGTCGGCGGCAAGCGCCTCGTTTCCGAAAAGAGCTACGAAGAATGGCTAAAACCGCAGATGAAGATCGCCGGAACGACGAGCTACGGTTTTGGATGGTTTCTCCAGGACTGGAACGGCCTGAAGGTGGTCCAGCATGGCGGCAACATCGACGGATTTAACTCGATGGTCGCGATGATCCCCGAAAAGAAGATCGGGTTCGTTATGCTTACGAATGTATCGGGCTCAAGTCTCGGCAACGAACTAATGCAGATCGTTTGGGAAAATCTGATCGGTGCGCCGAAGGTTGATGAAAGCGCCAAACTCCCCGTCAAGACAATGGAGCGAATGGTCGGCAAGTACAGGCTGGCGGCGGCCAATATGGACTTTGAGGTAAAGATCGTCGGCGATGACCTTGTCATGGTCGTACCCGGCCAACCTGAGTATAAACTGCAGCGAACAGCCCCGAGGCAATTCAAGATGGTGGGAGCACCTGACGGATTTGCTGTTAAGTTCAATCCGGAACAGGGCGACGCCACCGAATTGTATCTGCAGCAGCCGCAGGGAAACTACACCCTCCCGAGGATCAACCCGGACGGTTCGGTAGCGAAAAGCTCAGAACCTGCATCGGCATCGACCGGCGGTGCCAGCGAATTGGTAGGTAAATACACCGTGCCTGGCGGCGGTGTCGAGGTCAACATTCTTGAATCGGACGGAAAGGTGACCTTTAACATTCCCGGCCAGCAGCCTTATTCGCTCGGCCAGAAATCAAAGGACGTATATTCGCTCTCGCCTCTGCCGGACACCTACTTTCTGACAGCAAAGCGTGACTCCGCCGGCAAAATAACGAGCGTCGCGGTCACGCAGCCCGAGGGGGTTTTTGATTTCAAACGCATCGAGGGCGGCGGCGAACCGGCGGTCTTGATCACAGCCGACGAACTGATGCGCCGTGCGGTCGAAGCGGCCGGGGGCGAGGCAAACCTGCGCAAGATCACCACACGGTACACCGAGGCCGATGTTGATTTTGAAAATCAGGGCGTTCAGGGCAGAGCGATCAGTTGGGCAAAAGCACCGGATCGAACCGCTACCGATATGACCATGATCGCACTCGGAAAGACGATAGCGACCGGTTGGGAGTATTTTGACGGCAAGGAAGGCGAAGAGCTGTATAGTTTTGCACCGGCCGATAAATACACCGGCAAAAGACTCGAGGACGCCGCCCTTTCTGCCAACTTTTATGCTCCGCTCGAGTGGAAAACGCTCTACAAAAAGATCACCGTCCGAAACAAGGCAAAGGTGGGTGACGACGAGTGCTATGTCGTCGATTTTGAGCCGAACAAGGGCAGCAACTTTACTGAATATTACTCGACCAAGACGTTCTTGCTGCGAAAGCGGACAGGCGTCATAGCCTCAAGTACTAGCGAGCAAAAAACGCCGTACACGGTCACCTACGACGATTACCGCGCTGTTGACGGCATCATGCTGCCGTTCAAGATCTCAAGCTTCAACCCTGGCAACGGCAATATCGTAACGGTGGTCAAGGCCTACAAACACAACGCCCCGATCAACGATGATCTGTTCAAGCCGAGAAAGGTGAAGTAATTTCAATTACTGGACTGAATCGATGCCGGCGACGGCCATCAGGTCGGTTGCGTATGCGGGCTCGCTGTGGTCGAAAACCTCATCGAGCTCCTTTTCCACGCTGCCATGGCCGGCCGGGATCGACTTGATCATGGGCCGGAAATTGCGAAAATCGTAGAGTTCGTTATCAAGCAGGTGCGACCCCGTAACATTGGTCAGCGCCGTCATCATCGTCGCTCGGATGAACGGCGTTTCCTTTTCAAGTTCATTGATCAGCCGCTTGACCCGGGCTCGCTTGAGATTGGGCTGCGAACCGCACAAATTGCATGGGATGATCGGAAATCCCTGCTCGTCGGAGTACTTTTGTATCTCCTTTTCCTGACAATACGCGAGCGGACGAATGATCGTGTTTCGGCCGTCGTCTGAACGCAGAATGGGCGGCATCGCCTTAAGCTGGCCGACATAAAAGAGATTCATCAAAAACGTAGCGATGATGTCGTCACCGTGGTGTCCGAGGGCGATCTTGGTACACCCCTCTTCGACCGCGACTGAATAGAGGATACCCCTGCGAAGCCGCGAGCAAAGCGAACAGTACGTTTTGCCCTCCGGGATGTGGGCCGTCACGATCGAATAGGTGTCTTCTTCGACTATACGATATTTGACACCGATGCTTTCGAGATAGTCGGGCAGGACGTTTTCCGGAAAGTCAGGCTGCTTTTGGTCCAGATTAACGGCGAGTATCTCAAATTTTACAGGTGCACGCCGCTGAACATCCAGCAGCAGATCAAGCATCGTAAAACTGTCTTTTCCACCCGAAAGACAGACCATCACCTTGTCGCCCTCCTCGATCATCGAGAAATCAGCGATCGCATTGCCCATCTTTTTGAGCAATTTGGTCTTTGTCTTCGATTCAGTTATCAACGTTTTTCACAACCTCCGAAAATTATGAATTTTGACACGCCGGCGTTGAAATAACAACCTCAAAATAGTACTAGACACACGCGCAAAAAGTCATCTATTATTTAGGGGACGGGAACATTGAGTAGGTATCGGTTGAGATCTGTTTGTCTTTGACATTTAGATAGCGGGATCGTTTTTCCCTTCACAAACGGCATTTCGGACGAATTTCTTCAGCGAGGATTAATAAAAATATGATCAGAATGGGCAGGAACACCAGGATTGAGCCGGCCGAAAGTAACGATATTCAGAATCAACCTGCGGCCGATCCGGGATATCGCTATCAGACGGAAGCTCCGGCCGCATCGGCACGGGCAATTTCGGAAAGCGACTCGATGGCGCGTGACATTAAAGAAGGGCGCTTGAGCGGTTTTGTCGGCCACGGCACTACGTTGACCGGCGAAACCGAGTTTCACGCGATGCTGAGGGTTGACGGACATCTGATCGGAACGGTGTCGTCCGCGTCCGGGACACTGATCATCGGCACCAACGGCCAGGTCGATGCCAACATCATGGTCGCCGCCGCGATGGTCAATGGCACCGTAAATGGTGATATATACGCAAGCGAGAAGCTCCAGCTTGGCCGAACGGCTCGCGTGATGGGCAATATCCACAGTCCGCGACTGGTTGTCGAGGAAGGCGCCATACTTGAGGGCAGCTGCAACATGCTGAAGGCCCGCGAAACTGAAGAAGAGATCGCCGCGGCAGTTGAGCCCGAACCCGAAGCGATGCCGGCCTACCAGCAATCGTCGGAGGATGCCGAAACAGCGACTCTGTTCAGCGCCGACGATGATGATGACGAATCGGCCGAAGTAGCCTCCGCATGATCGGCGGCATTTTTGAATTTTGATCAACGAAAGGCGGCCGCACCCGCCTTTTTTTGGATTTGGCTCAAAATCTGATTGGGGGAGAAAGTAATGCTTAATGAATTCAAGGCATTTATTGCCCGCGGAAACGTGCTCGACCTGGCCATTGGTGTGATCATCGGAGCCGCGTTCGGTAAGATCGTAACGACATTTACTGAGGGCATTGTTATGCCGCTGGTCGGACTCGTCACCGGCGGGGTCGATTTTAAGACCAAGTTTTACGATCTGAGCGGTAAACTCGGCCCCGGCGCGACGGTCGAGCAGATCGATGCGGCCGTTAAGGGCGGTGCCCCGCTGCTGCGGTATGGACAACTGATCAGCGACATCATTACGTTTGTTATTGTCGGATTTGTAATGTTCCTGATCGCCAAGGCCGCAATGAATTATTTCGCCAAACTTGCGGCTCAGACGCCTCCGCCCCCTCAGGAAGCCCTGTTGGGAGAGATCCGTGATCTATTAAAAAACAAGTAGTATCGGACGCATCCGCAATTGAAAGGCGTTGACGCCAGCGGCGTCAAAATGTGTAGGTATGCCCGGGTGTAACACACGCGTTCAGCCTGACGTCGTGCTCCCGAACATCGTCGATCCGGTCAACGGGCCCGAAATGGCTGACGCCGATCTTGATGCAATCAGGCCGGCATGCCGCCAGGAATCGGTCGTAAAACCCCTTACCGTAACCGGTTCGCTCGCCGGAGAGATCAAAGCACAGTAGAGGAACGATAACGAGATCGATCTCCGGCGGTTCAACTTTCGCGCCGACTGTAGGTTCGCTGATACCCCAGCTATTTTCGACCATTAATGTCTGCGGCGAGAATGCGATGTGCTCCAATTCGCCGCTTTCGAGGTGTGCTTTGGGGGCGACGGTCCGGATATCGGGATGTTCGCTCCAAATTCGGCGAATGATCAGCGATGTATCGACCTCATTGAATTTGGGTATCGAGATAAACGAATGCAGCGTCCGGACCGGCCCGAGATCGACGGCGGCGAAAAAACGGTCCGTGATCAAACGGCTTGAAGCGATCACCTCGTCGGGCTGAAGATCCGACCTTTTCTTCAAAAATTCCTTTCGGAGTTCGGATTTGATCATCTGATCTAGCTTTTGACGATCCAACCGCCGCCGACAACTTCGTCACCATTGTAAAAAATGGTCGCTTGTCCGGGCGTGATAGCCCGCTGTGGTTCGTCAAATACGATCTTGGCGCGGCCATCGGGCAAAGCGGTGATCGTCGCCATCGCCGGATCGTGTCGGTAACGAATCTTGACCTCGGCGCGAACAGGTTCGGCCGGTTCGTCAAACGCCACCCAATTTACACCCGTTGCGGTAAACTCGATCGACTCCAGTTCGTCAGCCTCGCCAACGATGATCTGATTTTTTGCACGTTCGATCTGTACGACATACAGCGGCTTTTCGTGAGCGATCCCGAGGCCGCGGCGTTGGCCGATAGTGTAGCGATGGATGCCCGAATGTGCCCCGATCGTCTCGCCGGCCGTATTTACTATCGCTCCGCCCTCCGGCAACTCCGCGATTCGGCCTTCGTGTTCCAGATACCGATCTATGAACCCCGAGTAGTTACCATCCGGCACAAAACAGATCTCTTGAGACTCTTGCTTTTCAGCGGTGTAAAGATCGGCGTTTCGGGCAATATCACGGACGTCGCTCTTGGCCATGTCACCCAGCGGAAACATTGATCGCGAAAGCTGTTCCTGGTTCAGTTCCCACAAAAAATAGCTCTGATCCTTCCAATGGTTCCTGCCGCGAAAGAGCCGGTACCGATCGGCTGCCGCATCGTATTCGACGCGGGCGTAGTGACCGGTCGCGACCTTTTCGCATCCGAGCGAAAGCGCCATACGGTCGAGCGAAGCAAACTTCAGCCGCGAATTACACGCGACACACGGTATCGGTGTCTCACCCGATAAATAGCTTTGGACAAACGGCTCGACGACTGACCGTTCGAAATCGTCCTCAAGATTCAAAACGTAGAATGGAAACCCGAGATTTTGGGCCACGCGGCGGGCGTCGTAAACGTCATCGAGCGAACAGCAACGCGACGGCAGCGGGTCACCATTCTCGTCGACATTGATATTGCGTCGCTGGTTCCACAACTGCATAGTGAAGCCCACCAACTCGTGGCCTTCATCCTTTAAGAGTGCCGCTGCCGCCGAACTATCGACGCCGCCGCTCATCGCAACCGCTATTTTCATAACGCTCTCAAATAAACAAGTATAGCGGCTAAGAGCGGTGTTTGAAACCGTTGTGCCGGGTGCGCTACGGAAAGTACGGCTTCAGTACCGAGCGTATCGAATCGGCATAGGCCCGGGAACCGGCCGCATTCGGGTGGCCGACGGCCGCTAGTTCACAGTACCTTACAGGGTATTTGAGGCCTGTCGACCGCCTCAATTCTAAAAGCGATGCCTGACAAACCTCACGCCTGCTTTCGTAGAGCGGATCTTCTGAACGGCCATTTTTACCGATCCGAAACAGCAGCGAGTTGGGCGTTTCGACGCAGGTTTCGGCGGTGATCGGCGACGGGACAAAGACGGCCCGCGATGCGCCGGACCGCGAATTGAATTTTTCGACCGCCAATTTGAGGTTCTTGTCCGACTCGGTTATCCAGATGTCTGAGATCCTGATAACCTTGCGCCTGATCTTGTTGAAGTACATCGTGCGCGTCAGGACATTATTCGCGAGGGGTTTGAGCGGACGCGGGAACGCCATCGTTTCGAGCCAGCTGTTAAATAACCGGCTGCCGATCGTTTTGTTTGAAACGATCGGAAAATAACCGACCACCGCAATAACTGAGTTTGGATTTTGCCGTGCGGCATGTTCGATCAGGTCAAACATATCGTCGCGGCAGTATCGTTCGATCAACCCCGGCAGCAGCTTCTCGTCGCCGAACGGATCCAACAGCTTTGCGACTGAAATATCCGTAATACCGCCCGAGATCAATATCAGATCTGCCCCGTTTGGTTTGCCAGCGGCCCGGTATTCCTCAGCGGCGACCTCGACTTGCTTCCACATACTCGGGAAACCGACGTTGACCTCGGGATCGTATCGATACGTCTCGTCCCGGCCGGCTCGCTGATACGCTAAGGCCTCTTCTTTGCGGAATTTTATCGTCGCCCCGGAGTGAGCCTTGACCTTTACGGCAACATCTCGCCCTTTCGCACCGGTTCCGCCGCCCAGCCAATCGGCCGTGAGCGTATAGATCTTTTGACTTTCGTTGAGGCCCTGGCCCCAAATGAACGAGTCCCCGATAACCAGAAGGTCAATGCCGCCGGAAGCCGGCGTTGATCGCGTCATCGCAGCTCGCGGGTCAATAAAGAGCAACGCCGAAGCGAGTCCGATACTCTTTAGAAATTGTCGACGGCTGGTTTCCATCAGGTAATTTCTCGATTCAGCCGAATTATATGCCCGATATGCTTTCAACTCAAGGATTGCGCATCTCGTGTCGGATATGCTAAGTTCTTGAAATTATGATTTCTCAAGTCCGCTAATTTAGCCGCACAAGCAACGCCGGATCCTGAACGCTCCCGATCGCGGAACGGCATTTCTCGCACCATCAGTGTGCTCAAGTTTATTTTAAGGTAAGAGTTTTATGTCTATTAGCGGCAATGCTCCGTCTTCGGAGACGTTTGATAATTCGTTTTGGTCAATACTGCGTGAATCTGTCCGCGGTTCAAACCGTGATTTTACAAAGGGGCCGATCGGACTCGCGATCTTTCTGCTCGCGGTCCCGATGATCCTCGAGATGCTGATGGAGAGCACTTTTGCGATCGTCGACATCTTCTTCGTCGCTAAACTCGGCGCTGACGCAGTCGCGATCGTCGGCCTCACTGAATCGGTGTTGGCATTGATATACGCGTTGGCGTTTGGCCTGGCGATCGGAGCGACCGCCACGGTGGCTCGACGGATAGGTGAGAATGACCCCGCGGCGGCCGCTAAGTCGGCCGCGCACGTGATCTATCTTGGCGTTATCACGTCAGTCGTGATCAGCGTGGCCGGTATCGCGTTCGCTCCGCAGATATTGACCTTGCTGGGTGCGAAGCCGCACTTGCTCGAAGAAGGTTCCCGATTCATGCGGATCATGCTCGGCGGAAACGCAGTCGTCGTCTTTATCTTTCTGCTGAATGCAATATTCCGCGGGGCCGGCGACGCGGCGATCGCGATGCGGGTTTTGATCCTGGCAAATGCATTGAACATCGTGCTATCGCCGTGCTTTATTTTCGGCGTAGGGTTTTTCCCGGAGTTGGGAGTGACCGGTGCGGCGGTTGGAACGACGATCGGACGCGGCATTGGGGTAGCATATGCGGCATGGCGTCTTTTCAGGCCCGGCAACCGCGTGCATGTCGGACGCGAGGCCTGGCGGCTTGATCCTCGGTTGTTGTGGAGATTGGGCAAGCTTTCGTCGACGGCCGTCTTTCAATTGCTGGTCGCAACAGCCAGCTGGACAGCACTGATGCCGATCATCGCCGGTTTTGGCGAGGTGGCGATCGCGGGTTATGTGATCGCGCTTCGCGTGGTCATGTTTGCATTGCTGCCGGCTCTCGGGCTCAGCAATGCGGCCGCGACAATGGTTGGACAGAATCTCGGTGCCGGCAAGCCGGAGCGCGCCGAAGCCGCGGTGTGGAAAGCCGGCTGGTTCAACGCCGGTTTCTACTTTCTGATCGGAGTTATGTTCTGGCTGTTCTCACACGCAATAATCGAGATATTTACAAACGATACCGAGGTGCTGGTGTATGGAACATCGGCACTACACATAATCGCTTACGGTTTTGCATTTTACGGGCTCGGGATGGTTCTCGAAACGGCATTTAACGGCGCCGGTGACACGCGGACCCCGACTTACCTTAACCTTCTGATCTTCTGGATATTTGAGATCCCGCTTGCTTACGTTTTGGCGTATCGGTTCGGAATGGGTCCCGACGGGGTGTTTTGGGCCATCACCCTGGCGTTTTCGCTGCTCGCGATCGCAAGCGGACTGCTCTTCAAACGCGGTAGGTGGAAGGAAAAAGTAGTGTGATGACACCAGTATGTGTGCGGCACGGCCGTGGGTTAGAATGCGTTTATGTCCCGTATCGAGTTTCCCGATCCTCTGACCTACGATTATCCCTCATGGGTGATCATAGGGCAGTATTTGTATCCGGCCGACGGAGTTGTGCATTTCGGCGGACGATTGACGGCGGAGAATGTGGTACGGGCTTATTCAATGGGAATATTTCCCTGGTACACAGAGGGAATACCTCTGCCATGGCATTGTCCGGATAAGCGAGCGATCATCGAGTTTGACCGGATCAAGACCCCGCGAAGCCTGGCAAAGGTACGGAGGCGATCGGACCTGCGATTTACGATCGACGAGGATTTTCAGTCGGTAATTCGCGAGTGTAAGCGGGCCCATCGCCCGGGACAGCACGGCACGTGGATAACGCCCGATTTTGTTCGCGTTTATACAGAATTGCACCTTGCCGGTGTAGCCCACAGCGTGGAGGCTTGGAATACGGCCGGCGAATTGGTCGGCGGCCTCTACGGCATCGACGCCGGCGGCGTGTTCTGCGGTGAATCGATGTTTTACAAACATCCTAACGCATCAAAGCTTGCATTGCTTTTTCTCGTTGACCATCTCAGCCAGCGAGGCTCGACCTGGCTTGATTGTCAGGTGATGACGCCGCATATGCAGGCTCTCGGTGCAGCCGACATTGACCGGGAGGAATTTTTGGATAAACTCAAAGCGACGCAGCAGCAGAATCTGACCATTTTTTGAAATGCCGCACAGAGAACGTAAAAATATCAGTCCCGGCCAGCGAGTCTCGATCGTTCTCAAGCAGGATCAGCGGAGCGGCAAACAGACCGTCGGTATTGTAAAGGACATTCTTACCAATTCCCCCGATCATCCGCACGGGATCAAGGTCAGGCTAACGGACGGGCAGGTTGGACGGGTAAAGGCTTTTCCAAAAGAGGAAAATAACGGGTAGCGATATGGCAAATACATTTCTGATCTACGGTGCAAATGGATACACCGGTGAGCTGATCACGCGTATGGCGGCCGAACGCGGCCTCAAGCCGATACTTGCCGGGCGAAGCGAGGCCAGTACATCCGGGCTCGCGTCCAAACACGGCCTGGAATATCGGGTGTTCTCTCTTGATGACGACGCTGCATTGGATGCGGCACTTGGTGAGGTCGAGATGGTCTTGCATTGCGCCGGGCCATTCTCGATCACTAGTTTGCCAATGGTCAAGGCCTGTCTGCGAAATCGTAAGCACTATACCGATATCACCGGCGAGATCAGCGTTTTTGAGACCTGTGCCGCGATGGGAAAAAAGGCCGCGGACGCGGGTGTGATGGTGATGCCCGGCGTCGGGTTTGATGTTGTACCGAGCGACTGCCTCGCACGTCACCTCAAGGATCGTCTTCCGACAGCGACCCGATTGTCCCTGGCATTTTACGGGATGGGAAGGCTTTCCCATGGCACGCAGGCGACGATGACGATGAATGTCGGCAAGGGGGGTGCCATTCGTAAGGACGGCAAGATCACGCCCGTTCCGGCGGCGTGGAAAACCCGTGATATTGATTTTGGCGAGGTGACTAAGACCGGCGTAACGATCCCGTGGGGCGATGTCGCGACGGCCTTTTATTCTACCGGTATCCCGAATATCGAGGTCTTTACCGTCGTTCCCCCGTCGAATCTAAAAATGTTAAAAATGAGCCGATACCTCGGCTGGCTGCTCGCTACGGGCTTTGCACAAAAGTACCTGCAGGCAAATATTCCGGCGGGCGGGCCGAGCGATGCCGAGCGGGCGAGAGGACGAACACTGCTCTGGGGTGAGGTTTCGGACGAGAACGGAAATCGGGCCGAGGCAAGGCTGCAAGGGCCCGAGGGCTACACCGTAACCGCCATTGCCGCCCTCAACATCGCCGAAAAGATCCTCGCCGGCAACTTCACGCCCGGCTACCAGACACCCGCGAAAGCCTACGGAGCCGACTTGATCCTCGAGATCGAAGGCACCGCCCGGCAGGATGTTTAGTTCTTTGGTTTAGGCACCTCGCGCACCCTTAGTTCCTGGATCAACGGCGGATTTTCAGGTGTGAGGGTAAAGTAGACTTCCAGATTCAATTTCTCGCCCTCAACGATGAATCTTCCGCGAAGGTTGTTTTCGGGGATCATTTCCCGAACGGCGATGATCTTGCCGGCCTTTGCCCAGAGGGCGGCGTAGTCTTTTTTCAGTAGGTCGATGGGATTGTCCGGAAAGAAATTTTCGGCAAAGATGCCGCTCTTTTCGGCGTTTTCCCAAGCAGGGATCACTTTCAGCAGTTCGGCCTTTCGCTGTGCGAGGATGTTTGAGACCGGAAGCTGTCGCGGCTTGAGGCCGGCTTCTTTGATCATGAGGTCGAGGACCTGCAGGTTCACGTTACCGAGGCTCGCGTAGGTCACGTTCCCGAAAGCCACGACCCCTATGCCGTATTCCGGCAAGATCCGCCACTGACTGCCAAAACCGGGCAGGCCGCCGCTGTGGCCGATGTAAACGCGGGATTCGCAATCTCGGAGCCACGCAAGGCCGTATGTGTATGCACCCGCGGTCGCACAGACGCGGCCGCCGGGATATGTGAAATTCGGGTTGAGCCCGTTGAATCTCCACGGATGGTGCATCTCACGCACTGATGTGCGTTTGACCGGGCCGGTCTCCGCTGCGTTTGACGGCGGCCACGCCGAGAGGTGAAACGCCATATATTTGCTAAACTCGTCGATCGACGAGATCATACCGCCCATCGCCCCCCACGAGCCGTCCGGCGTGTCGTGCAGCAGCGTTTCCTCGATCCAGCGTTCACGCTGCCATCGGTAGCCGTGAGCGAGTTTTTCAGGTGCGACGTTAGCGTATTCCCATTCCGAAGTGATCATCCGGAGCGGCCGCCAGATCTTTTCGCGGATGTACTTTTGATACGGCATTCCGGAAACTTTGGTAACGATGCGGCCAAGCAACGCGAAGCCGAGATTGGCGTATTCGTAGGCGATGCCCGGCGGGTTTGAGAATGAGATCTGTCGCTTGAGCAGTTCGGACAATTCGCGATCGGTGTCCGCAAGCTGCCGGTCGCCCCACGGGTTGTCCTCCGGAAAGCCCGCTCCGTGGGTCAGCAAATGGCGGATCGTGATCGGGGCAGAATCGGCGGTCGGATATTTGAGGCCCTTCATTTCCGGCACATAAAGGTATGCGGGGTCGTCGAGCTTGAGCTTGCCGTCATCGCGCAGTTTCAGGATCGCCATTGCCGTAAAGCTCTTGCTCATCGACGCGATTCGGAACAGCGACTGCGAGGTGACCGGCGTCTTTTTGTCGATGTCCGTGTATCCATCGTTACCCGCAAAAACCAGCTTGCCGTCGACCACGATGCCGAACGCGATGCCGGGAAAATGGTTTTTTGCGGCGTGGTCCTTATAGATCCTCTCGATCGCCGGAAAGGTCTGCTTTATCTTTTCCAACCTTGCCGTGTCGGTAAACTCTGCCGGTTTGTAAGATTGGTCAAACGCAACCTGGCCGAGGACAGATAAACATAGGACAAGAATAAGAAACGCGCTCTGGATGGTCTTCATTTGGTTTGCTCCGTAAATGCTCCCTCACAAAGTATCAGAGCTTTTCGATAAAGCCAACATTAACGGGACGAGACCGCGGTGGCCGTCGAAAGGGAACGACTCTCGCTCGTCTCAAATACCCGCCTGTTCCTCGCGAGCCTGCGTAATCAGCGAATCGGCTTTTCGACGAAAAAGCGGCGATCTCGTGATCGAGATCGCCGCCGAATTGGCCGTAATGGCTGCGGTACAGCCTAGGGTGTGTCACCTCGCTTACCCGGAATGAGTTTGATCTGTTTAAGACTGGTTCCGTTCCATTCGTAGAAATAGTTTCCGCACTTTACTTTGTCATCATCGAGACCGCCGCCGGGATAGCCGGTAAGGACGACAAGTCGGCTGTTCTTCTTAAAATAGATCGGCCCGGCGGAATCGTCATCTTCCTTCGGTGCATCTTTCGGCATTGCGTTTTCGGGCAGTTCGCAAAATCCGAAACCGACGCCTGCAAACTGCTTTGGAAAGTAAACCCGCCCGTTACCTGCATCGATAATTGCCCACTGCGAACAGTTGGTTCCGCATCCCCAGCCGGTCAAGACATAATGGCCGGCAAAATTAACTCCGCCCTTAGCGGCGTTTCGCAAATTGGTGCGAAACATCCGGGCGTCCTTATGGCTTTTGAGATCGACGGTTATAACGCGCTTCTTTTCGACCGCGGCCTTGTATTGAGAAAAGGTTGGCACTTTTTGCCCGAGAGCGGCCGAAGTAAATGCAAAAAATATGGCCGCGAAAATCGATAATTTAACTAATTTCATATCTCCTTCTACTTGCTTATACGTCCAGATTCTTAACATCGAGGGCATTGTCCTCGATAAACTTGCGCCGGGGTTCGACCTGATCGCCCATGAGGACCGTAAATATACCATCGGTCTCGATGCCGTCCTCGATGCGAACTTGCAGCATCGTCCGCTTTTCCGGGTCCATTGTGGTTTCCCAGAGCTGTTCAGGATTCATCTCGCCGAGACCCTTGTAACGCTGTATGGTCAGGTCCTTTTTGGCCATTGCCATCACCTTGTCGAGGAGCTCCTCGCGGGTCGACAGTGTTTCGCTCTTACCGTTTTCGCCCAGGACGAACGGGCCGGGGAAATCGGAATCAAGGCTGCGTTTGAGCTCGATCGCCTTTTGAAACTCGACGTAACTTGCCAAATTCCAGTCGATCGTCAGACGCTGGCCGTTTGGATAGGTGACGTGGATCTCCAGCAATCCATGCTCGGTGTCGCCGCTAAGCTCGGCGTTGTAACCGGCATCTATCAGCTTGCCCTCGATCTCAGCCATCATTTCCTGTTCGCCAAATACCTTTCGGAGCCGTACCTGATTTTTGGTGATCACGCCGTCCTTGCCGGCAAATGCGTCGAGCAGCAGTTCAGTCAACTTGCTGTCGTTGAACAAGCGTCGGGCAACCCGCTCGGCGTAACTCCTATATTCGGTCGTTTGCTCGAGAGCCTTAGACAGTTCGCGGCCCTCGATCGAGCGGCCGTTAGACGTGATCATCGACTCACCGGTCGCCATTCGCATCAGGTAACGAAACATCATCTTTTCGTCTTTGATGTACTCTTCCTTTTTACCGCGTTTCACCTTGTAGAGCGGCGGCTGGGCGATGTAGACGTAACCGTTCTCAAGCAGGGCCGGCATCTGCCTGTAAAAGAACGTCAGCAGCAAAGTACGGATATGGCTGCCGTCCACATCGGCGTCGGTCATCAGACAGATCTTGTGGTAACGCAGCTTGTTGACGTCAAAATCGTCTTTTCCGATGCCGGTGCCGAGCGCCGTGATCAGAGCCTTGATCTCACCATGGCCGAGCATTTTGTCAAAGCGTGCTTTTTCGACATTGAGGATCTTGCCCTTGAGCGGCAAGACAGCCTGATTCTTACGGTCGCGGCCCTGCTTGGCCGAACCACCTGCCGAATCGCCCTCAACGATGTATATCTCTGAAAGTGCCGGATCCTTTTCCTGACAGTCGGCAAGCTTACCGGGCAGAGTCGAAGTCCCGAGAGCGCTCTTGCGGACGATCTCGCGGGCCTTTCGGGCCGCCTCGCGGGCACGAGCCGCATCGACCGATTTGCCGACGATCTTTTTCGCTATCGCCGGATTCTGTTCGAAAAATTCGCCAAGCTTTTCGTTGAGGAAAGACTCGACCGGCCCCTTGACCGGCGAATTGAGCTTACCCTTGGTCTGGCCCTCGAACTGCGGCTGAGGGATCTTGACGCTGATAACCGCGACAAGGCCTTCGCGAACGTCGTCGCCCGAGAGTGCGACCTTCGCGTTCTTCATCATCCCCGAGCTTTCGGCGTAATTATTGATCGTTCGGGTGATCGCTCCGCGAAAACCGGAAAGGTGCGTTCCGCCGTCGACCGTATTGATGTTGTTGGCAAACGAGAATATCTTTTCGTCGTAGCTATCGTTGTACTGCATCGAGACTTCGATCGAGAGGTCATCCGAGACGGTCTCAAAGTACAGCGGTTCGTCATGCAGCGGAGCTTTATTCCGGTTGAGGTGCTTTACAAATTCGGCGATGCCGCCCTTGTAATAAAACTCATGCGATTTCTCGGGTTCTTCGCGCTCGTCCTTGATGTGGATCCGAATGCCCTTGTTAAGAAAAGCCTTTTCACGAAGACGCTCAGACAGCTTTTCAAAACTGTAAACCGTGGTTTCGAAAATGCTCGAATCAGGACGGAATGTGATCTTGGTGCCGCGCTTCTGGGTCGTACCCGTTTGCTTTAGCGGTGCGACCGGGATGCCGGCCTCGAACTCCATTTCGTGCGTCTTACCATCACGCCAGATCTCGAGACGCAAATATTCGCTGAGAAAATTGACGCAGCTGACGCCGACGCCGTGCAGGCCGCCGGATACCTTGTACGAATTTGAATCGAATTTACCGCCCGCGTGCAGGACCGTCATCACGACCTCGGCCGCCGAACGCCCTTCCTGCTTATGGATGTCTGTCGGAATGCCGCGGCCATTATCGACAACCGTGATCGAGTTGTCGATGTGGATCGTGACCTCGATCGTGTCGCAATATCCCGCCAGGGCCTCGTCGACCGAATTGTCCACGACCTCATAAACCAAGTGATGAAGCCCTATGTCGCTCGTTGATCCGATATACATCGCCGGACGCTTGCGCACAGCGTCACGGCCCTCAAGGACGGTGATCGAATCTGCACCGTATTCAGTCTTTGCTTTAGCCAATTTTATTAAACCTCTGGAATTGATCCTTGAACATTTTGGCTGAAGAACTTCTCGGGGTTAACGCCTTTTCGGACGCGTTGTCTGAGAAGATTCCTCAGCCATATCTAAAAGAAAATTATAGCATTTTGCCGCGATTTTGGACAGTCTGGCCGCCCACGTGCCGGCCAATATTTATCGCTGTGCGGCGAGACCCTCACGCACGTCGAAAACGAATGCGCTTGCGCCGAATTTGTCGACGAAGCTCTCTTTCGACGTCGTCAAAAATGTCTGCGTCTTTCCGTTTAGAAAATCGAGCAGCTGCCCGATGCGGCGATAATCGAGTTCGGCGTCGATGTCATCCAGCAGAAAGATCGGGTACTCGCCGCGAGTAGCCTGAAATACAGCGATATTTGCAAGCTGCAGCAGCAGAAGGGCGCTTCGCTGTTGGCCGGAAGAACCGAATCGGCGGATGTCGTGGCCGTCGAAACTGATCTCCAGATCGTCGCGGTGAGTTCCGATCAGCGCGTGGCCGGATGCGAGCTCTGCCTGCACCCGAAGTTTCAGCCTCTCGGTGACCAACGCCTCATAGTCGGCGAGGTCGCCTTTGCCCTCGAGCGACGACAGGTACCTTACCGACAGTTCTTCGCGGGCGAAGAGCTTTTTTTCGAGCACCTCGTTTATCCGTTCGACAAAGCGGACCCGCGCCCGGTGGATGCGTGCCGAAAGCGTTGCAAGCTGTTCGTTCCAGGGTGTGAGGAGCTCGGATACCTTTTCCAACGAATATTCATTTTCGCGAGCGGACACGAGCAGCGAATTTTTTTGCCGCACGACGCGATTGTAATCGGTGAGTGTCTGGACGAAAGGCGGATGCAGCGAGACGATGCCGCCATCAAGAAATCGTCTTCGCGCATCGGGTGCTCCGCGAATGATCTCGAGTTCGTCGGCGTTAAAAATGACCGCGTGCATCTGGCCGAGATATCGCTGGACGGTCTCTTTCTTGTCGTTGATCGACAGCGTTTTGGTGTTGCCCTCCAAAGCGACCTGGAGTTTTCGCGTGATCTCAGGCGATTCGCGGACCATTCCCGAAACAACGGCGAGGCGTTCGCCAAAACGGATCGCTTCGGTCAATTTTGGCGTCTTAAATGATTTGGTCAGCCCAAGAAGATATATCGCTTCCAACCAGTTCGTTTTCCCGTGGCCGTTTTCGCCAACCAGGATATTTAGTCCGCTGCTGAAGGACATTTTCCCGTTGAGATTGCGAAAATTGTGGATTTCGAGAGATTCGAGCAGCATCTGTCCGATTTTAACATTTATGCGAAAGTCAGTCTTTGGACAGTGGTTCATGCCGTCCATAAAAATTTTGAAATCTGCGGGAAATAGCACTTTGTATTATTAGGTGTTAAATTATTTTTAACATCTCTCATCTTCATTAAACGACACGTATGCGTTTGCCCAAGATACTTCTGATCATCGCCCTGCTCGTCACACCCTCGGTCGCCCAGAACATGCTGCGTGTGGGCGACATGTCGCCTCAGTTCGCCGCCCCTGGTATGAACGATACCTTCTTTGACCTTTCGGCAATGCGAAACTCGGTAGTGCTGGTGACATTTTGGTCGACAAAATGTGAGATCTGCCGGCATGAGATACCGCAGCTCAATCAGTTTAAGAAGCGATATGATGGCCGCGGCGTCGTGTTTCTGGCTGTGACCATGGAAAGCGAAAGAAGCGTGGAACCATTTCTGCGCTCCAACAAATTTGACTTTTCGGTCATTCCGGATGGATTCGGCATCGTCCTGCAGTTTGCCGACCGCGACAAAAAGGGGCAAATGGATATGGGTTTTCCGGCTTACTACCTTATCGATCGGAGTGGGCGGGTCGCCTACCGCTCAAGCGGTTGGGACAAGGTGCCTGCGATGGCATCGCAGATCGACCAGTTGCTCGCCACGAATTAAGGCATTAAACGACTTTAGAAGAACGGCCTCGGCCCCGGATTCGGGTACCGAGGCCGCTTTGTTTCTATATTTCTGAATATTCGAATAGAGTCACCCTTTAACTCTTTACACAAACGGTTTCTTTTAGCGGAGGAAATATGCGCATCATTCTGATCGTCGCCGCGATCGCGGTGTTTTCAATTATCGCACTCGGGCAGCAGGATTATCGACTGGTCGGCAAACTACCGGCTCCGATGTTGAAGTTAGAGGACCTGGGCGGAAGCAAGTTCGACACGTCGGCGTTTCGGGGAAAGCTCGTTGTATACAATCTGTGGTTTGTGGGCTGTCCACCCTGCATGGAAGAGATCCCAAAGCTGAACGAGATCGTCAACGAATTTGCCGGTTCGGATGTCGAGTTCGTAGCGCTCTCGACAAGCAATGCGATCGATATCAACAAGTTCATCGCCAAAACGCCGTTCAAATATCGCTTGGTCCCGAGTGCCGGCCGCGAGATGCTTATTAATTTCGGACAGGCTGGTAAGGACGGTTCGCTGAACGTGCCATTTCCGACGCATATCGTGGTTGGCCGATCGGGATTTATCGAGTATCGCGAGACCGGGCTCAAGGGTGTCGAGGGCGTTCGTGAGATCCTTCGACGAGAAACTGCTCCGAAATAGTTTGTCTGCGGCAAAGATTTGGGTTATATTTTTGAATTGCCTCGATTGCGGAGAGGTAGCCTAATTGGTAAGGCAGTAGTCTTGAAAACTACCGCGAGTGATCGCTTGCAGGTTCGAGTCCTGTCCTCTCCGCCACCTTTTTATCCTCCTCAACCTTGTTTCTGAACAGCCGTGCCGAAATTGCCCGCCGGCGCATCGCCATATTACATAAAAATTACGGTCGGTCCGGAGATTTTTCTTGCTTTGCTACAGCGTTATGGTATAGCCTAGTGCAAACTGAATGATGGTTCATTCATAATCTGCATTATGTCTCGTGCAACCCGTAGCGGCCAATCGGCAAAATCCGTCGTGATCGACAAACGCGAAGCGATTCTTCGCGCGGCAATAAAGGTGTTTGCCGTAAAGGGCTATTTCAACTCAAAGGTAGCTGATATAGCCGGCGAAGCCGGTATCGCCGACGGGACCGTCTATCTGTACTTTAAGAGCAAAGAAGAGGTCCTTCATTCGATATTCGACCGTGCCATGAGCGAGTTTATCGAAGAGGGCAAGCGCGAGATCGAATTGATCGCCACGCCTGAGGACCGTATCAGAAAGATCGCAATGCTGCATTTGGAAAAGCTCGGCTCAGACCGGGACATGGCCGTCGTCTTTCAGGTCGAGTTGCGAGGCTCGACCAAATTCATGCAGGAGTTTTCGGCGGCGGGCTTTAGCGAGTATCTCGACATCATCCGGCAGACGATCGAGGACGGGCAAAATGCCGGTGTCTTTCGCAACGATATCAAACCGATCGTGTGTGCCAAGATACTCTACGGAGCGCTTGATGAAATGGTGACGAACTGGATCTTATCAAAAAGGTCCTATCCGCTCGCGCCGATGGCTGACGAGGTATTAAGGATATTCTTTGGAGGCGTGATGACCGTATGACCGAGAATCCGGCCACAGCGTCACCTATCTCCCGCGGAATTCCGCTAACGCCGGACGAGCCGCGCACGCTTGCGGACCTTTTCCTTCAGTCTGCCCAAACATTTGATCTGCCCGACGCTCTGAATTTTAAGGCTAATGGCCAATGGCGATCGATAACATCGGCGAAAATGATCGAAAGGGCTGAGAATATAGCCCTTGGCCTGCATTCCCTCGGGCTCGCAAAAGGTGATCGGGCGGCGATCTTGGCTGGAAACTCGCCGGAATGGACGCTTTCGGATGCCGGTTGCCAGTTTGGCGGATTTGTCGACGTTCCCATTTATACGACATTATCGCCGAACTCGGTAAGTTACATTATCAACGATTCGCAGACGCGGGTATTTTTTATACAAGATGCCGCGATGTATGAACGGCTTCGCGATGCACTCGCCGGATGCGGATCTATCGAAAAGCTTATCTTCTTCGACCGTACGGGAGTTGAAAGCGAGATAGCGATGTCGCTTGACGAGCTTGAGTCTGCCGGGGAAGAGCTTCGCCTGGCACGGCCGGACCTCGCTCAATCGATGCGCGAAGCGGTAAGCCCAGAGGATGTCGCGACACTGATCTATACTAGCGGCACCACGGGCGAACCGAAAGGAGTGATGCTTAGCCACTCTAATCTCATCTCAAACACGATCGACGCCAGCGAGAAATTCTCCTTTTCCGGGCACGATATCTCGCTGTCGGTGCTGCCGCTGTCGCACGTATTTGAACGGACAGGAATGTATGTTTACATACTCTCCGGTATGGGCGTTTACTTTGCCGAGTCGATCGAAAAGGTTCCCGATAACCTGAAGGAGGTCAAACCGACGATCTTCATCGGCGTCCCCCGAATCTTTGAAAAGGTTTATGAAAAGGCTCGCCTTTCGGCCGCCAGGAGCAGTCCGATACGCGAGCGTATTTTTGACTGGTCCATCGAGATCGCCAAAGAATTTGCCTTGGCAAATGAAAAGGGCACACCGGTGAGCGTTGCCCTGGCCGCCAAGCACCGGCTTGCTGACAAGATAGTCTACGCCAAGATGCGAGAGTTTTTTGGCGGGCGTCTGCGGTTTTGCATTACGGGCGGTGCGGCACTTTCCGACGATATATATCTGATATTCACCGGTGCCGGAATTTCGATAATGCAGGGATACGGCCTGACCGAAACGTCGCCGGTGATCTCGTCGAACAATCCTCTCGCGCATCGTCTGGGAACGGTCGGAAAACCGATCCGCAACGTGAGCGTCCGGATCGCAGATGACGGCGAAATAGAGGTCGCGGGGCCCGGGATCATGCTCGGTTACTACAACAAGGAAAAGGAAACACACGAGGTCTTCACCGAAGACGGATGGTTCAGGACCGGCGACATTGGGCACCTTGACTCCGACGGATTCCTTGAGATCACCGATCGCAAAAAGGAACTCTTCAAGACCTCAGGAGGTAAGTACATCGCTCCGACGCATATTGAACAGATGATCAAGCATTCGCGGTTTGTGAGTCAGGTCGTGCTTGTCGGCAACGAAAGGCGCTTTCCGGCGGCCCTGATCGTTCCTAATTTTGAAATGCTCGAGTCGTACGCTCATCTGAAGGAACTTGACCTGAAGACGCCCGCGGAATTCTGCGCAAACGCCAGGATCCAAAACCTCTTTGAACGCCAGATCGCCGCCGCGACCGAGGGATTGGCTCAGTTTGAAAAAGTAAAGAAATTTGTGCTTCTGGAAAATGAGCTGACCGTCGACGGCGGAGAACTTACACCGACAATGAAGGTCAAGCGACGTGTGGTCGACGAAAAATATCGAAATCTGATCGACGAAATGTACGCCGATCAGAAGTGATCTTTGCTAGTAAAGGATACTGGAGCCGAGTCCGCCGGTCATACTGCTCAGGCCGGTCCTCGCGGCGCCGGTCACAACCTCGAGTATCGTCTGGCCAATACTCTTTTTGGCCTTGTCTACCTCGATGATGTCATACGGTTCGAGCATCAGGTCTTTCTGTTGGCCCTTTTTGATAAGGTCGTAGTTTGCGGCGATCACCTCGCGATCCTTCGAGTTTGGTTTCAGGCGATATATCTTGATGTCCTTGGTCTTTGCTTCACGCCGCACCCCGCCGATCTTGGCGATCGCTTCGGTCAATGTCATCCCGCCTTCTTTCAAATAGATACCCTGTGGAGCAACCACTTCGCCGGTAACGTAGACCGGTGAGGCCTTTTGAACGACGATGACGTCGCCCGGATATATGACGGGATTAGCTTCTTCCTTGCCGAGCTTTACGCTGGCGAGGCTGTACATTCGCGACGGCACATCCGCGGCATCGCCGCCGGTGACCTTCCAGTCACTGTCATCGCGGCCGTCGGAACACAGCGGAGCCCTTGTGCGAAAAACCTGTATCATCCCGCCGGCTTCATCCTTGACACCGCCCGAGATCGCGAGTATCTCGACAAGCGTCGCCTTTCGCATCAGGGTGATCTCCTGCGGCTTGTTGACCTCGCCGTAGATCGTTGCCGGCGGCCGGCTCTTACGCTCGGTCACGCGGACACTGATCTGGGGATTTCGCAGGTACTTTGCCAGCAGCGCGCTGATGTCGGCACGGAGTTCGCGTTCGGAGCGGCATTTTGCAACGACCGGCTTGTCGAAAAAAGGAACTTCGATCTTGCCGTCCTCGTCCACGGTCGCGACAAAATCGAACTGCGGCTCGCCGAGTACCTTTCCGGTGATCTCGTCGCCCGGGCCGACCATATAACCCTTTTGTACGGGTACGTCGGCCGGCATCGTTTGACCGAACCCGAACGCCGAAAGACCCAATATCAATATAGCTAAGACCGCACCTTTCATCGTAAAACCTCACAACGCCGCCGCCGCTAAAGAATAACCTACAAAAACGCGCTATTCAACCGTTTTTCGGCGGACACCGCCTCAATTTGGATGAGTATTTTGCATTGACAGTTGCGCTGTCGCCAAAGTAATTTCAGAATAAAAGCACTCGTGAACGAATTTGCTTAGGTAAATGAATCAAGACGATCAGATCAGTGAGAATTTTTGGTTCCTGCGGCGTCCGCTTCAGTTTTTGGCGGATGTAGTGGTTTTGTGCGCCGCATTTTTCATCGCGTATCTTCCCGCAGTCAACATTCAGCTCGGCGAATATTATGTCGAGACCGCTCTTCGCCAACTTCCCTTCGTGATCCTCGTACAGCTATCGACGCTGTTTCTCGTCGGGGCTTATTCGATCATATGGCGTTATGTGAGCATCGAGGACATCAAGGTCTTTCTCAAGGCCGCGGCGATATCGGGTGCCATCCTGATCATTTTTCGGTTCCTGTTGATGTTTACCGAATTCAACTGGTGGCAGGTCCCGATCTCAGTGATCCTGATCGACACCATGATGGCGTTCGGCGGGTTGCTGGCACTGCGTATCACGCGCCGATTTGTTTACGAGCTTGATGAAAAGAACCGTATATACTCCGGCCGCAAGCGGGGCAAACAAAAACCGACGCTGCTTGTCGGCGCCGGGCGAATGGGAGCAACGCTGGCCAAGGAAATGCTTGGCAGAAAGGATGCCGAGCTCGAGATACGCGGTTTTGTCGATGACGATCCGCGAAAACGCGGCGGGAGCGTCAGCGGGGTCAAGGTGCTCGGCACGACCCACGATCTGCCGCGTTTGGTCGACGAACTGAATATTAAGCAGGTCGTACTTGCCATCGATCAGGCTCAGGGCAAAGAGATACGCCGCATAATGGACGTTTGCAGTGCGATCCCCGTCAAGGCCCAGATCGTACCCAGTCTGAACGAGATCGCTCATGGACGCGTGTCCGTCAGCCGCATCCGCGATGTGCAGATCGAGGATCTGCTTGGCCGCGAACCTATCGAGCTCGATGACCAGAACCTACACGAATTCCTGACCGACAAAACGGTAATGGTGACCGGGGCCGGCGGTTCTATCGGTTCCGAATTGGTAAGACAGATCACCAACTATTCGCCGAAACAGGTCCTGCTGGTAGAGCGGGCCGAGTTCTTTCTCTTTCAGATCGGCCGCGAACTTACCAACACCTTCAGTGACGCAAAATTTGTCCCGCTGATAGCTGATATCGGTGACGAACCGCGAATGCGCGAGATTTTTGCCCAATTCCGTCCCGACGTGATCTTTCACGCGGCGGCTCACAAACACGTGCCTCTGATGGAGATAAACGCGTCTGAGGCGATAAAAAACAATGTCTTTGCGACGCGAAAATTGGGCGAACTTGCGGGCGAATTCGGAGCTGCCGATTTTGTCATGATCTCGACCGACAAGGCCGTCAACCCGACCTCCATAATGGGAGCGTCAAAACGGATCGCCGAGATCGTGATCCAGGATCTTAATCATTCCTATTCGACCAACTATATCGCGGTCAGATTCGGTAATGTCCTTGGCTCGGCAGGTTCGGTCGTCCCCATATTTCGCGAGCAGATCGAAAAGGGTGAGCCGATCACCGTTACGGACCGCGAAATGACACGCTATTTTATGACCATCCCCGAGGCGTCACAGCTTGTCCTGCAGGCCGGTGCCCTCGGCGAAGGCGGCGAGATCTTTATTCTCGATATGGGCCAGCCGGTTAAGATACTTGACCTGGCCGAAGATATGATCAGGCTGTCGGGCCTGACCCCATATGAGGATATCGACATCCGGTTTACAGGCATACGCAAGGGCGAGAAACTCTTCGAGGAGCTCGAGATAACTGGCGAAAATCTGCTCAAGACACGTCACCCGAAGATCTTTATCGGCAAGATAGCCACGTATTCAAGGCCCGAGGTCGAGAACATTCTTCGCGAATTTAGGGCAGCGGTGGAAGCTCAGAGTGAGATGCGGATCA
Source organism: Pyrinomonadaceae bacterium (assembly GCA_044221625.1). Lineage (GTDB taxonomy): Bacteria > Acidobacteriota > Blastocatellia > Pyrinomonadales > Pyrinomonadaceae > OLB17. The sequence goes on along the minus strand of JBGAOU010000007.1, from coordinate 24,470 downwards.
GAAGTGTCTTTAACGAATTTTTACCCGAAGCGACTATTACGCAGATCGAACCGGCCGTCGCCGAAGAGAATCTGCTTGCGCAAAATGCCCGGCTCGGCTCGGCCGAGAATTAAAGATCAATGGCAATTTTAGTTACAGGTGGGGCAGGCTATATCGGCAGTGTCGCGGTCGATGACCTTAGGGATCGGGGCGAGGATGTTGTCGTGGTCGATAATCTGGTTTACGGCCACCGCGAAGCCATCGACCCTGATATCCCGTTCTATGAGGGAAATATCGGCGATCGCGGCCTGTTGGACCGCATTTTTGCCGAACACGAGATCGAGTCATGCATGCACTTTTCGGCATACGCGTACGTTGGCGAATCGGTCGAAAAGCCGCAAAGGTACTTTGACAACAATTACGTTCAGACGTTGGCCCTGCTCGACGCCTTACTGGCCCATGGCGTCAAGCGATTTGTATTCTCGTCGACGTGCGCGACATTCGGCGAGCCGCAGTATCTGCCGATCGACGAATCTCACCCACAAGCGCCGACCAATCCATACGGCTGGACCAAATTTATGGTCGAGCGGACACTATCAGCTTATGAGGCGGCCTACGGATTGAATTTTGTCGTGCTTCGGTATTTCAACGCCGCGGGTGCGACCGCCCGACGCGGTGAGGACCACTTTCCGGAAACTCATTTGATCCCACTGGCGTTGTTTGCGGCATCGGGCCGAATTCCGCATGTTTCCATATTTGGCGACGACTACGACACGCCCGATGGCACGGCAATTCGCGACTATATTCACGTATCCGACCTTTCGAGCGCGCATATGGCGGCGTTGGAGCACCTGAGGGCCGGCGAACCGTCGGAATTTATCAATCTCGGAAACGGCAGCGGCTATTCGGTCAAAGAGGTGATCCGGATCGCCGAACAGGTAACGCAGCGGCCGATCAAAGCACTGATCGCACCGCGACGGGCGGGCGATCCTTCAAGATTGGTCGCCAATGCCGCCAAGGCCCGAGAGATGCTTGGCTGGCAGCCGCAGTTCCCAACACTGGAGGCCATTATAGAAAGCGCTTGGTCGTGGCACCAGGCAAACTCGTCGGGCTATGCCGGATCGGGCGGTAAATGATGAGGGGAAAATTGTATGTCTGATATGAAAGTTTCGAAAAGCCGGGTCTCGCGTAAGGCCGCGAGCTTTACCGAGTCGGTCATCCGTGAGATGAGCCGTGAAGCGGTCAAGTATGGAGCGGTCAATCTGGGACAGGGATTTCCGGATTTTTCTGCCCCCGAGGACATCAAGCTCAAGGCCATCGAGGCGATCGCCGCCGACCACAATCAGTACGCCATCACGTGGGGCGTGAAGAGCTTTCGGGACGCGATCGCAAAAAAGACGATGTGGTTCCTTGGCCTCGACCTGGACCCTGAAGCGGAGATCACCGTCACTTGCGGATCGACCGAGGGAATGATCGCCGCAATGATGGCGACCGTGGATCCTGGCGACGAGGTCGTCGTTTTTGAGCCCTTTTACGAGAATTACGCTCCCGACGCCATACTTTCGGACGCCGTGCCGCGGCACGTTCCGCTTTATCGCACCGACAACGGATTCGTCTTTGACCGCGAGGAACTTCGGGCCGCTTTCAACGAAAAGACCAAGGCGATCATCATCTGCAACCCGAACAACCCGACCGGAAAAGTATTCACCCGGGACGAACTGGAATTCATCGCGGATCTCTGTAAGGAGTTTGACGTACTGTGCTTTACCGACGAGATCTACGAACACATAATCTACGGTATTGACGAAGACGACCCGCTTTCGCACCAGTGCATGGCTAACATTGAGGGAATGCGTGATCGGACGGTCGTCGTCAATTCGCTGTCAAAAACGTATTCGGTCACGGGTTGGCGGGTCGGTTACTGTATCGCGCCGCCGGATATCACATCAGCAATAAGAAAGGTACACGATTTTCTGACGGTTGGTGCGGCTAATCCGCTACAGCACGCGGGAGCGTACGCGCTCGGGCTACCGGCAAGTTACTATCAGGAATTGCAGGCCGAGTACCTTCGCAAACGGGACTTTATTGTACCGGTCCTGAGGAACGCTGGTTTCAAGTGCGATTATCCGGAAGGTGCGTACTACGTGATGGCGGATATCGCCGATTTTGGATTCGCTAATGATATCGAATTCACAAAACACCTGATCCGGAAGATCGGCGTCGCGGTGGTACCCGGCTCGTCATTCTATCACGAAGCGTCGATGGGCTCGCAGATCGTTCGATTTTGCTTCTGTAAAAAGGACGAAACCCTCGAGGCTGCGGCCGAGCGCCTTGCCAAGCTCAGGCTCGGCTAACGCCGACTGTATTTCCAGCTTTCCGCTAGGCAACCAATTGCCGACCTCAACGCAACAAAAATACAAAATCAGCGTATTTTCTCCCCAAAAAACACGATTCTCCCCGTATATATAAAGAAACCTGGAGGTACTATGTTTCAGAGATCATTCGTATTTATACTTACTGCCGCGTGTGCGGTGTCGATCATCGGCCAGACACCCGAAACAAAAGGATCAAACGAAAAAGCTGCTCAGGCGATGACCTTTACGTTCGGCGGCGGCGGCAGTTATCTCGGTGTCCAGACCACCGAGGTGACAAGTGAGAATTATTCAAAATTTGGCCTGCGAGAGGTTCGCGGTGTCGTTATCGAGAAGGTCATGGAAAATTCACCCGCCCGGGCTGCCGGACTTCAGGCGGGCGATGTCCTGATCAGCGTAGACGGTGATGAGATCACCGGAACGCGTAAACTGACGCGCCTGATCGGCGAGATCGCCCCCGACCACAAGACAAAACTCGTCATCTGGCGGAACGGCAGCGAGCAGGAGATCACCGCGACCATTGCGCGGCGGCCGGCCCCAAAGTTCGAGAACGGAAATTTTGAATTCTCGTTCCCCGGCCCTATTGGAAAGATCGAAATTCCCGATATGAAAGAGTTGCGCCAGCTAGAAGCGTTGCCGAAGATCGACGGTCCGCAGGTATGGGCCTCGCCTGACGGCCGCGGCGAGGGATTCGTATGGCGCTCAGGCTCCGGCCGTCAGATCGGCATCGGCATAACACCTTTGACCAAACAGTTGGCCGACCACTTTGGTGTCGACGGCGGCATTATGGTCAATTCGGTCCGCGACGGATCGCCGGCGTTCAAATCCGGTATCAAGGCCGGTGACATAATCGTCGAGATAGATGGTAAGGCTGTCAATGGCGAATTTGATCTGCTCCGTACTCTTGGAAGCAAAAAGGAGGGTGATGTTCAACTGACCATTGTTCGCGGCCGCGATCGCCAGACGATATCCGTCACACCGGAAGTGTCAGTATCGCCGGGTTTTGTTTTTGAAACGGACGAAGGCGGATCAATTCTGCCGGCGCCACCGCTGAAGATGCAGAAAGTACAGCCGCCTGCGGTTTCGCCCGCGATCACGCTGCTGACGCCCGGCCGCGTGCTCTAGACCGCAAGTTACATTGTCAATTTCCGAGGCGGGACCGTTCCGCCTCTTTTTTATTGTCCCTGTTGCCGCTTTACGGCTTCTTTGGCAAGTTCATTGGCCCGGCTGCTGTAGTCGCGGGCGTCTTCCATCAGTTTTCGGTAATTGTCGCTTCGCGTCTTAAATTCTTCTTTGACCTTTTCGCGCATTTTAGCGTCCTTGGGGTCATAGCTGTCGCGTAGGATGCGTGCCGCCTGGCGATAGTTCTCAAAAGCCTCAAGCTGACGTTTTAAAGCCTCTTCTTTTAGCCGCAGGTACTCGCGGTAGTCGTCGTTTATCTGCATCTCCTGAGCTTTTTGGATCTTTTCGACGGCGGACTTGCCGTATGCGGTGCCGTCATTGATCAGGTACAGCACTTCGTCGGCGATCTTCTTCGCGGTCTCGGCGTCGTTCTTCTCCATCGCCGCCTTTAGGTCTTCGCGCTTTCCTTCATTTTGCTGATACAGGACCTTTATCTTCGTCAGGTCCTTGTTGGCGTCGTCGACGATCAACGCCGCTTCGGCGGTTTCGTCCAGAGGGTTTAGGATACTGATACCGCCGCCTGAACGCCTGCATGACGAAAATGCGAGTACTAACACGATCGCCATGACCGCGTAGAACTGCATTTTTGATTTTGTCACGAACAGCTTCAATTGCTTTTTAGATCAACTTTAGGCCAGGGTTGCCGCTCTTGCGCCAGATAAAACCGTCGAGTACATAGTGCGTCAATTGCGGCAATGCAAGCAGCGGTACGAGCCACATTTTAAGATTGCCCCAATTCCAATCGCCGCCGAACAGCCATTGCTTTTCGTGCCAAACGCCGCGATGCCAGAAAAGCTCCTCGACATAGGCGAGAGCCCAAAGTGACGCCAGAAAGACCAGCCAATTTGACGACAATGACCGGTATACGGGGCCGGCGGTTTCGCGATTCATTCGGGCGTAAACATATATCAGCGCAAAATAAGGCACGCCGTGGATAATGACATTGGTCACCGTGAACGCGTAGTCCGAATTAAAATACACGATGCCGACATACCAGCAAATGGCCGTCGTAGCCACAACAATGTCCTTGCCGATATTCTGAAAGCCGTCGATCACGTATTGGTACATCGACTTGACCGCGTACACGGTCAATGCGGCGAGGTAGATCGGGAACATTACGGTCTCGACGATCGCCGGCAGCCGCACAAAGTCGTTTTGAACGAACCATTCAAAATTTCGCGGCAACTGCGTCATCCAGAATGCCAGCGGATAAAGACTGGCCATATAGATCGCCGACGCGTCGACCCACCAAGTCCATCGCTCGGTTTCGCCCAACTTTCGGCGATAGAGATTGACCCACCCGTACTGCTGCCGTACAAAATGAAAAACTGCGATCGCTGCCAAAACCTTCCAAAACACCAACTCGCCTTCAGAGTAAAGCGCGACGCCGATCGAGTACCCAAAAACAGGTACGAGAAGGTAGAGCCAAAAGCGGCGTTTGAGTTCGGCCAGGTCAAAATAGACGCGGAAGCTGGTCGACCATACATGAGCGACATCTATCAGCAGGACTGCGGAAACCCATGTCCATTCCGGCGAATCGCCGTTGACGATCCCCATTTGCCATCCGACTATCAACAGCAGGATCGATAGGGCCGCACTGCCCAGAAATACGGTGAGGTCGGTGCCGCGGGAGAAAAGCCATTTTCCGGAACTGCCCGGAACATCGGGCGACAACGGCCGCCCGCCGGCGCCTTGAATATTGATGTCTATCTCCGAGACTGTCTGCATTTCGCTGTGCCTTCACGATCGCGCGTTCATAACCTCTCCGGCCGCGCGCAATCCATGATAAAACGCTTCTTCAAAAAGTGCGACGCCGCTCAGGTCTGTGTGCGCAAAATGGATCTTGCGATAGGGTTTGACGGCTTTTTCGCGAATGCCGCTCCAGACAAAGTTTGGCCGCGGACTGATCATCGCGTGCCCCCAACGCATTATGTCGATGCGCTCGGTGAGTTCGTAGATGTCGCTGTGAGCCCGTGAAAGATCGGTCAGACAAACGTCGGCCAGCTGACGCCAATCATAGCTGAAGAGCTTTGTTCGTCCATCGGTCTCGTGGCACATCGGATAGTAGTATGTGAGCACGGTCGGGCCGTAGTCGATGCCCTTTTGATGGGTTGCCGTCACATAGCCAAGCGACGGGCTTTCGTACAGAACATTATCCCACGAAAGCGGAAAGTCCTTTGCAAAACGCGGTTTCGGGCGATCTTTCAAAAACAGATTGGCCACGAACCACGCATTGTGCTGAAATTCGACGGCGGCAAACGGCGGATCATCGCGAAATCCGCGAATAACGTACGGGGCCGTGAACATCGGCGATGCGTAGATCGCCCTTTCGCAGTGAATACCGCGGAGTTCGCCGCCATCGAGCGTAACGACGTCAACGCCGCTGTCGGTCGGCACGATCGAAACGACCACCTGCGACCGACGGATGTTATCTCCCGCAAGTCCGGCAAAATGGTGGACAAACTGGCCGTTTCCTTCGGGAACGGTAATGAACGGCTGTGATTCGACACCGCTTTTTCGCACCCGTGAACAGAAATAGAACAGGCCGACCCACGCCGACGTTTGATCGGCCTTCAGTCCATAATCGTCTCTCGTCGCGTAGTCACAATACCAATGCAGCCGCTCGGATGTGAAGCCGTTCTGACGCAGCCAGTCGGTGAACGAAATGCGGTCGAGCGAGGTCACCGCCGCGTCGTCGGAACACGTTTCGAGCGGAACGGCGAACGCGCGTCGTCCGCGTGCGTCCCGCCAGTTGACCCAGTCGTCAATCTTCCGTTGAAACTCGGCAAATTGCCGCTTCTCCTCGTCACCGGCACCGACATTAAGATACAGCCCTTCATACCAGCGACCCTTGAAAAAGACACGTTCCTCGGGTTCGCGACAAAGGAACTGCTCCTTGACGATGACCTCGCCCTGAGCGTCGCGGCCCTCAGTGAGCGACATCTCATCAAGCAGTGAGACGAGTTCGGTGTTCTCGGCAAACGGGACCGGGAGATAGTGAGCGGCCCACGGGTAACCGACCGGGTCGCCCTTACCGCTGATCGATGTGCCGCCGACGTCCTTTTCGAGTTCGAGCAAAACAAAATCGTTGAAATTCTGCTTTTTGAATTTCCAGGCGGCCGAGAGCCCGGCGATACCGCCGCCGACGATCACCGCCCTTTTTGTTTCCCAGCGGTCGGACGGAACCTCAAACGTTCGGCCCGCGCGCAAAATGTGGCCGAGATCTGCTGATTGCCCGACGATCTCGCCCTCGGGAACGACCCGCGGATGATCTGTCCGGCACGCCGCAAACGCGATCGGTGCCCCCAGAAACAACTTGAGTAAGTCGCGTCGGTTCAGATTCATTGCTCGAAACGGCGCCACTCGGCTTCGTAATAGCGGACCAGTGCCTGATTGTCGAGGCGGTTTATCTCGAGCTCTTCGTCCGGCTTGGATGTGTCTGCGGGAAATTCAAACAGCGACGCGAACGTCTCGTTATTGAGGAAGCGCATCTCAACACCCGACGGAGGCGATTGCGGCCTCTCGAACGGCTCGAGCTTGGCCAGAGCATAACCCCAGATACCAAAACTGGGAACGGTCGTCTGATACGGTTTGACCGAATAGCCGCTCGCCTCGAGCGTTTTCATCACGCACCAGAATGAATTGCGGGCGATCAGCGGCGAGGTCGTCTGGATCACGACCGAGGAGTCCGGCTTGAGCTTCTGCTTGAGAAGATTGTAGAACCTGGTCGTATACAGTTTGCCGAGGGCAAAGTTGTTCGGGTCAGGAAAGTCGACGATCGCGACGTCGAAAGGCTCGGTCGGAACGTTGTCGAGCCAAACAAAGGCATCCGCATTGGTAACGTGGACACGCGGATCGTTGAGTGAATGCTTGTTGAGTTCGCCGAGTGCCGGCACGGCTGACGAGACCCGCGTCATATCGGGATCAAGATCGACCAGTTGTATAAACTCAACGGACTTGTACTTTTCGATCTCGCGCAGTGCCAATCCGTCGCCGCCGCCCAAGACAAGCACCCTTTTCACATCGCCTGAAAAAGCGGCAAAGGCGGGATGCACCAGCGCCTCGTGATAACGGTATTCGTCAAACGAATTGAACTGAAGATTGCCGTTCAAAAACAACGCATAGCCGGTTTTGCCCTTTGTGACGACAATTCGCTGATAAGCTGAGCTCTTGGCATATATGATGTTATCCACGAACAAAGCGTCTTCAGCGAGCGTCGTTAGTCGGTCTGCCTTTATGAAGGCAATGGCGAGTAACGCCAGGATCACAAATCCTTTGACGCGCATTATCGTCACGTTTCGTTTCAGAAGCGGCAGCAGCAGCCAGGTCCCCCAGATGCCGACCGCGGCGTTGAGCATTCCAAATATCAGCGATGTTCGGGTCAGCCCCAGTCTCGGGACAAAAAAGATCGGAAAAAGCAAAGACGCGGCCAACGCCCCGATGTAGTCAAACGCCAGGACGCGCGAGACAAGGTCCTTGAAATCCATCTCGTCCTGCAAGATGCGCATCAGCAGCGGTATCTCGAGGCCGACCAGCATCCCGATAATAAAGACGACGGTGTAGAGAACTACCGAGAAATACGAGAGATTTGCAAAGGTAAGGAAGAGCAGAGGTGCCGAAAATCCGCCGATCACGGCCACGGCAAGCTCGATATCGATAAACTTTTCGGCAACGTGCTTATCGATAAATCTCGAAAGCCACGAACCGACACCCATCGCAAAAAGATAGATGCCGATGATCAGCGAAAACTGTGTGACCGAATCGCCGAGGACATAGCTGGAGAGCGTTCCGGCCAGCAACTCATAGATGAGCCCGCAGGTGGCTATGACAAAGACGTTTAGAAAAAGCAGCGGTGCACGTTTCATACGAACGGAAAATGAAGTGCGGAAAACGGAAAACGAAATACACCTCGGTCATTTCCCATTTTCCACTTTCCGCCGTATGCAGATCAGTTGCCCTGGATCGCAGACGAGATTATCATCGCTACGCCAATGATAATGGCACCGATAATGATCGCGAGCGATACGTTCTGATCCTCTTCGATCTCCTTCTTGACTGAAAAAGGCGAGACGAAGACTACGATAACAAATGCGATCGCAAACACGATCAACCCGATCGCTACAAAGATCACTGTAGTCGTCAGAACCGGCAAAAGTTCTTCAAGCTTGACGATCAAACCGAGAAACGGGGCGATCGATAAAAGACTCATCATCATTTTCCTCCACGAAATCCTGAATAAAAGAACGGCACTCCCAGACGTGATTTGCTGCCGGCGTTAGCCAACTCCCAACCGAACCAGGCCGCCGAAGAGTATGCCAGCAGCACACCCACACCAAACACCATATAGAGCTTTTTCCACATATAGTTAACCTGCTATTCGTCGGAATCGTCCGATCCGCCTGTTGCCGCGGCCGAGAACATACTGTCCTTCCAGCGGCTCGATTCAAAACTGATCTTTCTGAACAAGCCGAGTATCGGCATTATCGCCAAAACGAGCAGTGCACAGCAAAAATTGACGCCACGATTCACGTTTTGCTCGACCTTGACCGACACGGGCATCTGGGCCTGCCAGTTCTGCCATGTGCCTTCGACCCGCAGCGTATACTTGCCGGCCGGCAGCGACGAAAGCGTCGCATCGTTCGACTTGCCGCCTTCGCTCCACGCCCCATCGCTGTCAGACCCGGAATAATATTCGACAGGGACGTTGACCGACTCGACCTCCTGACTCTGATCGTTGATCAGATCTACGTCGAGGTCAGCCCACGAATTATCGACGTTGGCACCGGCGGTGATCCGGACATTCCGGTTTCCCTTTAGGTCAAAAGGCTGGCTGAACACGGCCTGGCCCGTCGTAGCATTCGCCATCGGCGGCAACACCAGTTCCTGATTTAGAACCGTATTCGTCAAACCGCTGAGCGGGATCATAAGGATCGCGACGACAAACAACGCGAGTAGCGGCAACGCTCCCCATGTGTAGTAAAAACGGCCCGTAAATGGCTGATTCGGAGCGACGCCCCACGGCCTCGGAAGGTCAGAGACACCAAAGGCCTTTTCGACCTCCTCGTTGGTCATGTAGGTGCCGACAGACCAGTTGATCTCATTGTCCGAAGCCTCGCGAGAGAGCATCAGCGGTGCTGCGACAAAATCTGTTGCCCGAACCGTTTCACCCTGCTCGACCCGCCAATAAAACTCGCCCTTTACATATTCGACGACGGCCGAGGCATCCTGAAAGATCTTAAACGACGATCCGTTATACTTCGCGACCCCGCCGGCACCGATGTACGAAACCTCGACCTCCGCAGCGTTGACCGGCTCGACAAAATTCCAGTGATTGTCCGAGTGTACCAGCCAACGAAATCCGATCATCGGATTGTAGAGCAAATATTCGTGCCAATAATACGTCTCGCCCTCGATCGTGACGCTGCGGACTGTGGCACCGATTATCTTGAACTTGACGTCGCCCGGAAAGGTACCCTCGGCGCCGATCGGCGCAACAAAGACCGGTGCATTCGGCATCGGCTTTAGGGACTTTAGATATGTGAGATTGCCCTGATTAACATCGAGCAGCGAATCGCAGTTCGGACAGGTAACGCGCTCGGCGATGTCAGGCGCCATCAGCTCAAGCGGGCCTCCGCAGTTCGGGCAGCCCATTCCGGCCGTAGAGACACGCCTCGCCTCACGTTCGACGGGTTTGGCATCACCGAGCCCGATGTCGGCGAGAGTCACCTGTGTTCCGACAAAGACCCATGGCGGGTCCATACTATAGTCGATCGTGGCAAAGGCGTTATTCTTACCGGCGAGGTCGGCGTACTCAAACTGCTCTCCGGGGCTCAGTTTATATGGGATCTCACCCTCGGCGGCGACTGACGTTCCGCGGCCTTTTTCCTGCACCATCAACGGTGTCGGATTTGGTATCTCAGCGACTATCTGGCCGAGCTGAAGTCCGCTGAAGGTCGGTAGTTCCGCCCCCTGCGGCAGCGGCTGGTAAAACGTCAAATAGAACTTGCCCTGCGCCTCGGCGAGCCAACCGACCCAGCCATTTGAGAATGTCGCGTACCACTCATCCCAAAATCCGCCAAGTTCGTGCCGAAGCTGTGCCCGGCCGGTAAGTTCGAACTTGTTACCGTTAAAGCTGCCCTTCAGACCGAGTTTCAACGGCGATTGCGAATCTGCGATCTCGGCAACCTTGCCCAGGTCCTCCAGCGAACGATCGGTCCGTGATATCGCCGATCGGCAAAAAGGACAAACGATCACGATCGTAGATCCGGCCTTGAATTCGATCGGCCCTGCGCAGGATGGACAATTTGCCTGAAGTGTACTCACGCTTCACCCCCAGCGGCAACGTGTTTGCTCGACGAACTCAGCACCGGCGATTCTCCTCGGTCGATCTTTGTTACCGACACGTTTATGGCTCCCAACGTAGAGGTTAGATGGCCTTCCCAATCCCATTCCGGCCGGGTGCGGCAACAATATAGATTAAATGTGGCGGTCCCGTATTCGGGATATGTGTGACACGCCAGGTGCGATTCGGTCAGGGCGATCATTCCGGTCACACCACCTTCGCCGGGAAACTTGTGCCAAACCGAACCGACTGACCTCAGCCCGAGATCCGACATCACTCGGTCGAAGATCGAACGAATTACGGCCTCGTCGCGAAGTGCTTCAGCATCGCAACCCACCGCCTCGATCAACCATTCAGTGCCAACGATCATCGGTTCAATACAAAATGTACGTTATTGTTTACCCAATGTTCTGAACTAACAGCAAAATCCGAGCGTATTAGTCCACCAAGTGAGAATTGTATCGAAAAGAACTATAGCTAAATTTTTCGCTTTTGTCATTTCTTTTGTGGTAATTGCCGCAACTCAGTTTGCGTGTTCGTCGACCGGGCCCGATCGGGTCAAGCTCTCGTCCGCTCACTACTCGTTACCGAAGGTCGTCGGCAACATTCGCGGAGACGATATCAACGAGAGCAGCGGACTCTCGGCGTCAAAATGCTCACCTAACATTTTTTGGACCCACAACGATTCTGGCGGTGACGCGATCGTCTATGCTCTCGACGGGATGGGCAGCAGGAAAGGTAACTGGAAAGTGCCAGGAGCCGAAAATAAGGATTGGGAAGACATCGCCGAGTTTAAGGACCGCAGCGGCAAGTGCTTTCTCTACATCGGGGACATCGGCAATAACGGGTCGAAAAGATCCGAGTTAGCGATCTACCGCGTTCCCGAACCGATAGTTGCGGCTCCGGGTTCGCCGTCCGGAACATCAAACGAGACCGCGGCACCGGAACGGCTGAGGTTCACGTACCCGGACGGGCCTCACAATGCCGAAGCTCTTTTGGTCCATCCGACGACCGGCGACATTTATGTAATAACCAAGCGATCTGATGGGCCTGCCGCCGTCTACCGCATTCCGTCCAAGTTCGATGCCGGGTCGCCGGTAGTTGCCGAACGGCTTTCGGAGATCAAGGTCCCGGCCGTTCCAAACGGACTGATCACCGGCGGCGATATCTCTCCGGATGGCCGGCGGGTGATCATCTGTGATTATTCCGGGGCGTACGAATACCGTCTTCCGGACGGCACTGCTGATTTTGATGTGATCTGGCATCAGTTCCCTGACCCGGTCGATATAGGCGACCGCCTTGTCGGTGAGGCAGTTTGCTATAGCGCTGACGGCGGATCGATCTTTGCGACCAGCGAGAATGTGGGTTCGCCGTTCATACGCGTTGACAACCTCGAAAAATAAGAACGGCGGCCCGTTTCCCGTGCCGCCGTTCTATTCCGAATGGACTCAGGTTATTGCGTGATCGTGAATTTGTCTTCGTTCTTGATCAATTGTCCGCCGACGCGGTCCTTGATCTCGATTCGAATATTGTACTCACCGGTCGGCATATTTGTCGTCGGCAGCAGTCTGGCAAGGGTCAATCGCTGGCCTGAGTCGCTCAAACCGGTCCAATCCTCGATCTGTCGGTGAACCTCCTTGCCGTCTTTGGTAATGATGTACGTGACATCCACCGCCGGACGCAAGGTCGTCTGATCGATCTCGGCGTTGTAAACCTGCAAATAGATACCGACATCTTGTCCCTGTTTATACACGCCGCCGAGATTCGGTACGACCTTCGAATTACCGATCACGAACATCTGTCCAATATCACGCTCATTGGTCGAACGCAGTTTCGATGTCAGCACGAGCGACGACGTCGACAGCTTTTTCTCATCGTAACGCGGAACTGTGAATCCCATGTTTACGATGCCCTTGTTACCCGTTCCGACATCACGAACGACGACGTCCACTTTGTACGTTCCCGGCGTCAGAGCGATCGCCTTCTGATAGACGGACTTTCGGTCCATCGCATCGGCAAGCTCAGTGGCAGTTGCGTTCGTCACGACCGAATCCTCAAAAATGCCCGACCGCTTGCCCGAGACCGCGGTGATGCGGCCGAAAATGTTCATTCTGGCCGTTTCGAGCCCGCCGATCTGTTCGAACTTCAGTTCGCGATTGCTAGTCTGTACCGTAAAGGCGGTGATGATGCGGTCGTCGGACTGACGGAAAAAGTCGACCCGAAGATCGAACTGCAGCGGATTGTTGTCGATGACCGGTGAGTCGGTCAATGAACTTTGAAGGTCGCTGAACTTGACTGCCGGCGGACGCATCAGGCCGGTCATGACCTCAAGTCTGCGGAAAGGCGAATCTTGCTCACGGTAAAAGTTGTTTCCGGCGTTTCGATCGTATCCGGAGATGCGGTCGCCCTTTGTGGACATGCCCAACTGCTCGGCGGTCGTCATGCCGGCTCCCGGGACCATCAGCAACGCGTCCTTCTCATTGGCGTTTCTGGCCATTCGATATTCGCCGGTCCCGGTAGGATCGACAAACTCGATCTCCAGTCCGTCACCGACACCATCAAGATGCCGGTAGAACCAGATCTCAAACGGGTATGTCGTCGTAGCTCCGCCACCTTCATAACTCGGGCGGTCGTACGAACCGCCGGACGGATGCGATTCGACCGAATCGGGCTTGCCCCACGCGATATAAACGCGGCCGCGGTCAGTTTTCCAGCCGGGGATACCTGACGCAAATTTCTCGTTGGCGTAGGCTATCCGCTCATAATACTCCTCACGATACTCGTTCTCTTCGGTATCGGGGTTGGGGTCGCGGCGGCGCCAGAACTGTTCGATAAAGTTTTCACGCTCCTCGTCGGTAACGAGAGCGTTGAAGGCACGCTTTTCTTCTTTTGTAATGATGTACGCCACATCATTGTTGATCCATTTTTTGTAAGCCTCTTTCAATTCCGGTTTGACGTTACGCGCCTTGTCCGAAATATCTTGACTCGGCTTGTTGCTGTCGGGCGGTTGGGCGATAGCCGCAATGGCCCCAAGTGACATCAACACAAATGTCAGTAAAAAACTACGAAAGATCCTGACTTTAGACATAAACGTAAAACTCCCAAAAAATGACCGGCCAACAGCCGGAAGGTCAACCAAAAATTTTATCTATACCGATTCTAGACAGTTATATCTATTTATACAAGATGAAATAATGCGGGCACGGGTTGCTTAACTGCCCGTTTCATCAGTCGTTCGGCGCTTTTTGCCAAAGAACCAGGCGATAAATATCGACACGATGTAGAGCCCGATCATCGGCGTAGCGAACAGCATCATATTGGGCACATCGCCCGTCGGTGAGACGACAGCCGCGACAATGAGTATAACGACCAGCGATATTTTCCAACTGCGGACCAGTAATCCGGCCGAAATGATGCCAATGCGGGCGAGGACATACGATATCGCGGGCATTTGAAATATCAGGCCCATCGCGAGCATTATGATCGTGATGAAATCGAGATAGTCGCTCGCCTTGAGCAGCAGTTGAAAATCGCCGCCGCCGAGCCCCAGCAGATAGCGGGCCGCCGGCGGGAACAAGATGTAATACGCAAACGCGGCACCGATCACGAATGAGACGGTTGAAAGGCCGATGAAAGGTGTGACATACGCCCGCTCATGTTTGTACAAGGCCGGCGAAATGAACATCCAAATTTGCCACAATAGCAGCGGGACCGACAACGCGATCGCGGCATATAACGAAACGGTGACGAAAAGAGTGAATTGTTCGGTCGCGGTCGTCACGGTCATCCGCTCATCGGCATTTGGCTGATCTTTGGCAACCTCGTCAAACTCTACCGGCAGACGAACGCCCTTAGGGACAACGGCGTTATTTGTGATGAGCGGTTCAGAGGTAAACAGTCCTAACTTTCCCTCCGCGTCACGGGACACTTGCGCCAGAACCGACGTACCCGGCACGACGACCGTGGCTCCGAGCTTTGTTGATCTGTCAAAGATGTAACGGCCGCCATCGCCTTCGCGAATACCGCTCAATGGCAGCAGCTTTTCGTCGCCGGTAACTCCACTGATCGGCAATTCCCTGCGAGCGGCCTCAGAAAGTGCCTGACGGATCGGCACGCTGAGAAAGTCGTAGATCCGGTCCGAAACAAACCAACAGATCGTAAATGCTACGACGACGATTATTACCGAATTGACGAGCCGTTTGCGCAGTTCATCCAAATGCTCAAGAAACGACATATTTGCCGCGCGCTCGGGTAATTGGTTTGATCCGTTCTCGTCCATCTATTGATTACAGCCAGTTTTGCTTGTCGTCCGGATCTTCCGGCGGGGCAAGGTCACTCTTCGCGGTTTGAACTTTTGCGTCCTTTGAAGTGAATTCGGCAGGATCGACCTCTCTGATCTCAGGGGCCGAAATACTCGGCGTCTCAGCCGCAGCCTGAGGGTGGATCGTATTAGCTCTCGCTATCGGCGGCGGATCGTCGTCGTCAATATTGAAAGCCTTTGCTTCCTCTTCGAAATTTACCTCGCGTTCCCAGGTCTGCTTGAATTCATTGGTGGTATTTCGAAATTCGGCCGTGATCTTGCCGATCTTACGGGCGATCTCCGGCAATTTTCTCGGCCCGAGAAAAATAAGCGCGATCACGCCGATAAGTATCAGCTCGGAGGTTCCGATCGATTCAAGGATGAACAAAAACACCTACTTTACCTCTATATAAACGCCGCTATGTCCGGCGACCGAGCCGACGACGCGGGCATCGGGCATCTGCCGTACAAATTCGGCCGCCGTTTCCGAGCTCATACTGATCAACAGTCCGCCTGCGGTCTGCGGGTCAAATAACGCACTTTGCATGATGTTGGTCACGCTGCCGGCAAATTTGACCGTCTCGCCGACGTACGCCCGATTATTTTTATCGCCGCGGGTCAACATTCCCCTTTCGATCAGCTCCAGAACGTCCGGCAGCAGCGGAACACTTTCTGACTCAATGATCAACGTTACACCGCTCCCCTTTGCCATCTCAAATGCGTGGCCCATCAAACCAAAGCCGGTTACATCCGTACAGGCATTTGCGCCGAGTTCCCGCATTAGCTTAGATGCCGCCGCAGCCGATGTGGTCATCGCTTTGATCGCCGCTTCGACCGTCGCCGCATTTGCTTCGCCGCGTTTGACGGCCGTATTTATCGCACCGGTCCCGATCGGCTTGGTCAAAACAAGCACATCACCAGGGCGTGCTCCGGAATTTGTAACAACACGTTCAGGGTGTATAACACCGGTCACCGCGTAGCCGAACTTCATCTCCTGATCGTCGACCGAGTGGCCGCCGATGATCACCACGCCCTCGGAGTTCATCGCGGCCTGGCCGCCCGCAAGTATTTCGCCGAGGACGTCCCAGTCGCCCTTTTGAGGAAAGCAGACTATCGACAGTGCAGACAACGGGGTACCGCCCATCGCGTAGACGTCATTCAGAGCATTGACCGCCGCGACCCGGCCGTATGTGAACGGATCATCGGCGACCGGAGTAAAGAAATCGACCGTTTGCACGAGGGCAGTCTCGTCCGTAAGGCGAAATACACCCGCGTCGTCGGATCTATCAAAACCGACGATCACATTTTCGCTGTTCTGTGCCGGTAACTTACTCAAAACTTGAGCAAGATCGCTTGGGGCGAGTTTGGCCACTCAACCCGCACACGAAACCATTTCGGTCAGACGCCGACGCATCGTGTTTCTTTAACCTCCTTTAAAATCAATCACTTACAGTCACTCCCCGGATCTCTGACCCATTATCATCTGATATATGCGATCGAGGTCGTCGGTGCCGTAATATTCGATCTGGATCTTGCCGCTCGTGCCCTTGGCCGACGGCAATATCTTTACGTTGGTGCTTAGCTTTCGCATCAACTTAGTCTCAGCGGCCTTTGTGTTAGGGTCGATCACACGCGGGGCCGGTTTGGACGGGGCACCCGGGCCGCCATTCGCGGCACGCTTAACTGTTCGTTCGGTCTCGCGTACTGACAGGCCGCGTTCAATGACGTCTTTTGCCACGGCACGCTGGACCTTTGGATCGTCAGCCATCAACAACGCCCTTCCGTGACTGAGTGAAAGCCGCCCTTCGACGATATGATTTTGAACCTCGGAGGGGAGTTTTAACAGGCGCATTGTCGTCGCTACAAGCGACCGCTCGCGGCCCACACGCTCCGACACCTGCTCTTGCGTAAGTCCAATAGAATCAATGAGTTTCCGGTATGCCTTGGCTTCTTCTATCGGGTTTAACTCGTGCCGCTGAATATTCTCGATAAGGGCGATCTCGAGCAGCTTATCATCCGGGATATCGCGCACGACAGCCGGCAGTTTTCGTAATTCGGCTCGTTGAGCCGCACGCCATCGCCGCTCACCGGCTACGATCTGATATCGGGATCCGATCGCACGCAGCACTATCGGCTGGACCACCCCATTGGATCTGATCGAAGCGGCGAGTTCAGCCAACTTCTCTTCGGCAAACCTGGTTCGGGGTTGTTCGGGATTGGGATCGATCAGATCGATATCGATCTCGCGAACACCCTGCTCGATCGCAGGGGCCTTTTCGTCACCCATCAGGGCACTGAGGCCCCTGCCAAGCGGTTGTCTAGCCATGGCCAATGATCTCCTTTCCAAGTTGAATGTAACTCTCGGCACCACGCGAACGCGGATCATACAGCATTATCGGCTTTCCGAAGCTCGGAGCCTCGGCAAGCCTGACATTTCGCGGTATGACGGTCTCGAGCACCTGCGAACCGTAAAAATCGCGTAGGTCCTTGGCCACCGCGGCCGACAAGTTGGTCCGTTCGTCGAACATGGTCAGAAGCAGCCCTTCGATCGCGAGTGTCGGATTGAGCTCCCGCCGCAGTCTGGCCAATGTGTCAAAAAGCTCGGTGACGCCCTCGAGCGCGTAATACTCGCACTGAATAGGCACCAATAGCGAATCAGCCGCAGTCAACCCGTTTAGCGTCAGGATGCCGAGTGAAGGCGGGCAATCGATGATGATGTAATGAAAATACTCACGAATACCGTTCAGAAGCTTTTTAAGGGCAAAATTGCGGTCCTCGGCATCGACCAATTCGATCTCGGCACCCGCAAGGTTCTTATCAGACGGCAAAACCCATAGGAACGGGATCTCGGTAGGCAGGACCATCTCGCGAACAGGATCGTTCGAAGTAAGAGCGTTATAGAGCGACTTTCGCGAATTTCCACGCGCGATGCCGGCACCGGATGTGGCGTTAGCCTGCGGATCAGCGTCGACCAGCAGGACCTTTTTATCCTCGGAGGCCAATGCCGCCGCAAGATTTACCGCCGTCGTGGTCTTTCCGACTCCGCCTTTTTGATTGGCTACAGCAATGATCTTACCCATATCTAGACAAACGAAAACAGGTTTCTAAGTTAGCATAGATGCCCACCGTAATCTAACAACTGAAATGTGGTACGTACCACAAACCGCTTTGATCAAACATTGTGGTACGTACCACATTCAAGATCGAAAAGTTCAGGCCGGAGTGTTGGTCGTGGCTTTTTGTGCGGTCAAATGGACCAAAACGGTGGAAATTGCGGCCGGCGTAAGCCCGGCTATCTTGCGGACCTGGCCGAAATTCTGAGGCCTGGCCCGTTCGAGGCGTTCGACCATCTCGTGCGAAAGTCCGCTGATCCCGTCAAAACGAAATGCTTCCGGTACTTTTAGGGCGTCGTGATGGTTCACCCGCTCAGTTGCGGCCCTTTGCTTCTGGATATAGCCGCTGTATAACGAATCGGCGAGAGCGGTCGCAAGTTCCGATTCATTGGCCGCTTCACCCGCAGCGTTCGGCATCAAACGGCGGATAATTGTCGGATCAACCCGTTGCCGCATCGCTAACTGAGACAACGTGAACGAATCGCCCAGATCAACTCCGAGTAGCTGCGATATGCCGGCGTATTCTGGCGACGATCTTTTGAAGCGCGTCTCATCGAGCAGATTCCTTAGTGTGGCTATCCGGTCACGTTTATTATTGAACCGCTCCCAGTCTGCGTCGCCGACCAGTCCGGCATCACGGCCCTTAGGCGAAAGGCGTTGGTCGGCATTGTCGTGGCGGAGGGTCAACCTTGCCTCCGCTCTGGACGTAAACAGACGGTACGGCTCGTCTACGCCGTGCCTAATGAGGTCGTCGGCCAAAACACCGATATATGCATCTTCCCTCCCGAGAACGAAAGGTTTTCGCCGCCGCACTGAGAACGCCGCGTTGATCCCGGCGAGCAATCCCTGACAGGCAGCTTCTTCGTATCCGGTCGTACCGTTGATCTGACCGGCGAGAAAAAGCCCGTCCATCCGCGTCGACT